>DBFRZS010000009.1:0-2106 GCA_048501115.1 Collinsella aerofaciens | reverse complement strand
GAACAGGAGTCGCTCGAGCTCGTCGGGCGGCAGGTTGAGGAGCTCGTCGCCGGGACGGTGCAGGCAGACCTTCCTGAGCTTGCCGATCTCGGAAGGCACGTGCAGACCTTTCGTCATGGCCTCCTACCTTTCTTTCGGGCCCTTGTCAGGGCCGATTCGTTAGCGCCCCTCCGTGTGAGGCGTTATTGCTGACGACATATTTATATCCAAAATCAGCTCATACTTCCACCTTGCCCCCGAACGGTTTTTTATAGGGGGTGAACGGCATACACATATACTTCACGCATGGCACACTTCATCTTAATAAAGCGTATTTACGTGCTTAAACGCGTTTTCAATCCTAAAATCAAATGGAACTAAACTTTGCTAAACCACCCTCATATTGCATATTTCCAATAAAGCTATGAATAGAATTAGCGGTTCATACCGTGTCTCAACCATTTTCATTTTTATTCAGAAAAAAGTTTGTCCTATTCATTTCTGGTAAATAAATTACCATTTACCAGACGCTTGATACCGTTCACCGGAAACTCAGTATAAGGCCCAGCGGATACCGACTCGCTTTACGGCTCCATTTGTAACAACTTGACTTCTCGGTATAGAAAAACGGACCCGCTTCACTAGGGAAACGGGTCCGTTTTCGATTATCTTCGGCTAATTTGGATAAGGCCCTCGAAGATCATCGGAATCCTAGCGATCGAACTCCGCCAGTGCCTCGCCCAAAAGCCTCAGGCCCTCGCGCAGAACGTCCTCGCTCGCGCAGTAGCCCAGGCGTGCGCCGCAGGGAAGCTCAAAGCGGCTGCCGGGTACCAGCAGCACTCCCCTCTCGGACAGCAGGCGCTTGCAGAACTCCTCGTCGTCCTCGGGAATATCAAGCTGGATAAACGAGGTGGACACGCCCTGCGGCGCCGTCCAGGAAACGCGGTGCTGCGTATCGATCCAAGCCTGCGCGATATCGCGGTTGCCAAACACGATCTTGCGATTGCGCTCAAGGATCTTGTCCTTGTGCTCAAGCACATAGGTCGCCAGGGCATCGTTGAACACGCCGCCGCAGATCATGGTGTAATCGCGATAGGTGCGGATGCGGCTGGATATCTCTTCGTCTGCCACGACCCAGCCCACGCGGGCCGCAGGCGTCGAATAGGTCTTCGACAACGAGTTGGTGACAATGGCCCTCTCGTACACGTCGACCATCGACATAAAGGACTCAGTGTTCTCAAGCGGCAGATACACCTCGTCGCACAGCACGTAGGCGCCCACCGAACGGGCGATCTCGGCAATCTGGCCGAGCATATCGGCATCGAGCACCGTACCGATGGGGTTAGATGCGTTGTTTATGCAGATGAGTCTGGTGTTGGGGCGCACCAAGCGCTTGAGTTCCTCGATATCGGGCTTCCAGCCGAGTTCCTCGCGAAGCTCCCAATACTCGACCTCGGCGCCCAGCGTGCGCGGAATCTCGTAGAGCGGCGCGTAGGTGGGCCACTCGGCGATAACATGGTCGCCGGGCTCGACCACAGCCATGATGGCGTTGAGGTTAGCGCCCGTGCAGCCATTGGTCTGCAGAATGTGATCGGGATTGACCTCCCGACGATACAGCTTGGCAACCTCGGCCTTAAACTCCGGCGAGCCCTCGATCCAGCCGTAGTTCATCTTCTCGCGGTCCAGGCGCTCGTAGAACGTGGCGCCGTCCTGTTCATCGAGCGCGCGCAGCTCGCCCATGGTGAGCGACGAGATCGTCGACTGGGCGATGTCCCACGTGGCGCTCTTCTCCCAAACGTTGAGCCATTCCTCAACGCCAATCGTCTTGATGTCCATGGCCAAGCTCCTTACAAAAGCAGTCATCCAATCGTGTTGACGTTCCTCATACAAGATTGGGGCGGTGCGAAAACCCGCACCGCCCCAATGGGAGACATCTAATGGCAGCTAGATGTATGTATTATGACCTGTACGGGTCCTTGAAGACCCTAGAGGTCCTCGCGCCAGAAGGGCATGCTCATGCAGCGCGGGCCGCCGCGGCCGCGGGAGAGCTCGGCGGAGGGCACGACGAGAAGGTCCAGGCCCTCCTTGTACAGCACGTCGTTGGTGACGGTGTTGCGGGCGTAGACG
>DBFRZS010000008.1:0-47471 GCA_048501115.1 Collinsella aerofaciens | reverse complement strand
AGATGAGCGCGCTTTATCAGTTTTGACCGCATTCAAACCTCCAAAATAGACTAATGCCCGGGAGCAAATTCAAATTGCTCCCGGGCATTATCGTCCTAAATCGGAAAAAAGCTATATGTCAATTTTGGTCTAACAGAGCCAAAGATTTCCTGTTCATGGTGAGCTTCAACGGTTGGCCGCATTTGGGGCACAGGCCGTACATGTCGGCGAAGACCTTCTCCTGTTTCTCGAATGCGTTGTCCAGCACCGCAGCCGCCTCGCGCTTCGTGAGGTGTTCGATATCGATGCCCTCGGCATCATCGCCCAACATGCGCTTTATCTGCCCAATCTGGGCGCTCGAGGCGGGCTTGTCGCCCCACTTTTTGACAACCTCGGTGTCCCACAGGGATCTATCGCGAGAGGGAACAGGATAGTGATCGAGCCAACGGCGCACCGCGGCCTCGGCTGTAGCCTCGTCATCGTATTCGCGGACGGTCTTTTGGTTGCCGATGAAGTCGACCGCAACATGGTAGAGGATATCTGGGGCATGCATGCGGACCGACCAGCCGACACCGCGGATGACCTTTGAGCCGTCCGCGCGGCGAATCCAGGCGATGTTCTGGCTGGAAGCGGTGAGGTCAATCTTGCGGACGGATAGCACCCAGCCCTCGGGGGTGTCCTCGGCCGCCTCGATACGATCGCGCATGCCAGACAAGGTCCCGCGAACGGCCCTTTGCTCGTTTTCGTCGAGCTCACTCGGGTCGATGCCGATCAGGCTCGGAGCCGTGCAGATATCGTTCCTATCCGAATCGCCCACGCAGTCTATCAGCAGCAGGTCCTTCTTCTTGTATCCCGTTTCAGGATCCTCGTAGAGGCGCAGGCCGCGCCCGACCATCTGCGTGTAGAGGGTCGAGTTTCTGGTCGGCCGCGCAAGCAGGACCGTCTCGATAAGGGGCATGTCGGTTCCCTCGGTGAACACGCCGAAATTGATGATGACGGGTATCTTTCGGTCGGTGAAGTCGGCGATAATCTGGCGGCGCTCGTCCATCGGCGTCTTGCCGTCAACGACCACGGCGCCCTCGATGAGGTCGGCCAGCGCATAGGCATGATCAACCGACGAGGCGAAGATGAGGGTCTGGCCTCGATGGAACTGGCGGTAGGCCTCGGCCACCTGCGCGTTCGATTTCGGGCGGTTCACGGCATCGTTCAGTGCGCTCAGCTGGAAGTCTCCCGCCACGCGCTTCACGCCCTTGGTCGACCACTCGACCTCCACCTGCATGCAGTCTATATCGCAGAGGTAGCCGTGGCGTATGCCCCATAGTAGATCGCGCTGGAAGACGATATCCTCGAAGACATCATCCAATCCCCTACCGTCGCCACGGTTCGGGGTCGCGGTGAATCCGATGTGAAGGCGGGGCTGCAGGTAATCGACAATCTTCTGGTACGTGGGCGCCAGGGCGTGATGAGCCTCGTCGGTCACGATGAGGTCGAAATCGCCCGGCTTAAAGTTCCGCTGGAGACGGGTGCCGCGCGACAGCGTCTGGACCGAGCCGGATACGACCGGCTCGCCGTCCGAATGACGCTCGGCCTTCTCGATGCCTACGGGACAATCAAAGTATTTGACCGGCTGCGCCACCAGCTCGTCCCTGTGCGACAGAATCAGCATGCGGCCGTGGCGATGGATATTCGCAAACGTGACGGTCTTGCCCAACCCGGTCGCCATCTGCACCAAATGGGCACCGCTATCCAGATTGTCGATTATGCCGATACATTCCGCTTGATAATCCCTCAGTTGCAAACCGCTAGCGGACATGTGACTCCTATCCCATGGAGGCCTTGCCGCGAATCGTGGTATGGGTAATCAGCGTTTTTGATCCGCGGCAGCTCGGCCATGAAGTCCGGTCCCTTGACCAGGCGGCGATACGGCACTCGGATTTCGAAACCCTAAAGACCCTTTCCCTCCCGACGTCGACCATCGGCAGGAGACGTAGTCTGCTTAAAACCGCCTAGACCGATCCTATCTGGGTACTCGGTATCCGAAATGGATCCCGTCATCCTTTGCGCCCTTTCGCCATGTTTGAGCACTTGCGGACTCTTTCAGGCCCTTAGTAGCCACGTCCTCCGCGCTCGGCGCTTGCCGATGCTGATCAGGCATCGGGTCGCGCGGCAGGCAACCGGATAGGTCAAGAATAGTCGGCTGGGCGATATTCGTTTGTCGTGAAAGCGGCAGGACGATATGCATATAGCGTAGGTTTGCGCACCGCGATGGTTCAAAACGAACGGTAAGAACAATAGCGGCTAGATAGACGAACAGGTAGACAAATAACGCACAGGAAGATTTGTCTTGGGATTTGAATGAAGTGTGGAGACGTTGCACCGCTGCCGAACAGAGGCGGTTTCGCGTGTGTCAGCTGCAGAAACAAGGAAAGCGAGAATAATGAGGGGAGTCTAATCGTGCGGTGGATAAACCACTACAAAGGTGAGAATTGTGTGGCGGCATGGCGTAGGTAACGCCACGCCTGACAGGTAGACGGGCAGAAATAAGAAGAAGGATGATATGGAACGCAGTAAGTTTGCGATGCGTGGGATGAAAAACAATAATAACAACTGGCGATACTGCGAGGCACCTTTTGGGGGCGCCCCGTGTGTTTTACTGGGCGGTTGGGCAACGCGGCTATTTAAATCTGCTCAGGAATCGGCTCAGGGGTTTGCGCTGCCACCATCGTTTCCTGTCAGCTTTCCCTTTCGATTTACCAGAGGTAGGGCCATCAGGCCCATCGGCCACGGTCTCATCTGGCTGAACAGCTCGATCTTCCTGCCCGTCAGCCATATCGGACGATTCCGCATCCGGATCAATCGTTCCGAAGGAATCGAACTCCGATCCTTCAGCTTCGGCCTCGGCCTCCCTATCGATTTCGTCAACGATGTCGCACAGCATGGTCAAATCTTCCCAAGCCGGGCGAGGCTGATGGCCCCAATCCTGCTTCGTGGTAGCCTTTAGCACGGCAATGTGGGCATGCCTGCCGATATATGGAAACCGAGCCCTTTCGCTTTTAGAAAATCCGGATTGATCTACATAGGGATGGTAATTCTCCAGCGCCGATATGGCCCTAGCAGTCCAAAGCCATTCGCGACGCCTGTCGCGCCGGCATCTCGAAGATAGGTCACCGAATACGGTCCTCTGGAGTAGGGATTCGCAATCCTCGGAGGTCAAATCTATTCCGTCAAGGTAGATCTCGATGACATCCAGGTCAATCTCGCTGAACTTCACTACGTCTTCCAGCGACTTTTGGTGTTTCACGCGGATTTCAACCGCAACCCTGCCGAGATTACCTCGGCTATCTTTCAGCGTCAGGATGACATCAGGGCGTAAGCCGTTTTCCTGAGTCGTCTCAAGCTCAACAGCCTCGATAGTGCATTTTCTCGCCGTATACGGTACCCAGATTTCCGGATAGACGCAGCGGTCTTCCTGTTCGAAAGTCTGCCGCCAATCACGGCTCCATCGCCCGGAATCGCATATCCTCGACGCGTGCGGAGCTGCGTCCGCCAAGGAGACCATCGGGAGGCGGAACTCCCTGCCGACCGAGTCGGCCAAAAGAGACTTAACAGCCCTATGCAGCTGCGACTCGAAACAGCCGCCGCACGAGGACAGCGATGAGTGCCTGAAGCACTTGTAGTACGGGTGAGGCGTATTGGTCGCAGTCCGCACGGCCTGCAGTTTGCCGCCGCAGGACGGGCAGACGAGCCCGCAGCGCTCTCCGTACCTGTCGAGCGGAACCGAGCTCAACCATACAAACCTATCAGTTTGCGGGTCACAGCCGAACGGAACGCCTTGTCCTTTGCATTTCGAAGCCATAAAGCCCCATTTCGTATCGCGTTTTGAAACAACGTATATGAGGGGAATTGTTCTGGCTGGCGGTCGCCGCTGCGGCAAATTGGGGTGGCTTGCCAAAAGAAAAGCCCGTGCGGGGCTGCACGGGCTTAGCAGTTGGGATTAGAAGCAGAAAACGGGTCTGACACTATTATTAACAGATGAATATGCGGCTTCCAGCTTTGTTTGACTTGAATGCGTAAGACCTTTTCCCGCCCAACTATTGTCAAGGGATCGCATCCTACCGGAATCCCAGATCTTGGCGTACTGTTCGCCCTCGTTCTCAAGCCAGGAATAATCGCTTAGGCTCGACACGGGATCACCATAAAGTTCTCGATAGGAAGGAATAAAAACTCGGTCTTCAGTCTTCGAGACAGAAGCCGTTTTAGACATACCGTTATCGTTGTTCGTCCACTTAATTACTGGAACCAGCTTCTGCTGATAGTCTGTTGGGAACAGGTTGAACAGTTCGCCATTGTTGAGATTGCTCCTCAAAGGTGACTTATCCCATGGGCCATGTGCATCTATATGTCCATCAGCGAGGTCCTGATCGAGCTGTAGCGTCAGACCGGCCTTGCCAGAGCCGTCCGCGACGTCATCGTGGGGCAGCAACGACTATCGAAGCAATGGGTTGATCGGGGCGCTCTTGTCAGACTGTCACGTCCGCTCCGCAAATCACGCCTATATCGTCAACGGGAAGCACAAGCCCGTGGTCGAGGTGCTGCTGACCAACTATGAGGTGGGGTAAGGGCAGGCCTAAACATACAAATACTAATCGGCCATCCCCTGCCCCAGAGCCTCAGAGGCGATTTGAGGGGCTATTTGCAGTATGGGGATGCCCATAAGGATGTCCACCCGAAGTGGCCCTTATTTAGGGTCCTGTCCAGCCATACCGATATCGGGCATGGATGCGATCGGTACGCCCACGGTCATCAGCCGAGGCGTTCATTTCACGAGCCGTCTTGCATCGATTTCGGGGGCTTTCGGCTTGTGTCCACGGCGCAAGTAGCCGCAGTAGGTAGGCGCAGGTAAATAGATTGCGCATATGTAGACCAAATAGAGTAAATAGACCGCATATGCGGAATCAATGGATTCCGAAATGTGGAATAGAAGTGGAGGGGGGATCCATTAAAATCACGATTCTACAAACCCGCAGGTAGATGGGCATGTCCTTATTAGCTAAAAAACAGCCGTTGATTCTTTTTTGATTCTCTTGTTGATTCCTGATAAAAAAAGGTCAGGCACTAGGTGCCTGACCTGCAAACTTCTGGTCGGGACGACTGGATTCGAACCAGCGACCCCTTGACCCCCAGTCAAGTGCGCTACCAAGCTGCGCCACGTCCCGAAGCTTTTGTTTGTTGCTCTGCTCTCGCTCGCAACAGGGAGTATATTAACCCGAAACTTTAGACTTGTGCAAGAACTTTTTTACAAATTTTGAAGCAAGTCCAAAATTGTATCTGCGAGCTGGGGTTTTGTTAGTACGGGAAGTTCTTGCGTGCCCGTTGTGCTCACAATCCAGGCCTTGTTGGTGTCGGTCCCAAAGCCTGAATCGGCGCGCGAGACATCGTTGGCGATAATGGCATCGCAACCCTTGCGGGCCAATTTGCGCTCGGCGTACTCGACAACGTTATCGGTCTCGGCCGCAAATCCGATCACGCATCGCTCGCCCTTCTGGCGCGAGAGCTCGGCCAAAATATCGACCGTTTCGACCAGTTCGATGCGATCCAAGGGCTCGTTGGACTTTTTGAGCTTATGGTCCGCTGGGGCCGCTGGAGTGTAGTCGGCGACGGCTGCCGCGCAAATGGCCGCATCGGCCGTCTGAAAGGCGCTCAGAGCCGTCTGCAGCATTTCTGCGGCGGTTTGCACGCGTACGCACTCCACGGCGCGGGGAACATCGAGCGATGTCGGGCCCAACACAAGCGTGACCGCAGCACCGCGGCGAGTGGCCTCCCCCGCCAGGGCGATGCCCATCTTGCCCGACGACCGGTTGCCAATAAAGCGCACGGGATCGATCGGCTCGTGCGTGGGGCCGGCGGTGATTACGATGCGCTTGTCCGCAAGGTCCTGAGGCGCGGGGTTAAGCACCTCACAGACAGCCTCGACGATGTCCTCGGGCTCGCTCATACGTCCCGTGTCCACGTCGCCGCAGGCAAGGTAGCCGCTGCCGGGTCCCACCACATGCACGCCGCGGTCGCGCAGCGTGGCCATGTTGGCCTGCGTGGCCGGCGCCTTCCACATGCCATTGTTCATGGCCGGCGCAATCACGATGGGTCGCGGCGTGGCTAGCAGCGTGGTGGAGATGAGGTCGTCGGCGATACCGTTGGCCATCTTGGCGATGATATTAGCCGTCGCGGGCGCCACGACCACCAGATCGGGCTCCTGTGCCAGCGAGATATGGTGGATGGGGTCGGAGGGATCGTCGAATAGGCCCACGGCAACGGGCTCGTTGGTGAGCGCACGGAAGGTGAGCGGGCCCACAAACTTGGTGGCATGCTCGCTCATAACGACCTTGACGCGCGCACCGCGCTTTTGCAGCAGGCGCACGATATTGCACGACTTATAGGCGGCGATCCCGCCGGTAATGCCCAGCAGGATCGTTTTTCCCTCAAGTTGCATTGAATTGTTGGGTGCCGCCATCGTTTAAGCTTCCTTGCTCGGGAGCACCAGGAGGCGGTGGCAGTACGGGCAGTGCGTAATTGACCTGCCGTCGTGGTTGAGGTCGCTCATGGACGATGCCTGCAGCGCGGTGTGGCAGACCGTGGGAATGTTGCCCTGGATGGTCTCGACGGCCAGGTCGCGGAACTGCTTGAGCAGACGCTCGTAGTCGGTGAGCACGTCGGCCGGCAGCGTGGCAGCAAGCGCGGTGCGCTCCTTCGTGGCGGCGTCAATCTGAGCCTGCAGGTCGGCAGCCTTGGCTCGGGCGGCCTTGGTGTCGGCCTTTACGCCCTCCTCGAACTTGGCGATGATGGCCTGCGCGCGAGCCTCGCGGTCGAGCGTCTCCTTATGAGCGACAACAACGTCCTTGCGGGTGTGCTCAATCTTGTCCAGGCGTTTGGCCAGGGTGGCGAGCTCGTTTTCTAGATCCTGAACCTCGCGGTAGTCGGAGCCGTCGACGTGACGCTTTTTGGCAGCCTCGATGGCGTTGTTGGTCTGAATCTCGGTGGCGTTGAGATCGTCGAGCTCAATGTCCAGATCCTTGCGCTGGGCGTAGAGCTTGGTCATCTCGGACTTGAGCTTCACATAGGTCTTGCGCTTGGAAGCGAGCTCCTTGAGCTCCGGCATATTGGCAAGTTCGCTCTTGTTGCGGGCGAGCTCCAAATCGATCTGTTGCAGCTTGAGTAGCGTAGCGCCGGCGCTCATAAGTTCTCTCCTTTTGTCACAGTCCACCATTGGCAAGGGTTCAGTATTTTAATCGCATGACGGGGGTCGACCCCGGCGTCAACTGCAGAGTTCATCAATATATCAACGAACGGCTCCTCAGAGCGGTCGTGGCCGAGCAAGATCACCGACAGCCCGCGCAAGGCAAGGTCTTGCGCCACGTGGTAGCCCGCCTCGCCCGTCACGACAACATCTGCGCCTGCGGCGATGGCGAGCTCTCCAAAGTCGCCCAGGGAGCCGCCCAAAATGGCGACGGTGCGGCACGGACGATCGGCTTCGCCCCACACACGCGGGTCGCTGCCGAAGGCCGTGGCAGCACGGGTGGCGAGATCGCGCAGCGTGCACGGGTCGTTGAGCGTTGCAAGCGCGCCCAGGCCGGTGGCCTCGGGGTCGTCCACGTGCTCCAGTGAGCTCACGGCTGCAGAACGCAGCAGCTTGCTCAGGCAGACACGGGCTTCGTGCGAGCGGTCCAAGTTGGTGTGGAGCGATATGATGCTCACGCCGCAACGGGCCGCCTCGTAGAGCGCCGCGCTGCATTGGGGGCGTGTGGCATCCGCCGGACAAAAGGCCTCGGGCGCCTTGATGTATATGGGATGATGCGTCAGCAGCACGTTGGCGCCGGCCTCCTGGGCGCGGTGCACGTTGGCTTCGGTCGCGTCGAGTGCGCAGGCAACACCGGTGATCTTTGCAGCGGGATCTCCCACAGATAGCCCAACATGATCCCAGCCCTCGGCGTACGCTTTGGGGTAGCGCGCCAGCAGCGCACGTTCAAGCTCGGAGACGATCATGCGGCGCCTACGATCGAGAGCAGCGTCTGGGCAAACTCGTCCAGATCGTCCGGATTCACGCGGTCATCGAACGAGATGCGAAGAGCGCCGAGAGCTTGCTCGCGACCGATGCCCATCGCGCTCAAAACGTGGCTGGGGTCCATACTGCCGCTCGAGCACGCCGAGCCTGCCGATACCTCAAAGCCGGCAGCGTCGAGCTTGATGATGAGCTCCTCGGAGTCCATGCCGTCAATGTAGATCGATACCATGCCGGGCAGACGGTCGGCCTGCGTGTAGTCGCCCATGGTGGCGTGAATGCGCGGATGGGCCGTAAGCGTGGCATAGAGCTTGTCGGAAAGGGCTTGCAGCTTCTCGCGCTCCTGGGCCACATGGGGCGCCAGCGTACGGGCGGCAGCGGCAAAGGCAAGCTGCGTGCGCAGGTCCTGCGTGCCGGCACGACGACCGGCCTCCTGTCCGCCGCCAAAGATGCGCGGGCGCAGCGGCGTGCGGTTCTTAAGGTAGAGCGCGCCGGATGCCACAGGACCGCCAATTTTATGGGCGGCGACGGACATAGCATCGACGCCCAGCTCGGTGACATCGAGCGGAATATGCAGATACCCCTGGATGGCATCGGTGTGGAACAGGGCACCCACGGTATGCGCGGCCGCGGCAAGCTCGCGGATGGGCTGCACCACGCCGGTCTCGTTGTTGGCAACCATGATGCTCACGAGTGCCACGTCGTCGCCTAACAGCTCGACAAGCGCGGCAGGCTCAATGTAGCCCGCGCGGCAGGGCTGCACCAGGTCGACGGTAAAGCCAGCGGCACGCAGCAGCGGCAGGTTGTCCAGAATCGAATCGTGCTCGATCGCCGACACGATCACGCGGTCGCGCTTGCGATCGCGCTGACGGGCGCCCTCGGCAAGTCCGAGGAGCGCCAGCTGGTTTGCCTCGGTACCGCCGTTGGTCAAGATGATCTCGGACGGACGGACGCGCTCGCCAAAGCTGCGGGCAATCTCGCGACGCGCGACTTCAAGGCGCGCAGCGGCCTTGCGGCCGAGCGAATGCAGCGAGTTGGGGTTGACGCCGGCAAGCTCGCTGTCGTCGTATTCGCGCTGCGCAAGGCGCGCCTCGGCGCGCATGGGCGTCGAGGCGGCATAGTCAAGATTCACGGGTATGCGGTTTTGACCTGCGGTCATAAGGATTTATGCCTCCTGTGCAGCCTCGTTGCCCAGCTTCTGCAGCAGCGCAACCTCAGCGGCGGGATCTTCGGACTTAAATACGGCGGAACCGGCCACGAGAACGTTGGCACCAGCCTTGACAACCTCGGCGATGTTCTTGGAAGAAATGCCGCCGTCGACCTCGATCATGGGCGAAACGCCGTGGCGCTCGCACATGGCCTTGAGCTCGTGCAGTTTGGCAATGGTACCGGGGATAAAGCTCTGGCCGCCAAAGCCGGGGTTCACGCTCATCAGCAGCACCATATCGACGACGTCGATGATGCTCTCGAGTACGCACACGGGGGTGGCGGGGTTGAGCACCACGCCGGCCTTGACGCCGCGCTGCTGCAGATGGGTGAGCGTGCGGTGCAGGTGCGTGGAGGCCTCGTAGTGCACGGTGATCATGTCGGCACCGGCGTCGGCGTGCCAATCGACCGTTTCGTCGGGGTTCGACACCATCAGGTGCGCGTCGACCGGTACATCGGTGGAGCGCTTGACGGCCTTGAGGATGTCAACGCCAAAGGTGAGGTTGCCGGTAAAGTGACCGTCCATAACGTCGAAGTGCACGTAGTCGGCGCCGGCGATTTTGTCGAGCTCGCCCTTGAGGTTGGCCATGTCGGCCGAAAGGACGGACGGAGCGATTTTAATGGAACCCATGGTAGAAGCCTTTCTGCGTTAGTCGGTGAGTCCGTAGAACTCTTGAGAAGGGACGCGATCGGTAAGAATCTCGAGTGCCCTATCCAAAGTAACACCGTTGTAGAGCGTTTGCTCCACGGCAAAGGTGAGCGGAATGTCTACGCCCAGTGAACGGGCGAGCTCGCTGACGCTGCGGGCCGCGACGGCGCCTTCGACCACCATATGCGTGCGCGTCTGATACTCGTCGAGCGACACGCCATGAGCGAACTCGTAGCCAAAGGTGCGGTTGCGCGAATGCTCCGAGGTGCAGGTGGCAATGAGGTCGCCCATGCCGGCAAGTCCCATGCAGGTCATAGCTTGACCGCCGCGGGCGTGCACCAGACGGCTGATCTCGGCTAGGCCGCGCGTCATGATGAGGGCAAGCGTGTTGTCGCCCGCGCCGGTGCCGGCGGAGATGCCGCACACGATGGCGATGACATTTTTCATGGCGCCGCAGACCTCGACACCGGTCATGTCTTGCGACAGATAGATGCGGAAGGCCGTGGACAGGAGCAGGTCCTTAAAGGTCTCCCCTATCTGCGGATCTTTGCTGGCGATGACGGCGGCAGAAAGCCCACCGCGGCAGATCTCCTCGGCATGGTTGGGGCCCGAGAGCGCTGCCACGCGCGCCTCGTTGCCGATCTCGCTGGCAATGACCTCGCTCATGAGCAGGCCGGACTCGGGCTCAATGCCCTTGGTGAGGCAGAGTACCGGAGTATCGGCGGCGATAAAGGGCGCGGCCTGGTGGCACACGCTGCGAAGGTGCGTCGAAGGAACGGCGAAGATGATGGCCTCGGCGCCGTCGAGCGCCTGCGAAAGGTCCGTGGTGGCGACGACGTTGCCGGGCAGCTCGTAGCCCACAAGGTAGCGGGGGTTGTGATGCTCGCCATTGATGCCGGCGGCCGTCTGCTCGCTATGGGCCCACATAGTCACGCGCTCGGCTCGCGCGGCGGCAAGGCCGGCGACGGCGGTTCCCCAGGAGCCAGAGCCAATCAGCGCAACATTCATGACTCTCTCCTACTTATCGTCGGGCTCGGTGACGCGTTTGGTAAACGAGAGCTTGGACTCCTTACCGGTCATGAGCTTTTTGATGTTCGCGCGATGGGCCCACACCACGGTGATGCCGATTATTGCCATGCAAAACTTAAGTCCCAGGCTGCTGTACGGAAAGACCGCGCAGGCGGCGATGGGAAGACCGATGGCCGCGGCAAGCGAGCCTACCGACACAAACTTGGTGATGGCGACGGCTACGATAAACATGCCCAACAGCGAAAGTCCGATTGGCCAGTACCAGGCGAGGATCACGCCCAAGCCCACGGCGATACCTTTGCCTCCGTGAAAGTTGAGGTAGGGCGAGAAGATGTGACCCCACACCGCAGCCAGGCAGATGACGCCAAGCATCCAGTCGCCGGGGGCTCCAGGCGCCATGATGCTCACAGGGAAGCCGTAGCCCACGCTCGCGATGAGCGGACGCGCGATAAGGACGCAGATAGCGCCCTTAAGGCAGTCGAGCAGCAGGGTGAGCGCGGCCACCTTGGGGCCGGCCACACGCAGGGCGTTGGTGGTGCCGATGTTGCCGGAGCCCGCCTTGCGAATATCCGTATGGTTGAACACGCGGCCCAGGATCAGGCCAAACGGAATCGCCCCGATAAAGAACGAGACCACAGCGCAGATGGCGGTCAGCAGAATCGGATTATGCATCCTTTTGCTCCTTCTTCCTAAAGAAGAGTCGAATGGGTGTCCCGGCAAAGTCGAAGGTCGAGCGCATGCGGTTCTCCACGTAGCGCTGGTAGGTGTCGTTGACCAGATCGCTGTGGTTGACGAAGAACGTGAACGTCGGCGGGTTGACGCCCGTCTGGGTCACGTAGTGCATGCGCAGGCGGCGCTTGCCGTCCACCACGGTATGACCGAACTCGCGCAGGTCAGTGAGGAATGTATTGAGGCGCGAGGTACTGATCTTTTGAGAGCGCGTCTTCTCGGCGGCGTCGACCATGCCCCAGATCTTCTCGATGCTGCGGCCAGTCAGGGCAGAGATGCGCAGGCACTGGGCCCAGGGAGCCATAACGCCCAGACGGCGGTCGATGGTCTCCATGCAGGCCTCGCGCTTACGGTCGTCGTCAAGCAGATCCCACTTGTTTAGCAGCACAACGATGGCGCAGCCGCGCTCGATGGCAAGGCCCATGACCTTCTGGTCCTGCTCGGTAACGCCCACGGAGGCGTCGACGACGAGCAGCGCCACGTCGGCACGGTCGATGGCGCGCAGGCCGCGGACCATGGAGTAGTACTCGATGTTCTCGTACACGGTGCTCTTCTTGCGGATGCCCGCGGTATCGACCATGCGGTAGTGCTTGCCGTTGCGCTCGACGACCGTATCGATGGCGTCGCGCGTGGTGCCGGCAATGTTGGACACGATGGAGCGGTCGGCGCCCAGGATGCGGTTGAACAGCGAGGACTTACCGGCGTTGGGGCGGCCGATGATGGCCACGTTCAGCGCATCGGGGAACTCGTCGGCGACTTCGTCCTCTTCCTCGGGAAGCAGGGCCACGATGTCGTCGAGCAGGTCGCCCGTACCGTGGCCGTGCAGGGCCGAGAGCGGCGTGGGCTCGCCGATGCCGAGGGAATAGAACTCCCAGATGCTGTCGTTCTCGCGATCGGGGTTGTCGAGCTTGTTCACCAGCAGAAAGACCGGCTTGTCGCAGCGCTTGAGCATGCGGGCGACCGACTCGTCCTCCTCGGTGACGCCGGTGCGGCCGTCGACCACAAACAGGATGACGGCGGCTTCCTCGGCGGCGGCGAGGGCCTGGTCGCGAATGGACGTGGCAAACACGTCATCGCTCTTGAGCGGCTCGATGCCGCCCGTGTCGACGATGGTGAACTCGCGGCCGTTCCAATCGGCCGTGTGGTACGAGCGGTCGCGCGTGACGCCGCGGGACTCATGGACGATGGCGTCCGAGGTCTGGGCCAGGCGGTTAACGAGCGTGGACTTGCCCACGTTGGGGCGTCCGACGACGGCGACGATAGGTTTCATCTGCACTCCTTTAATGGGTAGGGTCAGTGGAAGTGTTAGAGTCGGCAGGCACAATGCCAAGGATGTGCTCCAGGGTATCGAGCAGCTCATGCGGCATGGTCGACACCACATGAACCTCAGCGCCGCGACTGGTAAGGCTTGCGAGTAAATCGTCACGATGATACTCGTCAAGCGTCATGCCGTCAGCGTTGAACATGAGCTTAGGCACAAAGAGCATAACCCCCGAGAGATCCTGCGGCAGCTGCTCCAGAATGTCGCAAGCGACGATGAGGCCGGTCACGTCCACGTTGCCGCCAAAATAGCGGTTCTTGATGGCCGTGACAGTGCCGGCGAGCCCCTGCGGCGATTCCACAAAGCGCGCCACGGTGTCGCGTGCGCTGGCGCCCGAGAGGCACAGCAGGTGCTGGCTGCGAGTGGCGATGGCCTCGCGGACGCGGGCCAGTCGCTCGGAATCGGCGGCAAGCACATCGTCCGTCTCGTCTAGGTATGAGCGGATCATGCCGATACCGTCGTAGTACTGCGGATAGCCGTCGTAAAAGTCCGCCTCGGGCGGATCGATGCCGGCGTCCAGGTAGAACTCGTCGCTCATCTGGAAGGTGTGGCGGCCAAAACGCTCGAAGGCGCGGTCCTGGTAGGGACGGATCATAGCAATGGTCTCGCGCGCCAGTTCGGGCTTGTCGCTGTATGACCAGCTAAAGCGGTTCTGATGCTTGGTAAAACCGAGCGGCACAATGCCCAGGCTTGTGATTTGCTCGTGCTCCTCGCAAAAGCGCAGGGTCTTTTCCAGCTCCTCGCCGTCGTTCATGCCGGGGCACAACACGATCTGCGCGTGAATCTCGATGCCGGCGGCCATGATGGCCTCGAGTACGTCCATGCCGCGCTGGGCGTTGCGGCCCATCATACGACGGCGGACGTCGGGGCTCACGGCATGGACCGACACGTTCATAGGGCTCATGTTGCGTTGGATGACGTTTTGCACGTCCTCGTCGGTGAGGTTCGTGAGCGTGACGAAGTTGCCCTGCAAAAAGCTCAGGCGGTAGTCGTCGTCGCGAATATAGAGCGTGGAGCGGCCGCCCTTGGGCAACATGGTCATAAAGCAGAACACGCAGGCGTTTACGCAGGTACGCATGCCGTCGAAGATGGGGCCATCGAACTCAAAACCCCAGTCCTCGCCCGGGAAGCGGTCGAGCTCGACGGGGGTGACGGTGCCGTCGCGCGGGTCGAATACCTCCAAATCAACGGTGTCGTCGTCGGCCTCCCAAAGCCATACGATCATGTCGGTGAGCGCCTCACCGTTGACCGTGAGCACGCGCATGCCCGGCTCGATACCCACATCCCACGCGGGCGATTCGGGACGCACGTTCTTTACGAGCGCGCCCTCACCCGGCTCGGGGTCGCGGCTGCGCCCGTAATCGGCCACCTCGGCGGCGTATGCGGGTACGGTCTGGTCCATGGTTAGCGGCAAAGCTCCTTGATGCGCGCAACGGCGCGCTCGATGTGTTCTTGCGGGGTGGAGGCTCCGGCGGTGATGCCGATGTGGTGAGCGTCGGCAAACCACGCGGCCTCGAGCTCACTTGCCTCCTCTATATGATATGTGCGCTCGCAGGCCTCGGCGCAGATTTGCGCCAGACGGCGGGTGTTGCCTGAGTTCTTTCCGCCCACCACAACCATGCAGTCGCAGCGGTTGGCAAGGGTTGCCGCCGCCTGCTGTCGCTCGCTCGTGGCGGCGCAGATGGTGTTGATCACGCGCAGCTCCTGCACGCGCGGGGTGATGGCAGCCACGACCTCGGCCAAGTTTTGCGCGGTCTGGGTGGTTTGCACAACCAGGCCCACCTTGCCCCTGAGCGGCAGCGCGTCTGCATCGGCGGCGCAGCTCACGACCTGCGCGTCATCGCCGGCGTGGCCCAGGATGCCCTCAACCTCGGGATGGCCCGGCTCGCCTACGACGAGTACGCGATAGCCCTCGCGCACCAGCCGCTCGGCGGCCACGTGGACCTTCTTGACGTAAGGGCAGGTGGCGTCGATGACGTTAAGGCCACGCTTGCGGGCAGCATCGATCACCTGTGGCACCACGCCGTGGGCGCGGATGATCACGGTACCCGACGATGCGTCGTCCAGGTTCTCGGCCAAGCCAACGCCTGCCTCAGCGAGCTCGCGCACCACGATGGGGTTATGGATGAGCGGACCCAAGGTATGGACCTGAGTGCTCTCCCCTGCCTGCGGCGCGGCGGCCAGCGCCATGTCGAGCGCGCGCTGTACGCCGTAGCAAGTACCGGCGTGGGCGGCGATCTCGATGGTAGGCGCGGTTGCCTGGTCGGACGCAGTCGCGGCAGTGTTCGTCACGTTCTCACTCATGGCTAGAACCTGCCCGGATGCTCGGCGCACAGATCGTCGCGCATGGCGTAGACGCGGTTCATGGCCTCGGACTCAAACCAGGCCAGGCGCTCCGTGCGCTTAAGCCCGGCCGGTGCATCGGAAAACGAGACGGCCTTGCCGGCACGAATCCAGCACTTCTTGGGACGCATGATCTTTTTGCCCACGGGCGTGATGTCGGACCAGCCGCAGATGGCGAGCGGGTTCACAGGTGCCTTGCCCATCTGGGCGATGAGCGCAAAACCGCCGTGGACCTCGGGCTTGATCTCGCGCGAGCGGATGCGCGTGCCCTCGGGGAAGATCAGAACGTCCTCGCCGCGCTGCAGCGCATGCTGGGCGGCGCGCAGGCACTTCATATCGGCAGTGCCACGCTCCACGGGGATGCCGCCAACGCGGCTAAAGGCCCAGCGCACAATCTTGCTCTTGGCAAACTCAGACTTAAAAATGGGACGAATGCGGCGGCCCCCAAAGAACAGTGCCGTCTCCACGGCCAAGAGCTCGGCCATCGAGGTGTGGTTGCAGATGACCACGCTGCCGCGGCCTTCCTGGCGCTCAAACAGCAAATCGGCGTCCTCGACCTTCCAGCGCCACATGAGCTTGGAGAAGGCCCAAAGGATGGCCATGACTACGGCGACGGTGCCGCGGATGAGCACGGGGAACTCTGCATAAGGAGCGTTGTAATAATCCTCGGGCGTCTGCTTAAACAGGCGCATGGGCTACCTCCTTTGGTTGATGAGGTCCTCGATTATCGAGACGACCTCATCGATGGTGTGGGCGGTGGAGTCGACGTGCACGGCATCCTCGGCGGGCACGAGCGGGGCGACCTCGCGGCTGCTGTCAAGCTTATCGCGCTGCTTGAGGGCGTCGAGGGTCTCGTCGACCTCGGCTTCGAGCTGCTCGGACGTGAGCGGCTGGGCGTCGTTTTGGTGACGCTGCAGCACGCGGCGGCGGGCGCGCTCACGCGGGTCGGCGGTCAGGAAGACCTTGACCTGCGCGTTAGGGAACACGACGGTGCCGATGTCGCGACCCTCGGCCACGATATCGCGGTCCTCGGCGGCGCGGCGCTGGTGGATGAGCATGGCGGCGCGCACGCCCGGATAGGCCGAGACCTTGGACACGTTGGCGTCGACCTGCGGGGTGCGGATGGCGGCCGAAGCGTCTTGGCCGTCGATGGTCAGGCGCGTGTCCTCGCCGGTGCCGTTGGTAAAGCGGATCTCAATCTGCTCGGCGAGAGCGTCGATGGCCGCCTCGTTATCCAGATCGATGCCGCGGTCGAGCGCGGCGAAGGTGACGGCGCGATACATGGCGCCCGTGTCGAGCTTGTTAAAGCCAAGCTGACGGGCGATCTCCTTGGCGATGGTGGACTTGCCGGATCCGGCGGGGCCGTCGATGGCGACGATCATGCAATGCTTCCTTTCGATGGTTGACGTGCTGGTATGGTTCGCGGGCGTTGGGGCGCGGCAGTTTGCCTAGCCCGTGTAGCGCTCGCGGTAGGTGTTGCGCTTGGGCGCGGAGCCGTGGCTGCCGTGGTGACGCGTGCGGCTTGCGGTGTTGGTCGCGGGCGCGGCGGCGCGCTTGGAGCTGGCCTGCTTGGGCGGGATGCCGCCGCATTTGAGGATCTGCACCTCGCGGTCGGTGAGCTCGCGCCACGAGCCTTTGGCCACGTCCTTGAGCTCCAGGCCGGCAAAGTTGCAGCGGTGCAGGCGGATCACCGGATGGTGGATCTTGCTCAGCATGCGCTTGACCTGGTTCTTGCGGCCCTCGCGGATGATGACCTCCACGGCGGTGGTGCCGGGCTTTACGCCTTGAGGAGCTACGGCCTCGGCCTCGTGCGCGCTGATGACGCGGCAGATCGCCGGCTGGCACAGGCCGTCATCGAGCTCGATGCCATGGCGGAGCGGGTCTAGATCGCGTTCGGTCAGCTGCCCGTCCACGAGTGCCTGGTAGGTCTTATAGACGTGCTTGCTGGGGTGCAGCAGGTCTTGCGACAGGTCGCCGTCGGTGGTAAAGAGCAGAAGGCCCGTGGTGTCGCGGTCCAGGCGACCCACCGGGAAGAGTCCCGGAAAGCGGTCACGCGGGACCAGGTCGGCCACGCAAGGGCGCTCCTGTGGATCGCTCATGGTAGTGAGGTAGCCGGTCGGCTTATAGAGCATCAGGTACACGGCGCCCTGGTTGAGCTTGACGGGCATTCCGTCGACCTCGATATGGTCGCGGTCGACATCGACCTTGGTGCCCAGTTCGGTCGCGACCTGGCCGTTAACGGTCACGCGACCGGCGGTCATCAGGTCCTCCGAGCCGCGGCGGCTCGCCACGCCCGCGCGCGCCAAAAAGCGCTGCAGGCGCATGGTGTGCGGGTAGACGGGCTGGGCGTCGGTTGCGGGTACTGCGTTGCCCATGGCGCGCGTCTCCCCTGCTTCGTTAGTCCTCGTCATGCAAATCCTCCGAGGTCTCGTCGACGACCAGGGTCTCCAAGTCCTCGACTGCCTCAACATCTTCAACATCGGTATCAAGCAGTTCGCGCTCTTCGTCCAGGTCCTCGGCCTGCTCCTCGAGCGTGGACTGAATGCTGCGGCCGCTCAGGCGCTCACGGATAAACTGGCGCGACTGCTCGTCGGGGGCAAACTGCTCCAGATCGGGCAGGTCGCGGGTGGAGCGCAGGCCGAACTTTTCCAAGAAGGCGTTGGTCGTGCCGTAGATGATGGCCTGACCGCGCTGGGGGTCGCGGCCGAGCTCGCGCACCAGGCCCTTGTCCACGAGCGACGCGATGACGCCGTCGGAATTGACGCCGCGGATGCCCTTGACCACCTCGCGCGTGACGGGCTGGTGGTAGGCGATCACGGCTAGGGTTTCGAGCGCCGCTTGCGACAGTTTTTGCGTATCCCAGCTCAACACATAAGCCTCGACCACGTCGTGGTAGGCGGGGTGCGTAAACAGGCGCCAGCCGCCGGCAACCTCGCGCAGCTGAAAGCCGCGGTTGGCCTCCTCGTACTCAACCTTGAGCTCGGCGAGCAGCGACGCGCACTCGCCGGGGGCGATATCCAGCGCACCTGCCAGCGCGGGTGCGCTGACGGGGTCGCTCGACACCAGCAACAGCGCCTCGAGGGCGCCTTTGAGGCTGTTTGCCTCCAGCGTGGAAAGGGTTGACATGGTTGCGGCTCCTATTCGGTGAGCTCGGGGCCCTCGCCGGGCACGTATGCCTCGGCGCCCTCGACGCGTTTGATGTAGATGGTTCCGAAGATCTTGTCCTGGCTCAGCGTGAGCGAGCCGCGCTTGGCAAGCTCAAGCATGGCCAGGAAGGTAACGACGAGCTGCTCGGTGGTGGCATCGCCGTCCAGTAGCTCGCGGAAGGTGCAGGTTTGGTGCGCCATGGTAAAGCGGTCAACTGAGGCCACGGTCAGGTCGAGCGGCACGCGATGCGGCGCCACGTGCTCGGCCTCCAGCAGGAAGGTCTGGCGCTTGCCGTCCAGGTCGGCGCAGATGACGGCGAGGCCGCGCAGCGTAATGCCGGCCAGGTAGTCGGGCATAAGGCCTAAAAACTCGGGGTCGGGGCCGGCCACGCGCGGATGCATGCGGCTTTCGGCCTGCATGCGCGCGCCAAGGGCTGCCGCCGCGCCCTTAAACTGCTTATAGGCAATCAGGCGCTGGATCAGGACCTCGCGCAGAGCGTCGCCGTCGAGCGCACTGAGTTCCTCGAGGTCTTCGTCGTCATCGACTTTGCGCGGTGCCTCCTGCGGCACCAGAGAGGCGGCCTTGATGTCCAAAAGGGTTGCTGCAACCAGCAAAAAGTCGCTCGCCACGTCCAGGTCCAGCGCCTCGATGCGCTCGGCCTCGGCAAGGTATTGCTCGGCCACCTCGCTGATGGAGATGGCGCCGATATCTACTTTTTGGCGGGTTACCAGCTGCAGCAGCAGGTCGAACGGTCCGCTGTAGACCTGCGTCGACACGCGATACGACATCTTCGACCTCCTTTGACGGCGCCTTCGCGGCGCGGTTTGGGTGCATGTTGCGACCGTTTTGCACGGTCGACCTGTAAGTTTACCTTAGATGCTGGCGATTGCGAAGTTGAGCATCTGCTCAGCAAGCGGATACACGGTAACGTCGAAATAGCGGCCGATCACATTGATGCCGGTCAACATAGGCAGCAGGTACAGAACCAGGATGAGGATGGGCATAGCGTATTGCTGCAGACGGTAATAGTTGTTGAGCGCCTTACCTTTAAGGAACGGCACGATGATTGACGAGCCGTCGAGCGGCGGGATCGGGATGAGGTTGAAGAACGCGAGTGACAGGTTGACCACGATAAACGTGGCACCGAAGTTCATGATTTGGGACGCCACGGCAAAGGACATGCTGGTGTAGAGGTTGCCGTACGTCGCGTGCATGAGGGCGGCCGCGAGGCACGCGAGTGCAATGTTCGACGCGGGGCCGGCTACGCTCACCAGGACCTCGTCGCGCTTGGGGTGCTTGAGGTTGTTGAGGTAGACGGGTACGGGTTTGGCGAAGGCGAACACCGGGCCACCGGCTGCGAGCATGAGCAGCGGCAGGATGATGGTGCCAAACGGGTCGATATGGTTGAGCGGGTTGAGCGAGACGCGGCCGCGCGAGCGAGCCGTTTTGTCGCCGAGCGCCCAGGCTGCGGCGGCGTGCGCGCTCTCGTGGATAACGATGCCCACGATGACGGCGACGGCGCTCGCGAGCAGGTTCATGAGGTAGCTGCTGGACATGGCGTTCCCCTAGCGGACACGGCGCGAGGCGCGCGTGAGCAGGTGGTCGATCACAAACAGGATGACGGCGACGATAGCGTAATCCAGGCGGAACACACCGCCAAAGGGCGACGTGATGACGCCGTAGCCGGCGATGGCGCTCGGCAGCGCGCGCGAAAGCTCAACGACAAAGCCCACGATCTGCAGCTTGGCGGTGAGGCCGCTAAAGCACAGCAGCACGGTCATCGCGCTCATAAAGATGCCGCAGATGCGACAAGCGATGGCGATGATGCTCATCGCCACGGCAGCGGCCTTACGAGAGTTCACGCGCGGTCTCCTCTTCGATCTGGGTGGAAAGCTCCAGCCATTCGTCCTCGAGCTTGGGCAGCTCTTGCTTAAGGCCGTTATATTCCCCCAGAGCGGCGTTGAACTTATCCTGATCGGCATAAAGCTCTTCGCTGGCCATCAATTCCATAAGCTCGTCATAGCGGGCGCGCTTTTTGTCGAGCTCCGTCTCGATCTTCTTGAGCTGGTTGCGCACGCCCTTGAGCTTTTTGTTGAGCGCGGCGCGGGCCTGGGCCTCGGCGCGCTTTTGCTCCTTGGTCTTTTTGCCCTCGGCAGGCTTGGAAGCGGCGGCGGGCGCATCGGGCTGGGCCGCGGTGACCTTGGTGGACTTGGCCGTGGTCGGCGCGCTCTCCCCTGCAGCCTCGGCGGCGGCGCGGGCCGCGAGGTCCTCGCGCTTGTAGAGGTAGTAGTCGTAGTCGCCGTCGTAGACCGTGACCTTGCCATCGCGGATGTCAATGATGCGGTTGGCAACGGCGCGTACCAGGTGCTCGTCGTGGCTGATCAGCACGATGGTGCCGGGGAAGTTTTGCAGGGCGTTCTCGAGCATATCCACCGAGTCGATGTCCAGGTGGTTGGTGGGCTCGTCCAGGCACAGGAGCGCCTCGGGGGCCACAAGCATCTTGGCGAGCGCCAGACGCGCCTTTTCGCCGCCGGAGAGGACGCGGACCTGCTTCTCGATGGAATCGTTGTCGCTAAACAGGAAGGCGCCCAGCAGGCTGCGCTGCTGCGGCACGGTCCACTTGGGCGTAACGGTGTCGATCTCTTGCAGGACGGTGTTGGACTCGGTCATGCCCTCGAGTGCGTGCTGGGCGTAGTAGGCCACACCCACGTTGGTGCCCAGATCGCGGGTGCCGGTGGTGGGTGGCTCCAGGCCGGCGATGATCTTCATGAGCGTTGACTTGCCGGCGCCGTTGGGGCCGACGAGTGCCACGTGCTCGCCGCGGTAGAGCTTGAGGTCGATGTCGCTGTAGATGTGCTTGTTGCCGTAGGACTTGGATACACCTTCGAGGCCCACGACCATGTCGCCGGAGCGCGGCGGGTCAGGGAACTTAAAGTCGATGTGCTTGTGGCCTTCTGGCAGGATGACGAGCTCCTTTTTGATTTGCTCGATCTTGCGGATGCGCTCCTGGGCCTGGGCGGCCTTGGTGGGCTTGTAGCGGAACTTGTCGACGAAGACCTGCATGTGGGCGATGTCGCGCTCCTGGGCGGCGCGCTTGGCGCGCATCTGCTCCAGGTTGTCCTCGCGCTGCTTGAGGTAGCTGCTGTAGTTGCCAGTGTAGGTGGTCACGCGGCGGTTTTCGAGCGCGGCCACGTGGTCGACGCAGGCGTCCATGAAGGCGCGGTCGTGGCTGACGATGAGGACGGCGCCGTCGTAGTTGGCAATAAAGCCGCGCAGCCACTGGACGCTCTCGAGGTCCAGGTGGTTGGTGGGCTCGTCCAGAAGCAGCAGGTCGGGGTGGCGCAGGAAGAGCTTGGCAAGCGCAATGCGCATCTGCCAGCCGCCAGAGAACTCGGAGCACGGGCGCTCAAAGTCGGTAACCTTGAAACCCAGGCCGGACAGGATTTTACGGGCGTTGCTCTCGAGCTCGTAGCCGCCCAGGTGCTCAAAGCGGTCCTGGACCTGGCCGTACTCGTTAAGGAGTGCGTCGACGTCCTTCCCCTGTTCGGAGAGCTCGGTGATCTGGGCCTGCAGCTCGTTGGCGCGCTCGCCCATGCGGCGGATTTCCTTGGCAGCGGCCATGACCTCGGCGAGGATGGTGGTGTCCTTTTGCTCCAGGTTGGTTTCCTGCTCTAGGTAGCCTACCTGGCAGTCCTTGGCATACTGGACCTGGCCGGCGTCGGGGCTGTCGATGCCCATGATGATTTTGAGCATGGTGGTTTTGCCGGCGCCGTTGGGTCCCACGAGCGCAAAGCGCTCGCCGGGGTTGATCTGGAAGGACGCGCCGCTAAAGAGGACGTGTGCGCCGAAGCTTTTTTCGATCTTGTCGACCAGGAGGATCATGGTGCCGCCTTTGACCTTGTGTGCCTATATGAAAAAAGGCCCCAACTTGCGTTGGAGCCTCATTCAATGCTCGGGTGGAGACGAGGGGGATCGAACCCCTGACCTCTTGACTGCCAGTCAAGCGCTCTCCCAGCTGAGCTACGCCCCCGTGCGAAAAAGTACTATACGGGAACTCGGACCACGATGCAAGGGCAATTTTGAAAAACTTTCCGGGGGGGCGGGCGCCGGAGTCCCGCGGGGCCGGGCCAGCCTGCGGAGCGCCTGGCCCCCGCACGGCCCCTACGCCGGCCGACTTGGCGCGCGGAACGCGACCCTCTCCGCGCAACCGGATTTCCTATGCGTCGCCAGTCCCATTATCGGGTCCGATTGCGAACCGTTCCTCATCTGCGCCTCAGAACTATGCCGGTTTACTACGATGTATCTTGAATGTTCGACCACGCACGCCTTTTCGTGTAACCGTCGGACTCTCTACCTGCGGTTTTGCAAACTGAGAACACGCGGTGGTCGAAGGTCGCCAATCCGTCGTAGTAAACCAGCATGGTTTTGAAATGGCATCAGGTTGATTTCACGCTGAAATGTCTTGAAGCCCTGATTTTAAGGCCTTAACTTTTTATAAAACACTTCTTATCTGCGACGGGCCTAGATTAGCTGTTGTTTAGCATCGAACTTGATCTTGCGTTGTGCGACTTGCTCGTGCATGGTAGTATTTCACGACGTGAAGCGAAGAAATTAGGCCTGAGTTGCCTTTGCTAGAATTGCATTCACCGTTCATAAGGGCTCTTGGCGCAACGGTTAGCGCAGGGGACTCATAATCCCTGGGTTCTGGGTTCGAATCCCGGAGGGCCCACCAGAGTATTTTAAGGCCGGGCATTACGCCCGGCCTCTTTGTTATTGGCGCTGCAGACTAGGTTTGCTATCCAGAAACGTAAAGTTATTAACATTCATATTCGTAATTAACAATGGGTATGTCGCCAAGATGCTGCCCAGTCAACACATGATGTAAATCGATAGATATGAAAAAAGGCCCCAACTTGCGTTGGAGCCTCATTCAATGCTCGGGTGGAGACGAGGGGGATCGAACCCCTGACCTCTTGACTGCCAGTCAAGCGCTCTCCCAGCTGAGCTACGCCCCCGTGCGAGAAAGTACTATACGGGAACTCCCCCGCCGATGCAAGGACAATTTTGGAATAGATTTTACGGTGCGTGGAAAGGCGCGGGGCCGAAGGGACACACGATGCCCGAAATAGCCCGCGGGGCGCGCCCCGCGGGCAGCGGCAAGCCCGCCGCCCTCCTTCCCGGGGCGCGCATGTCGCCCCAGGTGCCGCCGGCCAGAACAAAGCAATCCGCGGTGCTTCCGCGGGAGGGTTTCGTCTGAGCCCCTCTCCGCGCCTTCGGGTCAATTTACTGAACCGTGCGCAGCTCGCGCCAGCTGGTCGCTTCATAAACGGACCGGTTTACTACGACGATTCCCGGATTTCCGACCACACGCATACATTCGCAAAACGGGCAGGCATTCTACCTGCGGTTTTACGAGCGACGAATTCGGTGTGCTCAGCTACCCCCAATCCAACGTAGTAAACCGGCGTGGTTTTAAAATGGCACTTAATTACTGGCAGCATATAAAGTAGTAATAATGCTCACTTGAACATTATTACTTACCAATACCAAGCCAATTGCACAGAACGTTGGGTCGCAATCTGGTCTCAGCGCATCTCATCGCCTCGGTTTTTGGTTTGTAGCGCAACTCCAATCGCTCACACACACTGTGAATGATGGCATCAAGCTGATCGTGATCATTGAGCATGTCATGGGTTACAAGAAATACGTCGTATCCCATGCTTTGTAATGCGGTCATTCGTGCGGCATCGTGGTCCAGCACGGCGCCTGAACCATGGATAACCTCTCCCTGAAGTTCGATAATCACAGCTTTCATTATTATTGGGTTTACGATGACGATATCGCCGTAACAGATTTTCTGACCTGCGATTTTTCGAGCTGAATTCGACAGCGGTGTTAAGTCGTTGACGTATATGTTTTTAAACTCCGCTCCGCCAGTACGCCTCGGAAGACTTAGCAACATGATTCCAGCAACTTCTAGCGGGGAAGCCGCAATACCCATTACCTGCCGTGCGGCTTCGTAGAATTGTTTTCCCCACATCTCGCCCTTAACCTTCGCTGCAAATCTGTGCAGTTCTTCTATTTCAATAAGAGGCTTTCTCATCCAGAGCGATGTGCCTTTTCCGTTTGCTTTATTTCCGGATCCGTCATTCTGCTGCCCACTTTGATCATTCTCGCTGTCCTTCTGGCTCGCCCGAGCATAGACTCGCTTCCATGGGGCCTCGTCTTGGGTTTCATCTAGTTCAAAAAGACTTTCTGTGGTGTACTGCTCTTCTTCTGATTTTGCTTGCTCAAGTGCCATGTCGACCGCGGGCGATGGTTTAAAAACCGAAAACCATCCGCAGAGCTCGTACATGGCCAGAACCAGGTCGCATGAAGAAACGCTTCGAGTCATGGTGAATAGCGTACGAAGAGGGTCTGTGACGCTAAAGCCCATGCCCGTGTCGATCGAGACCTTCTCTGTATAGGCGCTGTTCCATCGGATGGTCCGTCTTGTCTCGGAATGTAGGTTGCTTCGAGTTGATGCTGCTGTGATGACTGGGGTCTTGAGGACGTCGGTTACGAAAGGGGCTTGGGATAGAACTCGCCAGCCTTCTTCGGAGTTGGGTAGGCGCGGGTAGAGGTCGCGCACCTGCGGTGGGCAGCGCCAATAGCGGAATGCGGTGTTTGCGCAGACGATTTCGTCCATTTGCGCCTCCCCTGGTATCGTCCGTAGACCGTGCGGTTGTGGTCGTGGACGATTATCTACCGGGGCATCATGCGGGTAAGTACCGGAAGCTGACCAAACGCTGACCAAAAGCTTGACGAGTTCTGCCGAAAAACCGTCGTGTGATAGAAATCCGCTGGAAGGCGCACTGGGCATGCGGTCCCTGTCTCCACATTTGCGTTCGAATCACATGGGGAGTTCAATGAAAATACGGATGTGTTTTATACAAAACATGCAATGGCGTCATCAAAAAGGGCGCGAAAAAAATGACGCCTTATACGACTTCGATTCGATTTTGGTGTCGGCCTTGGTGTCAAAAAGAAAAAGGTCAGAGGCACAAAACCTCTGACCTGTGCTTTAGATGGTGGGCGATACAAGATTCGAACTTGTGACCCCATCCGTGTGAAGGATATGCTCTACCCCTGAGCCAATCGCCCGTCGCCTTTCGGCAAAAGAGATACTATCATAGCCGCGCCTGGTTTACCAAGAACTTTTTGCCCCCGATTTTAAATTCGTGGGTGCTAGCCAAGCCAAAGCAACCAAAGCAATCGGCAAAACCGCAGTTAAACCGCCCTTTATCGTTTAATCCACGAGGTCTCGGGGCGGCAGATAAGTCGTGCGTTGTTGTAGGCCATGTCGAGCGTGAGGCAGGTGCGCGCGGCGTAGAAACCGTCCTCGCGTTGGATGGTCAGCGCCAGCTCGGGCTTGTCGCCGGTCAGGCACAGCGGTAGGAGTAGCTGGATCCGGCCGCCGTAGAACTGCGGCACCGCGAGCGTATAGTTGGCTGCGGCGCGGCGGGCGGCCTCGACGACGGCTCCCTCAAAGGCACGGCGCAGCAGCAGCGAGTTGCCCTCCCCCATCAGGCTGGCGGGAATGCGCGTAAGGTTTTCCTCGTCGCCCAGAATGTGGTCGATGTTGGAGCGGATGGGAAGGCGGTAGTCAAAGACCAGCTCGGAGGGGTCCTCGGCAAAGCGCACGCGGCACGGCAGGTACTCAAATGAGACCAGCATGGGGTCGCTCTCCTTAAAGAAGCCCTTCAAAAACCAGCGCTGGCGCGCGTCGGGCTTGGTGTTGGGCTCAAACAGGCCGTAGATGGTCTCGTAGCGGCGCGTGTACAGGCCGGTGTTGAATAGGCAACGGTCGTCGTCGAACACCAGCGGTAAGTTGGACGGGGCGGTCTGGTCCACGTCACGCTCGGTCAAGAACACCGCGCAGCTAAATGAGAACGACAGGTAGTTTTTGAGGATGCGGTTGCCGGGACCCCAGTCCTCGGGGTCGGCGAGGTCGACCAGGCGGTCGTAGCAGGGCTCGGGGCAAAACGCGAAGTCGTACACATTGCTGCACAGGGTGCTTGGGATCTCCATGTGGCGTCCATTCCATTTCATAGTTAGAGTTTGGATGCTTAGATTTTATACGTGCGACGCACCGTCGAGACACACAACGCAATTGCGGCGCAGCTCGTCGGCGAGTTCTGCTCGCGTGCGGTTTCCGGAAACAAGGTCCTGGATCCAGGCGTAGTGCTGGTTGTCTTTGGGTTCCGGGCTATCGGAAAGTACGATTGGAGCACTAGCGGCGTAACAGGAAGGTCCCGCCCATCAACATCGGCAATCATGAGTTGACAAGCGTAATCATGGTTCAATTGCGGTTTAGCAATAGAATGTCAGGGAATCATCACCAAAGGTTTCGCGTCACTTGTCACAAATGTATCGATGGTTCATGGTGATTAGTTTTGAAAGATCCCTGAGATCCTTAGCCGGAATCTTGCTCTCGTTGTTCGCAAGTGTGCATCCGCCATTTTTAGTGAGCCAAAACTTAGTCGAGTTAGCAGCCGCCCTCTTTACCCCTACATGGATGTGAACGGGTTCTCCGTTTTCCGCGATCCAAAAGAACAGAACATACTGTCCAAAAACAAGAATTCGAGGCATTATGCCACCGCCGGTCCAGCTTTTTGCCGTTCTGCAAGCTCGAAGATAAACGGAGCGTTTGATCTAACGAACTCGGTCAAAAAACCCAGTTCGTCAGTAGAAAATCCTTCGACGTTAAACCATTTGACCGCAGGTAGAAAGCATTCTGCATGGTCAAAACCAAAATCAACCGGGCGCTCGACGGCTACGCGAACGGTCCCGTCGTCTCGTGTTTCTGAGTAGGCAAACTGAGTGCCGTCATCTAGCTGAACATAGCTCCAAAGCATTGCTGCCTCCTTAGTGTTTATATCCAAGTATAAACAGCCGCTTAGATGCAACGTGATGCGAATTGAATTATTCCCATAAGACCTGAACTGCTGATTATTTGTATTACTGAGATTTGAACCACCTCACACTTCAGTGTCTTTTTGGCATGGAAAACCGTCATTGTGTGATGGTCGGACTTTATGTCAAGGATCGTATTCAGATTCAAGCGCTCGCATGCTTAACTACTTGCAGGCGCTTGAATCCTATAGATTACCCAAATGCTGCTCAACAGCCTCCATGCCAACCTCCGCATATTTTAGGAGGCCTTGTATATCGTTGTAGTTCTTGGGCAATCGATCTTTTTCAATGCCAGTAATTTTTGCAAATAATTCGATTGTCAGATCGAGTGCGAAGTCGATTAGTTTTTGAATTTCGCCGTAAGTTAAAGGAAGTCGCCTAACAAGCTCATCATATTTCAGTGCTTCCATGTCGCTATGGGCGAAAACCTTATTTCGCTGATCGCGAAGCATGTCAGTTAGTTTACGGAGACTGTTGAGTCGTTTTCCCCTAGATTGGAAAGGTCATGAGTGGTTATACACACAGTAACCATTCTGTAATGATTTCCGAACAGTTTTTCATATGAGCGTTGAGACTCAACTTCCTTGGGGTAAAAACGCTCCTCGTCCTCTGCCAATGGGTGAACGATTGGATTAAGCCTGTCAAAGTTTGGTCGATCACCGAATATAGAGATTGCAAGTGCGTCGATTTCAGCAGAATGAGACGAGACTTCTTCTATCAAGTTCCCAATACTGACGTCGCTTTTGTCATCAAATAACCGTGCGCAATTCATGAAACAGGATTCGGTTAATGCAAGTTGTGTAAAGCTGAAGAAGCAGCCAGCGCAAATTACTTCATTCTCATAGTCGGAAGATGCTTTAGACAGTTCGCGAAGGATTGCTAGTTCCGTGTTGGCATAAAATGCCTCGTTGTACAGATAGCTGCAACGCTCGAACAGCTCAAGAAGGCCGGCGTTTAATTCTTTCTTGGCAGCGTCAACTGTATGATCAGATTCGTGGTTCATGTTAGATAAATCCTGAGCAATTGTCGTAATAAACTATTCTACTAATGCGTCGTTACGAATATAGCCCTCTGTATAGCCTATCGAAATGGTGCTTCAGCAGCGGCATGCAGCAGCTAGAAGCACTGCACCAAGCAGGAAAAGCGTCACGGACGTGGCGATCCAGTTGTTGTTGGCGGTCTTGGGGAGCATCGCGGCGGTTGCGGTTGCGGTCTTGGGCTTGGAGGCCTTGGCGACCGTAGTCATGGTCACTGCCGTTGTTGTTTTGGTTGTCGTGGCCGCTGGTTTCAGCGCCGGATTTGCCGTGGACCCTGTGGTGGGCTCTCCGGCAGCGGGGTTGGCATCGGCGGAAGGCTCGCCTGCCCCACCGCCAGGCACAACGACCCCATCGGTCTCCCCCGCCGGAGGTGTGGCGACATCGGGCTCAACCACCACATGCGGGGCCACCGCACCGGAGGCATCCACCACACAGCTAGCACCAAAGACCCCGCCAGCAGGCGCCACAAAGCGCGCAGACACAAGCGACCCGCCCGTGCACGTAACGCCGCCGTCGGCACCGGTCGCATCGAGCCACGAGGCATCGACTGAAAGCCGGCAACCGGCCGCGACATCGCCAATGCTCAGATCCTGCAGATACACGCCATAAGCGCGCACGCCCGCCCCGGACCCTGTGCCCGCGGCAACGACGCGCCCGCCGCCGCGCACGGCCATGTCGCCGGCAATCACGCCGGCGACCGCCTCGTTTGTAATATCGGCCCCGTCTGCCCGCGCATCGACGGTGCAGCCGTCAACCACGAGCGCCTGCGACACGTGGATCCCGCACTGCGAGCCCGTCGCCGTCAGGGTCCCGGTGCCGCGAAGCGTCAGGCTGCCCCACACCTCCATGCCGCACAGCGTGATGTCCGCATCGGGCGCATGCGACTCCGTCACGGAGTTTTGCCCGGCAAGCGTCAGCACCAGGTCGCCTTCGGCGCCGATGGCCTCGCCCGCGTAGCCGTTAAGCATTAGGTGGTCGGCATCGGTCCAGGCCCAGCCGGGACCCGACACGCCCGGCTCGTAGTACGTCGCGCCCGCGATGATGAGGCTTTCCGCGCCCGCGGCATAAGAAGGCCCGCCCAGCAAAACGCATAGGCAGGCCATGGCAACAATCGCAATGTAATGACGGCTGGTGTAGGACTCGGCAGCAAACATACCCGCTCCGATCTTCGCAGGAGCCAATAGAATGTGCACCAGAAAATGCCCTGGTAGCAGCAGCTATTAGTTTAGCGAGATCGATGCGGGGGCAAAGAGAAATCGCGTGGGCAGTGTCCACAATTAGGTGTAAATCGTTTTGCCAGTCGGTGAAAGGAGATTATGCCTAACATAATCGCGTAGGCCACCAAGAGCACGCCCTTTTTTCGCGTGTTTCATGAAAATTTGGATGGATTTAAACAAACTTTCCGGTAAGGCCTCTTGCCCCATCATTCAGCACTGCACGTGGAAAGTCTTTACTGGAGTGCTTTTTTGACAGCGTCGTAATCCCATTTGAGTACACCATCTTTCCAGCATTTCATAGGAACATGATTTCCTTCGAATCTAACTTTTAAAGGACATTTCGACCTTGTGACGCGTGCGGAGTTGTACAGCACAACGATGTCGATGCCGGCCTGAACGGCTTTATCGCATTCGTATTTAATGAAGCTACGATAGTCGACGCTATGCGAACGAGCGCAGCTTGAAGTCCATGAATTATAGCTTCCACAGTGCTGACAGCTTCCTTTAGTTACGGAGTCGGTCGAGTCTCCAACGATAAGTACGAATCGTTTAGATCCATCCATTCTTTTTTTCAGAGAGCTCTTTATGCTGCATGGCAAACTGGAGTCGCGCGACTGCTGTAGGTCGTGAGCGTCCGGGAACGAAAGCTCCCAATAATTGCTGTCGTTCCATTTATGCAGCTGCTCGACCGCATCTCGATCACCGTCCCAGTCGGCGGCGATGTAGGTTCTTGTCCTATAAACCATCTTTTTCTCCAATCCTATTGTTCCAGGCCTCTGCATAACCGTTAACCTCGAATAACCTCATGCGTGCAGCGGTCTTCTTCGTTAACACGACAACAACGCCTTCCTTAAAATGATGCTTCGAAGCCCTCAGGGTGCAAAGCATGCAACGAAGAAGATCATCCTCTGAGGGTTTTCCGTTTTCGAACCTTGTTATTCCAGACCCCAACAACGGAAGTACGATTCGCCTGCCTGCATACATCCGATCGAGCTCGTCCCACATATTGAGCAAGCATTCCTCATACTGACCACGACGAAGATAAGCACGATTCACTTCATCCATATGGGTGAAGGCGAGCATGGCGAATCCGTCGCAATCCTTAATAGTGCCGAGAGGATAGCAAATTCGGCCATCCTCAGCCTTATAGGGTTTCAGCAAACTCGGTTGCCTTTCTTCGACAGCCTGCTTGAGAGCGTTCCGGTCGGCATACTTCTCAATAAAAATGCCGTTAAGGGAATTTTTTGAAATTACCCTGTCGTCAACCTTAATGTCGAAATATTCATTGAACGGAATGACCTTAACGCCCTCAGTACAAAAAAGGTCGTCGACCACAATGTCTACGTCCATTCCGTTAATAACCAAATGGACTCCGTCTTTATTGTGATGGTATGTGACGATCGCTGCGAAGAAGGCCAGTAAGACAAATAGGATGACGAGCACAAAGAGCCTAAACGGGCATCCCGAATCTTTCGGAAGCAGGTCGATGAGAGACACGCCCGCAACTCCCATAATCGTCGAAATTGCACCAATGATTGCAAACGACCATTTAAAAGACTTTTTTACAAGCGACCATGTAACTATATGAATAATTTGTTTTAGCAAACGAACTCTTCCACAGACGAAATTAAATGCTGACTCCATCTTAGCCTTTTCGCATTCATCTAGTTTGCCAATTTTCCTCATGTAGCCCGCTCATTTTTGTACCCCAAGAAGTAACAAATTGGTTTTAATACGATGGGATGCATCAGCAGCTGCTCATAGGCCCCTCCCATATTGCCGATAATCACTATTACTAAGTACTTCTAGAGCAATCTGAGGGTACGATCTAACCTTTTGAACTTTGGAATAGAAGAGCATCATCTTCCCCACTATGAAGTCGCAGGGTCAACACGTGGGGACTATCGGTTTCACGTTACTGTCTATTCAAGAAAGCTCAATTGAGCTTTCTGCAACCTCAATGCCCGGTGCGTATTTCTGCACCAACGCATCCAAAATTAATCGGTTCCCCGGTGTCATCTTTGGGGAAGCGACGATCTTCATCGAAGAAAATGCTTCGTCTGAGATAATCAAATCGTAAAAGGAAGGAATTTCGGGATCGCATCTATCAAGTATGACCTCAGTGGCCCTCTTAACTGCCTCAACATCACCCTTGATTACAGAGGCGATGCCCACAGGAACTGCCGTCAAAACATATCGTCATTCGTTCTGGTATGACCAGGCGGTAGCTTTATGAATCCCAAGTGTGTTTAAATCGGCTTCTATCCAGCCGTTTTCGCAGTTACGGATCAACTTTGGAAACAGAAGCGACTTATCGTTCGTATACTGGACTTCATGAAGCATCTCAACGCTTCGGGCCATTTCTTTAAAATGATATTCTTTATCCCAAAAGTCTTCGAGCGGCAATTGAAGTCCATCAAACTTGCCACCAGAAGTATTCAAAACTGCGTCACTAGATAGCTTACTTAGGCTCTCGGTAGACACAGAGTAACGCTTAAACGGATGGCTCTTCAACTGGATTCTTACTCCACATTCAGCTCCAGCATACTCGCGCCACATGGGAATGCTCTCCTCATCAGAAGAGGTCCAACAACTGACGAGCTTCATTTTTCCAAGATTTTGAGAGTCTGCTGAACGCTGTTCTTGTGGGTCATCAACCTTATCTAACCGGCTGAACCTGATAGTTCGATTATGCAGAATCAAGGCCAGCGTATCTAGGCTTGCATAATGATAGAGAACGGCGGGTACTTCCATGTTTGGCTCCTAGCTATAACAATGAGTCCATATCACTGTTCATCAAAATTTATAGACATGATTACGGTAAATCAATCAGTATCAAACGGTCCCAAGTACCCCTCTTCCCTCCCCAACTTTGTGCAAAAAGTTCGCAGTTGTTAACTGACGTTACCGTAAAATAACCCCACATACATATACACGGAGTGCTGGCCTAGCGCTGCCTCCGGGCCTTGGCGCCCACCCTATCGAGAGGCGCCGCTATGAAACGAGTCTTCTACCGCTCGCTCTGCGCAGTTCTTTGCGTATCCATGCTTAGCGCAGCAATGCTTGTAAGGGTTATAGCGGAAGAAGGATGGCGGCAAGAAAACACCTTGGAGCAGTTTGATACTGGCGCAGCGGACAATTCGCGCGGCAGCATGACAGGCGACATCAATTCAAGCGAGATCGGCAATGAGTCCATCAAAAATGATTCCGACCTCGTGAATCCAATTGCACATCAGGTGGAACCTCAGGTTTCCCTAGCTTACGACATGTCGTCTGATTCGAAACAAGCTACAAAGGCCGCAGTAAGTGGGTATCAGCACAGCGATAGCGCCACCAGCGGCGGTGTCACTCTCACTGTCGAATGGAACGATCCAGTACTTGGACAGCCAACGACTTTCCACGTGAGTGCAACAGACGGCAGCGGGTGCTGTCTTTTCCGTATGGATGCGCCCTCTTACTCCAACCCCAATGAGTATGCCTACGAGTCGGTCGCCGACCCAAGCCGCGGAGAGTGGACAAGGTACACCAACGCGTGCGTTAGCCACGACTTCACGTTCACGACGACGGCTACCGGATTATATTACTTCCGCTTTTACCTCATGGATAAGGCATCGGGTGTTTACTATTTGCGCACCAACACGTATATCCAGGTTGCAGATGATGGGCATCCCAGCGTTGAGAACATTGTTAATAAAGCAGTGTCCTAGGCCAAACAAAACACAAATGGCTCTGAATACGAAATGGCCCCATATCTTCATGACTGGCTTCTAGATCAGCTTGAGTACGACAACTCGCTGAAGTGGTCCTCGGCTGAAAGTGCTCTTACGAGGGGGCTTGGCACGTGTCAAGGCTATGAATCGGCGTACGCTAAGCTTCTTTCCGCAGCAGGTATAGAAAACGCCGAAACCCGCGATACCTATGATGGACATACGTGGAATGCGGTTAAATTCGATGGCGAATGGTATCAGGTTGACTGCACTTGGGATGACACGTCTGATAATTTTTACGTTGATCTAGATCAGCGTCATCTGTACTTCTGTCTTACTGACGAACTTGTGGCAATTACGCATCCGGGATACGAAAATATTTATTCCGCCGACAGCTACGCTACGCGTTCTACCAGTCTTAAAGATAACTACTTTATACGTAATGGTAAGGCTGATGAGTGGGCCGGCATGTATGTCAAACGAATTCAGAAACACCTTGACGTTCGCGATGAGAGCTTCTCTATCGATGCCGACAACCAGTCCTTCCCGCCCAGCATCAGCGGCATCCAGAACGGCATTATCGTCTACGCCATGAATCAGCGCGAGTGGAAGGCAGGCGACGCCAAGGCCGACCTCACCGCCACTTCCAACGTCACCATGACATCAAACAACAAGTGGACCGCAAAGTACAGCTTCAAAAGTACATACCAATGCGAGGCAGCAAAACCGGAACAAATCGTCCTCGACGGCGAATACGAGATAGAAAACGCCGGGTCGGGCACGGCGACGCTAGACATCTCGGGCTGTTCGCAGGAGAACGGAGCGATCGCCCAGCTCTGGAAGCGCAACGGGTCCGGAGCCCAGCGCCTCAGACTCACCTATGACAGCAGGTTCGGCGCCTACGAGATCGTTTGCTCCGGGACCGGCCTAGCGCTCGACGTGAAGAGCGCCAACTTCTCTTCGGGGGCTAACGTCCAGCAGTTTTCCAGGAACGGCACCGCCGCGCAGAGGTGGGTGATAGAGTCGCGCGAAGACGGCGCATACACGATAGCTTCAGCGGGCAGCCCCAGCCTGGCCCTCGACGCGAAATGGGGCTCCACCTCGGACGGCACAAACGTGCGCATCTTCACGGCAAACGGAACCTCCGCGCAGGGCTGGAAGCTAGTGTCTATAGCAAACTAAACTGATAAGGTCAGATTAGACAAATCAACCCTAACCAATGAAATAAGGATTTAACGGGTAAGATAACGTGTTAGATAGTGCGTGTTATTTTACCCGCTCCAAGCAGTGTGAATCGCGCCAGCCATCTGGATATGAAGCCCTACGCTTCCGGTCGAGGTCGGTCTGCAGGCTCAATGGTGGACGGCATCTGCTTCAGATAGACCGGGTCGTTGACGCCGGCCCTGAGCGCTATACTGCCGCCCATGACTTTCCTTAGTCGCATTAAGCTCGCTTCACGTTACTACACATGACGTCGACAGGCCCCTTGCGCGTGTCTATTGCCACGCAGGAGCAGAGCTTCAGGCGGGAGAGCCACCGCCTATTCGTTGCCTCTGGAAACGTCGGTGCCGTTGACACATGTCTCGTCTACACAGACAGCGTTACGCAGCACAATCCGGTCCAAGTGCCCGAATGCCGTGACGAGCATGCGGTTCCGGCATTCGGAGTTGGTCTTGTTGTTGGCACCGCACAGCTCGGCCTAGTACTCAATTGGGACGCGCGGCACTTGGACGTGATGAAGAGCATCCAGACACGGGCGGCTTGCGGAGCGCACAAGGGCAATGCCCATTAGAGGGACGAATCTTCTCCCTCATGAGCGACAGTTCCTTTTGTCGACAGCCTCGCCGAACAACGGGAGCTCGTCGACGGAGAGACACGCCGCAAGCATCTCGAGGGGCTCGTTCCTCTAATATCCATCTGTTCCATTCACCCGAGTGGCCATCGAAGGAATTGTCGACTAATAAAGATTTGGGTGAGCATTCGGGCATATTCTCTGTTTGGCTGAGGAGCATAGCATTCGGGGGCCATGTGGCCCCCGAATCATAAACTGCTATTTATACTGTTAGAAAATAGATCTATCCAGCCATTGCTTCAATAGCTTTGACGATATCGCTATCGATTTCTGAATCGAATTTGCGCGCAAACATCATTCTAGAATTCCTGATGCGATCTAAGTCTGCGATTCCCAACACACGGGGTGATTCATCAACGTCCCAATCGATAAGTCGCATTATCGCATCATCGCTTTGATCGCCGGGAGTTCGGAAGTATCTAAATCTACTCCCGCATTCCAAGCCTCAGTTTGCAGAAAGATTTCATCGCCGCACATAGAATCCCAGAAAACCGAGCGTATCGATGAGGCATTCTTGACAAGGTAACGAGCAAGGCGATCGGTGATTGAAAACCAGTTGTCACCTTTATCAGTTCCAAGTCTCTAACAGGTTTCCTAAAACACTGCAAAAGACTCGATAGAAGGCCATCCTTCTTTTGTAAGAAAACCTAAGATTTGCTTACGAAAGTGTTCCAGATAACATTCCCACCAATTCTTCTCCGATAGTCCCTGTTGTGGTTTTCGAAGCGAATGAACTCTTTATTTCCACAAGAGTCAAAGAATGGGTGAATCTGGTCCTGACTTTTAATAGGAAGATCTTGACCGCTTAAAAGGTGATATAGGAATAGTGTCCCTTTGAAACTGCAGAGTTGAGAAGGTTGAATACACAGGCGATTTGTGAATATCCGCCCCAAGTAACTCTGATACGAGGAACTAAAAAGATCCCCGCCTTACTGAAGGAGCCAACAAGCGACTTTCTTCCCATCCGCTTTTTGCATCCATATGGATGAAGATGTCGTTTCGTTCATCATCGAGAACTCTCATCAGGGTGTGAAGAACCTTATCGTCCTTATGAGCCGTAACAAGGAAGGCGTGTTTGCTCCCAGTCGCATCGGAGCGAGTTGGCATTGGTATACAAACTTCCATATGTCTACCACTCGCGAGGTTTATACTCGCCTTCCTCGGCAACGATATAAGTTGAAGGATGCGTATGTTCAATAATTCGCGGTTTATCGAGAACAACCGTCGAGTTATCGGGTACGTCTTGGAACACAACGCAGTTTGCTCCGATCTTGACGTTATTACCAACGCGAATTCCTCCGAAAATCTTGGCGCCGGGACCGATGAAGACATTATCACCAATAACGGGAGCTTTCCCTCTGCTGCGTCCTATAGTTACTTGGTGAAAGATGGTCACATTTCGCCCTATGGTTGCCCCCCCGCAATGACTATACCGTTGATGCCGTGTGCTGTGATATTGGGTGGCGCCAAAAAATTCTCGCACACGCATGACGCATCGTCGCTCCATCCAGGCATGATATCCGCACAACTCCTGCGCATCTCGTGGTGAACATACAACGAATAATAAGTTTTGCGGATACCCCGGGCACTTCCGGTAAGAAGGGCGTGTCGCCTTCTCCAAAACTTATCGTCATCGTACCTTCCGAAAACCATATTTCTGAAGCCATGCCAAATCGCCTTTACGCCCATCAGCATCCCCCGGGATTGTTGAGTGAGCGGAGAACACAAAGCGTTCTTGATATGCCTTCGGAGATGCCCATGCGCGCAGACCAACCAAGTTCGTTACGTGCCTTGTTTCCATCCATCAGCGCAAGCGTGGCCTTAGAGTACCCTGCCGCTTCCTGAGCGTCAGGAAATTTGAATACAACTTTAACACCACTGGCTTTAGCTACTAGATCCGCAAGATCCTTCAACATTACATCGGATCCCCTATCTGCAAGGTTGTAGGCTTCCCCGTCGATACCAAGGAGCAGTATATGAAGCAGACCAGACACGGCGTCTGCGACGTGCAAGTAGGAGAACTTCTGCGTCCCCTCGCTCTTGAGCACAACGTCCTCGCCTGCAAGCGAGCGATACAGGAACTGGGAGAGTGCCTTGGAATCATCGGGCAGTAGTGTGGGCCCGTAGACGCGCGCGATGCGCGCGATAACGGCCTCGACCCCCTTCTGCGAACGGTATGCTTGACACATAGCCTCGCCCAGTCGTTTTGATTCGTTATAGCAGGCGCGAAGAGTATTGCAGTCGATGTTCCCGCAGTACTTTTCATCATAACGTTCAACGTCACCGCGGTTCTGCCCGTAAATCTCGACCGATGAGGCAAAGAGCAGCCTAGCACCGCATTCGGCTGAATAGCTGAGGAGATTCTGTAAGCCGTCCACGTTGGCTCGGATGGTGCCGATGGGATCGGTAGCGTACTGGCGCGGGTGAGTGGAGCTCGCTAGGTGCAAAACGTAGTCCGCGGGAGCAGCAGGGCTGTAACCAGTCGCAGCGACTGAGCCCTCCTCAAACGAGAAGTGGTCTCGACCAAAGTACGGCAGTCTCGAGCGCGCTTTCTCGATGTTGCGCCCCAAAGCGATGACGCTGCACCGCGCCCCATCAATGTCGTTCCTGCGCATCAGAACGTCGACGAGGAAGGCCCCGATCATACCGGTCGCACCGGAGATGACGACCGTTTTATTCTCGAGCTTCTCCCATGGCAGGGGAAGCGAGCAAACTTTATCAACGTCGGCGATATACTCTGGGCATTTGAGTCTATTCATCGCGGGCATCCCTCTCCGCCGCCCATGCGCGGAAGAACTCGAGGTTTTCCGGCGTGGTGAGCTTGATGTTGCGGTCCGACCCAGCGGCGAAGTTGAGCCTCACGCCCAGCTGGACCATCATCGTGTTCGTGTAGTTGGAGCCGTCGATTCCGACACCTTTCTCAAAAGCCTCGTGATATTTGGAGTCAAGCAGCCCAAAACGGTAGGCCTGCGGTGTAGACACGCGACGAAGCGTTTCTCGGGGGATGTACTGCGTAGTGGTGGCGGAATCCTTCTTGTCCACAAGGAAAATCTGCTCGTTGTAAGGCATGCTTGTGACGGCATTGCCGCGTTCCTTAGCCACGCATACGACGTCGGTGATAACCTCTGGGTCGAGCATGGGGCGCACGCCGTCGTGAACGATGCAGATGTCATCTTCGGCAAGCACACCCTCAAAGTTGTACACGCCGTTGCGGATAGATTCCTGACCAGAGGCACCGCCTTTGACTACCCACTTCAGCTTGTCAATTTTGTACTGCCTCGCATAGGCGCGCAAGACCTGCTCCCAGCCGGCTAGGCACACGACCTCAATGGCGTCCACAAGTGGGTGCTCCTGAAAAGCCTCGAGCGTGTAGACGATGACGGGCTTCTCGCCAACATTGATGAACTGTTTGGGGATCTCTTGCCCCATACGCGAGCCTACACCGCCCGCGATGATGATTGCCACGTTCATGAATTATTTTCCTTCCCCGGAATTTACCTTCCATACCTTCATCCCATGAGTGACCCGCTGATCCTCAGGCGGAAGCCGCATATAGTCGCCGTAGAGCCCTCTTAGGTACGCGTCCCAGTGCGGACATGCCTTGAAAGTACGACCCTCGAACTCCATATCGATCAAGTTGTCGAAGTCCTCGGTGGGAAAACCTGGCTTATCAGGCTTGTAGGGCCCCCAAACAACATCTCCCGCTTCATGCGTATCGCCAAACTGCAGGCCACGAGCCCTCTCCCCTAGCTCGGAATACTGCTTTTCCGCAGGAAACACCGCCCTATGAATCGGAAATAGGAAATGCTTTGCGACCTTTTTCAACGGATTTGAAGTAGATGTTTTGATGTTTACGTATGACCGCAATGCCCTGAAAAATGTCTTTTCCTGAGCCGCCATTAGGGTCGCTTTCTCAGTATTTTCGTCAGGCATGGCATCGGCAGGAAAAATGTCGATCCAGAGAAACTCTTCGATCACCTCTTCGAAGTGCGGTTCCTGCGCCCTCCATGAAGGGTTGGTCAGTTTCATGAAGGGATAGATGTACCCCTTGCGTCCGGGAATATTGGCAGTCAACCCAGCAGGCACCCACTCGGGATGTGATGCAAGTTCATCGAAATCAGGTCTGGGCATAATGACGTCGATATCGTCATCCCAAGGAATGAATCCCCTGTGCCTCACGGCACCTAGAAGCGTGCCGCCATCAAGTGAATAGCGAAGCCCATGCTCGCTTGTCATCCTGTCAAAATCGACGAGCATAGCAAGCAACAGCTTTTGGATTTCCATTGTGGGAAGGTACTGCATCATTACTCCTTAGGACTTTTATGGAAGTCTGTCTCCGACCGAGCCGCGCTCCAGAGCATGAAAACTCTTGCTAGCAGCAATAAGGCATCGCAAACCCAGCGGACAACACAGATAACATCAAGGGTTATCAACCCGGCAAGGTAAAGTGCCAGAAGCGAAACCACATTAACGATCCCAGTGAACAACGTCGAGACGGTCAGCTCCTTTACGCGCCCCATGGCGCCCAGAACCGGCCAGCCAATTAAAATTCCGTAAAAGGAGAAGATAAAGATCGGCGAGATCATCCACATGACATGGGCACCGCCAACGTACTCGGGTCCTCCGAGGACGAGCATGATAGGCTTGGAGAGAGCGCAATACGCAACGGTACCCAGGACGAGAGCAGGCAACGCAACAAGCGCCAACTTTCGTGCGAACCCGAAGTCTTTGTTCTTGATCATATGGGGGTAAAGGCTGTTGGCAATAGGCGTGTAGAGCGACTGCACGGCGTTCACGGTCGTGAGCGTAAGCGACCAAAAGGCGATGTCCGTCTTGCTTGTGATCGCCAACCCGATAATCACCGTTGTGAAGCCAGAGAAAAGAGAGGAGCTGACGTTCGAAACGCAATAGATAGCGGAGACGCGTAGTTCCTCGAAGCTCTCCTTAAAGGTGGGTCTTGCTATACCGACGCCGAACATGCGCTTCTGGGCGCGATAGCTCCATGCGATGTCGAAGATCTCCGACAGTACGTCAGCCACGGCAACGAAGATAAGGTCCCCCGGCCCGCGTACGAGAAGGATCGTAAGCGCAACCTGCACCCCCTTGGATGCGAAATACCGGGTCGTCAAAGGCCCCATACGCTCATTTCCCTGAAAGATGAAGTCGGGCAGCACTGTGCGACCTGCTGTTGCAAAGAACGCCCAGATGACGTAGACCGTGTTCTCGGCCATAATGGAAATAAAGCGTGTTACGACCATGACACAGACGAAAAGGCCGCAGAGCAACATTAGGCGTGCGACCGTTATCGCCCCCACGAGGCGGGAGAGAGCTGCAGTGTCCCCCCTGAGATCAACTACCTTCTTGGTACCAGAGAGTGTAAAGCCGAAATCGGCGATGGTTTGGACCACGCCCATGAAGGAGAGAACATAGGCGTATACGGCATAGCCCTCAGTCCCGAGGATGCGAGTAAGATAGGGAATAAGCAGCAGCGGAAAGAGATACTTGAGTATCTGAAGGCCATACTGCCAAAGCGTGTTCTTGTAGAATGTATTGTGCTTCACCGACAGCATCTTCCATTCGGGACGAAGGAGGCGTAAGCCAATCTATTGGAAGAGAATCGACGGATAGAAAATCGCATTTTTAGCAACTCCAATATAATTAAAGGAGGGGATAAAATTCCTCAACGCGATGAGGCAGACGAGAGCAGCGACGACAAATAAAGAAAGGTCCAAAAGAAGGGGCCATCGTTGCCGGGACAGCGCCTTTCTTTCCTCATTGTTGAGGCATAAAGTAGATCCAATAAGCAAGGGAATATAGATGAGCCTGTTCCCGACATTGACCAAGGTCGCCTCCATGGCGAAGACGCAGAAGCTCATTACGAGCATGACCGGAAATCGATAGTCATCCTGGCTCGTCAAGAACGTTCGCAAGAGAAGCATCCCCAGAAGGACCATAGACAACACATGACCTGCAACAGCAAGGCTGTCCTTGGCTTGCTGTTGATCCCATCCGGTCCCCTCCTTATAAACGCTCGCTTTCCTAATCGCGTCCCCAATCAAAGGGAAGCCGTCGAGTGCATGCGATGTAATCAAGATAGTGGCGGCAGAAGCAACTGCTGCCAAGGCAAACGCACATATAAGAGCGCCGCTCTTTGGATTTTTAGCAATGAAAGGCTGGAGGATGAACAGGGCGAGCGCAACCACCATCGACGTGTGAATCCCGCACGCTAGCAGAATCAGAAATAACGAGGGGATGGAGTCTCTAACGCCATAAGAACGACGGATATAGAATGCGGTCGCGCACAGAATGCAGCCCAAAGTCGACCTCATGTAGGCAACGATGGCCTGCATATGAACAGCAAGAACGACGAAAATGAATAGCGTGAGAAAAGCTGTTGTATCAGTCCCCTCGCGAGCGCAGGCGTCCATTACCACCCAAGAGGTTAGGCCAAAACCCACAAAAGACCCGCTTACCTGCAGGAGAGAGAGATCCCCGCTGTTCCCAACGAGCCAACACCAAACATTCCAAACAATAAGGCCATTATGGTCGGCGTTTGAGCTGGACATCACAGATAGGAAGCTCTTGTCGGTATAAAACTGACACTCAGCCATCCACCGTGTCATGTCTACGGGGTGCCGATACTCAATTCCCGAAACTACCAGGGCCATGGAAACCGCGATGCCAAAAGCGCACGACATCGCCATTTTCCTCGATGGTTTACCGGCGAACAGAACAGTCGATAAGCAAAGCACCAACAAAGGCGAAACGAAGGCAGTGACAGCGAGAAGAACCGCGATGCCTAAGGGGTTGCCACCACCATCCGAAAGCCTCAATCTGTCTGCGTCCAGACCGGCCCCTGTCGTTTTCGTCATCGCGACATCCTCCTTGCAAGTGGGGTGGCCGCGCGGCATCCGAGAAGGCACCAGTAAGCAAGTAGATCCATTTTCTTTTCCAGCAACACGAAGAAGATGCGTTGTTCAAACCTCAGGGAACGATATCGCCTGATAGCCTTTGCATACAAAGGCGTGTTCCTGAACTCCTGAAACTGACGTCGATACCACTTCGCATCGACGTTCTTACGCATATCGTAGAACCCGTTAGAGAGATAACCAATAAGTGAGATTTCGGCAAAGCAGTATCCAGGCCATTTCGCATCCCACAAAACCGCCTGACGGTAGACCTCCTCTTTAACTAATGAATATTGCGTTGTCTGGCCTTCACGATAGCGAGAGGTGATGCTATCCGCGTTCGCTCGATAGAAATAAAGGGGCTCTCGTATGCAGACTACACTGTTCGCGCTGTCGAGGATGAAAAGGCTCTGAAGTTGGTCTTCACCAAGCTGGAGCCTCCCATACCCCGAATAATCACCGTCTCGATCTACACATGATCTCTTTGCAATCTTCAGGGTGATACTCGGTACCGCCCCAGATAAAAAGGAAGAGCGTATGAAATTGACATCTTCAGCCTCATAGAAACGCTGGGTTCCGGGAACCCCGCCCGGAAGAATAGAGTCGAAGTCGATGGAGCCACTATTGCCGACAATCACAACGTCGGCATCCGTGTCTTCGATTGCCTTGCTGACAGTCAGCAAGGCATGGGGTGCAAGTCCGTCGTCGCCGTCGACGTGCCAGAAATAGTCGCCATGAGCAGCCATGATTCCAGCACGGCGCGCTTGGAGCAACCCCTTGTTCTCCTGTCTGATTATCCGAACGGGAACATCCGCCTCCGAGGCAAAAAGCTCATAGATAGCAGCGCTGCCGTCGGTCGAACCATCGTCGACAATGACGACCTCATAGTCAGAGTAGTCCTGGCATGCGATGCTAGCCAAGCACTCGCCGAGGAAGTCCTCGACGTTGTATACGGGAACGATTACAGAAAATCTCACCTTATCAACCTTTTTTCATGGGGCTTATCCAATTGCTTTGCCAGAAACTGCAGCGTAGAGAGCGTAGAAGGCGTTATGCGCCTTTGGGGAGATCGCGAAGAGCGTGCACCGCAGCCTCCAGGTACGGGACGCCAAAGGGTTCCGCGAGGCTCGCCCCGCAAGCTCGCGAGCACGCCTCAGATACGACCGCCCTTCAGCCCTATCTTCAAAGGTATCGAGATCGACTCGCATAGCAACGCGCAGGGTACAGTACGCTCTGAAGCATTCAAACTCGCTCTCAAGGCTGCTCCCGGCAACTTGTCGCACGGTCTCGATGGTCTTATCCATGTCTTGCGCGTGCTTGGGGCCCTGCTTCTTAAACGTGGTAATGGAGCCCGGTCTCGTTACGTACGCGTAGAAAGGAGCATCGGAAAAGGTGACCTCACCGATACGCGAACAGATAGAGGCGATCACGCCCATATCTTCGAATAGCTGCCCCTCGGGAAAAGAAAGGTAAGGGATCAGAGACCGCGCGAAGAGCTTGCCGCACGCAGAACCGCTCTCCCCGTTGAACAAAAGCAACTTCCTAAAACGCTCGGAACCGGACTCCAATTTGAACTCAGCAGCCTGCTTCATATCGTAGTTCTCGAGAGGGGGCGTCTTAGCGAAAGACCCTGCAACAAGAGTCACCTGGTATTTCAGGGCAGCTTCAACCATAAGCTCAACGGTTCGCGGGTCGATGAGGTCGTCTCCGTCGACATACATGAGATAGTTGCCGCGGCATCGTTGCGTGCCATAATTGCGAGCGGAAGAGAGCCCCCCGTTCTTCTTATGGTGAATCTCAACGCGTGGGTCGTCCCCGACGGTGTATTCGATCAAATCGATAGTATCGTCTGTGCAGCCATCGTCCACGATAAGGATCTCGATGTTCGGATACGTCTGATTGAGTAGCGACCTCACACAAGGAAGTGCGAACGTTCCCACGTTGTACATGGGGACGATAATACTTACCAGTGGGTTATCGACTTTGGAAGCCATATTGCTACGCCCTCCGGAGAAGAATTCGATAGATCAGTGACCTCAGCGAATTGGGCATAAGGCAGACCAGCGCGTGCGGCACGTATGAGAAGACATAGTCGCGTTCAGTGAAATAACCACGCTCTACCTGTGCTCTCTTGAAGGCCCTGGCGTACTTGAGGTACTGAACTCCGCCCCTGCGGGCGTAGAAGTCCTCGCTAACACGCATGGCGACTAAAGGCTCTCCCAAATTATCCGCGCGGCAGCCGCATGCAAGCATTCTGTTGAAGAGGTCCCAATCCTCGAAATAGAGGAAATCAGAGCTGTAGTTGCCTGCCTCCATCACCTTTGACTTTCTAAACGTCATGGGAGGGTGACGAAAGGGATTGCGTCTCTTGGAGTAGGCAAGGATTGCATCTAAGCCTTTAGGTAGTTCGGTTGTGGCTACGGGCTTGTCGGGCGAATCAATGAACTCGGAAACATCGCTGCCGACCATGTCGAGACCGCCATCTAGGGCGGCGAGCTGCTTCTCCATGCGGTCGGGTCGGGCAACGTCATCGGTGTCCATGCGAGCGACAATCTCGTTGGAGCAGGCGAGCATGCCCTGCTGCAGCGCATATCCGAGACCGCGGTTCTTAGCGTACGAAACGAAGTTGAACAATTTGGGGTGTGCGGAGTCATAATCCAGAAGCACGGCTTCCAGTTCGTCCGTCAATGGACCATCTTTGACCATGACAATTTCAGTCGGCGGCACGGTCTGAGCAAGCATGCTGTCAATCGACTCTTTAAGGTACTCTGGGCGCTCCTTAGCATACAGGCTCATAAGTACGGTATAGGCAGGGTATTGCATTATTATTTTCTCCTCCTCATCGCCTTGAACGTTTTGACGAACACGCGGGCGTCAAGTCCAAGCGACTGATGACGAACGTAGAAGAGTTCACGGGCCTGTCGCTGACCACTCCCCCAAGTCGAGTCATTACGATCCGTTGCGGCCCACCAGCCAGTAATGCCCGGCTTACAAGCAAGAACTTCGTCGCGAGCGTCACCGTACTCGTAGGTTTCTTCGAGCGTCACAGGCCTTGGTCCAATAACGGATAAATCCCCTATAAGAACGTTGATGAACTGCGGCAATTCGTCGAGCGAAGTGTGACGTAGAAAACGACCAACGCGCGTAATGCGAGGGTCATCGTCAACCTTTTGTTCGCGCTGCCATTGCGCCAACTGCTCGGGAGTCATGTACTTCTCAGGATGCTCGTGAGCATCAGAGACCATGGTTCGGAGTTTGAAGATATAGATAGGCTTGCCGCCCTTACCGACTCGCTTTTGGCGAAAAAACGGCTTGCCGGGAGAGTCAATCTCTATGGCGATGCATGCGGCTACGACGGGGATAGCCAATACCACACAGACGCCAGCAGAGAACACGATGTCAAAGGCTCGCTTGAAGGCAAAGTAGCCTGGCCCACCTTTCTTGGGAGCAGCAGCATTGGGATCGGCAGCGGGTGCCTTATAGCTTCCTGTCGCTACGAAACCTTGCGCCGGAGCAGGGTTCTCGACGGGAGGCGGAAATACCGTCGCCACAGAAGCATGAGAGCCATTCTGCCGATCAATGACTTGACCGATCATTGACGTACCACAAGGAACATGAGTTATATATTCAGTTTTATCCGACACGTTCTCTTCCAACACTTCGTCCCCGAGTCGGGGATTCTCCCTGTTCTGTGTAGCGACCGTCTGCAGCTAGGCGATCGCCTTTTTAAAGTTGCGCATGACGCGCTGCTCGTTTGAAAGAACGGCAAGGCCAACGCGGGTGGTTACGCGCCGGCCGCACAGGTCGAGCTCCAAATAAGCAGTGCACTTGCGTCTATTAATGGTTTTGATGAGGCCTTCGTGGCCCAGCAGTGGACCAGCCGTTACTACGACCTGGTCGCCGTTTTTTAGGGCCTCACTCATGGGCACTACGCGGTCTCCCCTATGCGTAAAGCTGCTTATGAGTTGGGCCTCTTCTTTTGCCAGCGGCACAAACTGACCGTCCTGGGCAAGCACCCGGGCAAAGTCGTCCATGCGCAGCAGATACTGTTGCACGGTGCGAGGGTCTGACGTATCGCAGATGAGATAACCGGGGAACAGAGGCTTGGTCGTGTTGACCCATTCGCCGTGTACCTTAATCTCGGTTTGATATTGGGGATAAAAGAGCTCCTGCATGGCGCTCGCCGGTACCATACGCTCGATGCGCTCGCGCATTACGTCTTCGCGACCGTTAATGACCTGGATCACATACCACACGAGCACCACCCCCTTGCTGTCTTACGTGTGACTCACGGGGTTTGGGTATGGCTTCGCCAGGGCGCTTGTGCGCGTAGACGCTCCATATTCAAACCCTGAGCCCAGTCAGACAAGCACGTGGCTCTGCCCCGCCGTGAACGGTATGTACAAATGCAGTTGCTAGAGGCGCGGACGTATATCGCAAAATGACCGCGTCCCAGTTGGCTGCGTGCGAGCCAGTCAAGCAGGTACGAAACTGGACCGCACGCAAACAGCTGTTGGACTGCTGTGGTTTGCCAAAGCAACTTATTGCACTACCTAAAGCGAACTAATTAATTAGACGCAAAAGCAAGAACAAAACGTGCATGGCAATCAATATTGGAGCTCGTGGTTTTTCTAACACCGCCGTTACGGCCGGATGCTGATCGACCCTGCGTTTTGCGACTTGCTGGAGCCGCGAGCACAGTTGAACTCATGTAACGTTAGGTATCCTAGCACAAGCTGGTAGCGAAACTGATTTGGCTTTTGGTGGACAACATATCTTCATTTAGCGTGTTCAAGGGGGTTGTTTTGGGATGTTGTTCACATTGGCGCAGGATATTGGGGTGCTAGCGGAGGTCATGGATGCTCCTGAAGCCCGAATTGACCAGTGAGGCGTACTGGTAATTGCGTTTGTCCAACAAACTATGTACAGACATGGGAAATAAATTGTGCAACTTTTTGTTGCGTAGGTGGGGTTTGCAGCGCGTGGTGTTTTGGCATGAAAAAAAGGCCTTCGGAATTCCGAAGGCCTTTGCATTCACGATGGTGGAGACGAGGGGGATCGAACCCCTGACCTCTTGACTGCCAGTCAAGCGCTCTCCCAGCTGAGCTACGCCCCCGTGACGAGGAGATACTATAGGGGAAGATTCTTAGTTGTGCAAGAAGTTTTTTGCAATTGATCCTCGCACTTACGGGTTTTCCTGGGACGTGTCTCTATAGTTTTGTCAACCGCGTGCTTCGCGCCATTTCGGCATGACGCATCCGGGCGCCTGGCGCCCCCGCTTGGTTTCCTCTTCGGTTGATCCCGCCGCCCGCTAGGCCGCGTACGGGACGGCGTCGCGC
>DBFRZS010000007.1:0-50936 GCA_048501115.1 Collinsella aerofaciens | reverse complement strand
CCGGCAGGGCGGGTGCTTCCTCAAAATTTCGAACAGTCCTGCGCAAGACGAAGGCCACATTAAGTGGCCTTCTTTGCGTGCGGAACTCATTTTGAGCAAGCACCCGCCCTGCCGGGGCTCCCGGGTTCTGCAACGACTCGGCCGTTCGGGTCAGGTAGGCTGATAGGAAAGATGGTGACGGAGGCGCAAAATGCGCCTCCGCCTTTTGAATGTGATGGAAGTGTGGCGAAATGAACTTAAAACTTCCGTAAATGTGATAAATGTCACGTTTTACCTAGGGTAAAATGTGGGAAATATCACGTTTACGGAAGTTTCTTTGCGGGAGGTTCGGTCATGCAGCGAGATATCATTGCCAAGCTTAACGCTTGGAAAGCGTCAGAATATCGTAAGCCGCTTATCCTTAAGGGGGCGCGCCAGGTTGGAAAGACGTGGGCGCTTAAGGAGTTCGGCCGAACCTCGTACCTCAATTTTGTGTATCTGACGCTCGAGGAGCCGTCACCTGGGGTACAGAGCGAGTACGCTCAGTTTTTCGAAGGTACGCGCGATCCTCGACGGATCATCTCAAATCTTTCCCTGGCACTTGGACAGCCTATCGAGCCCGGCGAAACGCTGCTTATTATTGATGAGATCCAGGATTGTCCTTCTGCAGTCGGCGCCCTTAAATACTTCTGTGACGAGGCCCCCGAGTATCACGTCGCATGCGCAGGGTCTTTGTTGGGCGTTCGCTTGTCCCGTGAGACCAGCGCTTTTCCGGTGGGAAAGGTCGAGTTCATGGAGATGCGCCCCATGAGCTTTTCCGAGTTTCTGAAAGCCGAGGGCGCTGCAAACTACGACGAATACCTTGGCGGCCTGGATCAGATCGAGACAGTGCCCGATTTCTTCCATGTCCGTCTCGTCGAGCATCTTCGTCGTTATTTTGCATGCGGCGGCATGCCAGAGGCTCTTGGCCGGTGGGTGGAGACGGGCGATATCGTTCAGGTCGATAAGGTGTTGTCTGATCTCTTGGATTCCTACGAGCGCGATTTTGCCAAGCATGGTGGCCGTGCGCAGTTCGCCAAGCTTTCACAAATATGGAACTCGATTCCAGCTCAGTTGGCGCGCGAGAACAAAAAGTTCGTTTGGGGTGCGGTGCGCGAGGGGGCTCGTGCTCGAGAATACGAGGATGCTCTGGAATGGCTTGCCGATGCTGGGCTCATCACGGCGGTTCGCCTTAATGCTGCCGGTGGTGTGCCGCTCTCTGCGTACGATGACCTCAAGGCATTTAAGGTCTACTGTCTTGATGTCGGCTTGCTGCGCCGCATGGCAAGGCTGGATGCGTCCGCTTTTGCCATCTCGGATGCGCTATTTTCGGAGTTCAAAGGTTCGTTCGCCGAGAACTATGTGCTTCAGGCATTGCTTTCACAGTTAGATGCTGCTCCGCGTTATTGGACAAACGAGAAGCCGAAGCACGAAGTCGATTTTTTGATTCAAGTCGGAAACGAAATCGTTCCCGTCGAGGTCAAATCGGGAGAGGTCGTTCATTCCAAGAGCCTTAAGTACTATGCCGACAAGCATGCGGAGACGACTCCATTGAGGGTCCGCTACTCACTTAAGAACCTAAAGCTCGACGACGGGGTGCTCAACATTCCGTTGTATTTGGCTGATCGATCTGTCCCTCTTATCAAAAAGGCGCTTGATCGTGCACATCTTGACGTTTAGATCCTGGGTGAGCTGACGGACGGCGGCTAATTAATCGCTCCGTTACGGCCAGGGAGCTTGGGCCTTAGCGATGCTTGCTTCGCCAAGCGGTGGGGGTGGTGCCGGTGTATTGTTTGAAGGCTTGGGCGAAGGCGGCTTGCTGAGGGTAGTCGAGCCGCTCTGCTACCTGCGCTATCGTGAGCCCGCTATCGGCCAAAAGGTCCTGTGCTCGCTCCATACGGCGTCTGCGAATGTAGGCGCCCATCGACTCGCCTGTTTGGGCCTTAAAGGTGGCGCATAGTTTGGAGCGGCTTGTGTAGAGCCTCTCGGCCACCTCGTTGATACCCACACGTCTGCCTTTGTCGAGCGCGCGCTCAATCATTGCCGTTGCTTCTTCGGCAATGCTTATGCTGACGCGTGTGTCTGCCGCCTGCCGCGCCTGCTTGTGGGCCGCGCGCGAACAGGCGAGCTCCGCGACCATGGTCTCCACGATGCCCTGCATATAGACGTGTCCGCCTACGGTGCGGGCGCGGTCCTCGTTAATCCGGCGCAGCGTGTGGCAGATGGCAGACGTCGCTTCCTCGTGCCATGGCTCGGCAAACGCCTCAAAGATTCCCGCGAACTCGGTGGGATAGCGGTGCTCCAGTTCGTCAAAATATCCAGGCAAAAAGAGCACCGAGCGCGAGTGATAGAGCTCCCCCGCAAACAGCGGGCTTAATTCCTCGCCACAGTTATCTTGGATAAAGCTGCAAACGGCATTGTTTGGCCACGGTCCATGCAATGGTTTGAGGTTCGCGGGCGTTATGCCAGCCTCGGGCATGCATGTAAGTGTGGGCGCGCTGACCTCGCTCACGCAGGCATATGGCTCGGGTGTGTATTCGGCCAGGTGCATATCGTGCGTCGGGGTGATGAAATGCTCCATGACGATGCAGGCAGGGGAGAGGGGCATGATCCATGCGCGTCCGTGCGCCCGATCGTTTGCCACCTCGCCGGTAAAGACAGCGCCCTTGCCGGAAAGCTCCAGGCCAAACTGCTCAAACTGTGGTGCGTAGAGCTCGGTTATGTCGGTCGCTGCCCGCCGTATTTGCAAAAGCGTTCCTTTCCTTTGCAGAAACGTCCACGCCTGGCTTGATTGTAAGCCATGGCTAACACATCAATGATAAGATCATTACGGTTAACTCTCAAGCCGTTAGAAAGGAATCTCATGGCAAAGGGATCAAAAAGGGAAGGTGGAGGCATCGGCGAGTTGCTCGCGTATGCCGGTGACCGTAAATTCCTAACGTATTTGGGCATGGCGCTCTCGGCGCTCTCGCAGCTGCTGAGCTTTGGCCCGTACGTGTGCATTTGGCTTGTCGCTCGCGACCTGATCGCCGTGGCACCTAACTGGAGCGAAGCCTGCGACATCGCGATGTATGGCTGGTGGGCCGTGGGGTTTGCGCTGGCAAGCATCGTAACTTATTTCGTGGGGCTCATGTGCACGCATCTGTCCGCGTTTCGCTGCGCGTCCAATATCCGTAAGGCTACGAGCGAGCACCTGCTTAAGTTGCCGCTCGGCTACTTCGACACGCATGCCACCGGCGAGCTGCGCCGCATTGTAGACGGGTGTGCCGCCTCCACCGAGACTTTGCTCGCACACATGCTGCCCGATATCGCAGGCGCCGTCGCCATGGTCGTGGGCTTGCTCGTGCTGCTTTTCGCCCTCGATTGGCGCTTGGGCGCGGCATGCCTCATCTCGGTGGCCATTTCGTTTGGCGCCATGGCCACCATGATGAGCGGCAAAGGCGCCGAGTTCATGAAGGCCTACATGGGAGCGCTGGTCAAGATGAACAAGACCGGCACCGAATACGTACGAGGCATCCCCGTGGTCAAGGTGTTTCAGCAGACGGTCTACTCCTTTAAGGCCTTCCACGATGCGATCGCCGAATACGCCGACATGGCACAAAACTATGCGGGCACGTTCTGCCGAGGTCCACAGGTACTCAACCTTACCGCGCTCAATGGTCTTGTGGCATTCCTGTTGCCCGTGGCGTTGCTGCTGGCGCCGGGCGAGACGGACTTCGCGCATTTTATGGCCAACTTCACGTTTTACGCGATATTTTCGGCCGTTGTGCCAACGGCCATGACCAAGCTCATGTTTGTGGGTGAGGCCTCTCAGATGAGTGCCGATTCGCTGGCTCGTATTCGAAGCGTCATGGATTCCAAGCAGCTCTCCGTGCCCGCCCAACCCAAGCACCCTGCCGGCGGCGACGTGCGATTTGAGGACGTGAGCTTTACGTACGAGGGTGCCGAAGCACCTGCCGTTAGCCATGTAAGTTTCAGCGTTCCTGCTGGTAGCACCCTCGCCCTGGTGGGTCCCTCGGGTGGCGGTAAGTCAACCTGCGCAAGCCTGATCCCGCGTTTTTGGGATGTTTCCTCGGGTCGAGTGCTCGTAGGCGGTGTGGACGTTCGCGATATGGATCCGCACGAGCTTATGGACCAGGTCGCCTTCGTGTTCCAGACCAACCAGCTGTTCCGGCAAACGCTTGCCGACAACGTGCGCGCCTCCAAGCCTACGGCCACTGACGACGAAGTACGTGCGGCCCTCTCCGCAGCTCAGTGCGACGACATTGTGGCCAAGCTCCCACAGGGCATCAATACCATGCTCGGTGCCGGCGGAGCATATCTTTCGGGCGGCGAGGTCCAGCGCGTGGCACTCGCCCGCGCGATCCTTAAAGACGCGCCTATCGTGGTGCTCGATGAGGCCACGGCGTTTGCCGATCCCGAGAACGAGGCGCTCATCCAACGTGCTTTTAGCAAACTGGCGGCGGGTCGCACGGTCATTATGATCGCGCACCGACTCTCGACTGTAGTGGGCGCAGACCAAATCGTGGTGCTCAACCAGGGCAGCGTGCAGGAGTCGGGTACCCATGCCGAGTTGCTGTCCCAAAATGGCCTGTATGCCAAGATGTGGGCCGAGTACGAACAGGCCGCAAGCTGGAAAATCACTGCAGCGACCGCGGATGCCGCCGTCACGAAGGGAGGCGAGGCCTAAATGTTCGCCTCATTCCAAAAGAAGTATTTCCTATCCGATAAAGGCGTCGCCGGCGTAAAACGCGGCATTTTCTGGACCACGCTCACCAATCTCATCACCATGGCCGGCATGGGCTTTTTATTCCTGGTTATGGCCGGCTTTGTCGAGCATCTCGTCAGCGGGGCTGACCTGCCGGATGCTCTGCCGATCGTGGGCGGCCTCCTGGTCTTTTTCGTGTTGCTCTTTGCCTCTAACTGGCAGCAGTATTACTACACCTACTGCATCTTTTACGAGGAGTGCGGCAAGCAGCGTATGGAGATTGCCGAGCGCTTGCGCAAACTGCCGCTGTCGTTTTTTGGTCGTCGTGATCTGGCCGATTTAACCGAGACCATCATGGGCGACGTCCAGGCCATGGAGCACGCCTACAGCCACGTGCTGGGAGAGCTTTGGGGTGCCATCATCGCAAGCGCCATTGTCTTCGTGGCATCGCTGTTCTATTGCTGGCAGCTGGCGATTGCGGCGTTTTGGAGCGTTCCCGTGGCCTTTGCCGTGTTGTATCTAACACGCGGCCCCATGACTCCGGTGTTTGATCGCGTGCGCGCCGAGAAGGTCAAGGTTACCGAGGCTATTCAAGAGACGCTCGACTGCGTTCGCGAGATTCGCGCCACCAACCAGGAGGCCCATTATCTTGAGGGACTCAACGCCGTGATCGATGCCGAGGAGCGCGAGACCACCAAGGGCGAGCTCGTTAACGGGCTTTTGGTCAACTCCGCCTTTGCCATCCTGCGTCTGGGCATTGCCACCACGCTGGTAACGGGCGCCGCGATGGTCGCCTCCGGGCAGGTCGACTTTTTGGTGTTGTTTGCCTTCCTGCTTATGGTGAGCCGTATCTATGCGCCCTTTGACCAGGCATTAATGTTAATGTCCGAGCTGTTTGCCGCCGAGTCGTCTGCCAAGCGCATGCGTTCCATCATGGAAGAGCCTGTGGCGCGGGGCAGCGAGAACTTTGAGCCTGCGGGCCACGATGTGGTGTTCGATCACGTGGCATTTGGCTATGGTGCGGGCGAGGACGGACGCGCCGGCGAGAAAGTTCTTACCGATGTGAGCTTTACCGCCAAGGAAGGCGAGGTCACGGCACTGGTCGGTCCTTCGGGTTCCGGTAAGTCTACGGTGAGCCGCCTGGCCGCGCGCTTTTGGGATGCCACTGCGGGCAAGGTTGCCGTGGGCGGTGTGGATGTTGCGGGCGTGGATCCCGAGGTGCTGCTGCGCGACTACGCCATTGTGTTCCAAGACGTGCTGCTCTTTGACGACACGGTGATGGGAAACATCCGCCTCGGGCGTCGCGACGCCACCGATGAGGAAGTGCTTGCAGCCGCGCGTGCCGCCAACTGTGACGAGTTCGTGAACCGCATGCCGCAGGGCTATGACACTATGATTGGAGAGAACGGCTCCAAACTCTCCGGCGGCGAGCGCCAGCGCATCTCCATCGCCCGCGCACTGCTCAAAGACGCGCCCATCGTGCTGTTGGACGAGGCGACGGCAAGCTTGGATGTGGAGAACGAGACCGTGGTGCAACAGGCACTCTCCCGTCTGCTTGCAGGTAAGACGGTTATCGTTATTGCCCACCGTATGCGTACGGTGGAAAATGCCGACAAAATCGTTGTGCTCAAGGATGGAGTGGTTGCCGAACAGGGCATCCCGGCGCAGCTCAAGGCGGCAGGTGGTGAATTCGCCCGTATGGTTGCGCTGCAAAAGGAAGCGGCGGCCTGGCAGCTGTAGGAATATGACAAAGGGGCAGTTCCTTTGTCATATTGAGTTCACCCCCAAAGTTTCCAAAAAGTTAGCCATTGTTGACCAAATAGTTATACTAAACTGTTCTCAAAAGCGTGCTCGAGCAAACTAATGAACTCGGGTGCTAAGGCACCATGCCGCGCTTGTGCGGCAAAAGGGAGAAGCAACATGAAGAAGTCGACGTTTAACACCTTGCTTGTCGGTGGCGGTTTTCTGCTTGGTACGGCCGGCATCAAGCTGCTCACCAGCGCTCCGGTCAAGAATGCCTGCGTGCAGGGCATTGCGTGCGGCATGCGCATCAAGAACGGCTACCAGGACATGGTCGAGCAGGCCAAGGCTAACGTCGACGACATGGTTGCCGAGGCGGCCTACATCACCCAGAGCGAGGCCGCTGCTGACGAGGCAGCCGAGTAACGCTCCCAGGCACAAACTATGAGATTCTCGATTATCAGCGAGATCCCCGGCAGGACCCGCCTTCAGTTGGCGGGTCCTGTGCCAGAGAGCGATCTCGATGCGCTTCTTAAGCTTGGCGGCGACATTGACGGCGTGCGCAAGGTGCGCGTTTATGGCCGTATTGGCCAGATGGCGCTCGAATATGACGAGCGGTGTCGTGCGGGCGTGCTCGACGCCTTGGGCGCACTCGATGCCCAGGCCATTGCCGATGCCAAGTCGGGCTACGTGATGCAACTCGAGCCGCGCAAGCACAAACTCGTTATGGACCTGGCGACACTCGTCGGTGCCCATTACGCACGTCGCTGGTTCTTGCCGACGCCTCTGCGTACGGTGTTTGTCGTGGCCGGTTACATGACATTTTTGCGCGCCGCCCTTCATGAGCTGGCGCAGCCGCGCCTGACCGTTCCTGTGCTTGACGCTTCGGCCATCGGCATTTCGTTCGTCAAACGTGATGTCGACACCGCGGGCCAGACGATGTTCCTGCTCAACGTGGGCGAGCTGCTCGAGGACTACACCCGAGCCATGAGCGAAAACGAGCTCATCAACTCGCTGCTCGATGTGCCCGATAAGGCGCAAAAAGTGGTCGGCGACACCGAGGTGAACGTTGCCGCGACCGAGCTCGAGCCCGGCGATCTGGTCGCCGTGCGCACTGGCATGTCCATCTGCATCGACGGCGTGGTCGAGCAGGGGAGCGCCATGGTCAACCAGGCGACCCTGACCGGTGAGCCGCTGGCCGTCGAGCGCAGCGCAGGCGACGACGTGTTCGCCGGCACCGTCGTGGAAGACGGCAGCATATTAGTGCGCGTGCGCGCCAATACGGCGCAAACCAAACTGCGCTCAATCGTCTCGCTCGTGCAGACGGCCGACTCGCTCAAGTCCGAGGGCCAGTCGCATATGGAGGACCTTGCCAACAAGATCGTTCCGTGGAACTTCCTGCTCGCGGGCCTGGTCGCTCTCACCACGCGTAGCCTCATTAAGACCTCCGCGGCACTGATGGTCGACTACTCGTGCGCACTCAAGCTCACGGGTTCCGTTGCCGTCATGACCGCTATGAGCGATGCTGCCAAGATGGGCGTCATGGTCAAGGGCGCAAAGTACTTTGAGTCGTTTGCCAAGGCCGACACCATTGTGTTTGATAAGACCGGCACGCTCACCGAGGCGCAGCCGCGTCTTGCCTGCGTGCTGACGACCGACGGCTGGAGCGAGGACGAGGTCCTGCGCCTTTCCGCTTGCTTGGAGGAGCATTTCCCTCACCCGGTAGCGCGCGCCGTCGTCAACGCTGCTCGCGAGCGCGGGCTCGAGCACCGCGAGCGCCATGCCGCCGTCGAGTACATCGTGGCGCACGGCATCGCTTCGTCCATCGAGGGACGTCGCGCCATCATCGGCTCCGCTCACTTTGTGTTCGATGACGAGCATGCCCAGCTAGAGGCAGAGACGCAAGAGCAAATTGAGTCCCAGATGCAGGGGCTGTCGCCGCTGTATCTGGCGGTCGACGGCACCGTTGTGGGCGTGCTCGGTATCGAGGACCCGCTTAAGCCCGGGGTCCGCGAGGCCATCGCCGACCTGCACGCGTTGGGCGTCAAGCATGTCGTTATGCTCACGGGCGACTCCGAGCGCACGGCCGAGCGCATTGCTCGCGAGGCAGGTGTTGACGAGTTTAAGGCCGAGCTGCTGCCCGAGGACAAGTACGCGTATGTGGAGCGCATTAAGGGCGAGGGGCGCCACGTTGCCATGGTGGGCGACGGCGTCAACGATTCGCCGGCGCTGGGCCTGGCCGACGTGGGCCTGGCAATGGGCGGCGGCAGCGACATCGCCAAGGAGGTCGCTGACATCATCCTGACCGACACGGATCTGGCCGCAATCGTGCGCCTGCGCCGCATGAGCCAGGGCCTCATTGATCGTCTGACGAGCTCCTACTCTAAGGTGATGCTCACCAACTCGGCGCTGTTGGCATTGGGTATTACCGGCATGATCACTCCGCAGACGTCGTCACTGCTGCACAACGGCTCGACGATTGCCTACAGCCTGAGCAACGCGAAGGCTTACCTGCGTTAGCGTTTTCGATTGAGTATATGGCCTGCATTCGGGCGGCACCGCAGCCGCCAGGGTGCAGGCCTTCTTTTGTTTGACGAGATGTTAGCTCGGATATATGCTTGTGCTAGCACTGCTAGCAAATGCTGAAGGTGAGGTTGAGATGGCTACCGTTGGCAGCATGGCGCAGGTGAATGTTCGCGTAGATCGCTCGGTTAAAGAGCGCGCCGAGGAAGCGTTGCGGCTTTCGGGCAGATCACTGCCCGAGCTCATCAAAAAGGTGGTGGCCAAGGTCGCGCAGGGTGGCGGGCAGTGCGAGGAAGTGCTTGCGGCCGTCGACGACCGGCAGCAGACCGTCGCGCACGATACTCCGTTCTCCGCATCATGGGCGGCGGCGGATCAGCTTTACGCGGACCTGGGCATCGCTACGTCGACCGTATCCGACGATCGCGGTTGGGACGCAATCTATTCCGAAGCCATGGACGAGCGCTATCGCCAAAAGGGGATGATCCTGTGAGCGGGGCGCCTCTCAAGATCATGGTAGACGCCAACGTATGGGTCGATTCGTTTTGCGCCGACCATGCCGAGTCGCTTGCCGCGCGTGCGTTTATTGGGCAGGCGACGGAGACGGGGGCGTTGCTGTTCTTCCCGGTGCATATCGCCAAGGACGTGCTGTACGTTGTCCAACACGAGCTGAAGCGTAGCGTTCTTGCCAGCGGGGGAGCGCTCGACGAGGCATCTGCTCGTGCAATTGGCGGTGCGGCGTTGGCGTTTGTTCGGAACATGACCGAAAACGCCACGGCCGTGGGTGCAGATGCGTCGGACCTTTGGCTGGCCGACAAATACTTAGCGCTTCATCGCGATTACGAGGACAACTTGGTGCTCGCCGCGTGCAAGCGCGCGCAGGTCGATTACTTGGTGACCAACGATCGAAAGCTGCTCGAACATGCCGATCTTGCAGCAAAGACTCCGCGCCAAATGATGCCGATTCTCGCGCTGGCCGAACGCGGCGGCGCGGCTATCGGTTGACGCGAACTGTTTGCGGGCCTCTTGGACGACGATGCGCCAAGGGGCCCGCGTCTGCTATTTACAAAAGCTCGGCCTTAATGGCGGGACTTTCTGCGAGCTGCTCGGCAGCCTTTTCGTCGGAATCGTTTAGTGCTGCCAGACTGCGGTAGACCCACTCGTTAACCTGGGTGTTCTTGACGCCTGCGGTCTGCATAAGGGCGCCTACCTCGCGGATTGCTGCGAGCAGATCGGCTTTGGGACCCGCGAGCTCGACCTCGATGCCGTGGTAGGCGGCCACGCCGCGGTTCTCACTCACGTGGTCGATAAAGCCCTCGACGGTCTCAAGCTGCTGGGCGAGAGCTGCATCATCGTCAGCGTCCAGCGCAACAAGGGCGTTCGAAACCGTGAGGGCGGGATGTCCGCAGGGGACAAAGCCTTCGATGACATCCATAGCTTCGGTAATGGTTGAGCCCAGGCCTGCGAGGGCATTGACGAGTTGCTGCTTGGTATCCATAACGGTCCTTTCGACGGGTCAATTTTGCTTGGCGAAAATATACGTTACGCGATCGGTAGCAAAAGTGTGAAGTGCGGCGCACATTGGGGTCTTCACAGCTCGTGCATAGAACAGCTGTCTGCCTTTAGAACGTGGTAAGATAGCTATCCACGAGCGGGGTTCACCCCGCGTGTTCCTTGAAAAGTCGACGGTTATCGGGTGTTTGCAGACCCGATACCATCCAGACTTTCCCAACATTCGGGGGCGACTGGTTTCGACACGATAGCTCTGAGAGAGGAAGCAAGCCGAGGTCTCCTCGCCTCGTTAAACAGGGGTGCCGTCAAATTGAATTGACAACAACTCTTCTTTTGAGCCTATGGCTCTTGCTGCTTAGTTTATAGCGGCGCGTCAACCCGGTGATTTCCCCGACACCGGCGCGACGTCATTTTAGGGGAATGCTCCCGCGCACGTAATCGGTATGGCGCGGGCTAAGACCGAACCGGTTGGGATGCCGCGAGCGTGTCGCTGCGCGCAAAGCGTCCGAGACTAAACCAGCGACTGAGCTTGGAGATGCCAATCAGGGGGCTTTCGTGGACCGGAGTTCGATTCTCCGCGCCTCCACCAGAAGTAACAGGCAGGTAGATATTCGTATCTACCTGCCTTTTTATTTCTAGTCCGCACCGCGGAGAATCGAACTCTGTGCAGGGCGTGAGCGTTTTTAGCCCGCGGGTGAGGACGCCGGCAGGCGGCCGAAGCCGGTGCGGATTTGCGAAGCAAATACGCGGATTCTCCGCGCAATGCCCCAGCTAGATATAGATGCGATGCCGATCGGGCGTCTTGCCCCGGCCTCAACCCATCAACGGATTCCCCAAACCGCGGAGAATCGAACTCTATGCAGGGCGCGGCCGTAAAGAAAACGCCTTGGCAACGCAGACCGGGACACGCTTTCCCAATGGCGGCCCAGGCGGAAAGTCCATCCCGGAATCCGCGCTCAGACTGGGATGTAGTTTCCGGATGATGCCTCAAGCGGAAACTGCGACCCGGAATCGAGCCGTAGAGTGGGATATGCTTTCCCAATGGCAGCTCAAGCGGAAAGTACATCCCGGAATCCTCGTTCGGAATGGGATGCAGTTTCCAAATGAATGGCTAGCGGAAAGTTCATCCCGGAATCCGCGCTCAGAACGGGACGCGCTTTCCCAGCGGCGGTCCAAGCGGAAAGCGCATCCCGGAATCTCGCCTCAAACTGGGACACACTTTCCGCTTCACTTGCCGCCTCAAAAAACCTGCGCTCTCGCCATCCCAAAACTGGGTAGAAGAAAGCCAAAACGCAATCGCAGGAGGTCAACATGACTGCAGAAGATAAGGCAAAGAACGCCGGCAAGGTCGCGCTCGTTTTGGAGGGCGGCAGCTTCCGCGGGCAATTTACCGCAGGCGTGCTTGACGTTCTCATGGAGGCCGGCGTCGAGATTCCGGCGGTATATGGCGTATCGGCCGGCGCCCTCAACGGCGTGAACTACAAGTCGCACCAGATCGGCCGTGCCAACCGCATCAACCTGGCTTTCTGCAACGACAACCGTTTCATGGGCGCCGCATCGCTTGCGTCCACGGGTTCCATCGTGGGTTACGACTTTATCTTCAACGATGTCCAGGACCGCCTGGATCCCTTTGACAACGAGACATTCGACGCGAGCCCCATCGAGATGTACGCCGTCGCGACGGACATGCTCTTTGGAACCGCCGCGTACCTGTCGGTCAAAAGCGCCGTGCTCGACCTCGATGCCGTGCGCGCTTCGACCTCGCTGCCGCTGGTGACGCCGCCGGTCGAGATTGACGGGCACAAATACGTCGACGGCGGCGTAGCCGATTCGGTCCCCATCGAGCATGTGCTGGAGGAGGCGGGCTTCGATCGCGCGGTTGTCATTGTCACGCAGGACCGCTCGTACGAGAAAAAGCCGTACGAGTTTATGCCCGCCGCGCGCGCCCGCTATGCCGACTACCCCTACCTGCTCGAGGCCATCGAGACGCGCCACGATCGCTACAACATCCAACGCATGCACCTGTGGAAGTATGAGCGCGAGGGCCGCGCGCTGGTTGTTGCTCCGCAAAAGCCGGTCGAGGTCGGCCACGTTGAGCACGATCCGGCAAAGCTCCTCGACCTGTATATTCAGGGCCGCCAGGAGGCAAAGCGCTTGCTGGGAGATATCGAGGCATTTGTCGAGCGCTAGCGTCGCGACGTCATGACCCATGGACGACATGTGCAGAAAGTCTGGTCAGAGCCAAAATACCTGTTGACTCGGGCGACGAGCGGGGTAATATGGACGGGTTACTTGCAGAGCCCCGTGAATCTCTGTAACAACACGTACTGTACATGGAGGAGTCTAAGTGATTTCGAAATCGACTCACTACGCCAAGCAGGGCGAGGTCCAGCGCAACTGGGTTCTCGTCGACGCCGATGGTGCTGTCCTGGGCCGTCTTGCCACCCAGATCGCAATGATCCTGCGCGGTAAGAACAAGCCCCAGTTCACGCCCAACAGCGACTGCGGCGACTTCGTTGTCGTCATCAACGCCGATAAGGTCCAGCTTACCGGTAACAAGGCCGACACGAAGACCTATTATCGCCACAGCGGCTACAACGGCGGTCTCAAGGCTGAGAGCTTCCGCCAGGCTATGGAGAAGCACCCGGAGAAGGTCATCGAGCGCGCCGTTCGTGGCATGCTGCCCAAGACCACCCTCGGCCGTGCCCAGATGACCAAGCTTAAGGTCTACGCTGGTGCCGAGCATCCGCACGCTGCCCAGAACCCCACGAAGATTGAGCTGGAGGCTTAAAGATGGCTGAGAACACCGTTGTCTACCAGGGTACCGGCCGTCGTAAGAACGCCGTCGCCCGCGTCCGTCTCGTCCCCGGCACCGGCAAGGTGACCATCAACAAGCGTGACGCCGAGCAGTATTTCGGCCGTCATCAGCTCGTTGAGAACGCTCTTGCTCCCTTCAAGGTGACCGACACCGCCGGTCAGTTCGACGTTATCGCTCTGTGCGATGGCGGCGGCATCTCCGGTCAGTCCGGCGCTCTGCGCCTGGGCATCGCCCGCGCTCTTCTGAACGCTGGCGACTACCGTGCTGACCTCAAGAAGGCCGGTTTCCTTACGCGCGATGCTCGCGTGGTCGAGCGCAAGAAGTACGGCCTCAAGAAGGCCCGCCGCGCTCCCCAGTTCTCCAAGCGCTAAGGTTTTATCTCCTTACGAGATACAATGTACAAGCGGGGCCTGCCGATTGCTCGGTGGGTCCCGCTTTTCTTTTTCGACTAGGGTGGGCGACTGCGTTTTGCCCACTTGGGAAGGAGCGATCCTATGCCCCAGAACATCTTCGGTACCGACGGCGTCCGTGGCGTCGCCAACGCCGACCTCTCGTGCGACCTTGCGTTTCGCCTTGGCCGTGCGGCGACCAAGTTCCTTGGTCCGGACATTTGCATCGGCCGTGACACGCGTCTTTCGGGCACCATGCTCGAGAGTGCTCTGACCGCCGGCATTATGGCCGAGGGCGGCCGCCCGCACTGCTGCGGCGTTATCCCTACGCCGGCCGTGGCGCTGCTCACCGTCCAAAACGAGCTCGACGGCGGCATCGTCATCTCCGCTTCGCACAATCCGCCGGAGTTCAACGGCATCAAGTTCTTTAGCCGCAAGGGCATGAAACTTCCCGATGCTGTTGAGGAAGAGATCAGCGCTTGGGTCATGTCCGAGGAGGCCATGGCTGCCGATACGCTGCCGACCGGCGCCGGCGTGGGCCACATTATCAAGATGAAGGACGCTCGCAAGGCATACGTCGACCACGCCATCGATACGCTTGATGGCCTGAGGCTCGACGGCCTGGTCGTTGCCGTCGACTGCGGCCACGGTGCTTCTTGCCAGACCACGCCCGCCGCGCTGCAGCGCCTGGGCGCCACGGTCCATGCCATCAACACCGATTACTGCGGCACTGACATTAACGTTGAGTGCGGCTCTACGCACCTCGAGCCCCTGCGCGAGCTCGTGCTGCGCACCCATGCTGATATCGGTCTGGCCCACGACGGCGACGCCGACCGCGTACTGTTCGTGGACAGCGAGGGCAATGAGATCGACGGTGACTACATCCTGGCTATCTGCGGTTCTGACCTCGCCGCTCGCGGCAAGCTCGCCAACTCCGAGATCGTCTCGACCGTCATGTGCAACCTTGGCTTCTCCATCGCTATGAAGGAGCAGGGCTTCGAGATGGTCCAGACCGCCGTGGGCGACCGCTACGTTCTGGAGCGCATGCTCGCGGACGGCGCCGTCATCGGCGGCGAACAGTCCGGCCACATCATCTTCCTGGAGCACAACACCACCGGTGACGGCCTGGTGACGGCTCTGCAGCTGCTGGCCGTGCTCAAGCGCACCGGTCGTACCCTCACCGATCTTGCCGGCATCATGAAGAAGTACCCGCAGGTACTCGTCAACGTGCATTCCGACAACAAGGCTGGTCTGGACGATTGCCAGCCCATCTGGGATGCCGTCGCTGCTGCCGAGAAGGAGCTTGACGGCCGCGGCCGCATTCTGGTGCGCCCGAGCGGTACCGAGCCGCTGGTCCGCGTGATGGCCGAGGCCGAGACGCACGAGCTGACTCAGCGCGTTGTTGACGACATCGTCGAGGTTGTCAAGCGCGAACTTCCCTAATGGTCAAAAACGGGTGCCAAGTGGTAAACTGTTAAGGTTATTTTGGTTGATCGGTATGTCCGAGGGGGAGCATGTTCACTAAAGTCCTAAGGTCTTTTGGTATGCGTGGTCGAGTCCTTACGTTGGATGCTCCCATCTCGGGCGACGTCATTCCGCTCTCCGAGGTAAACGATCAGACGTTTGCTACCGGCCTTTTGGGCCAGGGCGTGGCGATTCAGCCCACCGGAACGCGCGTGATCGCGCCGGCTGATGCCAAGGTCGAGGCCATTTTTCCCACGGGACACGCCGTTGCGCTTAACACGGTCGATGGCTTGGACGTGCTCATCCACGTTGGTTTGGACACTGTTCAGCTCGAGGGCAAGCACTTTACCGTACATGCGCAAGTGGGTGACATCGTCCATAAGGGCGATGTACTCATTGAGTTCGATCGCGAGGCAATTGCTGCCGAGGGCTACGATGTGACGGTTCCCATCTTGGTGTGCAACTCCGTTGAGTTCTCGAGCATCAAGGGCTCTGTTGGCGTGCATGTCGAAGAGATGGACCAGCTCATCGTTGCTCGCGAGCGCTAGCAAGTGCACGTGGCCATTAGTCTACAATTCAAACACGTTTACGGAGGGCGCCCTTGAAAGAGGACGCCCTCAGTGGCAAGATGGGATTTGTCCGAAGCTAAAAGGCTTTGGGTCACCGTGGACGGGCAGGGGCCTCGACGCGGCTAGACACGAGACACATACATTACGCGACCTCGCCCTGGTGGCCGCACACGTTGGTTGCGGCCGACGCGGGCCGCGGGCAAGTGCTTGTAAGGGAGCCTTGCCTCTCTTGTACGAGAAAGGACGCGTAATGAAGATCATTAAAGCTAAAGACTACGAGGATATGAGCCGCAAGGCCGCTAATATCATCTCGGCCCAGGTTATCCTCAAGCCCGACTGTGTGCTGGGTCTTGCCACCGGCTCCACCCCGATCGGTGCCTACAAGCAGCTCGCTGCTTGGTACGAGAAGGGCGACGTCGACTTTGCCGAGGTCAGCACCTACAACCTGGACGAGTATCGCGGCCTTTCGCACGACGATCCCCAGAGCTATCACTACTTCATGCGTGAGAACTTCTTCGATCACATCAACATCGACCTGAACAACACGCATGTGCCCGACGGTTCCAACCCCGACGCCGCCGCTGCCTGCTCTGAGTACGACAAGATTGTCGCCGACGCCGGTTATCCGGATCTGCAGCTGCTCGGCATTGGCAACAACGGCCACATTGGCTTCAACGAGCCCGATGACCACTTCTCCAAGGGCACGCACTGCGTCGACCTCACCGAGAGCACCATTCAGGCCAACAGCCGCCTGTTCGACAGCATCGACGATGTTCCCCGTCAGGCCTACACCATGGGTACCCAGACCATCATGTATGCCCGCATGATCCTGGTCGTCGCCAACGGCGAGGCCAAGGCTCAGGCCGTGCATGACATGTGCTATGGTCCGGTTACGCCCGAGTGCCCGGCTTCGATCCTGCAGCTGCACACCAACTGCGTTGTCGTTGCCGACGAGGCCGCCCTTTCGCTCTGCGAGTAGCGCGAATCCTGCAGCTCGACATAGCCTTGCCTAAGGCCTCCGCTTTGCGGGGGCCTTTTTGCTATCCCTTTTCGCCCACTTGACCAAAATCTTGCCGCAAGCTTGACGAATGCCGGATGCCCAACAGCTTGATTCATTCTATATCAGATTCTATGCAAAAATGCCACTAGAAGGTCGTAGACGGTAGCGGGTGCTAGGCGAGTTGAATGACATAGCTGAACCTTGTTCATCTGCGTTACACTGCCGCTTAGATGGGACAAGCTGACAAGCTCATTTACCTGCTTAAAGACCGATTAGTCGGGGGATTAATAACAATCGGCCCTCGCTGTACAAAAACTTGCCGCTTGCGTACCAAAAGACAACCTAAAACACAAGGTCGCTCTATTCATAGCGCGGCTTGTATGGTCTTGCGGCTACAGTGTCCATACGGTCGAGTTGAGGAGCGGGCATGGTAAACGATTTGAGCGGTATAGACGACCTCGAGCTGATGCCGCTGGGCGGAGGCTATATGGTGCGACGCGAACGCTTGATGAATGAGCTTATCGCCAAGGGCCGAAAGGCCGGCATCGTGGTTCTTTATGCGCCCGACGGGTTTGGGAAGACCTCGGTGCTGCTGCAGTACACCCATGAGGTTAAATGCGACCCGACGCGAGGCCCCGTGCGGATTATCGAGGCCGATCGCGCCACTGGGCGCGAGGTGTTTATGCAACTCGAGGTGGTTACTGAAGAACTCAAAGACAAACCGCATTCCCTTATCGCGATTGATAATGTGCCAAACCTCGATCAGCACGATACCGAGGACCTCATCGACAGGATTCGCGGCCTGCGCGCTATGGGGGTAGGGGTCTTTATTTCCTGCCGTCCTTCAAATCGTCAGCTGATTCACGGGCTGGGCGATTCGGTTAAGATCAATGCGCAGATGCTCAAGGTGCATGCCTATGAGTATTCGGCGTGGGCATCGGCGTTTTCGATCAGCACATCGCTCGACTTTTATCAGCTCACGCAGGGCGTGCCCGAGCTCGTTTCGGCATTGCAGACGGGTCTGTATGGCCAAGGCGACGTAGCCGGTCTGCTCGAAAACGAGATTGTCAACGTATATGGCGCGGCACTTGTCGATCTGGCTTCGCTCGACAATAATGCGCTGTTTTGCGTGGCATGTCTCATGGTTTTGATGGGCGAGGGCAATATCGCAGAACTCGAGGCTTGCGGGGTGAGACTGTCGATGGTCGACCAGTCCTACTTTGTACGCGACTACCCGATCTTTGGCTTGGATCCCGCCGAGCGGAGTTTTACGTGTCTGGGCACGGAGGATAACGGACGCTTGCGTTTGCGTAAGTTGGTGGCCGAGGTTCGCCCCGAACTTGTTCCGAGGGCGGCCCGGATTTTGCTTAAGGCGGGCCGATGCGATGCGGCGATGGGCCTGGCGGACGCCTTTTTGGACCGTGAGGCGGTCCTTGAACTTGCTGGGCAGTATGGGGTCGATCTTGCTCTGACGGGGCACGGGGCCGATATCTGCCGAGCAGCGCTGGATACGATCGATGCCGACGATCCGGCTCTAGAGCCAACGCCTGCCGAGGCGCTCGGCGTATATCTGGCAGCGGTCAGCGTGTCCAACACAAAGCTCGCCCGCTATATGGCATCGGTCATCGAGCGCGAGGGCGAACGGGCGGCCTGTGAAATAGACCCTGTTTCATGGAGGGTAGCCCAGACACTGACGGCTGTTTGCTATGGGGACAACGGGCTTGGGCTTCCTACGAACCTGGCCGTGCCAGAAATAGAGACATCCCACACCGCACTCGACATGTTGTCTGCGCATATCGAGGTCAAGCGATGCCTGACCGAACGGGGAGATGACGGCGACGTTCTACAGCAGCTCAAAACGAGCAAGGCCTACGACTGCGAGCTCGACATCGCGGGGATTGTTATACGGGCCGACAGCATGCTGGTGGAGCTCTTTGACGGGTCGTTTGCAGGAACCGACGAGCGCGACGACGAGATGACGGTGGTGCGGGAGGCGCTCGACGTACGTGGACTTAAGGCGATGGCTATCTGGGTGCGCATGGTGTTGGCGGCACGGCGGCTCCTTTCCGGCTTGCCGGTAACCGACGACGCGGCGTTCAACGAGCTCGATCGTTTTGCCGTGCGCATGCGCGACAACCAGATTCAGCTGTTTGGCCTGTTGTTAGAAGGCTGGCAGTCGCTGGCAGAGGGACGGCCGGTTAATGCAAAGTTCCGTGCGGTCCAAGTGCTCAAACTTGCCGAGGAGTCGATTGCGTACATGCGCGATAACGCATTGCTGCTGGAGCGCGCGGCATATCTGCGAAATACATCGATGGTTTCGGTGCGCGAGGAAGCGGAGTTGCTCGATATAAGCCAGACGCAGGTTGGTGGCGCAGAAGCCTGGATGGTGGCGCTGCATTTGGCCTGTGCGGGCCGAGACAGCGACCTTGCGGCCTGGATGTCCATGAATCGTGCGGGGATTCTAGAGCCATCGTATCGGCTCTTTGCGCGCCTTGCCATGCATTGTCTGGGCGAGCCGGCGGCCAGGATACGCAAGAAGCTTCCCGTGCGCGAACTGTCGCGGTACTCGCTGCGCGACGATTTGGAAGGGGAGGGCGAGCGCCTGTTCCAGACTGGCGAGGTTGAAGCCGTTGATACCATCGACCATATCGAGATTCGCATGTTTGGTGCGTTTCGCGCCGAGCGCGACGGGTTTCCCATCACGGACAAAATGTGGCGTCGCAAGAAGGCGGCGACACTTGCCGAGCGGCTTGCGCTGGGCATGGATGCGCTCGTCGATCGTGAGACGCTGGCCATGGAGCTGTGGCCCCATGCCGAGTTCAATAGCGCCCGCAATAACCTGTACTCGACGATATCGCGCTTGCGGTCGGCTTTGGGGCCGACGCCGGATGGCAAGTCGTGTGTGCTCATCCAAAATGAATGCATCGGACTCAACGGCGACTACGTCAAGACCGATGTACGGCTGTTTGACCAGATAAGCCGCGAGGTTTTGGGAAATCGCACGGGTGCGCGCGGGCCCCATTTAGTTGAGCTGTGCCTTAAAATTGAGCAGCTTTATGCCGGACCGCTGTATGTTCCCAATGGCTGTAATCCCACCTACTTTTTGCGTATGCGACGCATTATGCAGTCAAAGTACATCGATTGCATGATTAAGGGAGCAAATGCCGCTCTAGAAGAAAACGATCTGCAGACGGCGATTTGGCTGGCGGAGTCGGGGCTTCGGCAGGAAACGGCGCGTGAGGATATGGTGCGCTGCGCCATGCGTGTCTACAGTGCGGCGGGGCGGCGGCGCGATATCGTCGAGCTATACAGTGGGCATATGCACCATCTGAGGGAGCAGGTCAATGGCGTGCCCGAGCCCGAGACGCGGCGTCTATACGAGCGCTTGGTGGAGGGGCGGCTCAATCGCGTGCTGGTCGAGCGATAAAAAACGGGCGCCCGAAGTACTTGGGCACCCGTAAGCTTGCTATGTGTTGGTTCGCCGGATCATTGGCTCTTAGACGAGCTTGATCTTCTCGATGTCCTTGCGCGAGGACTCGCGATACAGTGAGAACTTGCGGCCGATAACCTGGACGACCTCGGCGTGGCAGCGCTCGGCGAGCTCTTCGGCGGCCTCGCGGGCGGAAAGACTGGAGCCATCGAGCACGGAGCACTTAACGAGCTCGTGCTTCTCCAGGTAGGCGACCGTCTGCTCGACGGTGCCCTCGTTGACATCGGACTTGCCGATGATGATGGCGGGGTTGAGGTGATGGGCCATGCTGCGAAGCTGCTTGACCTGTGCTCCTGTCAGTGCCATGGGTTCTCGCTTTCTATGTATGGGGCGCCCCGCGACGGGGCCTTAATCTACGTGAGCTGTCCCACGATAGCGCAGGAACGGCGCGGTGTGGAGCGCGTTTGCCCAGTTCAAAAAGAATGCGGATGCCGAGTGAGTGGGCGGCGCGGGCTGCGAACGGGCTATGAGCTGGGCGCAGAGACCGGCTCCCATGCAATAAACGCCCAACGGACTTTGCGGACGTGGTCGAGCATATAGCGCCCCTGCGGCACGCCCTTGGAGCCCGGCTCACCGGCATGGGGGTTCTCAATCATGTGTTGAGCGATGTAGTCGCGCAGGCGGTCGATCTTATCCTCGTTGCCATGCTCAAGCATGCGGGAAAAGTTCGCCACGCCCGCTTCAAGGCTGTCGAAGGTATCGCGACGAGGCGATTCAAAGTACGTAACCTGCGGCAGCGCACCCATCTGAATAAGGATGTTAAAGGCATACACAAAGCCATTACTGCAGGTAACCGAGGCGCCGATGGCGTTCATCACGTGCAGGTCGTAGCGCGGGCTGGAGTTGGCGACCATCGTGACAGCACAACGCCGACGAGCCGTACGATCAAGCTTGGCAAGCGCATCTTTTAGGTTGCTCGTGGTGACAGAGCGACTGGCAAAGGCAACATCTACCGCTTTCGCGACCGGTCCAACCAAATCCCAATCATCATCCCAAGCAAGCTCAAGCGGCGTTATGCGCCCCTCGAGCCCGTAGTACTCAATGCCGGCATCAAGTGTGCCCAGCATGGCGGGGGAGAAATCAGCCGCAATTACAGGATGCCCAGCCTGAGCAAGCGGAATAGCAATCGACCCAGCCCCACACCCCATATCAAGCACCGACTCGTCTGGCTCAAGCGCCAACAGCTTCATAAAATCCCGAGCATAAGGGGCAGTCTCAAGCGGCCGAAAATGCCGAGCCCGCTTATCCCACTCAAAAGAATCATCAGCCCGCCGCCGATCAGCTTGCAGACGCATCCATTCGCCATTCCAATCCGCAGCAAGCAGCTCAGAACGATTCTCCCCATCAACCACGGGCCAACCTCCTAGCAACAAAAAAGCGACTCCTCCCAAAAGAAGAGCCGCAACCAGCATATATCAGAAAGAACCGATCCAACGCCAAATCGCCGTATCAGCCAAGTGGTGCAGGAGCGAAGCAACTGCAACCGGGATAGAACCCAACTGAGGTCCCGTTGTGCGGGAGCCCCGGGGAGGGCAAATATATAAGGTCGATCGCGAGTTCCGCACGAGCCGGAGAGCACTTAATGTGCTCTCCGTGCGAGTCAGGACTGTCCGAGCAGGCGACCTTATATATTTGCCCTCCCCGGGGCTCCTCGCCAGTCCCCCTCAGCTAGTTCTTCAGCGAGTTCAGCGGTGCCGGGAAGCGTCCGCCGCGGTGGGCAAGCACGGTGCCGGCGTTGGGGTTCACCGGCATGATGGGCGCACGGCCAAACAGGCCGCCATACTCGACGCAGTCGCCCACGCCTTTGCCGATGGCAGGAATCACACGCACGGCCGTGGTCTTGTTGTTGATGACGCCGATGGCCATCTCGTCGGCGATGATGCCGGCGATGGTCTCGACCGGGGTGTCGCCGGGGATGGCGATCATGTCCAGGCCAACGGAGCACACGCAGGTCATGGCCTCGAGCTTCTCGAGCGAAAGCGCGCCGGCCTCGACGGCGGCGATCATGCCGGCGTCCTCGGACACGGGGATAAAGGCGCCGGAGAGACCGCCCACGCTGGAACTGGCCATGACGCCGCCCTTCTTGACGGCATCGTTGAGCATGGCGAGCGCGCAGGTCGTGCCGGGGCCACCGCAGGTGCCCACGCCGATGATCTCGAGGATGCGGGCAACGGAGTCGCCGATGGCAGGCGTGGGAGCCAGCGACAGGTCGACAATGCCTTTCTCGACACCCAGACGGCGGGCTGCCTCACGGCTCATGAGCTCGCCGGCGCGGGTGATCTTAAAGGCGGTCTGCTTGATTTTCTCGGCAACCTCCATCATCGAGGCGGAGTCGGGGAGCGTCTCCAAGGCAGCAGCCATAACGCCGGGGCCCGAGACGCCAACGTTGATGACGGCGTCGGCCTCGCCACCGCCGTGGACGGCGCCCGCCATAAACGGGGAGTCCTCGACCATGTTGGCAAAGCAGACAAACTTGGAGGCGCCAACGGAATCCTGGTCGGCCGTGAGTTTAGCGGCATCGATGATGGTCTGCGCGGCCATGAGCACGGCATCCATGTTGATACCGGCGCGCAGGCTGGCGACGTTGACGCTGGAGCAGACGCGGCTCGTGGTGGCGAGCGCCTGGGGGATGGACTGGATGACGCGGCGGTCGGCGCCGCCGATGCCCTTCTGGACGAGTGCGGAGAAGCCGCCCAGGTAATCGATGCCGAGCGTCTCGGCCGCGCGGTCGAGGGCATGCGCGATGGGGGTGAGGTCCTCATCCTTGCAGCATGCGGCGATCTGCGCCACCGGGGTGACGGAAACGCGCTTGTTGACGATGGGGATGCCGTACTCGCGCTCGAGGTTCTCGGCGGTCTCGACCAGATGCTCAGCCGTGTGCGTCACGTGGTCGTAGATCTTCGTGCACATGCGGTCGAGGTTCTCGTCACCGCAACCCATGAGCGAAACACCCATGGTGATGGTCCTGATGTCGAGGTTCTGTTCCTCAACCATGCCGCGGGTTTCCGCGATTTCTGCGGGCGTGATCGCCATCCTTGCGCTCCTATCTGCCAAAACGAGCATAGTCTTTTCTATTCTAACGTGCCGCACGTGGCAAGTGGCGCGTGCGGCACGTTTTGGTGCTCGGTTGTTTCCGTTGTGTTACTGCCCAAAGACCTCTTCGGCGATGCGAGCGCTTTCGGCGGCGTCCTTGGCGTAGTAGTCCGCGCCGATCTGCTTGGCGTATTCGGGGGTGAGTACGGCGCCGCCCACGATGATCTTGACGCCCGGCACCTCAGTATGAAGCAGCTTGATGGTCTCCTCCATGGCGACGACTGTGGTAGTCATAAGCGCCGAGAGGCCGACGAGTTTGATGTCGCGCTCCTTGACGGTCTTGAGTACTTCCTGCGGATCGACGTCGCGACCCAGGTCAAAGACGGTGTAGCCGTAGTTGTCGAGCAGCATTTTGACGATGTTCTTGCCAATATCGTGGATGTCGCCCTTGACGGTGGCCACGCAGATTTTGCCCTTGTCGGCAATCTCGCCGGCGGGCATCAGGCGCTTGATGGTGTCGAAGCCCACGCGCGCGGCCTCGGCCGAGGCCATGAGCTGCGGCAAGAAGAACTTGCCCTGGTCAAAGAGGACGCCAACTTCGTCGAGGGCGGGGATAAAGTGATTGTTGATGAGGTCCATGGCGTCGTGGTCGGCCAGCAGGCGCTCGGTCTCGGCAGCGATCTCGCCTTTGCGGCCCGAGACGACCATGCGTCGAATCGGGTCGTCGTTGCCGTCGGTGCCGGGGGCGCTTGCAGCAGGCGCGGCATCACTCGATGTGGCCTGAGCTGCTGCCGGGTTTGCGGCGATCTTATACGGATCGGTCCAGCCGGCGTAGCGCTCGATGTATCCGGTCGAGCCCTCGTCCTCAACGCTCAGGACGCGATAGCTGTAGACGGTGTCCATAAAGCGCTTGGAACCCGGGTTCATGATGGGGGCGTCCAGGCCCGCGCCAAAGGCGGCGGCCAAAAAGACCGAACCCAGCAGCGGGCGGGCAGGCAGGCCAAAGCTGATGTTCGACACGCCGAGCGCGCACTTGACGCCCAGACGCTCCTTGCACAGGGACATGGCGCGCAGGATCTGCTCGGCCTGGCGTTGATTGGTCGAGGCGGTCATGACCAGGCAGTCGATGAGGATGCGGTCCGGGCCGATGCCGTAACGGGCAGCCTCGGCCACGATGCGCTCGGCGATGGCAAAGCGGGCCTCGGCGGTATCGGGGATGCCGCCTTCGTCGAGCGTAAGGCCGACAACGTTGGTGCCGTAGTGGGCGACCAGCGGAAAGATCTCATCCATGATCTGCTGCTTGCCATTGACCGAGTTGATGATGGGCTTGCCGGCGTAGCGGCGCACGGCGGCCTCGACGGCTGCGGGGTCGGTGGAGTCGATCTGCAGCGGCAGCAGCGTGGAGCCCTGGAGCTGTTCGGTCGCTTGCTGGATGACCTTGACCTCGTCGATCTCGGGCAGGCCCACGTTGACGTCCAGGATGTCGGCGCCTTGCTCCTGCTGGCTGATGCCCTGGCTCACGACGTAGTCCAGGTCGCCGTCGCGTAGGGCCTGCTGCAGGCGCTTTTTGCCGGTGGGGTTGATGCGCTCGCCGATGACGGCGATCTTGTGGCCGTCGCAGGGGAGGTCCACGACCGTCTGGGCGCTCGTGGCCGACATGCTGGGTTTGCGGTGACGCGGGCTGGGCGTGTGGTTGTCGATGAGGGTGCGAAGTGCCGCCATGTGCGTCGGCGTGGTGCCGCAGCAACCGCCCACGACGCTCACGCCGTCCTCAATCATGCCGGCGACGGCCTCGGCGTACTCGGGTGCCTGGATATCAAAGACGGTATTGCCGTCGTCGTCCACGCGGGGCAGTCCCGCATTGGCCTGCACCATAACGGGCTTGTCGGTAACGGTGAGCATGCGCGCGGCGAGCCCTCGGAGCTCGGCCGGTCCCTGACTGCAGTTGATGCCCAGGACGTCGGCGCCGATGGCGTCGAGGGTGATGGCGGCGACCTCGGGGCTCGTGCCCAAGAAGGTGCGGCCGTCTTCCTCAAAGGTCATGGTGGCAAAGACGGGCAGGTCAGAGTTCTCGCGGCAGGCGAGGACGGCAGCCTTGATCTCGGCAAGGTCGGTCATGGTCTCGATAATAAAGAGGTCCACGCCCGCGTCGACGCCGGCGCGCACTTCCTCGGCAAAGAGGTCATAGGCCTCGTCGAAGCTCAGGGTGCCCAAGGGGCGAAGCAGTGCGCCGATGGGGCCGATATCGCCGGCGACATAGTGGGCGCCGGCCGCGCGGGCGCAGGCGACGGCGGCGGCAAAGACATCTGCCACGGTGGCGGCGCCGTCGAGCTTGTGGGCGTTGGCGCCAAAGGTGTTGGCGGTGATTACGTCGCAGCCAGCCTCGACGTACTGACGCTGAATATCAGTGATAACCTGGGGCTCCTCAAAGTTGAGCAGCTCGGGCAGGGCGCCGGCCTTCATGCCGGCCGCCTGCAGCATGGTGCCCATGCCGCCGTCGAACAGGAGGTGTCCCGTGCCCTCGATGGCGGCGCGCAGGCGATCGTCCTTAATGCGAAGGTCGCCGATCGTGCACGTCTTGTACGTGGCGCCGTTACAACGCGCAGTATTGACGGGCGCTGCCAGCGCGGTACCGTCGGAATCATGGGTGATAAGCGGAGTAAACATCGAGGGCTCCTAATGGCTGGAATAGCAGGTGGTGTGGGCGGCGCGGAAGCGGCAGTGCTCGTGCATGCGGCAGATATTGCAGGTGGGGCGACTCTGGGCGTCGTGGACTTCGCCGTCAAACAGACCGATCACCGCGGTCACGCTCTTGGTGGGCATGAGCAGGCTGGTGGGGGTGACGGTAAGTCCAATGAGACGCGTGGCGTTGAGTGCATCCACGATCGAGCGCTGGGCAGAGAGCGGGCAGTCGCCATAGCCGGGACTGAAGCGCCAGTTGCCGGCGAGTCCGTGTGCGGCGGCCGCAGCCTTGACCTGCTGGTCCATTTGCTCAACGGCGGCTTCCACGTAAGCGGAGCACGCGGCGTCGAGCACGGCGCCCTCCAGGGGATGTTGGGCTCCCGTGATGCGCAGGCGACGCTCGGCGTCCATGCCGAGGGTGCATGCCATGAGCGCGGCAAAGCGGGCGTCTTTGAGATGACGATAGATATCGCGACCGCGCAGTTCAACGTTGGTGCCGACCAGGCGAATGCAAGGTTCTCCCTGCTCGTCCACACCCGTGGCATCGACGGCAAACACGCGGCGCACGCCACGGGGCTCAATGTCCAATTCCAGACGTTCAACGACAAGCTCAATACGCTGCGACAACTCGGGCTCAATCTGCTGGCCGCCGTAACCCAGATACCGCAGCATCTCGGCACGGTCGACACGGGGATGGTGCGCAGCATCGACACGGTAAAGCGCCGGCGACGCAAGGTCGGCCGGCACTTCGACAAAAGCTGTATCGATGTGCGGTTTTTCCATTACCCTAGGCGCTCCATAATGGTTGCGGCGATCGCAGGACGGTTCATAGTGTACAGGTGCAAGCCGTCGGCGCCGTGCTCCTTGAGGTCGCAAAGCTGGCGGGCTGCATAATCTACACCGGCTGCCTGCAGGCTCTCGGGGTCGTTCTCGTACTTGGCGAGAATCTTGATGACGGGGGAGGGCAGCGACGCGCCGCACATAAAGACCATGCGGCTGATCTGTGACTTGCCCATAAACGGCATGATGCCCGCGGTAATGGGCACGGTGATGCCGGCCTTGTCGGCAAGCTCGCGAAAACGGTAGAAGCACTCGTTATCAAAGAAGAGCTGCGTCACAAAGAAGCTCGCGCCGGCGTCCTGTTTTTGCTTGAGGTGTTCGACCGAGAGGTTGAGGTCCTCACAGGCAATGTGGCCCTCGGGGTAGGCTGCGGCGCCCACGCAAAAGCCGGCGTCGACGAGCTCGGGGATAAGGTCGCGGGCGTAGGCGTAGTCCGAGGCGGGCTTGTCGTCCTCGGTTGCGCCGGCAGGGAGATCGCCACGCAGGGCCAGGATGTTTTCCACGCCGGCGGTGCGATACTCGTCGATCTTGGCGGCGATATCGGCGTGCGAGCGGCCCACGCAGGTAAGGTGTGCCACCGAGGGTGTATCGAATTCGCTCGTAATCATATGCGCGATGGGGGCGGTGGTGGCGCCGTTGCCCGAGCCGCCGGCCGAGCAGGTGACCGAGACAAAGCTCGGCGAAAGCTTGCACAGATTGCCTGCCACTTCGCGAGCCGTGTCGAGGGTCAGCTCGCCCTTGGGCGGGAACATCTCAAACGAAATGGGCGCGGTGCCCTGGGATGCTGCCTGCTTAAAAACCTCGTCGACGCGCATATCGTGCTCCTCTAGATACGTAATAGTGTGATGTGTTGTAAGGATTCTACAGCACCACTGTGCCACGGTGGAGTTTCACTCGCTATTTGAGGATACCAATCAAAGATGCCTTGCTATCGGCTTTCTCTATAACAGAGCGGCTACTCTAGGCACGGACTATAAAGACTGGTATCTGATGCAAAATACCAGTTAATAGAGCTCCATCCCAAATTGACTACCCTTAAACCATGGAGAGAGGTCTGCAATTTATGCAGTTGATTGGCTGTTGAGGGTGGCAACGCCGCCTCGATAGGGTAACCTCATTGATTGGTTTCGCGACAGCAACATAACGGTAATGTCGCGGAAACACGGCGAGTCTAAGCTATGACTCGTTCGTTAGTAATCAACACCGCTTCTCACGCGGTGCCGATACGAAGGGAGTTCCGTATGGCCGACCTTACTGACCGCTTCGGGACCATGGTGTTCTCTGAGGAAGTCATGAAGGACTACCTCCCCAAGGACATTTGGAAGCGCCTTGCTGCAACCCTCGAGGGCGGTGAGCCGCTCGACCTGGATGTGGCCAACGCCGTTGCCCATGCCATGAAGGTCTGGGCCATCTCCAAGGGCGCGACGCACTACGCGCACTGGTTCCAGCCGCTTTCGGGCATTACTTCCGAGAAGCACGACAGCTTCCTGGAGCCCAACCACGACGGCACCGCCATTACAAAGTTTACGGGCAAGAACCTCATCCAGGGCGAGCCCGATGCCTCGAGCTTCCCCAACGGCGGTCTGCGTGCTACCTTCGAGGCCCGTGGCTACACCGCTTGGGACCCCACTAGCCCCGCCTTTATCAAGGACGATGTCCTGTGCATCCCCACGGCTTTCTGCTCCTACACGGGCGAGGCCCTGGACAAGAAGACCCCGCTGCTGCGTTCCATGACCGCGCTCTCGCGTGAGTCTAAGCGCGTTTTGGCGCTGTTCGGTAAGACCCCCAAGAAGGTCGTTCCTTCCGTGGGCGACGAGCAGGAGTACTTCCTGATCAAGAAGGACGCCTACCGCAAGCGCAAGGACCTGGTCATTACCGGCCGCACCCTCTTTGGTGCTGCTCCATGCAAGGGTCAGGAGCTCGAGGAGCACTACTTTGGCGCTATCCGCCCCACCGTCTCGGCCTACATGAAGGACTTGGACGATGAGCTGTGGGCGCTCGGCATTCCCGCCAAGACCAAGCACAACGAGGTTGCTCCCTGCCAGCATGAGCTCGCCCCCGTCTATGGCGAAGTCAACGAGGCCATCGACCAGAACCTGGTCATGATGGAGAAAATGAAGCTCATCGCCTCCCGCCACGACTTGGTTTGCCTGCTGCACGAGAAACCCTTCGAGGGCATCAACGGTTCGGGCAAGCACAACAACTGGTCGCTTGGCACCGAGTCCGAGAATCTGCTCGATCCGGGCGACACCCCGCTCGACAACCTGCAGTTCATCGTCTTCCTCACCGCGGTGATCGAGGCCGTCGATAACTATCAGGAGCTCCTGCGTGCCTCCGTTGCCTCGGCCGGCAACGACCATCGTCTGGGCGCCAACGAGGCTCCTCCGGCGATTATGTCCATCTTCCTGGGCGACCAGCTTACCGAGGTCGTCGAGAAGATCATCGATGGCAAGGCTTCCGTCCATGCCACGCGCGGCGTGCTCGACCTGGGCGCCGATACCCTGCCCAAGCTGATGCAGGACAACACCGACCGCAACCGCACCTCCCCGTTTGCCTTCACCGGCAACAAGTTCGAGTTCCGTGCCTGCGGCTCCGAACAGAACGTCTCCGACTCCAACCTGGTGCTCGATGCCGCCGTGGCCAAGTCGCTCAAGTTCTTCGCCGACGCGCTTGAGGGTACGCCCGAGGATGAGTTCCAGGATGCCGCGCTCGAGTACTGCAAGAAGGTGTTGATCGATCACCAGCGCATCCTGTTCTCCGGCGACGGTTACTCCGACGAGTGGCCCATTGAGGCCGAGAAGCGCGGCCTTGCCAACAACAAGACCACGGCCGATGCCCTGCCCGCCTTTGTTTCCGATAAGGCTATCGCGCTCTTCGAGGAGACGGGTGTCCTGACCAAGGCCGAGGCTCAGTGCCGCTACGACTGCAAGCTCGAGAAGTACAACAAGCTCATGAACATCGAGGCTACCACGATGGTTCGCGAGGCGCGTCGTACCTATCGCCCGGTCATTACCGCCTATGCCACCAAGGTCGCTAAGGGCCTTGAGACTATTCGCGCCGCCGGCGCCGAGGCCGCCATGCAGTGCGAGCAGAATACGCTCAACAAGCTCTGCAACGGTATCACTGCCATCAACGACTCCATTAAGGCGCTCGACGCCGTGCATCAGAAGGCCGAGGCCCTCGATGGCCAGGAGCAGGCCAATGTGTATGCACACGAGGTCGTTCCCGCTATGGATACGCTGCGCGCCGCCGTGGATGCCATGGAGGAGATCGTGGCCGCCGACTACTGGCCGGTTCCGACCTACGACGACATTCTGTTCTATGTGTAGAACGTAACTGACATATCGTCACGGTATTGAGCCGGGGTCCGCATCGCGCGGGCCCCGGCTTTTTGTTTGCGAAGGACGCTTTGAAGCCCGTTTTGCCGCCGATGTGCCTAGGTATAAAGGGCTATGGGCAAAAAACGTCAAATATGAGTACTGTCACAAGTCCTGTAACATTATTTATTTGCAAAATATGTAGTGTTACGCAACATATGTCCAAGTACTTAGCCGATAAACGTCTGCAATTTTTCCGCCGTAGGACGCCCGACGGCTAAATCGCCTTCTGAAGGCATGAAATCGCTGTAACTAAAATGGTAACAGTACTCATATTTGCCATTTTTTGACCACAGGCCTTGCGATGATGCCGGGATTCGCACCCTGTCGGGTTCGAATCCCGGCATATCGGTAGCAAAAAGCCCGTCACCGCGGGGGTAACGGGCTTCTAGTTTCAAATGGTGCCCCCAGCGGGATGTCCGCGTGCGGCTGGCGCCGCCCGCTTCCGCTGCGTCGCTCCGCTCCTTGCGTGCTGCGCTGGAAAACGCTTGCGCGTTTCCTCAGCTCCGCACCCTGTCGGGTTCGAATCCCGGCATATCGGTAGCAAAAAGCCCGTCACCGCGGGGGTAACGGGCTTCTTAATTTAAATGGTGCCCCCAGCGGGATTCGAACCCGCGATATCCACCTTGAAAGGGTGGCGTCCTTGGCCGCTAGACGATGGGGACAGCGGGAAAGAGTATAGCAGACTTTTTTAGCCGTTCACATATCGTTGGCAAACTGAAAAACCACCACAAAGGTGCCTGTCCCCTTTGTGGTGGTGAGGTGCTAGGGGAGGAGCTTCATGGCGGCGTCGTGGGCGGCGTGCTCGTAGGTGTCGTCGAGGGGCTTGAGCGGCAGCAGGGCGGCAGCCTGTGCATCGCCACGGCGCTCGAGGGCATGGGCGATCAACCAGTCGGCGAGCTCGGGGTTCTTGGGCAGCGCCGGGCCATGCAGGTACGTGCCGATGACGCCCTTGTAGATCAGGCCCTCAAAGCCATCGTCGCCGTTGTTGCCGGTGCCCGTGACGACGGACGTTCCGAGCGGCGTGGCATCGGCGTCCAAAAGCGTGCGGCCGCCATGGTTCTCGAATCCCACAAAGGGCTCAGGTGCCAGGTCGGTTTTGACGGCTACGTTGCCGATCAGGCGGTCGGAGCCGCGTACGGTTTCGGCAGCAATGACCCCCAGACCCTCAATGCGATCCTCGCCCATATAGTACGAACGGCCGAGCAGCTGATAGCTGCCACAGATGGCGAGCAGCGAGCCGCCATCCTCAACATAGGATGCGACCTTGTCTTTTTGGGCGAGCAGCTCGTGTGCCACGGCTAGCTGGTCGCGGTCGGAGCCGCCACCCATCATGACGATATCGGCATCGGTGAGATCGAGTGACTCGCCCATACGGACCTCGTCCACGCGAACGGGGATGCCGCGCCAGGCGCAGCGACGCTCGAGGGCGATAACGTTGCCGCCGTCGCCGTAGAGGTTGAGGGCATCGGGGTACAGGTAGACGATGCGCAGCGGGCGCGAAAGCTCGACTGGCGCGATGCCGACGGGGACGGCACTGCCATCGGCACACGTTGCAGCGCGGGCAGCAACCGTGGCTGCATCGGCACCCTTCAGCCCATCGAGTTCTTTGACCAGCGGCGGGAAGGCCGTGTAGTTGGCGACGGCATAGAAAGTGTCGCCTGCGGCTTCATCCGCAACGGCGCCAATTGCCTGCGCGACGTCCGAGATAATCGCGGCATCGATGCCGGCGTACTTGAGGCGTACCTGCATGTCGTGCGCACGCGTGCCTCCGGCAAAGGCGACAAGACCCGGTGTGTCGGCGATGCGCTCGAAGTCGACGTCGTAGATCCACGAGACATCGTGGCCGTCGGCGTCGTTGTCGTTCAGGAAGAAGGCGCAGAGCCTGCCGCCTGCCGTTTTAATGGACTGGATCTGGCGATCGAAGCCCACGGGATTTTTGGCCAGGTTTGCCTCGACGGTACGGCCGGCGATCTCCCAGCGGCCCATACGTCCGCCGGCGGGGACGTAGGCATCGAGCGTAGGCTGTAGAAACGCCGTGTCCACGCCCAACTCGCGTGCGGCAAAGAAGGCGGCGGCAACGTTATAGACCATGTACAGACCGTTGTAGCGTGTGGCGATGTGTACGGCAGCCGCGTCGGGCGCAGATCCAAAGACCAGGTCGAAGCCGTAGCCGTCGCAGCCGAGCTTCACGCCCGTCACACGGCGGACCAGTGCGGGGCGTGCCCAACCGCACGAGGGGCAATGGTATGCGCCAAGCTGGCCGTATTGCACGTAGTCGTACTCCAACGGGGCGTTGCACTGCGAGCAAAAGCGCGAGTCGCTAATGCGGTCGGACTCGGTGTCGGTGGCGCCGTCGATGCCAAAGGCAATACTCGCATTGGGAACGCGCGCGGCAATCGAGGCGCACAGCGGGTCGTCGGCGTTGTAGATGAGCGTCGTTGCCGGCGAAAGCTCCAACGCGTGGGCGATGACCTCCTGGGTGTGATCGATCTCGCCATAGCGATCTAGCTGGTCGCGGAACAGGTTGAGCAGCACAAAGTACGTCGGCTTGAGCTTGGGCAGAACGCGTACGGTGTAAAGCTCATCGCACTCAAAAACGCCCACGCGCTTGCCGCTGCTGGTGTGTTTAAGGCCGCCGCGGGCCTCGAGCAGAGCACCTACCACACCAGGCTCCATATTGTTGCCGGCACGGTTGCACACCACGGCAGCACCGCTGGCAGCAACGGCGTCGGCGATGAGGTTGGAAGTGGTGGTCTTGCCATTAGTACCCGTAATCACCACGCTGCGGTCGACAAGGCCAGCGAGGTCGCTCAGCAACTCGGGGTCGATCTTCATGGCGATGCGGCCGGGGAGTACGCCGCCCTGGCGCTTAAGGACGGAGCGCAGCCCCCAGCGAGCGATATCGCTCGAGGTGCAGGCAAGAGATGAGCGGAGGTTCATGAAACCGTTCCTAACGTAAACGACATGGTCGGGTCGAGTGCGTCACTAAAATCCGTAGCGGCGCGCAAATTCCTGGGCAAGCTGCGATACATCTTCGCAGGCGTTGGCCCAGGGGGCAAAGTCGGGAGTGTCCGAGATAATACCGTCCGCTTCCCAAACGGCCTGGTGCGAAAGATCCCAGGGATCGTGTGGCTCGGGCCGGCAGGGAAGGTACGGTGTCTGGTACATGGGGTTCAGTAAGAAGAACGCGCCACCCTCGCAGCGGTTGGCGAACTCACGCAGCGCGCGTGTCGCCGGGCGCATCTTGTTTGTTTTGAACAGCAGAATCGTGCGGGCGAGCAGATACCAAGGAGAGTTCTCGAGGGCATCGGCCCCCATCTGCTCCTCGAGCTGGTGGGCCAGGGCAAAAAAGCCGTCCTCGTCTTCCAAGCGAGCGAGGGCGAGTAACACGGTGCCTGCCGCTCGGGTGGGATAGCCTTCCGCCTTAAGAACACGGCGAGAATAGTTGACGGCAGCACGGTAGCGGGCGCTCGCCATGCACAGCTGCGAGATGGCCTCGAGTGTGTGAAGCCACCCGATAAGCGCCGGCTCGCTCACGGTGAGCTCTGCCGCCGTCACGCCGTCCGTCAAAACTTTGTTGGCCCAGTAGTGCGGGGCCTCCATATCGAACCCGGGCACGCTTTGCTGCAGGTAATCGGCCGTGGTTGCCTCGAGCTTCATCAGGTCGCCCAGGCAGGCGTCAACGGGTGTGTCGGCCAGGATGATGGCGAGCAGCTGCGCGTCGACGGTCAGTGCGTCGACGCGGACAATCTTGAGCAGCTCATCGCGCATGTCGTCGAACAGGCGATTGCGCGTCTGCTCAAACTCCTCGTCGCTGCCCATATCTTCGATGCGATGGAGCTCGTCGAGCAGGTGGCGATGAACACCGGCATAGGACAGCAGCGCCTGGGCATGCTCGGACTGCGCGTACTTTTGGGGATTCGCACTAATGTCGTTATGGACAAGCTCGCGTGCTGCATCGGTGAGCTCGGGGTGCGACGCCAGATAGGTGCGCTCCAGGTAGGCGGGGATGTAGACGCTCGGATCCATTAGAGGTCTCCTCCCTTAAATGGAAGCCCCTGCTCGGCTGCGCGCAGGATGCGCTCGTCGATTTGGGAGCGCACGATGTCGTTGGTGGCGACCCAGGCGGCAAAGCTGGCGTTGTCGGGGGCGCCCAGGCCCTCCTGCAGTACCGGCGTCGCCTCGGACAGCGCAAGGACAAGCTCGTCGGTGGAGCCCACACCCACGTTGACGCGGGCATAGACGCCATCGGGAAACTCGGTTTGGAAGTAGAGTGCCTCGGCTGCGTGCGGACACGAGCGCACAAGGATACGCAGGTAGTGCTCGGCGCCCTCGTAGTCCAGTTCGCGCCAAGCCGTGCTCATCAGCGCGATGAGCGTCCACGGGTCCAAGTCGCGCTCCGCATCTTTGGGGCGGCGGCGCAGTGGGGTATTCGCGAGGTACGGCACGGAGTGTGCGGAGCGAAAGCGCTTGAGCTCCTCGGCGGGGTATTCGAGCTTTGCCATGGCGAGCATCGCGGTGTGGCGGACACCAGCGGGGTCGTTGGGCGCAAAGTCCAAGCTGCGATTCGCGGCTTCGAGCGACATGCGATAGCGGCCGCTAATGAGGGCGCGCGATGCCAAGGCGGCAAGCCAGCGCAGATAGGGGCGGCGCGTAAGGTCGCCTGCGGCCTCGCGCTCGTAGGGGTCCTGGGCCGAGGCGATTTTGAGCGCTAGGTCGTGCTCGACCTCATCGCACTTGGACACCAGGTACTGTACGTATTCCTCGTTGGATTCGGCGGTGAGTGCCGTCAGCATGCGCTGAGCGTCCCAGTTGGCCGGATCGAGTGCGGCCGCCTCGCGGAGCATGTTCTCGGCAGCTGTCTCTTCTTGCTCTGCCTGGGTATCGTCAGGGATAAAGGGAATGCGGTAGTCGACAGCCTCGACCACCTTGGCAATGAGGTGCCCGGCGCGGTCGCGGTCGTGCACGATGAGCGGTGCGGGGTTGCGGGTGAATTGTTCCATCAGACGCTCTACGGCGGCAGCGTCGGTGAGCGGGATATTGTCGCGGCGCAAGGCCTCAAGAACGAGGCGATGGCAATCCTCTTGAATGGGATCGAATGCCATGGGGCCTCCTTTGCTGCGGTTAGGGTTCAAATGTTTCTATATAAGGTTCTAGTTTACCCGCATGTGGCACACCGGGGGTGCCGCACTTGGACTTGCACCTTTGCACCACGAAGACGGATGTCGCACAAATGTCGGCACCTTGGACGACCGAGTGGTATCACGGTGCCGCAAACGGTCGATTTTTGGCGGCGAACGGTGCATATTTTGGAGGGGCACCGTCCTGCCCAGGATATGTAGTCAACCTTGATAAAACGTTTGCCCAGCTTGGGAGTATGAATGCCGCACAAGGGTCTTCAGGGATAGAAAAAACGTTTCATCATTGGCGGCTTTAGGTGAATAACTGACCAACCAGAACGGTAAAATAGTGTTTGTCTGAGCGTTGAGACGTTTAGACATCGCGCATTGTCATCGCCGGCAACGCGCAAACCGGTCCTAACGGAGCCAATTGGGTGCTCCGTTATATACGCAAGTCTAAGAGGGGCTTGTTTAGGAGGCACAGTATGGGACGTTTTACCAATCCTCGCGATCTGTACTTTGGTGAGGGCGCTCGCCACGAGGTGAAGAACCTCAAGGGCAAGAAGGCCATCATCGTTTCTGGCGGCAGCTCTATGCGTCGCGGCGGGTTCCTGCAGGACGTCGAGGCCGACCTCAAAGAGGGCGGCTTCGAGGTCAAGCTGTTCGAGGGCGTCGAGTCCGATCCGTCCATCGAGACGGTCATGAAGGGCGCCGAGGCCATGCGCGAGTTCGAGCCCGACTGGATTATCGCCATCGGCGGCGGCTCGCCCATCGATGCCGCTAAGGCCATGTGGGTCTTCTACGAGTATCCCGAGGAGTCCTTCGATAACATCATCCAGCCGTTCAGCTTCCCCGAGCTGCGTCAGAAGGCTCACTTCTGCGCCATCTCCTCTACCTCCGGTACCGCTACCGAGGTCACTGCCTTCTCCGTCATCACCGACTACGCCAAGGGCATCAAGTACCCGCTGGCCGACTTCAACATCACCCCTGATGTCGCCATCGTCGACCCCGAGCTCACCTACACCATGCCCGCCAAGCTGTGCGCTCACACCGGCATGGACGCTCTGACCCACTGCATGGAGGCCTACGTTTCCACCTGCGCCTCTATGTTCACCGATGCCAACGCTCTGCACGGCATCCGCGAGATCGTCGAGTGGCTGCCCAAGTCCTATGCTGGCGACCATGAGGCCCGTCAGCACATGCACGAGGCTCAGTGCATCGCCGGTATCGCCTTCTCCTCGGGCCTGCTCGGCATCGTTCACTCCATGGCTCACAAGACCGGTGCTGCCTTCGAGAACGGCCACATCATCCACGGTGCTGCTAACGCCATGTACCTGGGCAAGGTCATCCAGTGGAACTCCAAGGATCCCCGTGCTGCCGAGCGTTACGCTTACGTGGCCAAGGAGATCCTGCACCTTCCCGGCGAGACCAACGAGGAGCTCATCGCTGCACTCGTCCAGAAGATTCGCGACCTCAACGACCAGCTCAACATTCCGCAGTCCATCAAGGATTACGCGAATGGTGGCGTGAAGGTCGACGCCGAGAACCCGCAGATGGTTTCCGAGGAGGAGTTCCTCGCCAAGCTGCCCGAGATCGCCGCGAACGCCGAGCAGGACGCTTGCACGCCCGAGAACCCGCGTGAGACCAAGGCTGCCGACTTCGAGAAGATCCTCAAGGCCTGCTACTACGACACCGACATCGATTTCTAATCGACTCTTGTTATCGTAACGAGGGGCTCCGCACGTATCTGTACGGAGCCCCTTTCTTTTTTCTTTTAGAGAATGGGATAGTTATGGCTGCAATTTTCAATAGCCCCAGCAAGTACATCCAGGGTCCGGACGAGCTCGCCAAGCTCGGCTCTTACGTTGAGCCGCTCGGCGCTAAGGCCCTCGTCATCGTGACGCCTTCGGGCAAGAAGCGCGTCGGTGCCAAGATCGAGGGCGGTTTTACCGAGGCTAAGGCCGAGCTGCTGTTTGAGGACTTTAACGGCGAGTGCTCCAAGGGCGAGGTCGATCGCCTGGTTGCGCTCGCTCGCGACAACGGTTGCGACATCATCGTCGGCGTCGGTGGCGGCAAGATCCTCGACACCGCGAAGGCCGTCGCCTATTACCTGGAGTCCCCGGTTATCATTTGCCCCACCATTGCTTCGACCGATGCCCCGTGTTCGGCGCTTTCGGTGCTCTATACCGATGACGGCCAGTTCGACAAATACCTCTTCCTTAAGGCAAACCCCAATATCGTCCTTATGGATACGACGGTTATCGCGGCGAGCCCGGTGCGCCTGACGGTTTCCGGTATGGGCGATGCGCTCGCAACCTATTTCGAGGCTCAGGCGACGCACGATGCCGACGGCGGCACCTGCGCCGGCGGCAAGGGCGGAATGGCCGGTCTGGCGCTCGCCAAGCTCTGCTACGAGACGCTTATGGCCGATGGCGTCAAGGCCAAGGTCGCGCTGGAGAAGGGCGCGCTCACGCCTGCCGTCGAGCACATCATTGAGGCCAATACGCTGCTTTCGGGCATTGGCTTTGAGAGCTCGGGCCTTGCCGCTGCTCATGCCATCCACAATGGTCTGACGATGCTGCCCGAGTGCCACGGCATGTATCACGGCGAGAAGGTCGCCTTCGGCACTATCGTCCAGCTGGTACTCGAGGATGCCCCGACCGAGAAGCTCGAGGAAGTCTTGGGCTTCTGCATTGAGCTTGGCCTGCCGGTCACGATGAAGGAACTTGGCGTTGCCGAGCTTACGCGCGAGCAGGCCATGATTGTTGCCGAGGCCGCGTGCGCGCCCGAGGACACCATGTGCAATATGCCGTTTGAGGTGACGCCCGAGATGGTCGCAAACGCCATCCTGGGTGCCGACGCGCTGGGCCACTACTATCTCATGGATGAGTAAATCAAGCTAAGGAAGGGGCAAAGCCAACAGATGGCTTTGCCCCTTTTTGCTATGGTGCAAAGGGGTAAGGTTTCTTTGCACCAATTGTTGTTTGATGAAGGGCGGATTCTCGTATGGCGCTTCCTATGGTTTACGGCGGTCCCGGCCGGTATGTTCAGGGGCCGGGCGAACTGTCGCGTCAAGGCAGGTATTTGTCATGGTTGGGCTGCGCTGCCTATGTCTTGTTTGACCAGGGCACCGAGGATCGGCTGTGCAGGCAGATCGTCGATGGATTTCTGGACGAAGATCTAAGCGAGCCGTTCTTTAAGATTTATGACGGTCCGTGCACGGAAGAGGCCGTTGTCGAAATGGCTAAGGAAGCCCAGGCCGAGTATTGCGACATGGTAGTGGGTATTGGCGGCGGCAAAATGCTCGATATCGCCAAGGCCGTTGCGTTTTATGCCGAGTTGCCGTTGTGCGTATGCCCCACGGCGGCTTCGATGGACGGTCCGTGCAGCGCGATTTCTGATGGCGACCTGCAGGGTGTTGCAAATGCGGTCTTTAGAAACGAGCGCAATATGGCCAACGAGCAGGCCAAGGTGACCAAACAGAAGCTCGTGCAGCTCATGTGCGAGGCATAGCTTGGCGCTTGATTGACCTTGTGCAATCGGGGCGGCGATAGGCCATGGGTTATTTCCCTCAAGGTGCACCGCGTGTAATTTGCCCGAGGTGTGGGCCGATAGCGTATCATTATCTCTTGCTTGTTTGCACTGCTCAGGGAGGGGCCGCGCATGGCGCAGGAACACGATCTGTTTGATGACATTATCGAGATCAGCAAGGGTTTCGACTTTCTTAAAAACCCGCTTGGCGGCGTGACCGATGCACTCGATCCCTCGGCGCCGCAGTGGAATCCTGCCGACTACAAGGAGCGTCCGCGCGGCAACACCATTCCGTGCCTGACCTGCAAAAACGAAAAGAGCGGCTGCACCGCGTGCATGGACGTGTGCCCGGTCAACGCTATCGAGGTCGAGGAAGACGCCATCGAGATCCTCGACTCCTGTCGCAAGTGCGGCCTGTGCGCCGCTGCCTGTCCGACCGAGGCAATCATCTCGCCGCGCCTGGCGCCCAAAAACCTGTATGACGATATCGTCTCTGCTGCTACGAGCCACGAGACCGCCTACGTTACCTGCACGCGCGCCCTTAAGCGCATGCCGCGCGAAAACGAGGTCGTCGTCGCCTGCGTGGGCGATATTACGGCCGAGACCTGGTTCTCGGTACTGGCCGACTATCCCAACGTGAGCGTCTACCTGCCGTTGGGCGTGTGCGATAAGTGCCGCAACACCGGCGGTGAGGACATTCTGGGCGAGGCGATTGCGAAGGCCGAGGAGTGGTCCGGCACGGGTATGGGCTTGGAGGTCGACTCCAAGAGCCTCAAATGCCATAAGCGCCGCGAGTACGAGCGCAAGGAGTACATGGAAAAGATTGCCCGCACCACGGGCCTGACGGTGACCAAGCTCAATCCGGCGACTGCGGCACTGGCCTCGGTGACGCAGAAGTTGAAGGCCCACCGTCACCAGATCACGCAGCTTGAGCGCACGCTCAACACCATGTGCGGTACCACGACGACCAAGCGCCGCCGTTCGCTCACGCACGGGCGCCAGCTGGTGCTCTCGACGCTGCAGAACCACCCCGAGCTTGCCCAGAATATGCAGGTGAGCACACCGGAATGCGATTTTGACAAGTGCACGTCATGCGGCGAGTGCGTCAACGTGTGCCCCACGTTTGCCTGCGATTTGGTGGGAAGCGGTCGCTTTGCACTGGAGTCCACGTATTGCCTAGGTTGCGGAGCCTGCGTCAAGGTGTGCCCCGAGCATGCGCTCAAGCTGGTCGAGCACGATGCGTCCAATCTGGTCGTTGTCGACCCCGAGGCCGAGGAAAAGGCCGCTCAGAAGGCCAAGGCCCACGAAGAGGCCCAGAAGGCCAAGGCCGAGGCAAAGGCCAAGCTTGACAAGATGCTCGATCAGGTGGAGAAGCTCGCGGACTAGTCAGCGAGCTCTATCTCTGCTTCATTTGCGCCGCCGCGGTGTCCGGATTCGCCCGGATGCTGCGGCGGCGCTATACTTATACGGTTTGAAGTACCTGTACCAAAAGGAGCTGTCGTGTCCCTTTCCATCGGTATCGTGGGCCTGCCCAACGTGGGCAAGTCGACGCTGTTCACCGCGCTTACCAAAAAGACCGGCCTTGCCGCCAACTACCCGTTTGCCACGATCGACCCCAACGTGGGTATCGTCGACGTGCCCGATAGCCGCTTGCAAAAGCTTGCCGACATCGTTAACCCGGGTCGCATTGTGCCGGCGACGGTCGAGTTCGTCGACATCGCAGGTCTGGTGAAGGGCGCTAACGAGGGCGAGGGCCTGGGCAACCAGTTCTTGGCAAACATCCGCGAGACCGACGCCATCTGCGAGGTCGTGCGCTACTTTAAGGACCCCAACGTCATGCGTGAGGTGGGCCGCACGGGCGAGTTCGTCGATCCCGCCGGCGATGCCGACACCATCATGACCGAGCTCATCCTGGCCGACATGGGCACGCTCGAGAAGCAGCTGCCTAAGCTCGAGAAGGAGGCCAAGCGCGACAAGGAGCTCATGCCCAAGTTCGAGGTTGCCAAGCGCCTGCTTGCCTGGCTCAACGAGGGCAAGCGCGCCGCATCCATGGAGATGACCGACGAGGAGCGTGCCGCCGCCAAGGGGCTGTTCCTGCTCACCATGAAGCCCATCCTGTATGTGGCCAACGTGGACGAGGATATGCTCAACGAGGACCTGGCGCCCATCGACGGCGTCAAGCCGCTGCCGATCTGCGCCAAGATCGAGGCCGAGCTTTCCGAGCTCGATCCCGAGGACGCTGCCGACTACCTGGAAAGCCTAGGCCTGGAGCAGCCCGGCCTGGACGTGCTCGCTCAGGCTGCCTACAAGCTGCTCGGCCTGCAGTCGTTCTTTACGGCCGGCGAGATGGAGGTCAAGGCCTGGACGGTGCGTCAGGGCGCGACCGCCCCGCAGGCCGCCGGTGTCATCCACACCGACTTTGAGCGCGGCTTTATTAAGGCCGAGGTCATTGGCTATGGCGACTACATCGAGCTCGGCGGCGAGCAGGGCGCCAAGGCCGCCGGCAAGCTGCGTATTGAGGGCAAGGACTATGTCATGGCCGATGGCGACGTCGTGCACTTCCGCTTTAACGTGTAAGGATGACGCGCATGTTTAAATATGGCAAAAAAGCCGGCTACATGGGCATCGCGCTGCTGGTGCTTGCAGTGCTTCCGCTGGTGGTAGCGGCGTGTGTTATCCCCAACATTGGCCCCGAGGTGGCAACGAAGTTTAATGCCGCCGGCGAGGCGACGCGCTGGGGCAAGAGCTATGAGTTGCTGGCACTGCCGGTGCTCAACCTGCTGCTGAGCGTGGCGACGTACTTTACGGCAGGACGCCAGGCTAAAAACAATGACGACTCCGCCGCCATGGCGCGCATCGTGTGCGAGCGCTACCTGCGCAACGGCTGCATCACGGGCGTGTTCCTCAACGTGGTCAACGTCTACTTTATGTACTCGGCGATTACCGGAACGGGCTTTGGTTTTGGTTTCTAGCTTGTCCTTTTAGGCAACGAGCCTGCACGCATATTCAATGGCTGCTGCGAGGCCGCCGCTCGATCGTGGTTGAAAGACTACATCGGCGGCGGCCTCGTTTTCGTATCCGGCGCCGCGAAGGGCGAGTGCTATGCCGGCTTCTAAAAGGAGCGGCAGGCCGCGTTGGCTGGTTGCGATTACGGCAACCTGATTGAGCGAGCAGCCGTGCGTTTGGCATTGAATGGCAAGTTCACCTTGCGCCGGGCAAGGGACCAGAACGGCGACGACGCGACTTGATAGCAATGCAAATGCTGTGCGCTCATCGGGCGAAAGGCATTCAGCTTCAACGACGACGAGCTTGGGCGGCGCGCTGTTTGTGCGAAGCGTGGCTCGGTACATGCGGACCGAAGAACCCGACATAGAAAACTCCTGTGTATTCGGGAAAACGTAAACTATAGTTTACGTTTATGTTCGGCTCCATTTCAAACTCGGCTGCATGGACGAACGTGCGAAACAGATTCTTGGCAGGCGGGTCGAAGAGACGCGCAGGGACCTTGGTATCTCCAAGGTTGATTTTTGTGTGGCGACAGGAATCAGCCGACCCTACCTCGACCGAATCGAAGATGGAACGGCAAATTTCACGCTCAAGGTTCTATTTAAGATCGCGCCCGCACTCGGCATGACGGTGTCAGAGCTTCTCGAGGGTATTGAATAGGGCTTTCCTCCGCTGTATTTGACGCTCTTTGGACGGGTCCCCCTGGTTGCGATGTGCAAAATCGCGAGTATTCAGCACCAGTTCGGCCGTAGATGGTAGCTCGGACGGCTGGCTTTGCTTTTTTGGCAGTAGTTAATCCACACGCTAAATAAAAATGTGGAATAAATATTTACTAGACGGCTCCTTCGTACTAAAAGTTCGTCTAACAATCGGCTGATTCTATGCCTCCGGCGGAGAAACTGCAGAATACTCCGTTTTTTGCACGGCCCGAGGGGGACCACCTGTCGTTTGGGGCTGCGATAAGCGGAACTGCCTTAGGGATTACGCCATCGGGATACGGTCGTGGTTGACTTGGCTGTAGAACAGGCGCTGAATCTCGTCCGCATCACGTGACTGGCCGAGTGCCCACATGGTCTTGGCCACGAGCGTCTCGGTGGTCATGTCGTCGCCGCGCAAAATACCCGGATGATCGGCGTAAGCTCGGCCGACCTCATAAACGCCCAGATCGAGGCCCTCTTCGGGGACCTGCGTGGTCATAACGACGGTGCGGCCCGAATCGACCCAGCGGAAAATTGCCTCTTGGAACGACTCGCCCGACTCGCCAAACTCGGGAATACCGCCAATGCCAAAGGTCTCCAGAATCACGGCATCGTAGCTATTGGCAAGGGCGTCGAGGATGCCCGGGTTCACGCCGGGCGTAAGCTTGAGTACAAATACGCGCGGATCGATGCTGTCGTAGAAACGCACCGGGTTTTCGCCCTGATGCGTGCCGTGAAGCCCGTTGCGCACGATACGGTCATTGCGGATGTAGGCAATGGGCGGATAGTTGACGCTAATGAATGCGTTGAAGCTCATGGTGCGCTGCTTGCGGGCGCGCGTACCGGCAATGGCGACGCCGCCAAACACAATCGACACATCGTGCGAATGCTCGTCGAGTGCATAGAGCAGGCTCTGGTACAGGTTGAGCTTGGCGTCGGTAAAGGGATTGCCCATGGGCTTTTGCGAGCCGGTGAGCACGATGGGCTTGGGGCTGTCCTGAATCAGGTAGGAAAGCGCTGCTGCGGTGTAGCTCATGGTGTCAGTGCCGTGCAGAATCACGAAGCCGTCGTGGTCGGCATAACCCTCGACAATGACGTCGCGGATACGCATCCAGTCGCTCGGGCGCATGTTGGTGCTGTCGATGTTCATGGGCTGCACGACGTCGAGCTCGCAGAGCCCCGAGATCTCGGGGACGCTCTGGGCGAGCTCCTCACCGGTCAGGGCGGGGGAGAGGCCGTTGCCGTCCTCGGTCGATGCGATGGTGCCGCCCGTGGCGATGAGAAGGATGCGCTTCATGCTGGTAGTCCTATCGTATTTGCCGCCGCAGAGGCGGAGTCGTTCGGCAGTATTGTGGCACAGGGCGTCCAATGTTCAAACGTATTACATCATCTGTAACGTTTGAAAACACTTCAATTATTGCCGTCAAATAAGGGCCCAGGTCGTGCGTTTGCCGTGCGCTGATGGCTGCGAGGGGCGAGAAACCCCATATAACGTGTACACTATGAAGGCTATTTTCGTTCATTTACGCGGGTGGGCACCGGCTCCCCGCCAACAAGAGGGGGAACCATGGATCAAAAGGCTTCCGCAAAGGTCCTCGTACTCGACTTTGGTGCGCAGTACGGTCAGCTCATTGCCCGTCGCGTCCGCGACCTCAACGTGTATTCCGAGATTGTCCCCTGCGACATCTCGGCCGACGAGATTCGCGAGATGAACGCCTCTGCGCTCATCCTTTCTGGCGGTCCGGCTTCCGTGTACGCCGAGGACGCTCCGTCCATCGATCCTGCCATCTTTGACCTGGGCCTTCCCGTCCTGGGCTTCTGCTACGGCCATCAGATCACGGCCGTGACGCTTGGCGGCAAGGTCGGCCACTCCGAGGTGGGCGAGTACGGCCGCGCCACCATCACGCGCACGGCCGGCGCCAAGCTCTTTAACTCCACGCCCATGGAGCAGACCGTGTGGATGAGCCACCGCGACGCCGTGTCCGAGGTGCCCGAGGGCTTTACCGTTACCGCCAGCACCGACGTGTGCCCGGTTGCCGCCATGGAGTGCGTCGAGCGCAAGATTTTCACCACGCAGTTCCACCCCGAGGTCAAGCACTCCGAGTACGGTCAGCAGCTGCTGAGCAACTTCCTGTTTGAGATCTGCGGCCTGGAGCCCAACTGGAGCATGGACAACCTGGTCGAGACCATGACGGCCGAGTTCCGCGAGAAGGTCGGCGACGACCGCGTGATTCTGGCCCTGTCCGGCGGCGTCGACTCCTCCGTCGTGGCCGCCCTGGGCGCCCGTGCCGTGGGCAAGCAGATGACCTGCGTGTTCATCAACCACGGCCTGCTGCGCAAGGGCGAGCCCGAGCAGGTGGAGGAGGTCTTCACCAAGCAGTTTGACGTCGACTTTATCCACGTTCACGCCGAGGACCGCTATGCCGAGCTTCTGGCTGGCGTGACCGAGCCCGAGGAGAAGCGCCGCATCATCGGTACGCAGTTCTGGAAAGAGTTCTTCGCCGTGGCGCAGCAGCTCGAGACCGATGGCAAGCCGGTCAAGTACCTGGCTCAGGGCACCATCTACCCCGACATCATCGAGTCCGGCGCTCGCAAGACGGGCGGCAAGACGGCCACCATCAAGAGCCACCACAACCTGATCCCGTTCCCCGAGGGCGTGCACTTCGACCTCATCGAGCCGCTCGATCATTTCTTTAAGGACGAGGTCCGTGCACTTGGTCTGGCACTGGGCCTGCCGGGTCACATCGTGTTCCGCCAGCCTTTCCCGGGTCCGGGTCTGGCCATCCGCATCATCGGCGCGGTTGACAAGGAGAAGCTCGAGATCCTCAAGAACGCCGACGCCATCGTGCGCGAGGAGCTCGACGCCTACAACCAGCGTCTGTTTGAGCAGACCGGCGAGCGCAACTCCGAGCACAGCTGCTGGCAGTACTTTGCGGTCCTGCCCGACATTAAGTCCGTCGGTGTTATGGGCGACGAGCGCACCTACCAGCGCCCGATCATCCTGCGTGCCGTTGAGTCCAGCGATGCCATGACCGCCGACTGGGCCAAGCTGCCGTACGAAGTGCTGGGACGGATAAGCAGCCGCATCGTGGCCGAAGTGCCGGGAGTGAACCGGGTCGCGTACGACGTGACGAGCAAGCCGCCCGCGACGATAGAGTGGGAATAACGGGAACTGGCTTCTGAACCAGCGTTTTGGTGCTGCCGAGTACCGCCTGATGCTGTTTCGGCATCGCCTCAGAACAAAGCCACCAGCGAAATAGTGGGAATAAAAGCCCTCGAACCCTCTGGTTCGAGGGCTTTCTTTTTGCCTCCCTACCTGGGAAAACGGTTCAATTATTCCCGCATGCCCCTACTGGGCGGCACGGCGGAGCACTCGGCGGTACGGGAATAATGGGGCCCTGCGGGAATAATTCACAATTCGGGTCCCCCGGGGGCCGATTTCGCGCGGGTGAAACTGAGTTGAAACTGCGAGGCGGATTCAAGCCCTCATCGATTGCATTTGCCCAGGTCAACAAACGGGAATAATAAAACGCGAAAATCGGTTTCCGCAGTTTCGACAACCCCGAATGCCGCCGAATAACGCCGTGTACCTTGCTGTATTTTGGCGCGCAATTATTCCTCGAACGGGGCTTCCGGGGTGCCGATTTCATACGGGAATAATGGAACAGCCTCCGGAGAACCGGAGGCTGTTCGCAAGGAAACGTCAATTCACCTGGGAAGATGTCAGAAAGAGGCTTTCCAGTCGGCGTAAGCGTCCTCGTCGAGTTCGCCGCGCTCTAGTTCGGCACGCTTTTCGGCCCAGGTTTTGATCGACTGCGCGAGCTTGGGGGCATGCGGCGCCTTGGGGTCGACCGCCAGGCCCATGCCATCCTCGCTGGGGACGAGGCCGTAGCCCTCCTCCAGCTGCAGCAGTAGGGCCATGAGGTCTCGAGACGTCTCGACGCCGTAGTCCTTGAGCGCGCCCTCGGAGACCTCGAGCGCCTTCGCGATCTTCTCGAGCAGCTCGGGCTTAACCGCGCGGATGCCGCTCTCGTAGTGTCTGATCGCACCCTCGGTGAGCCCCACGGCATCGGCGAGCTGGGCCTGCGTAAAGCCCTTCGCCTTGCGATGCCGCCGAATGTTGTCGCCTGTCGCCATGTGCCCTCCTGTAGATTTCGTCGGCGACCATTCTATCAGCGTACGAGTTTGTACGCAATTCTATTGACAGTACAGATACGTACGATTATTCTCAGGAATATCAGCGTACAGTTATGTACGAATAGACAGAAGGTTCAAGATGGAACAGCTGGTTGCAAGGACGCCGAGGCCCAGCATGCTCACCGCCGACGAGGTGGTGGAGCGCCTGAAGATCAAGAAAGGCAGCGCCTACGAGGTCATCCGCCAGATGAACAAAGAACAGGAAGCCCTCGGGCGCGTGGTGATCCGCGGCCGCATACGCAGCGACCTGTTCGAGGCCCGCTACTTCCCGGAGGTGGACGATGCCAGCCTATAAGGACAAGAAAACAGGCCTTTTCTATGTGCAGTTCTACTACCGCGACGCGCGCGGGGCCAAGCGGCATAGGACGAAGAAGGGGTTCCAGACCGAGCTCGAGGCGCTCAAGGACGACGCCATGGACATGACCTTCGCCGATTTCTGCAAGGTCTACGAGGCTGAGGTGAGGCCGAGGGTCCGCGAGCACACCTGGCTCACCAAGGAGAACATTATCGAGAGCAAGCTCATCCCGTTCTTCGGCGACATGCGCATGTGCGACATACGGCCCGTCGTTATCGTCAGGTGGCAGAACTCCCTCACGGGGTCCACGAGGGCGGACGGCGACGGCTTCAAGCCCACTTACCTGAGGATCATCAACAACCAGCTCAACCCATCTTCAACCACGCCGAGCGCTACTACAACCTGGAGAAGAACCCCGTCCACAAGGTGGACATGATGGGCAGCAAGAAGGCCGGCGAGATGTAGTTCTGGACCAAGGACGAGTACCTCCGCTTCTCCGACGCGATCTCCGACAAGCCGCTCGCCTTCTACGCGTTCGAGGCGCTCTACTGGATGGGCATACGCTGCGGCGAGCTCATGGCGCTCACGCCCTCTGACTTCCTGATGGAGACGTCGGAGCTGCGCATAAACAAGTCCTACCAGAGGCTGCGCGGCGAGGACGTGGTAACACAGCCGAAGACGCGCAAGTCGGTGCGCACGATCAAGATGCCGGAGTTCCTCCGCAACGAGATGGCGGAGTTCATCGAGATGCGCAATGACGTGGCGCCCGACGAGAGGCTCTTCGGCTTCACGAAGCACTTCCTCGTGCACGAGATGGACCGCGGCTGCAAGGCGTCGGGCGTGAAGCGGATACGCATCCACGACCTTCGCCACAGCCACGTGAGCCTGCTCATCAACATGGGCTTCTCCGCCCTCGACATCGCCGGGCGCGTGGGACACGAGGCCATCGACATCACATACCGCTACGCGCACCTTTTCCCCGCCAAGCGCGCGCAGATCGCCGACGCGCTCTCCGAGCTGAGGGGCGAATAGGATGCCGTGCGAGAACAGCGCCCGCAAGCGCAGCAAGACGATGGCGTTCCGCTGCACCCCCGAGGAGTACGAGCTGATCGCCAACATGGCCGCCTGGAGCGGCATGAGCAGGCAGGACTACATCATGGCGAGGCTGACCGGGACCGAGATAACGGTGAGGCCGTCGTCGCGGACGCAACGGGCGCTGCGCGACTCCATGAAGGGACTGGCGGAGCGGCTCCTCGTCGTGTGCGACGCCGATGAGCTTGATGCGGACCTTCAAAGGCAGCTCGCCCTGGTCATGGAGATCTTCAACGGGTTCGGCGAGGCGCCGTCGCCCGGAAGGCGCGCAAAGCGCGAGAAAGGGCCCAGCGACGATCTCTTCGGGATGTCTCGATGCTAATCCCGGGCCGCGATCGGGAGGCGCAACCGCTTCCGGGCGCACGCGCGCGTGCCGGCGCGGCGAGGGGCCGCAGGCGCGATGCGTGGGCGACCAAGGCAATCATAGGCAATTTGATGAAAAAGGTATATACTATTTTCATCAAAAAGGAGGAACGCCATGACAGAAGCAGAGGCCATCGCTAAGCGCATAGAGAGCTTCGGCGCCGGCAGGGCCTTCACAGCCGCCGACTTCTCCGACGTCGCAGGCCGACGCAATGCCGCCAACGCGCTCGGGCGCCTGCATGCAAAGGGAGGGATCGCCCGCGCCATCCGCGGCGTCTACTACGCGCCGGAGCGCAGCGCGCTCATGGGCACCGAGGTGCCGGCCAGCGCCGACGAGGTCGTGCGCGCCGTCGCCCGCGCCAACAAGTGGATCGTCGCACCGTCCGGCGACGCGGCGCTCAATGCGCTGGGCCTCGACACGCAGGTGCCCGCAAAGCTCGTCTACGTCAGCAGCGGTCCGTACAAGCGCTACGAGTACGGGCCGTACGATATCGAGCTCCGGCACCGCGCCAACCGCGACCTGCTCGACTGCTCGCAGATCACCTGCACCATCGTGCAGGCCCTCAAGGCGCTCGGACGCGAGAACGTGGGCGACGAGGAAATCAGAACGCTCGCGCGCAATCTCACGGAAGAACAGGTCAGCGCGTTCCTGGAAGAGTCGGCGGGGCTCACCTCCTGGGTCGCCGACGCCGCGAAGAAGATATGGGAGGCGAAGCATGGACAGAATCGCTAGGGCCTCGACCGGCGAGCGCAGACTGGTCTTCGAGGCCGCCGCGCAGAGGATGGCGCTTGCGCCGGCCGTCGTCGAGAAGGACTTCTGGGTGTGCTACACCTTGGACCACCTTTTCCACAAAAGCGGCTTCGCCGAGTCCATGGTGTTCAAGGGCGGTACGAGCCTGTCGAAGGCTTTCGGGCTCATCGAGCGCTTCTCGGAGGACATCGACCTCATACTCGATTGGCGACTCCTGGGCTACGGCGAGGACGAACCGTGGGAGCCACGCAGCAACTCGGCGCAGGAGCGGTTCAAGGCCGACAGCATCGAGCGCACGAACGCCTTCCTGGCCGACGCCTTCGTCCCGAAGCTCAGGGCTACGCTCTCCGAGTCCCTCGGCACCGAAGCGTCCGTTAGGTGCGGGGCCGAGGAGGAGACCGTGTACTTCGACTACCCGCGCTCCTACGAGTCGGCGGGCACGCTCGACACCATCAAGCTGGAGATAGGACCCATGGCGGCATGGTCGCCCTCCGAGGAGGCGGCGATAACCCCGTACGCGGCGGACGTGGTTCCGTTCGGGCCCGAGCTGTCGACCACGGTGCGCACCGCGAGTCCCGAGCGCACGTTCTGGGAGAAGGCCACCATCCTGCACCAGGAGGCCAACAGGCCCGAGGGCAAGGCTATGCCCAGGCGCTACTCCCGCCATTACTACGACATGTACCGCCTCGGCCACTCGTTCGTGCTCGGCCGCGCCGTAGCGCAGCCCGGCCTCCTCGAGCAGGTCGTCAGGTTCAAAGAGAAGTTCTACCGCACGCCGTGGGCCAAGCTGGCCGACGCGAGGCCCGGCACGCTCAGGCTCGCCCCTCCAAAGGGCAGGCTCGACGAGTTGGCGGCCGATTACGCCTCGATGAGGCCGATGCTGTTCGGCAGCTACCCGAGCATCGATGAGATAGTCGCCTACATGGTGGAGCTCGAGGAGACCATCAACGGGCTAAGCTGATCAAGGGCGCCCCAATTCCGGGCGCCTGCCGGAATCGAAGAGGCGGGGCGGGCAACGCGACGGCTTTCCCGCCGAGAGCGGAGCGTTCCTTTTTGACGGACGGTGTTGAGAACAGGCTCTTGCCCCTCGGCATAAAAGACTTCGTTCTGCGCCTCCAGGATGCGCGCGGCCTCGCCGATGCGCTCGGCGCATCTCTCGCTTATCGACCTCAGGGCCACTATGCCCTCGACGTCGAGCGGGTCCAGCTGGTCGGCGTGCGCCATGGACTCGAGCAGCTGGTCAAGCCCCCTCGCCAGCCTTTCCGCATCTGCCACCGCGTCGAGCAGCTCGCGACGCTCGTCCTTCTCGTTGATGCCCATCATCAGCCGTCCTCCTTCTTCCGACGGACGTGCTGCGCAGCACCGTAGCCGTTCCGCATGGAGAGCCGCCTCGCCACCAGCGGTCCCGTGCGCATATCGGCTGTGAGCGGCACGGGAGAGGCCGTCCCGTTTCGGACCGAAGCGCCGCGATTTGGGAACCCGCCTCCGTCCTCGACGCGACGTCCCGACGTAAACCCTCGCGGGCGCCCCAGCAATTGCCGACAGATCGCATCCCATGTCCGGAAGCCCCGGCGCCCACGCCCGATTCCATGCCGCGCGCCTCCGCCCCTCCGACCCGAAACCCGCCCCGGCGCTCCTTGGACGCGCAGGGTCGCACGCCGGCAGGCGGCCCGCAAGGGCCGCGACACTTTTTCGGGTTCTTCGCCCCATGCGCTGCGCG
>DBFRZS010000006.1:0-41856 GCA_048501115.1 Collinsella aerofaciens | reverse complement strand
GGCCAGAGCATGGGGGGCACGCCCGGTCCCGTTCCGAACCCGGAAGCTAAGCCCCATCGCGCCGAGAGTACTGCGGGGTCAGCCCGTGGGAGGCCAGGGCGCCGCTGACCGGTGGACGGCACCGAGCCGTGCGCTTGAACTGAGAAGGGGGAGGCCTCGCGGCCTCCCCCTTTTTGCGTTGTATACACGTTGTACTTTGGGACCTAGCTCCCCCGTATGTGCTCTTACTGTTTGGCTGTATTTTGAGTCCATCTAGTGTATTTGAGCGATAATTACTCGCATTGGCGTTAGGGAGGGCTTGATGTTTACCGTATTTGTCTTGGGCAATATTGCTTCGGGTAAGTCGACTGCCTGCCGCTATTTCGAATCTCGTGGCGCTATGCTTATCGATCTGGATGAGCTTGCAAAATCGCTGTATGTGCCGGGCTCTGATATCGTCAATACACTCGCGGATGAATTCGGTTGGGACATTTTGGATGAGGAAGGCGGCATTCGCCGCGGCATCCTCGCTTCTCGAGCTTTCGCTTCTCCTGATTCGGTCGCACGGCTCAATGACATCGTGCATCCCATTCTGATTGAACAGCTTTCGCTTAGGATTCTCGATCCGGTTTGTTGTACTGTTTCATCTCCCCGTTATCCTTTTGCGGTGGTCGAGGTTTCTGCTCCGACTGGTTTTGAGGATGCATTTGGCTTGGCTGATGAAATTTTGGTCATCAGCGCCCCTTTGTCAGTTCGTCGCGAGCGCGCTATTCAACGTGGCATGGAGCCATCTGATTTCGATGCCCGTTCTGCTTGCCAGCCCGAAGAGTCTGTGCTGTGCAATCTCGCTACAACTGTGATTTACAATGCGGCAGACGATAACTCGCTCTTTGAACAACTGGACGCATGGCTTTCGCGCCATGGGTTCGGGGATGTAGTGGATAAGGAGGAGGCCGATGCCTAAGACACGTTTCCTTACGTGGTATCGCCTTATACCGCTGGCTGCCGTTTTTGCCTTCGGCCTTATCTCATTCGTTTACTCGTATGCTCCTGCCGCTTTCTTTAAGCCGCTGTATCCGATTGACTACGAGGCGTATGTAAAGCAATCCAGTATTTCGCATAATCTGGATCCGTATCTGGTGTGCGCTGTCATTAAGTCTGAATCGAATTGGGATCCCGAGGCCGAGTCGAATCAGGGTGCTCAGGGATTGATGCAGCTGATGCCCGAGACTGCCCAGGATATGATCGCCAAGGGCCTTGTCGACGGTGGCGAGTATTCGGCCGACAACCTTAACAATCCGGCTACGAATATCGAGTTTGGCTGTGCGTATCTCTCGTATCTTCTAGCGTATTTTAACGGGTCGACTGACAGTGCCATTGCCGCCTATAACGCCGGCATGGGCAATGTCGACGGATGGGCGCAGCAGAGTACGTCGCTTCATAATGCAATCACCTTTCCCGAGACGCAGGCGTATCTGATTCGTGTCAATAATGCCTGGGTTCGCTACAAGACCCTCTATCCCGATCGGTTCGTATAGGACTATGCCTGCCGCCTGCGTATACTGCAGATATATGAGTTAGGAGTATCCATGGCGGAATTTGAAGTAGAACGCGTTGGTGGTGAACTTAAGCGCTTTGGCGTTGAAGGCTCTGACGTGCCGTTTAAGGTCGTGTCTCCCTATGAGCCTGCCGGTTCCCAGCCTAAGGCCATTGAGTCGCTTGTGCAGGGCGTGAGGGACGGAGACCGCTATCAGGTTTTGCTGGGCGTGACTGGTTCGGGCAAGACCTTCACGATGGCAAAGACTATTGAGGCCCTGGGAAAGCCGACGCTGGTCATGGCTCCGAATAAAACGCTCGCCGCTCAGCTTGCGAGCGAGCTCAAAGAGTTCTTTCCCAACAACGCTGTGGTCTACTTCGTCTCGTACTACGACTACTATCAGCCCGAGGCGTATGTGCCGCAAAGCGATACATATATCGAGAAAGACTCCTCGATTAACGAAGAGGTTGAGATGCTGCGACATCAGGCGACCGCATCGCTACTCTCTCGACGTGATGTGATCGTTGTCGCATCGGTCTCGTGTATCTATGGCATTGGCTCTCCTGAGGACTATGCGGGTCTGGCTCCAAACGTCGACAAGAAGGTGCCGCTCGAGCGCGATGACTTTATCCATGCACTTATCGACATTCAATATGATCGCAATGACTATGACCTGGCACGCGGCACGTTCCGCGTGCGCGGCGATGTTGTCGACGTGTATCCGCCTTATGCCGAGCATCCGTTGCGGTTTGAGTTCTTTGGCGACGAGGTCGAGCTGATTGCCGAGATCGATGAGGTCACCGGTGAGATGCTTCGTGAGTACGAGGCCATCCCCGTATGGCCGGCATCGCACTACGTGACCGAGAAGCCGAAGGTCAAGGCGGCTCTGAAATCGATCAGCGAAGAGTGCGAGAAGCGCGTGGCGGAGCTCAAGGCGACCGACAAGTTGCTCGAGGCGCAGCGTCTGCAGCAGCGCACCGATTATGATCTTGAGATGCTCGAGACGATGGGCTTTTGCAACGGCATCGAGAACTACTCGCGTCATCTGGACGGTCGCAAGCCGGGTGAGCCGCCGTTTACCCTAATCGATTACTTTCCCAAGGATATGCTCTGCATCATCGATGAGAGCCATGTGACGGTGCCGCAGATTCGCGGCATGCACGAAGGTGACCGCTCGCGTAAGGTGACGCTGGTGGAACACGGTTTTCGCCTGCCCTCGGCGCTCGATAACCGCCCGCTTCGTTTCGATGAGTTTGAGGCAAGGATACCCCAGTTTATCTATGTTTCGGCCACGCCGGGCGATTACGAGCTGCGGGTGAGCCAAAACGACGTGGAGCAGATTATTCGTCCGACCGGTCTGCTCGATCCCAAGATCGATGTGCGTCCGGTTCGCGGTCAGATTGACGATCTTGAGGACGAGATTCGCGAGCGCGTTGCCCGCAAGGAGCGCGTGCTGGTGACCACGTTGACCAAGCGCATGGCCGAGGACCTGACCGACCATCTGCTTGATGCGGGCATTAAGGTCAATTACATGCATTCTGATACGGCGACAATGGACCGTGTCGAGATCCTGCGAACGCTGCGCGAGGGCAAGATCGATGTTCTCGTTGGCATCAACCTGCTTCGCGAGGGCTTGGATCTTCCCGAGGTCTCACTGGTGGCAATTCTCGATGCCGATAAGGAAGGCTTCTTGCGCAACCGCCGTTCGCTGATTCAGACGATTGGCCGCGCGGCCCGTAACGCCGATGGCGAAGTCATCATGTATGCGGACGTTGTGACCGATTCGATGAAAGAGGCCATCGAGGAGACGCAGCGCCGTCGCGAGATTCAGATGGCATATAACGAAGAGCATGGCATTGTGCCCAAGACAGTGCGCAAGGCCATCAACGACATCTCAAGTTTTATTGCCGAGGCCGAAAAAACCGTGGGTTCCAAGGGGCGCTCGAAGGGCGATTCTCTTGGTCATGGCGCATTCTATACGCCCGATGAGTCGGGCGAGGGCGGCGTGCCGGAAACGGTGGCGCCCGAGCAGACACTTGCGGAGCAGTTGGAAGAACTGCCGCATGACGAGCTTGTGCGGATCGTCGAAACCATGGAAGAGGATATGCGCAACGCTTCTGCCGCCATGGACTTTGAGGAGGCGGCGCGCCTGCGCGATGCCGTCGTTCAGATTCGGGCGATGCTCGAGGGCGCGTCTGAGGACGAGACGATCGAGCGCTTACGTTCGCAGGCCCGCAAGGGTTCCACGTTCGCATCGGGCAGAAAACGCCAGGGTGCACGGTTTAAGAAATAGCGAACAGGCCCCGAGTTCCCTGTGGAGCTCGGGGCCTGTGTCTTTTGCGCGCTGGAATTCGTGCGTTAGAGGTCCGCGATCAGGGCTTCGGCACAACGGATGCCGTCGGTGGCCGCGCTCATGATGCCGCCAGCATATCCAGCTCCCTCACCACAAGGGTAGAGGCCCGGGGTCGACACGGCATGGCACGTTCGGTCTCGGGTGACAGTGACAGGTGAGCTCGAACGAGTCTCCACGCCGGTAAGAACGGCATCGGGACGGTCGTAGCCTCGTAGCTTTTTTCCGAGTAGGGGAAGTCCCAGGCGGAGCGACTCGACGATATGCTGCGGCAGGGCTTCGTCAATTGCCGTCCAGGTCACACCGAGCGGATAGGTGGGCTTTACCTTTCCGGGCGCCTTGCTGGCGCGTCCTGCGAGGAAATCTCCGACGAGTTGTGCCGGTGCGTTCCAGTTGGAACCGCCCAGGCGATAGGCGGCCGCCTCGCAGGCACGCTGGAGCTCGATGCCGGCGAGCGGGTCATCGTTGGGAAGGTCCTCAGGCGTGACGTTAACGAGCAAGGCGGCATTTGCGTTGCGTCCGTCGCGGGCATTGAGGCTAGCGCCGTTGACGCACAGGTGGCCCTGCTCGGAAGAGGCGGCGACAACCTGTCCGCCGGGGCACATGCAAAACGAGAACACGCTGCGGCCGTTGGGAAGATGGGCGACGAGCTTGTAGGGGGCTGCTCCGAGGGCAGGATGTCCCGCCAAGGCTCCATATTGGGCTCGGTCGATGTCGCGCTGCGGATGCTCGATGCGAACGCCCATGGCAAAGGTCTTTTGTGCGAGGGCCACGTTGTGGTCCTTAAGGAGCTCAAAAATATCGCGAGCAGAATGCCCGCAGGCGAGGATGAGGTGCTTTGTCTCAATTGGCTCGTAAGCGGCGTCTTGGGACGATTGGACATCGATACCGGTGATGGCACCAGACGCGTCGATGCGAATGTCGACGAGCTTTGTTCGATAACGGACGACACCTCCGAGCTGCTCGATGCGCTGGGATATAGCGGTGACAACCGTGGGAAGGATGTCGGAGCCAATGTGCGGCTTGGCATCCCACAGAATATCGCGGGGCGCGCCCGCCTCGACGAAGGTTTCGAGGATAAGGCGATGGGCGGGATTTTTGGTTCCCGTATTGAGCTTGCCGTCCGAGAAGGTCCCCGCGCCGCCTAGGCCAAACTGGATATTGCTCTCGGGGTCGAGGATGCGCTCCTTTAGAAAGAGATCGATCGCATGCGAGCGGCGAAATGCTGGGTCGCCGCGCTCGATGAGCAAGGGCTTAAGACCCGCTTCGGCAAGGGTGAGTGCAGCGAAAAGGCCAGCGCATCCGGCGCCGACAACGACAGGGCGTTCTTGAAGTGCGTCGGAGACGGGGGAGGGGAATGAGGGCCCATCGTCCTCTATCGCGCGTACGCGCGAGCGGTCACGCTCGGCGACGCTGTCGACCGCTTCTCGCTCGAGGTGGGGACTAGTCAGCTCAACACGAAAGCTCAGGATAAAATGGACGTCTCGTTTTTTGCGAGCGTCGATTGACTTGCGGTGGAGCTCGATGGACTTGATCTCGGAGTCCTTGCAACGTAGGACGCGCTTGGCGACTCGCTTGCCAACAATGAGGCAGGCATTTTCATCGCCGGCTTCATCGAGCGACGCGTTGACTTGGGTGATTTCGATCATCGAGGTCTCCTTAGAGGCAAGAAAGAGGCCGTCCGGTATCCCAGACGGCCCGAATGCGTTTTTGATTATAGACTGCGCGGCTACAGGCTGCTTGCAGCGCGAATGCCCGAGAGCCAGGCCCACGCAAGGTTAAAGCCTCCGCAATCGGCGTCGATGTCGAGCGCTTCGCCGCAGACGTAAAGCGGGGCGTCGACAGCGCTGCGCGCGCGTAGACTGGGTATTGAGATGCTCTCGACAGATACGCCACCACGCGTGACCTGCGCCGAGCGCTCCTCGGCTGTTCCCTCGACGAGCAACTTAAAGTGTTTGAGGATTGAGACCAGGTGGATGACATCGTTGGAGCCTGGATGGCACTGCTCGAACGTCGTGCAGACGACGCGGGAGAGTTGAGGGGCGAGCATGCCGTCGAGCCAACGGGGATCGCGGGGCGAAAAGCCGCCGAGTAGCTCAACGCGCCGGTTGAGCATATCGAGCAGCTCGTCTTTGGAGAGGTCGGGGAAAACGTCGAGCAGGATCGTATCGCCGCGCTGGATACGACGGGAGAGGTTGAAGACAGCGACGCCCGAGATACCGAAGGTTCGAAACAGGACTTCACCGTCTTCGTGCCAGAGCTCATTATGATTGCGGGCGAGCGTCAAGCGGGCGCGGACGCGCAGGCCATCCAACGTCTTGATTGCCGCCCGATCGCCGACGACCGTTGCCGATACGGGGCAGAGGATGGGGCGCAGCGAAGTGAGGGGGAGGCGAAACGTATCGGCGATACCAGTGGGGTTGCCACCCGTGGCGATAATTACGGCATGTGCCTGCAGGGCCTCGTTCTTGCGAGGGACATCGGCGAGCGCTTTCCGAAGCGAGCGGAGCTCCGATTTTCGGTCGTCGTGCTTTTTTGCCTTGAGTGCCCGCGCTGGACGGTCTATTTGGAGTGTCCAGCCTTCGGAAGCTTTGCGCGCCGTGGCAATATTGGCTCCGCAGATTAAGGTGATACCTAGGCGGTCGCAAACGTTGAGAAGCGCGTCGCGCACCGATTCGGCGCGAAGGGAGCGCGGGTACAGTCGGCCTTCCTCGGAGGTTGTCATGATGCCCAGCGAGGAGAAGAAACCCATAAGCTCTTGTTCGGGTTGGGGGCCCATGACAGATTCGACGAATGCGGGGTGGTTATACCGCTGAGGATCAATCGATTCGTTGGAGAGGTTGCAGCGGCCGTTACCGGTCGCAAGGAGCTTAAGGCCGCAGGCGACATCGCGCTCAACGATGCAGACGCTTTTGCCAGCACGTGCGGCCGTAATGGCGGCGGCGAGGCCTGAAGCCCCGCCGCCGATTACCAGGACGTCATAGAAGGCGCTCGTGTTCACTTAGGCCTCGTCGGTCTCGTGCGGGGTAATAGCCTCGACGGCAGAGACTGCCTTGGGCAACATGCCATCGGGCAGCGCGGTCTCAACCTCGCCCTTATCGCAGGCCTCGGCGAGTGACGGATTGATGGGAAGCTGGCCCAAGATTTCGAGGTTGTAGCGCTCTGCGACTTCGGGGAGCTTGCTCTTACCAAAGACCTCGATCTTCTTGCCGCAGTCGGGGCACTCGATATAGCTCATGTTCTCGACGATGCCCAGAATGGGGACGTTCATCTTCTCGGCCATGTTGACCGCCTTGGCGACGATCATCGAGACCAGATCCTGCGGGCTCGTGACGATGACGATGCCGTCGACGGGCAGCGACTGGAAGACGGTGAGCGCGACGTCGCCTGTTCCCGGAGGCATGTCGACCAGCAGGTAGTCGATGGGGCCCCACGAGGTCTCGCTCCAGAACTGCCTAATGGCGCCTGCGATGACCGGACCGCGCCAAAGGACGGGGTCGGTCTCGTTTTGGAGCAGAAGGTTGGAGCTCATGACCTTGACGCCGTGCTCGGAGATTTCGGGCAGCATAAGGTTGCCAAGGGCATGGACGTGGCGTCCGCTCATACCGAACATCTTGGGGATAGAGGGACCGGTGATGTCGGCATCGAGGACGCCGACCTTGTGGCCGTGACGGGCAAGCTCGGTGGCGATGGCACCGGTGACAAACGACTTGCCGACACCGCCCTTGCCGGAAAGCACGGCGATGACGCGTTTGACCTCGGACAGCGTGTTCTCCTCAAATTGCGACGGCGACGTTTGTCCGCCGGCGGCCTGTGCGTGCTCGCAACCCATGTATGACTCCTTTGTATATGTTGGGGCCGGGGCCCCGTGATGTGACACGAGCGTCATTGTACCCTCGTTTGCGAGCGGGAGTCATTTGCGATGCATTTGGGCCGAGCGTGCTTGCAATACGATGGGTCCAAGCGAATGGGCGGGCTTACTGAACTTTGCTGGCGAACTCGAGATATTGTATGCGCTGCAGCTTGTCGATCGTCGAGGCGTATGGGCTGTCTTCAGATTCCAAGTCGTAGCGCAGCCCGTCGGCACCAAGGTAGCCGGCGACATTGATAGTGGGCACATCTGACCTTGTTGCAAGCAAAGCCTTTTGATAGTCGGTGAGCGGGGCGCCGATCTTATTAAGGGTAATGGCTGCAATCTCGTTTGCCCCGACGGTGTCGTAGACGTTGAGCTCGGTATTGCCGGCGATTTCATAGTTAGCCCAGACAAAATATGTCGACTGATAGATACGGAAAGCGTGGCTTGCCGTATCTTCCTGAGGGTACAGCTCGTCGTTGAGAGCCGTTGCGGCGCTCGGCTGATGATCGCCAAAAAAGACAAGGACAACCGGTCTGCCGATATTGCGGAGCTCGTTGATAAAGTACTCGAGGTCCCGGTTGGATGCGTTGATGCAGGTAAGATAGGTGTTGAGTGCGCTATTGGCGCCCTCGCTGGCTCCCTCGACCCAATAGTTTGTCAGCTCCTCGGCGGGAACGGTGCCATAGTCGTAGCCGCCGTGATTTTGCATCGTGACGTCAAAGATGAACTGCGGGGCTTCGTCGGTTCTAAGCAGGTCGAGTATCTTGTCGTAGGTGGCGTAGTCGCATACGCCGGAATGGTAACAGGGCGCACCTTCGAAATCGCCGATTGAAAGAAAGTCTCCAAAGCCCAGCTGCTGATAGATTTTATCTCGATGGTAGTTGACGGGGTTTTGCGGGTGCATAGCGGTAGCGGTATACCCAAGCTCCTTAAGGTCCTTTGCCAGGCTGTTGACGCCATTCATCTGATACAGCTGATAGGGGATTTTGCCTAATCCGACAAAGGCCGTTGTCGCTCCGGTCAAAAATTCGAATTCGGAGTTCGCCGTTCCGCCACCGGCGACCGAAGCGAGCATGGTGCCGCGAACAAGTGTGTCGGGAAGCGAGTTGTAGAATGCGGGGCCGGTGTACCCGGCCGCCTGGAGCTGCTCAAAGCACGAAAGATCGCTAAAACTCTCGTTCATGACGGCAACAATCGTCGGCTTGATTTCATTGAACTGGGCAACGGCCGCCGCGCGCTGCTCGCTCGAGCCATACGTGTTGTCGTAGGCGGCGGCGAGCTCCTGCTCGATGCTCTGCGCCTCATCGGGCGTATAGTCTTCGGGCCTCTCAATAGGCAACTCGTTGACCATTTCGGTGAACGAAGTGATAAAACCCTGAGACGCATACGTGGTGATGGGCTGCCAACGGTCAAATCCAAAATCCAGCGCCTGCTCCAAGTCGATGCTGGAAAAGCCCGAGAGCCCCACAACGGTCACTAGCAGAAAAGCGCAGAGGTTAGCGGCGATTGCGGGGAAGACATGGGTGGGCGTACGGAGCTTTCGCGGTCGGATAAGCGAAAGAAGCCCCAGGGAAATCTCCAGCAGGGCGAGAGAGGTTACGATTCCGGCGGTAAAGGTAAACTCGTATCCCTCGCTCACTTCCATTGCAGTGCCAAGGGCCAAGATATCGCTTGGCAGGATGGCTTCGCCTTTAAACGTTATGACGAAGTGCTCGGCAATGCCAAGGATGCAACAGACGACGGGCACGAGGGCCATGACGCCCCCATGACGCTGTCCCAGCAGATAAAGGGAGAGCAGAACCGTCGCGAGCAGCCCGACGGAAAACCCGAATGAGTTGGCGGGAATGTGATAGAACGTTTCGTTGCAGGCAATTTCGAGTGAAACGAACGAGAGCGCTGAAACAGCGGCGATGACAAGGATGTCACGGCAAATACAGGCAACCGTTCCCGTCTCAAGATCGGTTTGGTCAATAAGTCCCGAAACCAAGGGCTCGACAAGAAGTATGACGGCGGCAGCACCGAGCGCCGAATAAGAAAGGACCCATAGGGAACTGTCCTCATTTACGAGCAATTGATTCGTAATCCATGCAGCTACCACGCCGAGCGGGATGAGGAGCGTCGCGCACCAAAAGACGCGGGCAATGGGCGGCTTTTCATTGTGTTTGATTGAAAAATACACGCGCACGACGACGGTGGCCACGATAAGGACGGCGACGAATATGGGCAGATTGGCCATGTCGCTCGAAGTGATTTCAAGGGGGATATCTTCGGTCATGGACGTTCCTCTGTTACAGCAAATTAAGTTCAGTAGTAGATTACTGTAACCTTTCCACGGCATTTCGAGAAACAAAGCACCCGATACGCAAAGCTAAAGGTCTGCGAATCTTGTATTACGAACATCTGTCCGCGTCGAGTGCGCTAAACTCATCGACAGTATGATTCGATGCAATAGGAGGCAAGGAGCTTCCATGTCTGATTCTTCTATCGTTATTCGCGGCGCTCGTGAGCACAACCTCCGTGATATCGATGTTTCCATTCCGCGTGACCAACTCGTGGTCATTACCGGTCTTTCTGGCTCGGGCAAGAGTTCGCTGGCATTTGACACTATCTATGCCGAGGGCCAGCGTCGATACGTCGAGAGTCTTTCGAGCTATGCGCGCCAGTTCTTGGGCCAGATGGACAAACCCGACTTGGATTCAATCGACGGCCTTTCGCCGGCGGTGTCGATCGACCAAAAGACGACGTCTAAAAACCCTCGCTCGACGGTTGGCACCGTAACCGAGATTTATGACTATCTGCGCCTGCTGTTCGCCCGTGTAGGCACCCCGCACTGTCCCGAATGCGGCCGCGTCATTGAGCGCCAGACGACCGACCAGGTTGCCGACAAGGTCTTGGCGGCGGGGGAGGGCCGCCGCGCGTTTGTGCTGGCACCGGTGGTGCGCGGGCGAAAAGGCGAGTACACCAAACTGTTTGAGGACCTTCGCGCCGAGGGCTTTAGCCGCGTGCGTGTCGACGGTGAAGTGCGCTCGCTCGACGATCCGATCGACTTGGATAAGAAATTCAAGCACGATATCGAGGTCGTGGTCGATCGCATCGTGATCCGTGAGAATTCTCTGGGCCGTATCGCCGAGTCTGTTGAGCAGGCGACCGCGCTGGCTCACGGCAATGTAAACGTGTACATGCTGCCCGATCGTGATGCTCCCGAGGGGACCGAGGGCGAGCTGCTGGAGTATTCGTTGGCCTTGGCGTGCCCGGAGCATGGACACTCCATTGACGATCTTCAGCCGCGTGATTTTTCGTTTAACGCTCCCTATGGCGCATGTCCTGAGTGCGACGGCCTGGGCTTTAAGAAAACCGTTGATGCCGAGGCGCTGATCGAGGACCCCTCGAAGTCCATTGCCGACGGAGTCTTTGGTAGCCTGTTTGGCAATTCGAACTACTATCCGCAGATTTTTGCTGCGGTCTGCAAACACTTTAAGGTGAGCGCCGATACGCCGTGGGAGGACTTGCCCCCTCGCGTGCGTCGTGCATTCTTGGATGGCCTGGGCGATACGAAGATCTCGGTCGACTACCAAAAGCTCGACGGACGTCGCAGCCAGTGGGATACCAAGTTTTCGGGCGTTCGCAACATCCTGTACGAACGCTATACCGAGACGACGAACGAGAACACCAAGGCGCGCCTGGAGAAGTACATTCGCGAGGAGCCGTGCTCGACCTGCCACGGCGCTCGTTTGCGCTCCGAGATGCTCGCCGTCACCGTGGGCGGCAAGTCCATTTACGAGGTTTGTTGCCTGTCGTGCCGTGAATCGCTCGAGTTTTTTGAGGGCCTGGAACTCACCGAGCGCCAACAGTTTATCGGCGGTCGTATCGTCAAGGAAATTCTGGAGCGCTTGCGTTTTCTGGTCGATGTTGGACTCGACTATCTGACGCTCGATCGTGCCTCGGCGACGCTTTCCGGTGGCGAGGCACAGCGTATTCGCTTGGCAACGCAGATCGGCGCGGGTCTCATGGGCGTGCTCTATATTCTGGATGAGCCCTCGATCGGTCTTCATCAGCGTGACAACGAGCGCCTGATCAAGACGCTCGAGCGCCTGCGCGATATCGGCAATACCGTTATCGTCGTCGAACACGACGAGGATACAATCCGTGCCGCCGATTACGTGATCGACATGGGGCCCGGCGCCGGCGTCAACGGCGGACACGTAGTCGCGGCGGGAACGCCTGCCGATATCATGGCGTGTCCTGAGTCGATGACGGGCGCTTATCTGACCGGCAAACGAATGATCCGGGTGCCTGATGAACGGCGCAAGCCCGGTCGCGGCTGCCTTAAAATTACGGGCGCTCGAGCCAACAACCTCAAAAACGTTACTGCCAAGATCGAGTTTGGTACGCTTACGGTTGTTACCGGCGTGTCGGGATCGGGCAAGAGCTCCCTGGTTACCGATACCATTGCGCCTGCCCTTACGAATGCCATTCACCGTTCGACGCGCCCCGTGGGTCCATATAAGAAAATCGAGGGCATCGAGTGCATCGATAAGGTTATCGATATCGACCAGTCGCCGATTGGCCGCACGCCGCGTTCCAACCCTGCTACCTATATCGGCCTGTGGGATGATCTTCGCGCGCTGTTTGCGAGTACGCCGGAGTCGAAGGCGCGCGGCTACTCGCCGGGTCGTTTCTCCTTTAATGTGAGTGGCGGGCGCTGTGAGGCGTGCAAGGGCGACGGACAGATCAAGATCGAGATGCACTTCCTTCCCGATATCTACGTTCCCTGCGATGTTTGCGGCGGTAAACGCTACAACCGCGAGACACTCGAGGTCACTTACCGTGGCAAGACCATCTCGGACGTACTTGACATGAGCGTGGCCGAGGCACTGGCCTTCTTTGGGAATATCCCGCAGATTAAGCGCAAACTTCAGACGCTGTACGATGTAGGCTTGGGCTACGTGAGCCTGGGCCAGCCCGCCACGACGCTTTCGGGCGGCGAGGCGCAGCGTGTGAAACTCGCCAAGGAGCTTCATCGACGCCAGACGGGCAAGACGTTCTATATTTTGGACGAGCCGACGACCGGCCTTCATTTTGAGGACGTCCGCCAGCTGCTCGATGTGCTGCAGCGCTTGGTCGATGCGGGCAACACGGTGCTGGTGATTGAACACAACCTTGATGTCATCAAGGTTGCCGACCGCCTGATCGATATGGGTCCCGAGGGCGGTAACGGCGGCGGAACCGTTGTGGTTTCGGGCACACCGGAGCAGGTTGCGGACTGTCCGCAGAGTTATACGGGCAAGTTTTTGGCGCCGTTGCTCAGGCGCGACCGGGAGCGTCAGGCTCAACTTGATGCTCAATAAATAGGCGATTCAGTTTATGGGCGCCATCGACTCCTTGTGATTCGATGGCGCTTGCTGTGTCGAAGTGACGTATGCAGCCGAATTGGACATATACTTAATCCTCGCGTCCGAATGCGAGGGAAAGGATATGTCATGGCAAAGGCTGTAAAGACGCCAAAAACCAATGCGATGCGCGAGCTGGAAAGTGCCGGCATTTCCTATGTTCTACATACGTACGAAGACGATGGTGATGAGTCGGTGGGCCTGGGGGCCGCGATTTCGGAGCAGCTTGGCGAGGAGCCCGGTCAAGGATTTAAGACTTTGGTCTGTGTGACACCGTCCAACGACCATGTCGTGTGCTGCATCCCTGTTGCCGACGAGCTCGATTTAAAGTCCGCCGCGCGTGCCGCGGGGGAAAAGTCCTTGGCCATGATGCATGTGAAGGATTTGCTTGCGGCGACTGGCTACGTTCGCGGCGGCTGCAGCCCGGTCGGTATGAAAAAACGCTACCGGACGCTCATTGATGAGACGTGTGTCCTTTGGGATACCATTTTTATTTCGGGAGGCAAGCGTGGTTATCAGCTCGAGCTTGCACCCGATGATTTAATTGCATTTTGCGGGGCGACGGTTGCCGCGATTACGAGAGAGGACTGAGCGATGCCGCAGGAAGAATTGAAGCGCGGAGCTCATTTTGCAAAAGAATCTGCGCCTCAGACACCCTCATCCGAAGCTCCTTCGTCGCGAGATGACACTGACGACATGGGCTCGTCGGACTACTCCACGGTTGGTCGTTCCGCTGGGCTTATGACCATCCTGACCATCGTGTCTCGCGTTACCGGTTTTATCCGCACGTGGGCAATGGCGGCCGCTATCGGCATGTCGCTACTCTCGTCCTCCTATCAGGTCGCCAACAACCTGCCCAATATGCTCTACGAACTCGTGATGGGTGGCATGCTCGTGACGGCGTTTTTGCCCGTGTACATGGGCGTGAGGCGTGAGCAGGGTCGCGAGGCCTCGAACGAGTACGTGGGCAACCTGCTCGGCATTCTGCTTTTGGTGCTGGGTGGCATTTCGTTGCTGGGGACCGTGTTCGCCCCGGGCTTTATCTGGACGCAATCGTTCCTTTCGGGTGACGGCGGCAGCATGGATACCGCTGCGTTCATGTTCCGTTTCTTTGCCATCCAGATTCTGTTCTATGGTTTGGGCTCGGTGTTTTCGGGCGTTCTCAACGCACACCGCGACTACTTCTGGTCGACGTTTGCCCCGGTCCTCAACAATGTGATCGTCATTGCGAGCTTTATGGGTTTTGCGCCCGTGTCCGCACAGTTTGGCGAACGTGCCGGCATCATCTTAATTGCGGCCGGTACGACCCTCGGTGTCTTTGTTCAGATGGCATGTCAGATCCCCGCGCTTGGCAAGCACGGCGTGCATCCCCATATCCATATCGACTTTAAGGACCCCGCGCTGCGCCAGACGATTGCGCTCGGTATCCCGACGCTGCTCGCCACGGTGTGCATGTTTGTCTCGACTTCTATCACCAACGCTGCCGCGCTGGTGGTCCAGCCCGAGACTGGTCCTTCCGTCATCGCCTATGCGCGCCTGTGGTACACGCTGCCCTACGCGCTGATTGCCGCCTCGCTTTCGACGGCGCTCTATACCGAGCTCTCTCACGACGCACAGGAGAAGGATTACGACAGCGTTCGCACGGGCATTTCGCGTGGCGTCGCCCAGATGCTGTTCTTCCTGATTCCGTTCGCGCTGTACCTGATTGTCTTCGCGCGTCCGCTCAACATGATTTACTGTGCCGGCAAGTTTGATGAGTCCGGCGTGGCGCTGGTGTCCGAGTTCCTTGTCTACCTGGCGTTCTCGCTGCCGCTCTACGGCGTGGTCGTGTTGATGCAGAAGAGCTTCTCTGCCTTGCTCGACATGAAGCCCTATAGCCGCTATTGCCTGTATTCCGCCATCGGCCAGGCCGGCTCGGTTCTGCTGTTTGGCGTTGTGCTGGGCTTCGGTATGCCGGCAATCGCGCTTTCGTATGTCGTCGACTACGTGATCTTGGTCGGTTGTTCGCTGTGGTGGCTGCGTCGTCGTCTGCGTGGTCTTCAGGTCAAATCTATCCTGCATGGCGGTTTCTTTGGCCTTTTGCTCGGTGGCCTGGGTGCTGCCGCAGGCGCCGGCGTCATGTGGGCGCTTGAGCACTTTGTCGGCGCACTTGTCGGCTCGATTCTGATTACTCTTGGCTACGTTTGCGTTGCCGGTGTCGTCTCGCTTGCTGTTACCTTTGGCCTTGCCGTCGTCCTTAAGATGCCCGAGGTCTCGGCGCTGCTTCGTCGCAAGTAGGTGCGTGTGGCCGGTCACGACAACATTCCAACACTCGCCGAGCAGGTTTCGCGCGTTCCCACGCAGCCCGGATGCTACCTTTGGAAGGATGCCAAGGGCGATGTCATCTACGTTGGCAAGGCGAAAAACCTGCGCGCCCGCATGCGTCAATACGTGACACTGCAGGATGAGCGTCAAAAGATCCCGCTGATGATGCAGCTGGTGGCGAGCTTTGACTACATCGTTGTCGAAACCGAGCATGAGGCGCTTGTACTCGAGCGCAACCTGATCGGCCAGTACCATCCGTACTTTAACGTCGACCTCAAGGATGACAAGAGCTACCCCTTTATCGCCATTACAAAGGGCGACCTGTATCCCGCTATCAAATACACGCGTGAGCGTCATAAGCCGGGAACGCGCTATTTTGGACCCTATACCGATAGCCGTGCGGCACGTGAGACGATAGATACGCTGCGCAAGGTTATCCCCACCTGCTCTGCATCCTGTGCGGAGTGGCGTCGTTGTCGCCGTATCATCGAGTCCCACAAGGGCGAGGAAGACATCGTCAATATGATTTGCGCACAAAACGGGCGTCCCTGCTTCGACTACCATGTCGGGCGCGGGCCGGGTGCGTGTGTCGGCGCGATTTCCCCGGCAGACTATGCCAAGAACGTCAAGCGTGTCGAGCGCTTTTTGTCGGGCCATCGCAAGGATGTCGTCGACGAGCTGACTTCCGAGATGGCGGATGCCGCCGAGGCACTCGATTTTGAGCGCGCGGCACGCGTCAAGCGTCGTTTGGAGGTCATCAGGGGTCTGGACGACCGTCAGCAAGTCGTTTTTCCCTCCAGTGTCGATATCGATGTCATCGGTTTCTATCGCGAGGAGACCATCTCTGCCGCTTGCGTCTTTGTCGTGCGTGAGGGCCGAACAGTTCGCACCTGCGAGTTCATTCTTGACAAGGGTCTTGATGTTGACGAGGAAGAGCTCCAGTCGGGCTTTCTTAAGCGCTATTACGACGAGACGGCTGATATTCCAGCTGAGATAAACCTCTCTGTCGAGCTTGAGGATGCGGAGGCGCTGGGGGAGTGGCTTGCAGGCAAGCGCGAGCGTTCCTGCCATCTCCATAGGCCGCAGCGTGGCGAAAAGCACCGTTTGCTCGATATGGCATCCAAAAATGCGCGGCATGCCCTCATGCGCTACATGATGCGAACGGGGTACGCTGACGACCGCACCAATCAAGCGCTCCTGGAGCTCGAAAGCGCGCTGGCGCTGCCGGCGCCGCCGATGCGTATCGAGTGCTTCGATATCTCGACGCTGCATGGAACCTTTACCGTCGCCTCGATGGTGGTGTTTACCAACGGACGCGCCGACAAGAGCCAGTACCGTCGTTTTAAAATTCAGGCCGAATTGGACGAGGCAAACGACTTCGTGTCGATGTCCGAGGTTTTGGGACGACGCTATGCTCCCGAGCGCATGGCCGACGAGCGCTTTGGCTCGCGCCCCGATTTGCTCGTTGTCGATGGCGGTAAGCCGCAATTGACCGCTGCGATCAAGCAACTTGAGGCTCTTGGGCTCGATATACCAGTTTGTGGCTTGGCAAAGGCCGATGAGGAGGTTTTCGTGCCTTGGGACGAGACTCCCGTCGTGCTGCCGACCGGGTCTGCTTCGCTCTATCTAATTAAACAGGTGCGCGATGAATCGCACCGTTTTGCAATCACATTCCATCGTGAGTTGCGTGATAAAGCCATGACAGTTTCGGTACTCGATGACGTTCCAGGCGTGGGACCCACCAGAAAACGTGCCCTTATGCGCCATTTTGGCTCGATGAAGCGTTTGCGCGCGGCGAGCGAGCAAGAGATCGCGGAAGTTCGCGGCATACCTGCCGATGTTGCCAAGGCGGTCCACGAGGCGCTCGTTGCGTGGAATGCCGAGCGCGCCGAGGCGGCGGCTGGCCATTCCGATAGCTAAACACGAGCCTAAACAACTGATATACATGATTGCGCGATTTTCAACCATTTATTTCGCAATGATTGCCTGCTGGTTTCGGGTTTTATTAACGCTAAAACGTTTGACTAACCCAAGCGAAAACCCTGCTATCCTGCGGGTTGACGAAGACTGATATCTCACCTCACCGATACATACTGTCTGGCGAATCGTTTGTCAACGAATTCGGTGAACGGTAGTAAATACCGTTCAAGCGTATGTATGTATCGGTCGCCGAGCGCGGCACCTCAGTTGGGTTCGTCGGTAGGTAAGGTATATATCGTCCGCAAGTTGCGCGGGGGCAAGTCTAGATGCTCCCGAGTAAGATTCTCTATTGATAGGAGAAGACATGGCCATCATCAACAAGGGTATGTCCAGGCGTTCGTTCCTCGGCCTCACCGGCAGCGTCGCTGCTGTCGCAGGGCTTGGTCTCACCGGCTGCGGTGGCAGCTCTAACGACGAGGGTTCCGCTTCCGGTTCCACCGATTCCGCCAACCGTGGCGGCGGCGTGATCACCGCTGGTTCCGCTTACGCTCCGTCCAGCTTCGATCCCGCCAGCACCGGCTCCGCTGTGGGCCTGGGTGCTAACTGGCACGTCGTCGAGGGCCTCTACGGCATCGATTACCACGACTACAGCACCTTCAACGAGCTCGCCACCGACGATCCTAAGTCCGTGGACGACACCACTTTCGAGGTCACCATCCGCAAGGGCGCCAAGTTCTCCGATGGCACCGAGGTCACCGCTGACGATGTCGTTGCCTCCTACACCGCTTGCGCCGCTTCCGCTACCTATGCTCCGTTCTTCCAGCCCTTCGAGTCCATCGAGGCCAAGGACGCCAGCACCGTGACGGTCAAGACCAAGGTCCCCAACTTCTCGCTGCTCAAGGATCGTCTGGCCATCGTCCGCGTTACCCCGGCCACTCAGACCGAGGAGGATCGCGCCAAGCAGCCGATCGGCTCCGGCCCCTGGATGTACGACTCTATCTCCGATACCGAGATTACCCTGGTTCCCAATCCTGAGTACAACGGTGAGTATGCTGCCGAGGATAAGAAGATCCAGTACAGCATCCTGACCGACCCCACCGCTCGCGTTACCGCTCAGCAGGAGGGCTCCACGCTCGTTATGGAGCTCGTTACCGCTGACGCCGTCGACCAGCTTGAGAGCGCCGGCTGCAAGATCGATAACGTTCAGGGTTTCGGCACCCGCTTCATCATGTTCAACGTCGCCAAGGAGCCTTGGAACAACGTCAAGGTCCGTCAGGCTGTCATGTATGCGCTCGACACCGAGAAGATGGTCAGCAACACCTTCGCCGGCCTTGCCACCGCTGCCAGCTGCTACCTGCCCAAGAGCTTCACCAACTATCATGAGGCTTCCACGGTGTACAAGACCGACGCCAAGAAGGCTAAGAAGCTCATCGAGGAGTCTGGCATCACCCCGGGTGCCATCACCCTGCGCACCACCGACAACGAGCAGATTAAGGGCATGGCCGCCCAGGTCAAGAACGACCTCGACGCTCTCGGCTTCGATGTGACCATCCAGACCGATACCTCGCCGGCCACCTACGCTGCCATCGACGGCGGCGAGGCCTACGATATCCTCCTTGCCCCTGGCGATCCTTCCTGCTTCGGCGCCGACCCCGACCTGCTGCTCAACTGGTGGTACGGCGACAACGTCTGGATGCAGACCCGTTGCCCGTGGAAGGAGTCCGCTGAGTGGCAGAAGCTCCACAGTCTCATGGACGAGGCTCTTGCCGCCGAGGGCGACGAGCAGCAGAAGAAGTGGAACGAGTGCTTCGACATCATTGCCGACAACGCCGTTCTGTACCCCGTTGTCCACGTCAAGACCGTCTCCGCTTCCTGGGACGATCCGTCCACTGCGCCCAACGGCGAGGCCCTCGATGGCTTCAAGGGCATCGGCACGACGAGCATGTCCTTCAGGGGCGTTGCGACCGTCAAGGCGTAAGACTCGCTTGAGTCTGTATGCAGGATGTCGGTCATTGGGGCCGTATCCTCATAGTTGAAACAAAGACCCGGGCGGCAACGATGTCGCTCGGGTCTTGTAATGAGTACCCGTACTCATATACCAGTTGGTCCTACCGACAAAAGAAAGGGGAGAGAACGTGAACAACTTGCTACGTTTGATTGGAAGGCGTCTTGTGGCGCTGCCGATCATGGCATTGGGCGTCACCGTCCTGGTGTTCTTCCTTATGTCGTTCTCCAAGACCGACCCCGCCTACACGGCGTTGGGTGACGGTGCCTCGCCCGAGGCGGTTGCCGAGTACCATGAGAAGTATGGTCTGGACGACCCCTGGCCCGTGCGCTACGTGCGCTATATGGGCGATTTGATCCATGGCGACATGGGCACCTATGGTGCTGCTCGCAACTCCGTTGCCAAGCGCATCTCCACGGCCCTGCCCGTCACGATGCAGCTGACCTTTATCGGTCTTGCCATCGGTGCGGTCGTTTCGTTTTTGCTCGGCGTCATCGCGGCACTGTATCGCGACAAATGGCCGGACCAAGTGATCCGCGTCTTTTCCATCGCCGGCTTGGCAACCCCGTCGTTCTGGCTTGCCGTTCTGTTGATCCTACTGTTCTCTTCCTACCTTAAGGTGCTCCCGGCATCGGGTGCTCTGCCTCACTTCACCACGAATCCGGTTGGCTATCTGGGACGTATGATCATGCCCGCTATCGCCTTGGCATTTCCGCTGACGGGCCAGATGACTCGTATCGTGCGTACCGCCATGGTCGAGGAGCTCGACAAGGATTATGTCCGTATGGCTCGCGGCGCCGGCGTTCCCGAGAAGGTCGTCGTCGGCATCAACGTTCTTCGCAATGCGCTGATCACCCCGGTCACCACCCTCGGTCTTAAGATCGGTTACCTCATGGGCGGCGCCGTCGTCATCGAGGTTATCTTCAACCTCCCCGGCATGGGCACTGCGATTCTGCAGGGCGTTCAGGGCAACGAGGCGAACCTGGTTCAGGGCGTCGTTATCGTCGTTGCTCTCGCCTTCATCATCATCAACATCGTGGTTGACATGCTCTACCTGCTCATCAACCCGCGCATCAGGACGGTGTAGATTATGGTAAAGATTCGAGAGAAGCAAACCGAGCAGCTCGAGAAGGCTGCCTCCAAGGGGCTCAAGCTCGGTGGCTGGAAGAAGATGACGTTGTCTTCTAAGATTGCCGCCGTCGTGCTGGTGCTGGTCGCCCTGACTGCGATTCTGGCGCCCCTTCTTGCCCCCTATAGCCCGGTCGAGATCTTTACGGCTCGCCAGGCTCCCGGCAACGGATTTATCTTCGGTACCGACGATAAGGGTCGCGACATTCTGTCGCGTATGCTCTACGGTGGTCGTTACTCGCTGATTATCGGCTTTGGCGCCACCGCCATGGCTCTGGTCTGCGGCTCGGTCGTGGGCGCCCTTGCAGCGGTTTCGCGCAAGGCCGTCTCCGAGACGATCATGCGTATCCTGGACATCATCATGTCCATCCCGGGCATCGCCCTCGCGGCCGTCTTTGTCTCCATCCTGGGCAACTCCGTGCCGTCGATTATCTTCGCCATCGGCTTTATGTACACTCCGCAGATTGCCCGTATCGTGCGCGCCAACATCGTGTCCGAGTACGGCGAGGACTATGTCCGCGCGGTCATCGTTTCCGGCGCCAAGGCTCCGTGGATTTTGATCAAGCATGTTCTGCGTAACTGCATCGCCCCGATCATGGTCTTCACCGTTACCCTGGTCGCCGACGCCATCATCTTCGAGGCCTCGCTGACCTTCATCGGCGCTGGTATCCAGGAGCCCACCGCTACCTGGGGCAACATCCTCGCCGACGCCCGCGGCGGCGTGCTCGCCGGCCGTTGGTGGCAGGCACTGTTCCCGGGCCTGGCCATCATGATCACCTGCCTGGCGCTCAACATCCTCTCCGAGGGCATTACCGACGCCATGGCCGCTGCTCCCTCCGCCGCCCTGGATCCCACCGATTCCTCCAAGCGTCGCGAGGCCGACCTGCTGGTCTCCGACCCCGTTCGAGCCTACAAGGAGCAGGCCCAGTCCCTCTCCGCTCGCCTTGGCGCCCTGCGCGATGTCGAGCTCAAGCGTGACGATCGCCATGTGCCCGACGAGTCTGTTGAACCGATTCTCTCGGTCCGTGACTTCTGCATCCAGTTTGAGCATCACGGTGATATCAACGTCGTCGACCATGTCAACTTTGACGTCCGTCCTGGTCAGACCATGGGCCTGGTGGGCGAGTCCGGTTGCGGTAAGTCCATCACCACGCTGGCCATCATGGGCCTGACCGACGATGACGAGCACCTTTCCGGCGAGGTCCTCTGGGAGGGCCGTGACCTGCTCAAGATGAGCAAGAAGGAGTGGTTCGGCCTGCGCGGTACCGATATCGCTATGGTCTATCAGGACGCCCTGTCCTCGCTCAACCCCTCCATGCTCATCTCTGCCCAGATGAAGCAGCTCACCAAGCGCGGCGGAACCCGCAGCGCCGAGGAGCTCCTGGAGCTCGTCGGCCTCGATCCCAAGCGCACGCTCGAGAGCTATCCGCACGAGCTTTCCGGCGGCCAGCGTCAGCGTGTCCTGATCGCTATGGCCCTTACCCGCGACCCCAAGCTGGTCATCTGCGACGAACCCACGACCGCTCTGGACGTTACCGTCCAGAAGCAGGTCATCAAGCTGCTCAACGATCTTCAGGCCAAGCTCGGCTTTGCCATGATCTTCGTTTCGCACGACCTGGCGCTGGTCGCCGAGGTCGCCCACAACATCACGGTTATGTACGCTGGCCAGGTTATCGAGCAGGCACCCACCAAGGAGCTGCTCACTAACCCGATCCACGAGTACACCCGCGGTCTTCTGGGCTCCGTTCTGTCCATCGAGAGCGGTTCGGGCCGCCTGCACCAGGTGCCCGGCGCCGTTCCGAGTCCGCGCGATTTCCCCAAGGGCGATCGCTTCGCGCCCCGCTCGAGCCATCCGCGTATTGGCCTGGACACCCGTCCGGTCTTCAAGCGCGTGCCCGGCACCGAGCACTTCTATTCCGAGCTCCCCGACGAGGTGCTCATGGCAAATGGTTTGACCCCTCACGCGGAGGTGATGTAGATGAGCGAGACCGCAGTCAACGGCGTCGAGCCGATCATCTTCCTTGATGACGTCCACGTCACCTTTAGGACCCGTACCGGCTCGATTCTGCACCCCAACCTGATTCACGCCGTCCAGGGTGTAACGATTAAGCTCATGCCCGGTCAGACGATCGGCATCGTCGGCGAGTCCGGTTGCGGTAAGTCCACCACCGCCAACGTCATGTGCGGCCTGCAGGCCCCCACGAGCGGCAAGGTCTACTTTAAGGGCAAGGACGTTACCAAACGTACCGCCGAGGACCGTCGCCACATGGGTCGCGTCATCTCGGTCGTGTTTCAAAACCCGGCCACGGCGCTCAACCCCCGCATGGTCGTTCGCGAGCAACTGCTCGACCCCATGCGCGTCCACAACCTGGGTACCGAGGCCGAGCAGGAGAAGCGCGTCAAAGAGCTCCTGGAGCTCACCGGTCTGCCCAGCTCCGCCGCCGAGGTTCTTCCCGGTCAGCTTTCGGGCGGCCAGCGCCAGCGCGTCGCAATTGCCCGTGCCCTGTCGCTGAACCCCGATGCCATCATCGCCGACGAGCCCACCTCGGCTCTGGACGTTTCGGTCCGCGCGCAGATTCTGAACCTGCTGACCGACCTTAAGAAGGAGCTCGGCCTGGCCATGGTGTTCATCAGCCATGACATCCAGACGGTCCGCTATATCTCTGACGACATCATCGTTATGAATGGCGGCAAGATCGTCGAGCAGGGCGAGGCCAAGCAGGTCTTCCAGCATCCCCAGGACCCCTACACCAAGATGCTGCTCGGCGCTGCGCCGTCGCTGCTGCACCCCAAGCTCGGCGAATAGCCTCGCTTTCCCTCCCGTGCGCCCGGTTCCCTTGCCGGGCGCACCTCCGTTGCGATTTCGAAAGGTTGGGTTCACGAGCCATGCCAAGTGCTCAGGAGCTACAACATCAATTTGGTGAATATCGAGGCGCCATGCCCCGTCCATCAGATTTCGATCTCTTTTGGAAGGATCGCATGGCCGAGGCCGACGCCGTCGGGCTTGACTATGCGATCGACACGGCATCGGTCACCGATGCCGCGACCTGCCAACTTTTCGACCTCTGGTATACCGGCATGTGTGGCGCTCGCCTGCATGCCAAGTACCTTAAACCCGTCTCGGACGAGCCCGTGCCATTGGTGCTTCAGTTCCATGGGTATCCGGGTGCAAGCCGCAGCTGGTTTGAGCAGGCGTCGTTTGCGGGCATGGGCATGGCACTCATCGCCCTCGACTGCCCCGGCCAAGGAGGTCCCTCCGAGGACATTGGTGGATTTGAGGGCACAACGGTTGCCGGGCATATCGTCGCCGGCATCGACGGCGACCCGGCCAACCTCTACTATGTCCGCTTGCACCAAGATATTCGCATCCTGTGCCGTATTGTTCGCGAGCTCGAGGGCATCGATCTTTCCCGTGTGTTTGTGAACGGCGCGTCGCAGGGTGGTGGTTTGGGCATTGCGACCTGTGCGCTTAACAGCGAGCTTATCAATCGCGCCGCCATCCTCTATCCCTTCCTGTCAGATTTTCGCCTGGTCTGGGATTTGGATGCCGACGACATTGCCTACGAGGGCCTGCGCTATTGGTCTCGCTGGTTTGACGAGGACTCGACTCGTATTGACGAAGCCTATGCCAAGCTGGCGTACTTCGATTCCAAGAACTTTGCCCCTATGGTCAAATGCCCCGTGCTGTTTGGCACTGGCACAGCCGATGTCGTCTGTCCGCCAGCGACGCAGTTTGCGGTCTATAACAACCTGACCTGTGAAAAGCGTCATGAGTTCTTTGAAGGCTTTGGCCACGAGGAGATTCAGGATTTTGACGATCTGATCATTCCGTTTTTCTGCAAGGGAGGGGAGGCTCATGTCTAAGTGCGAGAGCAATGTCAATGAGCTGATTGTCCCCGGGCTCGTGGGAATTCCTGGAACGGTTTCGTCAAGGCTCGCAGAATATCGAGGCTGGCGCGGTGATGTCCAAGCAGATGTTTCCGATTTAGAGACATGCGCTTCGAATCTTGAGATTCAAGGCCTGGCCATTACGGCGATTGACTTTGTTAACCCCTGCGCCCGTTACTCGGAGGTCTCCTTTGAGCTCGGTGACGATGCGATTCACGCTCGTTTGATTGAGCCTGTCGGTCGTGCCCGAGTATCTGAGCGCGTGCCGCTGTGCCTGATGTTCCACGACATCGATCGGCCTGTGCGCGGCTGGCATCACATGACGAGATTTGCCGCCATGGGTTATACCGTCCTCGCGCTGGATGACGATGTTGCTGGTGCGGACGACCTGCAGCGGGGGATTTCTTCGCCCGCTTTTGTCGAGCGCGTCCGTTGGGGTTGCGCGCTGGCGAAGGTGGCGCGCAATCTTGATGGCATGGACCCCGACCACATCTTTGCATGGGGCGAGGGTCTTGGCGGCGGAGTCGCGCTGGCGGTTTCTGCTCTGGACGAGCGGGGCCTCGCCTGCACGGCGGTTGCCAATCCGCTTCCTGGCGGCCTCGAGGCGCTGTCGTCTCGGGTGCGTGGATCGGTGCTCATGGGCACATCGCTTATGGATACCGTGAGCGATCCCAAGGATCAGTTTGCCGTATTCAACGGTCTTGAGTGTGACCGGAGGCATATCATCTATGTCAAATACGCTCACGAGCGCATCAATGCGTTCGAAAACGAAGTCGTCGACTTTTTTAACCAAACGTTCTACCCGTGTTCTTTGGCCTAGACGGCCTGGACACTGCCAACAAGAGTGGGCGGCATAGGGCTGCCCGCCAGACAACTAAGGAGATTCTTGTGGCAACTCAGAAATTCACCGGCGTTATCCCTCCCGTCGTTGTTCCCGATACCGAAGACCACCAGCTCGATGTTGCCTCCTTTGAGCGCAGCATCAACCGCATGATCGATGCCGGCGTCGATGGCTTGTTCTTCCTGGGCTCCTCGGGCGAGGTCGTCTTCTCCACCGACGAGCGTCGCCGTCAGATCATCGCCGAGGCCGTCCGTATCGTCGACCACCGCGTTCCCGTTCTGGTCGGCATCATTGACACCGAGACCGAGCGCATGATCGAGCACGGTAAGGTCGCTCAGGAGCTGGGCGCCGATGCGCTTGTCGCCACCTGCCCGTTCTATGCCCTGCAGGGCATGACCGAGGTCGAGGAGCACTTCCGCATCCTGCATGAGGAACTCGACCTGCCCATCTTCGCCTACGACATCCCTGTGTGCGTCCACACCAAGCTCCCCTGGAAGCTCCTTGCCAAGCTCGGCGCCGAGGGTGTCCTTGCTGGCGTCAAGGATTCCTCGGGTGATGACATCTCGTTCCGCTACCTCGTTCAGGAGAACGAGAAAAACGGCCATCCGATGAGCATTCTCACCGGTCACGAGGTTGTTGTCGACGGCGCCTACCTTGGTGGCGCCGACGGTTCCGTCCCGGGTCTCGCCAACGTTGAGCCCGAGGGCTACGTGCGTCAGTGGAAGGCCGCTCAGGCTGGTGACTGGGCTACCGTCAAGGCCGAGCAGGATCGCCTCAATGAGATTTCGCACATCTGGGATGTCACCTCGGGCGTCCAGGGTTATGCCGGTGGCGTCGGCGCCTTCAAGACCGCTATGAACCTCATGGGTATCTTCGACAGCCCGACCATGCCGCGCCCGGTGAAGGCCATGACCGGCGAGAACGTCGAGGCGATTAAGAAGGTCCTCCAGGACAACGGTCTCCTGTAAAGCTTCCCCGGGCACCCGACCTCGCCGTTCAACCTTGCGGCCATGACCCATTAGATCAATGGTCGCACGGTTTCTTGGCGATCTCGGGCACCTGGAAAACCTTTTCCGCGCTGTGACGGCTAGCCTGACGGCGCGTTTCCTGTAGTTGTTTTTTATCTCCTAAGGAGAGCGACATGGAGAACAAGTACGTCTGTTCTGTCGATATCGGCGGAACTAAGATCGCGACTGCCATCATGGAGTACCCGGCTGACGGTAGTGTGCCCCATCCTGTTTTTGAGGCCGAGGTTCCCACCGAGGCCCAAGAGGGCGGCGAGGCCGTCTTCCAACGTATCGAGGCGTCCATCAAGGCTGCTCTCGAGGCGAATCCCGATGTCGAGATCCTTGGCGTCGGTATCGGTGCCGCCGGCGTCGTCGATCCCAAGACGGGCGCCATCGCGTATGCCAACGAGATCATGCCCGGCTGGTCCGGTGTTCAGTTGGGGCCGCGCCTGCGCGAGGACCTCGGTCTTCCCGTTGCCGTTGTAGGCGACGTGCAGGCTCATGCTCTGGGCGAGGCCCACTGGGGCGTCGGCAAGGGCAAGTTCTCCGTCTTGTGTCTTGGCATCGGTACGGGCATCGGTGGCGCATATGTCGAGAACGGCCGCGTGATGCAGGGTTTCCATGGTGCTGCTGGCCATATGGGCCACATCGAGTGCTCGGCTGCCGCCGGTATTCCCTGCGCCTGCGGGCGTTCCGGCCATCTGGAGTCGGTTGCTTCGGGCACTTCCATTGGTCGTATGTACGATGAGCGCTTTGGTCGCGTCGACCCCAGCCGTCCTTCGGTCGGTCGCGATGTGAACGACCTGTGCCGTGCGGGCGACGCAAAGGCGACCGAGGTCATCCATGACGCCGGCTTTGCGCTGGGTTCCAGCTTGGGCTCGCTCGCTAACATCCTGGACCCCGAGGTCATCGTGCTTTCGGGTGGCGTGATTCACCAAGGTCCCGATTGGCGTTCGCAGACGTGGAAGGATTCGGTACACGAGGGCTATGCCAGCCAGGCGCTCGATCCGCTTCAGGACACGCCGATCCTCATCGGTTCTCTGGAGGGCGATGCTCCGCTCATCGGTGCCGCCGAACACCTTCTTGCATCGTTGAAGTAAACATAACTACCAAGTGCGCCTTCTGAGGTGCCGCAGATTGACGTGAAAGAGGAGCGAAGCGTACTTCGGTACGCGAGCGACGGTTTGAACGTCAAGGTGCGGTGTCTCAGAAGGCTGTTTTGAGAAAGGTTGAGTCGAACATGACCGTTGATCCTTTGATCCAGTCCCTGAAGGGCAAGCTCGTCGTGAGCGTTCAGGCGTATATGGGCGAGCCGCTTCGTACGCCTGAGACCATGGCTCAAATGTCTCGCGCTTGCGAGCTCGGCGGCGCCGCCGCCATTCGCTGCCAGGGCCTTGCCGACATTGCCGCCATTAAGGGTCGCTGTGAGGTTCCTGTTATCGGCCTGTGGAAGGATGGGCACGAGGGCGTTTACATCACGCCGACGCTGCGCCACGCTCGCGCCTGCGTTGCTGCGGGTGCCGATATCGTGGCGATCGACGCCACCGATCGTCCGCGTCCCGATGGCAAGACCGTCGAAGATACTTTCCGTCCGCTGCACGAGGAGGGTGTGCTCCTGATGGCCGACTGTGCCACCATCGAGGACATTCGCCGTGCGGTTGATATGGGCTTCGACCTTGTATCTACCACGCTTTCTCACGGTGTCGCTGCCATCGACTGCACCATGGCCGATGGCCCCGATCTGCCGCTCCTGCGTCAGGCGACCGAGGAATTCCCCGGTCTTCCCATCATCTGCGAGGGCCGCGTGCACACGCCCGAGGAGGCTCGCGCCGCGATCGATGCTGGCGCCTGGGCCGTTGTCGTCGGCACCGCCATCACGCACCCCACGAGTATTACGAGTTGGTTCAAGGCTGCGCTTGAGGCGTAAGACAGGCCTCGTATCCGCTCGGGGCGGTATACTCAATATAGGCAATTGACCGCGCGGGATCCGGGTTGCTGGGTCCCGCGCTTGTTTTCGGGAGGCAACACATGCAAAAGGGAGATGCCATGGATGCGGCGGAGCGCTCGGAGCGCATCCCCGATATCGTCATCATCACCGGAATGTCCGGATCAGGCCGCACACAGGCCATGCACGTGTTCGAGGACATGGGCTATTTTTGCATCGATAACCTGCCTCCGCGTCTCATCGCCCAGCTTGCCGAGCTCGTCGGCATCAATACGGGCGTGGGCAGGCATCTCGCCGTCACCTGCGATTTGCGTAGCCAGGGACTGTTTGACGAGTTGCTCGATGCGGTCGCCGCTCTCGAAGAGCGCGAGATGAGCTGCGACATCGTGTTCCTGGAGGCTTCTGACGAGGTGCTGATTCGTCGCTACAGCGAAAATCGCCGCCGTCATCCCATTGCCAAGCCGGGGGAGACTACGGCCGATGCCATTCAGCGCGAGCGCCTTCAGCTGCAGGGCGTGCGCGACCGAGCCGATATGATTATCGACACGAGCCGTCTGCGCACCTCTGCGCTGCGCAACAAGCTGCGTATGGCATTTTCCGAGCTGTCCGACCAGCAGCTTATGGATGTCCACGTGTTCTCGTTTGGCTTTAAGCACGGCATGCCCGTCGAAGCGGATATTATGATCGACGTCCGCTTCCTGCCCAATCCGTTCTACGATCCCGAGATGCGCACGATGACCGGTCTCGATAAAAAGGTCTCCGATTTTGTTCTGGACCATCCCAAGACGCAGGAGTTTTGGAAGGCTTGGACACAGCTGCTCGATACGGTCATGCCCGGTTATATCGCGGAGGGTAAGCCGCAGCTTTCTATCGCCATCGGCTGCACGGGCGGCCAGCACCGCAGCGTTGCCATTGCCGAGGCCACGGCCCGTTACCTGGAAGGCGCTCAGTATCATGTGAGCATCTCCCACCGCGACCTGTCGCGCGCCAACACGAAGGCATAGGCCTGCATGTCGTTTACCGCTGAGGTGCGCGACGAGCTTGCGCGCTGCGAACCCGAATGTGAATACTGCGACTTGTCGACGCTTGCCGCCCTCACGCGCGTGAGCGGTACGCTCTCGCTTACCGGCTCTGGGCGGTATCGTTTGACGGTTGCGACTGAGACGGGAGCCGTCGCGCGCACGATGATCACGCTGACGCATCGTATCCTTAAGCTCAAAACGGAGTTCACCGTCCGTAAATCTGTATTGCATAAGGTTCGAAACTACCTCATCACCTTGCCTGATCAGCCAGACCTGGATAAGGCCTTGGTTCTGCTGGGTATCCTCGAACGTAGGGGAGGACTTGTCGCCGGCGTACCCCGACATATCGTTGCCCGTCCTTGCTGTAGACTTGCCTATATCCGCGGCGCGCTCATCGCGGGCGGCTTCGTGGCCGATCCACGCGGCGATTTTCATTTGGAGATTGCTGTGCAGGGCGAGCAATATGCCAAGGGGCTTTGCGATCTGTTGGAGCAGATTGGGGTCCATGCTCGTGTTAATGCACGGCGGGGGTCATATGCCGTGTACATTAAGAGCGCCGAGGAAATCGAGCATCTATTAAAGCTGATTGGCGCCAAGCGCAGCGTTGCCGAGATTGAGGAGGCGCGCGCGGTCAAGTTGGTTAAGAACGATGTGAACCGTCGCGTGAACGCCGAGCTCGCCAACCAGACCAGAAGCGCCGGTGCCGCCCAACATCAGCTTGCGCTTATCGATGAGCTCGAGCAGCGTGGCCTTCGTGATGCGCTTCCGGATGCCTTGGCGGTCTTTTGCGACCTGCGCGAGCGCTATCCCGATCTGTCGCTGCGTGATTTGGGGGAGATGGCTGACCCTCCCTTGTCGAAGTCAGCCCTCTACCATCGTGTTTTACGGCTTGAAAAGCTCATTGAAGCAAACAGGTAGTTTGAAGTAACGACTTATATATGGATTTAGCTGCTATTTTAGTATTTAAAACGTTTTAACGTAAATTTGATTTTCAATTTCGAGCATTCTCGTGAAATTCAAGTCAAAAAAAAGGTATATTAGGCGAGTGGTTAGTTTGTGGGCCTCAACGGCGGGCGCTGTAGCTCGCGGGGGCCTTACGAAAGGAGACACAATGGCAGTAAAGGTTGCTATTAACGGCTTCGGTCGCATCGGTCGTCTGGCTTTCCGTCAGATGTTCGGTCATGAGGGCTCCGAGATCGTCGCTATCAACGACCTCACCTCTCCCGATATGCTCGCTTACCTGCTGAAGTACGACTCCACGCAGGGCAACTACGCTCGCGATCACGAGGTCGTTGCTGGCGAGGATTCCATCACCGTTGACGGCAAGGAGATCAAGATCTACAAGGAGGCCGACGCTAACAACCTGCCTTGGGGCGACCTTGACGTCGACGTCGTTCTCGAGTGCACCGGCTTCTACACCAGCAAGGCTAAGGCTCAGGCCCACATCAACGCTGGCGCCAAGAAGGTCGTCATCTCCGCTCCGGCCGGCAGCGATCTGCCCACCATCGTGTACAACGTCAACCATGAGACGCTGACCGCTGAGGACAACATCATCTCCGCTGCTTCCTGCACCACCAACTGCCTCGCCCCGATGGCCAAGGGTCTGAACGACTTCGCTCCCATCGTGTCCGGCATCATGACCACCATCCACGCCTTCACCGGCGACCAGATGCCGCTCGACGGCCCGCAGCGCAAGGGCAACTTCCGTCGCTCCCGCGCCTGCTCCGAGAACATCGTCCCGAACACCACGGGCGCTGCCAAGGCCATCGGCCTGGTTCTCCCCGAGCTCAACGGCAAGCTCATCGGTGCCGCCCAGCGCGTCCCGACGCCGACCGGCTCGCTGACCAACCTCTACGCCGTCGTTGACAAGAAGGTCACCGTCGACGAGGTCAACGCTGCCATGAAGGCCTACGCTGAGACCATCCCCGAGACCTTCGCCTACAACGAGGACCAGATCGTCTCCCGCGACATCGTCGGCGAGACCCACGGCTCCATCTTCGACGCCACTCAGACCATGTGCTCTGACCTCGGCAACGGCCAGACCCTCGTTCAGGTCACCTCTTGGTACGACAACGAGAACTCCTACACCTCTCAGATGGTCCGCACCATCAAGTACTTCGAGAAGTTCGTTGCTTAATTTAGCTTTTAGCGAATAGCTCGTTGAGCGTCTAAAGAAGGGCGCGGCCTTATAGGGCTTACACCCTAGGGTCGCGCCCTTTTTATAAGAAATCGTCTGCCGTAATGGGAGGCAGACACGTACGAAAGGTAGAAGCAAACATGGCCTTTACCAAGAAGACCGTCCGCGACATCGATGTCGACGGAAAGCGCGTTCTCGTCCGCGTTGACTTTAACGTGCCTATCAAGGATGGCGTCGTTGGCGACACCACCCGTATCAAGGCTGCCCTGCCCACCATCAACTACCTCGTTGAGCACAACGCTCGCGTCATCCTCATGAGCCACCTCGGCCGTCCCGAGGGCACCGGCTTCCAGCCCGAGCTGTCCCTCGAGCCCGTCGCCAAGAAGCTCGCTGAGCTCTCTGGTCTCGACGTTGCCTTTGTCGCTGACACCTACGGCGAGAAGGCTGCTGAGGCTGTCGCCGCCGTCGAGCCGGGTAAGGTCCTCGTTCTCGAGAACGTCCGTTTTGACAAGCGTGAGAAGAAGAACGATCCCGAGATCGCCAAGAAGCTCGCTTCCTATGGTGACGTCTTCGTTCTCGATGCCTTCGGCACCGCTCACCGCGCCCAGGGTTCCGTCGTGGGCCCCGCCGCTTACCTGCCTGCCGTCGCCGGCTTCTTGCTCGAGAAGGAGGTCGACACGCTGACCGGCATCTTCGCCGAGCCCGAGCGCCCCTTCGTCGCCATCGTCGGCGGTTCCAAGGTTTCCTCCAAGATCGGCGTTCTCGATCACCTCATCGACTCCGCTGACACCCTGATCATCGGTGGCGGCATGGCCTACACCTTCTTCCTGGCTCAGGGCCTGTCCGTTGGTCAGTCCCTCAAGGAAGAGGACTGGGTCGAGCGCGCCGGCGAGATGCTCAAGAAGGCCGAGGAGAAGGGTGTCAAGATCCTACTCCCCATCGACAACCGTGTTGCCGATCACTTTGGCGAGGACGCTGTCCCCGAGGTTGTTGCTTCCGACGCTATCCCCGACGATCGTGAGGGTATGGACATCGGTCCCAAGACCGAGGAGCTCTATGCCGAGGCTGTCAAGGGCGCCAAGACCGTGTTCTGGAACGGCCCCATGGGCGTCTTCGAGTTTGACAACTTTGCTCACGGCACCCAGGCTATCGCCGAGGCTCTCGCCGAGGCTGACTGCACCTCGATCATCGGCGGTGGTGACTCTGTCGCAGCTGTCAACAAGTTCAACCTGGCCGACAAGATGAGCTGGATCTCCACCGGTGGTGGCGCTTCCATGGAGCTCGTCGAGGGTAAGGCCCTGCCCGGAGTGGAGGCGCTTCTCGATGCCTAATCGCACCCTTCTTATCGCTGGTAACTGGAAGATGAACAACGACGTCGCCGAGGCCGCCAAGCTCGCCGACGAGCTGGCTCAGGCTCTGCCCGAGGTTCCGGCTGGCGTCGAGGTGCTCGTCTGCCCTCCGACCATCGACATCACCACGGTTCATGACCGCATTCAGGCTGCCCCCATCGCCCTCGGTGCACAGAACGTGTACTGGGAGGCCAAGGGTGCCTTCACCGGTGAGTCTTCTTGCGACATGCTCAAGTCCGCTGGCTGCACCTACTGCATCATCGGTCACTCCGAGCGTCGCGACTACTTCCACGAGACCGACGAGGATCAGAACAAGAAGGCTAAGGCTCTCGTTTCCGCCGGTCTTGTTCCCGTCTTCTGCTGCGGCGAGTCCCTCGAGGTCCGCGAGGCTGGCACCTATGTCGAGCACGTCGTGAACCAGGTCAAGGCTGGCCTTGCTGGCCTTGAGATCACCTGCCCCAAGCAGGTCGTCGTCGCCTACGAGCCCATCTGGGCCATCGGCACAGGCAAGACCGCTACCGCCGAGGACGCTCAGGAGGTCTGCGGCGCTATCCGTGAGACCCTCAAGGAGATGTTCGGCGAGGAGCTCGCCAACGGCATCCGCGTGCTGTATGGCGGTTCCGCCAAGCCCGGCAACATCGCCGAGCTCGTCGCCAAGCCCGACGTTGACGGCGCCCTCGTGGGCGGCGCTTCGCTCAAGGCTGCCGACTTCGCCTCTATGGTCGTCAAGGCAGGCGAGTAGGACATATGGCACAACGTCATCTTCCTGCACTCCTGATCATCATGGATGGTTGCGGCCTTGCTCCGGCCGATGGCGAGAACGCCGTCGCCGCTGCCAAGACGCCCTTCCTTGATAGCCTGTACGAGAAGTACCCCCACACCACGCTCGGCGCTTCGGGCGAGGACGTGGGCCTTCCCGACGGCCAGATGGGCAACTCCGAGGTGGGTCACCTCAACATCGGTGCCGGCCGCATCGTGTTCCAGGAGCTTTCGCGCATCAACAATGCCATCAAGGACGGCTCCATCGCCAAGAACGAGGTTTTTGTCAAGGCTATGGACGATGTCAAGGCTGACGGCAAGACTCTCCACCTCATGGGCCTTATGAGCCCTGGCGGTGTTCATTCTCATATGAACCACGTTGAGGCTCTGGTCAAGATGGCTGCCGAGCATGGCGTCAAGACCGTTCGTGTCCACGCCTTCATGGATGGCCGCGACGTCGACCCGCAGTCCGGTGCTGGCTACATGAGCGAGTTCTGCGCCTTCCTGGCTAAGATCTCCGAGGAGACCGGTTGCGACGCTCGCGTTGCCACCGTCTCGGGCCGTTATTGGGCCATGGACCGCGATAATCGTTGGGAGCGCATCCAGCGCGCCTACGACGTCATGGTCAACGCGTCCGATGCCGAAACCGACCCCGTTGCCGGTATCAAGGCCTACTACGAGAAGGATCCGCGCGGCGACGAGTTCGTCGAGCCCTTCGCTGCCCACAACGAGGGCATTCACGAGGGCGACGCGGCCATCTTCTTCAACTTCCGTCCCGACCGCGCCCGTCAGATGACCCGCGTGTTCACGGACAAGGAGTTCGACGGTTTTGAGCGCGAGCAGATCAAGCTCTCGCACTTTGTGACGATGACCGAGTACGATCCGACGTTTGACGTCGAGGTCGCCTTCCCCAAGACGTTCCCCGAGAACGTCCTGGCCGACGTTATCGCCGCCAATGGCCTGAAGCAGCTGCACACTGCCGAGACCGAGAAGTACGCCCACGTGACGTTCTTCCTCAACGGTGGCATCGAGGAGCCCAAGGAGGGCGAGGAGCGCGTGCTCGTCGCTTCCCCCAAGGTTGCTACCTACGATCTGCAGCCCGAGATGAGCGCTCCCGAGGTGACCGAGAAGCTCGTCGCCGCCATCAACGAGGATCGCGCTGATTTCTACATCGTGAACTTCGCGAACTGCGACATGGTTGGTCACACCGGTGTCTTCGACGCCGCCGTTAAGGCCGTCGAGGCTGTTGACGATGCCCTGTCCAAGGTTGTCCCGGCGATTCTCGCCAAGGGCGGCTTTGCGCTGATTACCGCCGACCACGGTAACGCCGATCACATGTTTGACGTTGCTTCCGACGGTTCCAAGCATCCGTTTACGGCTCACACCACCAACCGCGTGCCGTTCATCATCGTTGATGAGAAGGCCAAGCTCACCGGTATCGAGGACGGCCGTCTTTCCGATATCGCTCCGACCATGCTCACCATGGCTGGTATTGAGCCTTCCGCCGAGATGACGGGCCGCGTGCTCGCCACCGAGGCCTAATAGAAAACAAATACCGTTTTCTAGTAAGGGGGTTGTCCACAATCGGACAACCCCCTTTTTGGTATTTCTGCCATTTATACCCCGTCCCCGAGTGGCAGGTAGGGGAGAGCGGGGGATTGTGGTACAGTACTAGAGATTGAACTGTTCTATTAAGGAGCTTATCTATGGGTCCGTTCCAGATTCTTCTGTTTGTCGTTTGGGCTGTCTCTGCCGTGGCGCTGACGATTCTAGTCCTGATGCATTCCGGTAAGGGCACCGGCGTTTCGGATATGATTGCTAGCTCGCTATATAACTCCAGCTCTGCCACAGGCGTTATGGAGCAGAACCTTGACCGCCTGACGGTAATTATGGCTGTCGTGTTTGCCGTGTGCGTCGTGCTGTGCATGTTCTTCTTCCCGCAGGGCATCGTGGGCTACTAATCACGAGCCGCATAAGTACTTGTAAAGGGTTCCGCAAGTGCGGGACCCTTTTTTGTTTACATATTCGTAACAGAGTCAAAAATATCACCACATACTGCGCCCAACTAAAGAAATTCTCGACCGTTAACCGGAATTAGCCCCAAATCGTGCATAAAATGCGCTACTGTATTGCAAAACGTTGGTCCGCTGTGCATAACCAGCCATAGCGGCGGGCGGCGTTTTGATGGTTCGGATCGGATTGTCTCGACATGTGTCCGACTGAACATTTCTTTGTCCTATCTCATAAGGAGGATGGCATGGCTGATTCTATGTTCCACCAGCCCGTTATGGGTCGTCGCGCCTTTGTTGGCGGCACCCTCGCTGCGAGCTCCATGGCTTTTCTTGCCGCATGCGGCAAGAAGGGCGGCGACGCTTCCGGTTCTGAGTCCGGTTCGACGCTGAACTTCTACATCAACAACCCGGTCTGCATCGACCCCTACAATGTCCAGGAGGACCAGGGCACTCAGGTCGAGTACCAGCTCTTTGACGCTCTGACCTCTTATGACGCCGAGAAGGGCGAGATCGTTCCGCTGGCTTGCGAGTCCTTCAAGGCCAACGACGACGCCACCGAGTTCACCTTCAAGATCAAGAAGGCCAAGTTCCACAACGGTGACGACGTTACCTCCAAGTCCTTCAAGCTCGGTTGGGAGCGTCTGGTCAACACCAAGTCGGCCATCGCTACCGAGTACGGCCCTTCCGAGGTCTCCTATCACCTTTCTATGGTCGAGGGCTATGACGACCTGCTTGCCGGTAACGCTACCGAGCTCAGCGGTGTTACTTGCCCCGACGATGAGACCCTTGTCGTCAAGCTGTCTTCCGCTTACGCCGACTTCCCCTTCGTCGCCTCTCACCCGGCTCTGGCCCCGGTTCCCGAGTGCGCCGAGTCCGATGTTAAGAGCTTCTACCTTGCACCGGTCGGTAACGGCCCGTTTATGATGGACGGCAAGTGGGAGGATGGTCAGGAGATCAACCTCAAGAAGTTCGACGATTACTATGGCGACAAGGCCAAGATCGATGGCATCCACTTCCAGGTCATCAAGGACATGGAGACCGCTTACAAGGAGTTCCAGGCCGGTAACCTCGATGTCTGCGACGTTCCCGTTGCTCAGATCGACGCTGCCAAGAAGGATCGCGGCGTGTCCAAGGACGGCTACACCATGGGTGACGGCGAGCGCATGCTGCTCGGCGCCGAGCCTTCCACCTACTACCTGACCTGCAACAACACGGCCGAGCCGTTCAACAACGCCGACCTGCGCAGGGGTATCTCCCTGGCCATCAACCGTGAGGCCATCTGCAAGACCATCTTCAAGGGTACCCGTACCCCTGCCGACGGCATTGTTCCTCCGGGCATCGATGGCTACAAGGAGGGCGCATGGGAGTTCTGCGCCTACGACGTCGACAAGGCTAACGAGTACCTCGACAAGGTTGCTCCCGCTGGCGCTAACGGCGATCGTGGCATTAACGTGACTCTGTCCTACAACCAGGACGGTGGCCACAAGGAGATCATGGAGTCCATCATCGGCGACCTCGCCAAGGTTGGCGTTACCGCTGTCTCCGATACCCCCGAGTGGTCTGCCCTGCTCGAGCAGTATCAGAACTTTAACTATCAGTTCGGTCGTCTGGGTTGGATTGCTGACTACCCGATCATGGACAACTTCCTGTATCCGCTGTTCCACTCCGACTCCCTCGGTGGCGACAACCGCTCTGGTTACAACAACCCCGAGTTCGACGCCAAGGTCGACGAGGCCCGTACCACGGTTGACGACGAAGAGCGCGTCGCTAAGATGCAGGAGGCCGATGCAATGGTCGCTGCCGACTGCCCGGTCATCCCGGTGATGTTCTACACGCACACCATCGCCGGCTCTGATCGCATCAAGCACCTCTATGTCGATCCGCAGAAGCACGCCGATCTGGGTACCGCTGAGCTCGCCTAGGAGTTTGCAGCTTCCGTGAGGGTCAAGTATTTACGTAGACCTCATGGGAAACATACAGTTCTCCCTAACCTGGGGTAAACTGGCTGATGGTAATTTTGGGATGCCGGTCTGGCGATCGGCATCCCATTTAGGTTAATCCCTAGATAGGGGAGTGGTATGGGTAAGTACATCGTTAAACGTGTGCTTCAGTTCATCCCGGTGTTTTTGGGCGTTACGCTGATTCTGTTCGCCCTCCAGAATATCGTGCCGGGAGATCCGATCAAGCTGATCGGTGGAGACAAGGCTCTGTCCCCCGAGGTGGAGCTTCAGCTTCGCGTCCGCTATCACCTAGTCCAGTCGGACGAGGACGGCAACGCGATTCTTGACGAGAACGGCGATCCCGTTCAAACGTCGCTCGTGGACCGTTACTTGTATTACATGAACGGCCTGCTTCATGGCGATCTGGGCAATTCGTATCAGCGCAAGCTGCCGGTTACGGAAATCTTTGCCCAGAAGTATCCGTATACGGTCAAACTTGCCGCGTGCGCCATCGTGCTCGAGGCAATTATGGGTATCGGTGCGGGTATCATTTCGGCGGTAAAGCGGTATTCCTTCTGGGATATTTTGGTAACGCTTACCACGTCGATCCTCGTTGCGGTCCCGGCCTTCTGGCTCGGTATGTTGCTGCAGCTGTTCTTTGGCGTCATCCTCAAGGACGCCACGGGCGGTGCAATCTCCATGCCGATCTCGGGTGCCGGCGGTTCCAGCTCTCAGTATCAGGATTGGATGCACTATGTGCTTCCGACCATTACGCTGGCTTCGGTTTCGACCGCTTACGCCGCCCGCATTATGCGCTCGCAGCTGCTTGACGTCATGAACCAGGATTACATCCGTACGGCAAAGGCCAAGGGTCTCTCCAATCGCGCGATCATCATCAAGCATGCGCTTAAGAATGCACTCATCCCCGTCGTTACCTATATTGGTGTCGACTTTGGCGGCATGCTTTCGGGCGCCATCCTGACCGAGACGGTCTTTAACTGGCCCGGTATCGGCTATGAGGTCTATCGCGCCATTAGCATGCGTGACTGGCCCATCGTTATGGGCGGCGTTACGCTCATCGTCGTCGTCGTCATGGTGATCAACCTGCTCGTCGACATTAGCTATGCATTCCTCGACCCGCGCATCCGCCTTGGCGGTCCGTCGGATAAGGCCTAAGGGAGGTACGTCTCATGCAGGAAACTGATTCTCAGTCTCAGGAGCAGGCTACCGCCACCAAGGCCGCATCTGCTCCCGCCAAGTCCCGCACGCTGTGGGGCGACGCTTTTAAGCGTCTTCGTAAGAACAAGCTCGCCGTTATCGGTGTCTGCTGGATCATCATCGTCGTTGTGGTTGCCCTGACCGCAGATCTGTGGGCTAAGCCCTGGCTCGGTTCGCCGACGGCTTCCGACTCGACCACCATGGCCCAGACGTCGCTGATGGCTCCGTGTGCAGAGCACCCGTTTGGCACCGACGCCCTTGGTCGTGACATTCTCGTTCGCGTTATCTACGGTGCACGTGTTTCGCTTTCCGTCGGTATTATGGCCACTGCGATCTCCACGGTGATTGGTCTGGTCATGGGTGCTCTGGCCGGTTTCTACGGCGGCATCTGGGATACGATCATCATGCGCTGTGCGGATATTTTCCTAGCGTTCCCGTACGTGCTTTTCGTTGTCGCCATGATCGCCGTTATCGGACGTGGTCTTCAGAACGTCTTTTTTGCCATCGGCATTCTCGGCTGGCCTTCGATTGCGCGCGTCTTCCGCTCTGCAATCTTGACGGTCAAGGAAAACGACTATGTTGACGCTGCGCGCGCGATGGGTGCATCTGATGCTCGTATCGTTGTGCGTCACATCTTCCCGAACTCCGTCGCCTCCATCGTGGTCTACGCGACCATGAACATTGGTGGCGCCATTCTGACCGAGTCCGCTCTGTCCTTCCTCGGCATGGGCGTTATTCCGCCTACGCCTTCGTGGGGCTCCATGATTCAGGACGGTCAGCAGTATCTTCTGACTGCTCCCTGGATGATGATCATGCCCGGTCTGGCAATTCTTTCGACGGTGCTCGCCTTCACCCTGCTGGGTGACGGTCTGCGCGACGCCCTCGACGTCAAGATGAAGGACGCATAAGGATGAAGAAGAACAAGAACTATGTGGACCTGAAGGACCAGCCGGTTCCCGAGGGCCAGCATCTGCTCGAGGTCGATGACCTTAAGATGTATTTCCATACCGAGGACGGCGTCGTTCGCGCTGTCGACGGTGTCTCCTACACGCTCGATCGCGGCGAGACCCTGGGTGTCGTCGGTGAGTCCGGCTCCGGTAAGTCCGTGACCGCCATGACCATCATGGGTCTTATCTCGATGCCTCCGGGAAAGATCGAGGGCGGCGACGTTCGCTATCGCGGTCGTTCTATCCTCGAGATGACCGAGGAAGAGATGCAGCACATTCGCGGTAACGATATCGCGATGATCTTCCAGGATCCTATGACCTCCTTGAACCCGGTCTATAAGATCGGCAAGCAGGTGGGCGAGGGCCTTCGTCTGCACCGCGGCTACTCCAAGCAGGAGGCACTCAAGCGCGCCACCGAGCTTTTGGACCTCGTTGGCATTCCCGAGCCCGAGAAGCGCGTCAATGAGTATCCCCACCAGTTCTCTGGCGGTATGCGTCAGCGCGTCATGATTGCCATGGCTCTTGCCTGCGATCCCGATATTCTGATTGCCGACGAGCCCACGACTGCCTTGGACGTTACCATCCAGGCTCAGATTATTGAGCTTATGCAGGAAATGCAGGAGAAGAACGGCAACGCCATCATCATGATCACCCATGACCTGGGCGTTGTCGCTGATATGGCCGACAAGATCATGGTTATGTACGCCGGCCGTCCCGTCGAGTTCGGTACTGCTGAGGAAATCTTCTACGAGAGCCGCCACCCCTACACCTGGGGCCTTATCCGCTCCATCCCGGAGCAGGCCATCGATGAGAAGAAGCCGCTTACGCCGATTCATGGCAACCCGCCTTCGCTCATGAACCTGCCTGAGGGCTGCGTCTTCTCGCCTCGTTGTCCCTATGCGACGGACAAGTGCCGCAAGCAGCGCCCCGAGCGCGTTGTCACCGAGTCTGGTCATTACTCTGCGTGCCACTACTCCGGTGACCCCGAGTTCCTCAAGAACGCTCCTGAGACGTCCCGTACGCGCAAGGATTCCAAGAAGGGAGGCGAGGCGTAATGGCAGATACCAACGAGCGCACTCCGCTGCTGAAGGTCGAGCACCTCTCTAAGGAGTTTCCCGCTGAGTCCGGCATGTTCGCCAAGCGCTTCTCCAAGCGTGTCGTCTCTGCTGTGAATGACATTTCGTTCGAGATTTATCCGGGTGAGACCTTTGGCCTGGTCGGCGAGTCTGGTTGCGGTAAGTCCACCACGGGCCGTACCATCATGCGCCTGACCAAGCCGACGGCAGGCAAAGTGTTCTTCCAGGGTAAAGATGTTGCCGAGATGAGCAAGCATGAGATCAAGGACATGCGTCGCGAGATGCAGTTTATCTTCCAGGATCCCTATGCTTCGCTGAATCCCCGCATGACCATCGGCGAGATCGTCTCCGAGCCCATGACCATTCACGGCGTGGGCACCAAGGAGGAGCGCATTGAGCGCGTCCGCGAGCTTCTCGACGTTGTCGGACTGAACCCCGAGCACATTAACCGCTATCCTCATGAGTTCTCCGGCGGTCAGCGTCAGCGTGTCGGCATTGCCCGTGCATTTGCGCTGAAGCCTAAGCTGATTATCTGCGACGAGCCGGTTTCCGCTCTGGATGTGTCCATTCAGGCCCAGGTTCTGAACCTGCTCAAGGAACTCCAGGACAAGTTCGGTACCGCATATCTGTTTATTGCTCACGACCTGTCCGTCGTGCAGCACATCTCCGATCGCGTTGCCGTTATGTATCTGGGTAAGATGGTTGAGGTTTCGGACTGGAAGACGCTCTATAGCGAGCCTCACCATCCGTACACGCAGTCGCTGCTGTCTGCCGTGCCGGTTCCCGATCCGGATATCCAGAAGACCCGTAAGCGCATCATCCTCGCCGGCGATCCGCCGTCACCGCTGGATCCGCCGACCGGCTGCCGTTTCCACACGCGCTGCCCCATCGCGCAGGGCATCTGCTCTGAGAAGCTTCCCGAGTTTAAGGAAGTCGCACCGGGTCACTGCTGCGCCTGCCACTTCGCGGAGCCGTTCCCGATCAAGGAATCGCACATCGACCTGTAGTCGGTTGTCATCGTCCGGGCCCGCCCTGAAGTTACTTTTCAGAACGTCCTCGGACATGCAAGAAACCCCCGCTGCGCACTTCGTGCGGCGGGGGTTTCTTGCGTCCTGACGCTCCTATTTGGCAAGGTGTTTTTTAGAATCCATTTTGCGCTCGGCCTCGAAGGCTTGCCTGTCCCAATCGAGCGGAAGTCCGGCCTCGACCCATGCCTCGTAGGCCCTCCTTATGGGCTTGAGCTCCC
>DBFRZS010000005.1:0-7728 GCA_048501115.1 Collinsella aerofaciens | reverse complement strand
CGGCGGTGAGGACGGGAAGGAGGAGGGCGCCTAGGCGCCGAAAGCGGCACATCCGCGTTGGCGAATCCGGCGTATCCGCGTTGGCGCGATTGGCGAAAATGCGTTGGTGGAAATGGTGAAAATTATATTGACGCTAACACCTCACCCCTCCTCGTGTATCGCGGTGCGACCATTCTACCGCCTCTATGCGGCGGGCGCGGCCCAGTAGTCCATGTAGGGCGGCTCCACGTTGAACATGTCGCGGACGCGGCTCCTGCAGACGCCGTGCGCGAGCTGCCGCGCGACCGTGCGCCCGGCCGCGCCGGAATCGGTCGCCATGAAGGTCCGGCACCACCTGAACCAGGCGAGGTAGGCGTCGAGGTGCTTCGTCGACACGCTCCTGAACGGCTCCATGAAGGCGCCGAGGAGCGAGTGGACGGTGTTGACCACCAGGGCGGAGACCACTTGGAGGACCCTCGGCGGTCGGCGCGTCATGACGGTCTGCCACAGGAGCCCCAGCCACGTGAACTGGAAGAGGAGCGTGAGCGCCACCGGGGCGGGCAGCACGCTCATGGCGTAGCAGTAGAGGATTGAGGTGAGGCAGGTGAGGGCTCCCAGGCCCATGAGCTTGAGGGCGAGCTTCCAGCCCACGCGCTGCCAGCGGTGCCCGAGTGCGTGCCCTGCGAGCGTGGCGAGGGCGAAGAAGAGGCAGCCGAACCACGCCTGGCTCGCCACCACCTGTGCCGAGGTGAAGCTCGCGGCGTAGGCGAGCTTGTAGGTCGTGGCCATAGCGCCGTAGCAGGCGCCGCCCGCAAAGACCTGGAGCGCCGCCTTGGCCTGTCCCGCGCCCGTGGCTCCTGCCCCGGCGGCCTGTTGCTTGATTGTGTTTGTTCCTGCCATTAGGCTCCCTTCCGTCTGCTGTCTTGCAGATGCACGTCTCGTGCGTCTGTTCCCTGCAGTCGGAAGGTGGGCTCGTGCGGTCTTCTGGCGGTGCATGTGGTACCTGCTGCCAAGACGAAAAAAGCCACGCAACCGACTGCTCGGTTGCGTGGCAAAAAGGTGGCTAGCACCCAGAAAAGTCCACGCGTTTTTAGACTGGGACAAAGTACTACAACAGGTGAGATTCCGTCAAGAAAAAAACCGAGGAAAAAGTGAGCCTCTGCCCGCCGTACCTGTGGCGGTCGTTCCCCGAACGGGGCGGTGCTGTCGGGGACTGTCTCGATCTGTAACAGTAAGACCCGGTTTTGGTCCGTAGATGTTACAGATTTAGACATTTTGTCGGAGCGGTTTCCGTTTGTCTTGATCTGTAACAGTTAGGGGTCAAAAGTGGGTCTAGATGTTACAGATTGAGATTGTTGAGGATGGGTGAGGGTAGCTAATTCGGACGGGGCTTTTTTAAACATTGGGAAATCGAGCGTGGCAAGCGGAGGTCTTCGGGGTATAAGACGGCTAATTGTATGCCGCCTATGAAAGGAACCCTCATGCCCAGCGTTGCCGTTCTCGCCGCCGATGGCTTTGAAACTATTGAGTGCTTGACCATGGTCGATGTCATGCGTCGCGGCGGCGTGCGCGCCACGCTCGTCTCGATCATGCCCACGCGCGAGGTCGTAAGCTCGCTGCAGATTCCCGTAACTTGCGATGTGCTCTTTGACGAGATCAACTTTGACGAGTATGACTGCGTCGTGCTGCCCGGCGGTCTGCCCGGCGCTACCAACCTGCGCGCCGACCAGCGCGTCTGCAACGTAGTCTGCGAGTTCGCCGCGACCAAGCATGTTGCCGCCATCTGCGCCGCCCCGTTTATCCTGGGCGAGCTTGACCTGCTCGAGGGACGCCACGCCACGTGCTTCCCCGGCTTTGAGAAGAGCTTCCCCGAGGGCGCCTATACCGGCGACAAGGTCACGCACGACGGCAACATCATCACCGCCAGCGGCATGGCCCAGTCGCTCCCCTTTGCGCTTGAGCTGCTGCGTACGCTCGCCGGCGACAAGGCTGTCGAGAAGGTTGCAGAGGGCATTCAGCTATGATTTTGGCTTCGCAATCACCGCGCCGCATCGAGTTGATGCGCGAAGCGGGCTACGACATCCGCGTCATTCCCGCTGACATCGACGAGACTCCTTTTGATGACGAGACCCCGCTTACGCTTGTCGAGCGCTTAGCTCGCGCTAAGGCTGCCGCCGTTGCCGCCGAGCACGCCGAGCCCAATGAGCTGACCATCGCAGCCGACACCATCGTCACCTTCGATGGCAAGATTTTGGGTAAGCCGGCAAACGAGGAGGAAGCCCGCACCATGCTCCACGAGCTCTCGGGGCGCACGCACCAGGTCGCAACCGGCGTCTGCATCGTTAGAGCCGGAGACGTCACAGCCCCGCACGCCGCCGAGAGCCTGTCGTTTGTCGATGTGACCGACGTGACGTTCTATGAGCTCACCGACGAGCAGATTGAGCGCTACGTCGCCTCGGGCGAACCCATGGACAAGGCAGGCGCCTACGGCATCCAGGGCGTCGGCGGGCGCATGCTCGTGCATGATATTTCGGGCGACTTCTACAACGTGGTGGGCCTGCCCATCGCTCGCGTCGCGCGTGCGATTCAAAAACTATCGTAATTGCATCTGGCGCTGGGTATCCCCCAGCGCCTACAATTTCGGCGTACCGTACGGATCCCGACCGGGCATAAGGCCCGGCGGAAAACCGATAGGAGTAAAACATGGATACACTGCTTGAGGCCATTGACGTTTGCGATGTCGATGGCTTTTGCTTTGGCAACTATACGGACGAGGAGGCCGGCACCGGCTGCACCGTAATCGTGGCACCCGAGGGCGCCACCGGCGGTGTTGACGTTCGCGGCGGTGCCCCGGCATCGCGCGAGACCGACCTGCTGCGTCCCGAGAATACCGTGGACAAGGTCCACGCCGTCTGCCTTTCGGGTGGATCGGCCTTTGGTCTGGAGGCCGCAAGCGGCGTCGCCCGCGAGCTCGAGAGCCGCGGCATCGGCCTTCCCGTCGGTCCCACGCAGGTGCCCATCGTTTGCTCCAGCTGCATCTTCGACCTCGCCTTTGGCGACCCCACCGTACGCCCCGACATTAAGGCTGGCATCTCCGCCGTGCGCGAGGCGCTCGACAACACCCCCACCACGCTCGAGCAGGGCAATGTAGGCGCCGGCACCGGCGCCACCGTGGGCAAGCTCATGGGCCCCGCAACCTGCATGAAGGCCGGCCTTGGAGCCGCCGCCGTGGCACTCGGCCCTGTTAAGGTGGGTGCCGTGGTCTCGGTCAACGCCTGCGGCAATATCGTCGACCCCTTCACCGGTGAATGGGTCGCTGGCATGCGCGCCGCAGCCGATAGCGACCAGATCGTCGACATGGAGCTCGCAGCCTTTGCCGCCGCCGGCTCCATGCAAATGCCGCTCGACCGCACCAACACCACCATCAGCTGCATCGTCACCAACGTTGAGCTCACCAAGGCTCAGGCCACCAAGGTCTCCCAGATGGCCGCAGACGCCTATGCGCACGCCATCCGCCCCACGCACACCACCAACGACGGTGACACCATCTACACCCTCGCCAGCGGCAAACTGGGAGCCCAGGCAAGCGCCGCCGTTCCCTTGGACCTGTTGGGCATGCTCGCCGTAAGGGCCCTACAGACCGCCATCGTAAACGGAGCCAAATCTGCCAAAACCTCCCACGGCATCCCCGGTGCCGCGAAGTAACCTAACCTGACCGGTTGCCCGGTGGGGCTTGGTTATGTTTGCTGCTCTACAGTCCTGGCTCGCACGAAGAGCACATTAAGTGCTCTTCGGCTCGTGCGGAACTCGCGACAAACATAACCAAGCTCCACCGGGCAACCTACTCAACAAGATCCCCTTCAGCCCAGGCCCCTGTGTACCGCGCGTCGAAGATCTTCAAATTCAGCTTGCTGACATAAAGCGGGACATAGCAGAGGACCCCTGGTCCTTAACTTGATACGAGTTCCGCACGCAAAGGAGGCGCCAGTGGCGCCTCCGTCTTGCGCAGGACTGTTCGAAGTAGCAAGTTAAGGACCAGGGGTCCCCGTTACCCGAGTGTTTCTGTGCTAGTTGAATTTGAAGATCTTTGAGGCAAGATGGTATAGGCCGAGTGTAGTTTTGTCTCCGGCCCGTCCACGCAGGTTGGTAAAGAATCCGACCACGCCGTAGCGAGCGCGACGATACATGCGCTCGTCGTACTCCTTCAGGTCCTTCCACAGCGTCTTCAGGCGCTCATCGGCACAATCTTCCTCGGAAAGCTTGGTGAGCACCGAGCAAATCGCCATCATCATGGTGAAGTAGCCCATCATGTACGAACGCAGACGCGAGGACTCAACGTCCTGGTACAGGTGGAACGATTCCATCATGATGCGCGTTACGCGGAACTGCTGACCCAGGCGCTTGACCATCGTGGCCTCATTGACGCTCTGGCCCTCGCGACCGATAAAGTAGCGATAGAGGTCGATGTCGGCGTAGTACATGGTCTTGCAGCGCGGCAGCGGCACGTATGCGTAGATATTATCCACGTAGAACGTGTGTGCCGGCATAGGCAGATTGGACTCGCGCAGCACATCGGTGCGATAGCACAGGCTATGCATAAGCAGGTTCTGATCGGGACGGAAGTGTCCGATCTGGTCCCAAGAGAAAATCTTTTTGCGCGGCAGGGCAAACTTGTAGCCAATCGCGGTATGCGTGCCCTCGTAAACCTTCTCGTACACGTAGTTCGAGATAAACAGGTCGACGCGCTGGTCGCGCTCCTCAAAGCCACGCAGAATCGACAGCATGGTCGAAAGCGCCGCACCGTCGAGCCAGTCGTCCGAGTCGACAACCTTGTAATAGGTGCCCTGCGCCTCGCGCAGGCCCGAAAGAACGGCAATGCCGTGGCCGCCATTCTCCTGGTGCACCGCGCGGATGATTCCAGGATAACGGGCCTCCCACTCGTCGGCCTTGGCGGCCGTCTCGTCCTTGGAGCCATCGTCCACCACGATAATCTCGATATCGGTGGCGTAATTGCTCCCCTCCAAGATGGAGGTGATGCAATGGTCCATGTCCTTGGCGGCGTTATACGAGGGAATACCGAATGTTATGACTTTATGCATGGCAGGCGATAATCTCATCCGAAAGATCGAGGGCGGAATTGGTCACGGCGTCCATATCGTAGTAACGATACTCGGCCAGACGACCCACCGGGTGGAAGTTCGTCAGGTTCTGGACGCGCTCAAGATAGCGCTCATAGAGCTCGCGATTCTCGGGCTCCAGGATAGCGTAGTACGGCGTCTCGCCCGAGCCGGGCGTATAGGCCTTGGAGTACTCCTTCATGATGGTGGTCTTGCCGGGCAAAACCTGACCGGTCATGTTCTTGAACTCGGTGATTCGCGTATAGTCCTCGCTCGTGGTGTAGTTGACGGTGCCCACGGGCTGGAACTGGTCCATATCGAGCGTCTCGAACTTCATATCGAGTGTGCGGTACGGCAGCGCGCCCAGGTCGAGGTTGAACAGCTCGTCGAGCGGACCGGTGTAGACGATCTCGCCACCATAGACCTTGCCGTCGATCTTAACGGTGGTCTCGTCGATTTCAAAGAGGTCACGGGCGTCTACGTCACAGAATACGTCGATCAGATCGTGATCGAGCATATGCTCGAACAGCGCGGTATAGCCATCCTGCGGCATGCCCTGGAAAGGAGCCTGCGGGAAGTAGCGATCGTCATCGCCCACAAAGACGGGAACGCGGCCGGTGATCGAGGGGTCGATCTGGTCGGGCGTCTGGCCCCACTGCTTCATGGTGTAATGCAAAAAAACGTTCTCGTAGACGTAATCGGCGACCTCGGCAAGATCCGGGTCGTTCTTCTTGCGCAGCTCCATAATGGGCACCTTGACGTCCTTGCCAAAGGTCTCCACGAGCTTTTGGTACAGTTCCTCGCCGCGCTCATCGCCAAAGGCGAGCTTGAGGCTCGCATGGTTAAAGGGCACGGGCATAAGGGTACCGTTGATGTTGGCGAGCACCTTGTGCTGGTAGTCCGTCCACTTGGTAAAGCGCGACAGGAAATTGTGGACGCGCTCGTTAAAGGTATGGTAGATGTGCGGACCATACTCGTGGACCAGGATTCCCGCCTCGTCAGTGCAGTCGAAGGCATTGCCCGCAATGTGGCTACGGCGCTCCAAAACGGCAACACGATAGCCGATGGTTTCGGCAAGACGGCGGGCGCAAACGGCACCGGCATAACCGGCGCCGACAACGATCATGTCGTACGCACCGGCATTAAAGCCTTCAGGCAGGCCTGAGGTAATCTGCATCGATACTCCTTGTCAAAAGCCACGTGCTCGTTAGCTGGGCTTTTCTCGAACATTCTTCGAGACATATTTATCAGAGCGATTATAGCGCTAATGCGTCCTATAATGAGCTTGCCACACAAGGAAAGCTCAAGCACCGCGGCGTACATTATTGAAAGGTAAACCCGCTAGCAGCGGGTTTATTCGTGAACAGCCGGGCGCCTGGAGCTTAGTGAAACGCTTGTAAGGAGTAACATGAGCGATTTCCTAAACCGTATGAAGTCTGCCGCCAAGGCCGACCTTAAGACCATCGTCCTGCCCGAGGGCGAGGACCCGCGTACCATCGTCGCCGCCACCAAGATCATCGAGGAGGGCCTGGCAAAGATCGTCATCCTGGGCAACCCCGATGAGATCAACGTTCCCGGCGCTACCGTCATCGACCCGCGCAATGCCGAGAAGCACGAGGAGTACGCGCAGAAGTTTGCCGAGCTCCGCGCCAAGAAGGGCGTTACCATCGAGCAGGCTCGCGCCCAGGTGATGGACGCCACCTACTTTGGCACCATGATGGTCAAGATGGGCGATGCCGACGGCCTGGTCTCCGGTGCCTGCCACTCCACCGCCGACACCCTGCGTCCCGCGCTTCAGATCCTCAAGACCGCCCCGGGCACCAAGCTGGTCTCGGCCTTCTTCGTGATGTGCACCGACACCCCGCAGTTCGGCACCGACGGCACGCTGATCTTCGCCGACTGCGGCCTCAACATCAACCCGTCCTCCGACGAGCTCTCCGAGATCGCCATCGCCTCCGCTCACTCCTGGTCCACCTTCATGGGCAACGTTGAGCCGCACGTGGCCATGCTCTCCTACTCCACCATGGGCTCCGCTGGCGGCGAGGTCGCCAAGAAGGTCCAAGAGGCCGTGAAGTTCTGCAAGGAGAAGGCTCCCGAGCTCGCCATCGACGGCGACCTGCAGCTCGACGCCGCCATCGTCCCCACCGTCGCCCAGCTCAAGGCTCCCGGCTCCTCCGTCGCCGGTAAGGCCAACGTGCTCGTGTTCCCCGACCTCGAGGCAGGCAACATCGGCTACAAGCTGGTCCAGCGCTTCGCTGGCGCCGACGCTTACGGCCCCATCCTGCAGGGCATCGCCAAGCCGGTTAACGACCTTTCGCGCGGCTGCTCTGCCGACGACATCGTGGGTGTCGTGGCCATCACCGCCGTCCAGGCTCAGATGGCTGAGTAGCTGACGTATCCCCTCGGGACCCTACAGGGTAAAGCTCTGAAAACGTCCTCGGACATGCATGAAACCCCCGCTGCGCACTTCGTGCGGCGGGGGTTTCATGCGTCCTGACGCTCCTATTTGGCAAGGTGTTTTTTAGAATCCATTTTGCGCTCGGCCTCGAAGGCTTGCCTGTCCCAATCGAGCGGAAGTCCGGCCTCGACCCATGCCTCGTAGGCCCTCCTTATGGGCTTGAGCTCCCTTTGG
>DBFRZS010000048.1:0-40800 GCA_048501115.1 Collinsella aerofaciens | reverse complement strand
TTCCCGAGGGAAAGGCTCAGCCGCCACCACAAAGACCGCAGGGACGGGAGCGGCTATACTACTCTCAGTAGTTAAGGGTCGCGGATCCGCCGCGTCACCGCTCTCAACAGGAGGTCTTTGTTTATGGCAGATCAAAAGCCGGTTGTCGGGATCATCATGGGTTCCAAGTCCGATCTGGGCGTTATGGAAGGCTGCACCGCCGAGCTCGAGGCGCTGGGCGTGCCCTATGAGCTTGTCATTGCGAGCGCACACCGCACACCGGCGAAGGTCCACGAGTGGGCTTCGACTGCCGCCGATCGCGGTATCAAAGTGATTATCGCCGCCGCCGGCAAGGCCGCTCACCTGGGTGGTGTCGTGGCTGCCTTTACGCCGCTGCCGGTCATCGGCGTGCCTATGAAGACGAGTGACCTGGGCGGCATGGATTCGCTGCTGTCGATGGTGCAGATGCCTTCGGGCGTGCCCGTGGCCTGCGTTGCCATCAACGGCGCCAAGAACGCCGCCATCTACGCCACGCAGATTCTGGGCGCTTGCGACCCCGAGTACCGCAAGGTTATCGAGAAGATGAAGCAGGAGATGGCTGACGCCTAGGCGTTCCGCCGTTTCGCCGCAGTATAAGGAGAGCCATGTCCGACTATCAGGGAAAACGATTCAAGGCTTCTCAGATTCCCGATCCGTCGAAGCCGGGTGCTGCCAGTGCGGCGCAGCAGGGTCGGACATCCTCTCCTCAGCAGCCGCGCGCGCCGCGTCCTGTGACGCCGGCGACGCATCGTCGACAGGACGCGCCGGCTGCGTATCGCCCTTCGTCATATGGCACGGCAAAGAAGCAGGCCCGGACGCCGAGGCAAACGAGCGGCGCGGCGTCCAGCTACACTGAGCCGCCGCGCAAAAAGCGCCGCTCCATTATTCCCATTCTGCTCATCATCATCGGCATCGGTCTGATTGTTGCCGCCGCTGCCATCTTTATCAATGCACAGATTGGCTACAAGCAGGCGAGCGAGTCGTATCAGAAAATCGAGAAGCAATATGTAAGCGATAAGGACGCCAGCGGCGTGCCGACTATCGACTTCGATGCGCTTGCTCAGACAAACCCCGAGATTGTGGGTTGGATTTATGTGCCGGGAACCAACATCAACTATCCCGTGGTGCAGACCAACAACAACTCCAAATACCTCAACACGCTGTTCGACGGTACGGCCAATGCATCTGGGGCCATTTTCCTGGATAGCGATGACACCGCGCCGGGAATGGTTGACCAGCAGACCACGATCTACGGCCACCATATGAACGATGGGTCGATGTTCAACGTGATTTCGGATACGACTGACCAGGCAACGTTCGATAGCATTGAATATGTGTACTACATCACACGGGATGCTACGTATAAGCTGCGTCCGCTGGCGACCAAGGTCGTTGAGGATACGTACTCCAAGGCGCGCACGCCCAATTTCGAGGGCGATGACGGGCTCAAGAACTACCTGTCCGAGATGCTCGACGGTGCCTCTGCCGTGGCGAGCGATGCCACCGATCGTGCCGCTTCGGCAACCAAGGTCGTGACGCTTGTGACCTGTCGTTCGTTATCGCTGAGCAACACGCGTGCTGTCATGGTGCTCACGCCGGTCGAGGAATAAGTTGTTCGAAAGTAGCTAAAAAAGCCCCGTTCCAAATTGGCTACTCGACGACGGTAAGGGAGAAATGATGCTCGAGAATGGCAAAATGATGCCTTCGGTTGATGCTTGGCTGCGCGAGGCCAAGGCCGATTCGTCGGCACCTGCGTGCGGTATGTATCTGACACATAACGGTGTGGTGCGCGCGACGCCCAAGGCCGAGGCGCGCGGTGTCGAGACCGATGGCGTGGCGCCGGGCCACAAGGTGGGCGGCATGGTGTTTGGCTACGACGCCAGCAAGGTACAGGCCGCCATCGAGGCGACGCGCGCGATGCCGGGTGTCGGCTATGTGCGCGTGTGGCTGGCAAGCGGCGAGCTTGCCGTAGGTGACGACATCATGCTCGTGCTCATCGGCGGGGACATTCGCCCGCACGTGGTCGATGCGCTGCAGGCGCTCGTTGGCACCATCAAGAATGAATGCGTGAGTGAGGTCGAGCGCGAGGCGTAGAGGCTTGCGTCGATAGAAGGCTCGTTTATAAAAATGCCCGCCGGTACGTGTGATACCGGCGGGCATTTTGCGTTTTGGGCGCGGTTGGCGCTACACGCGCGTCGCATCCTTGGGGCTCATGGTCATGCTCTGGAAGCGGTTCTCCATGTAGTCGTTATCGAAATACTTGCCGTAGAACTGCGCGACGGGAATATCCGGCTCCGTGCCGTTGACGCGCTGGTACCAGTAGTCGAGCGACTGCAGCGTCATGACGCCGTCGACCAGCATAATGACGGTAAAGATGACGGTAGCCGAGTAGCGACTCTTCCACGGAATCATGTTGATGAGCTTGAGCAGCCTCGGCAGCAGCAGCTTGATCCAGATAAGGCCACCCAGGCCCCACAGGCAGGCAAAGCCCGTGCAGGTGCGTCCGCCCGTAAGGACGGCGAGTGGGTCGGGCATGCCGAACAGTTTCATGTGCGAGTAGCTCCACGACACCACGCCAAATGAGGTCTGCATAAACCAGCCTACAAACACCTCGAAAGCGCCGCCGATCAGGGCACTTACCAGGAAAATGATCAGAGGATTCTTTTTATAGAAGCGGTTGAGCGCCATGGTCATGAGCACCGCGCCAAATCCGTAGATGGGGCTAAAGGGGCCAAATAGCATACCGGCCCGGTCCTGATAGACGCCGGGATCGACGACGACCATATGCCAGACTTCCTCGAGAATGAGACCTAACACGCTGCAGACGAAGAATACCCAGAACAGGTTGAAGTAGTTGAGCTTGATGTAGCCCTCGCCGGTTTCGTCGCGGCCGAGCATCCCCTCGGCGGCGGCATCGCGGTCGAGCATCTCTTGCAGACGGCGCTGCAGTTCGCGCTCCTGGCGTAGCGTGGGGTCGACGGTGGCCGACAGCGCAATGAGGATACCGAGCTGAATGGCGGGGCGCAGCAGGAAGGGTCCGATACCCTGGAGCATCACGTCAACTAAAAGCTCCACGACGGTCAATGCGATGAGGACGTAAGACAGGCGGGCGGCATTGCGCCGCTGGTCCTTGATGAGGTCCAGGCCAAAGACGATTAAGATGATCGCGCTTGCCGCCGAGAGCATAATGCCGGCGACGATAAGGCCAACCGCGACCAGGGTGTTATCACCGAGCTTAGCGGCGGCGTTGCCGTTAATGAGTGCGGTGATGACCTGCCACATAAAGACGGCGACCGACGGGAGTGTGCCCAAGCCGGACAGGATGCACAGGACGGCGTACACTTTAATGATGAGGGGAATCTTCTTGACCTCCGTGGCGCTGGGGACGCTGGGGTCGAGTTCGTTTCGATCCATACAGAACCTTTCTCGCTTTGTCCTAGGTTACTAGGATACGCCGCCGACCTGCTAAAAGACAGGACGAACGTCCCAATTGCAACTTTGCAATCCCCAACGGTGGACGCGGCGGCCATATGGGGGCGCGGGCGCTTGCACTGGGCAGACCAATAAAATGTTTGGCCGCAAAACGGATTATTAGCTCGGTGGGCTTTTAAAAAGCGCTGCTCATGCGCTGGGGAGCGCGTCGCGCCGTGCGTATAATAAGGCGGGTAACGCCAAAATACGAGGCTCTGAGGGGATGCCATGTCTCAAGAAACCATCCGCGCGGCCGAGCGCGCCGCGGGACAGGTGAACGCCATGTCGACGTATGATCCGGACTCCGACCAGCTGCATGAGGAATGCGGCGTTTTTGGTGTGTGGGCGCCCGATCGTGACGTGGCTCGACTGACGTACTTTGGCCTGCGTGCACTGCAGCACCGTGGCCAAGAATCGGCGGGAATCGCTGTTGGTGACGGCGGTACGGTTATGGTCCGCAAGGACCTGGGCCTGCTCGACCGCGTGTTCTCCAATGCCGACTTATCGACGCTCTCCGGTCAGCTGGCCGTGGGTCATGTGCGCTATGGCACCGCCGGCGCCAAGAGCTGGGAAGCCTCTCAGCCGCACCTCTCTACCATCAATAGCGTCATTATCGCGCTCGCGCACAACGGCACCCTCGTCAACACCGACGAGCTGCGCCGCCAGCTGATCGAGCTGGGCGTGCCGTTCCTCTCCAACTCGGATTCCGAGGTCGCGACCAAACTCATCGGCTACTTTACTCAGCGTACAGGCCATCTGCGCGAGGGCATTCGCAAGACCATGGAGCTCGTGCGTGGCGGCTACGCCATGACGCTCATCAACGAGCAGGCGCTCTATGCATTCCGCGATCCGCACGGCATTCGCCCGCTCGTGCTGGGCAAGCTGGTGGACGAGGGCCTGGACCAGGCCGATGCCGCATCCGTTTCGAAGCTGCCGTCGCAGGACGGCGCCGCGACGGTCGACGCCACCACCCGTGTCACCCGCGCCGGCGGCTGGGTCGTCGCCTCCGAGACTTGTGCGCTCGACATTGTGGGCGCCGAGTACGTCCGCGACGTCCGTCCCGGTGAGATTTTGCGCATCAGCGCCGAGGGCCTTGTGTCCGAGCAGGGTGTGCCTGCCGCCGAAGAGCCTGCTAACTGCATCTTTGAGCAGGTCTACTTCGCCCGCCCCGATTCCATCATGAACGGCAAGAGCGTCTACGCCTGCCGTTACGACATGGGTCGTCAGCTGGCACATGAGGAGCCCGTCGAGGCCGACCTGGTCATCGGCGTGCCTGACTCCGGCCTGCCGCCCGCGGAGGGGTATTCGCACGAGAGCGGCATTCCCTTTGGCGAGGGCCTTATCAAGAACCGTTACGTGGGCCGCACGTTTATCGAGCCTACGCAGGAGTTGCGCGCCATGGGCGTGCGTATGAAACTCAACCCGCTGCGCGACAACATCGAGGGCAAGCGCCTGGTCGTCATCGACGACTCCATCGTCCGCGGCACCACCATGGTGCAGCTCGTCAAGATGCTGCGCAACGCCGGCGCCAAGGAGATTCATATCCGCATCAACTCGCCCGAGGTCATCTGGCCGTGCTTCTACGGTATCGATACCGACGTGCAGTCGCAGCTTATCAGCGCCAACAAGACGGTCGATGAGATCTGCGAGTACATTGGCGCCGATTCGCTGGCCTTCCTTTCGGTTGAGGGCCTGCTTAAGGTCATGCCCAAGGGCGGTTACTGCGATGCGTGCTTTACCGGACGCTACCCCGTAGCGATTCCCGAGAGCTTTGGCCGCGACAAGTTCATGGAGGGCTTTAAGCCCCGCAACCTGGACAAGCCGTTGCACTTTGACGACGACGCCGTGGTCGAGAAATACGACGACCGCAGCTGGGAAGAGGAGCACGGCGAGGCCTAAAATCTGCCATTTAGGGACAGGTTTATTCTGGTAGGTTTTACCTGCTGTTTTGTTGATATGACGGCGCGTGCTGTTATGGCGCGCGCCGAAATGAACGCAACTATGAGCACCGTTTGGCGCCCGCGCGGCGCCACGGTAGTGGGAGAGGAAGGCTCAGATGAGCGACAGCAAGCATGTGACGTATGAGGACGCCGGCGTCGATACCGCCGAGGGTGGCCGCGCCGTCGACGCTATTAAGCAGATGGTCAAGGACACCAACCGCCCCGAGGTTATCGGCGGCATCGGTGGCTTTGGTGGCCTGTTCTCGGCTGCCGCGCTCAAGGATATGGAAGACCCGATCCTGATCAGCGGCACCGACGGCGTGGGCACCAAGCTCGTGCTCGCCCAGATCATGGACCGTCACGAGACGGTGGGCCAGGACCTGGTCGCCATGTGCGTCAATGACATTTTGGCTTCGGGCGCCGAGCCGCTGTTCTTCCTGGATTACGTTGCCATCGGCCACATCGAGGCCGAGCACATGGCAAAGATCATCAAGGGCGTGGCCGACGGCTGCAAGCTCGCGGGCTGCGCGCTCGTGGGCGGCGAGATGGCCGAGCACCCGGGCGTCATGGCCCCCGCCGATTACGACCTCGCCGGCTTTACCGTGGGCGTCGTCGACCGTCCCAAGATGCTCGACCCCGCGAACGTCCGCCCGGGCGATGTGATCCTGGGCCTGCCCTCCACCGGCGTGCACTCCAACGGATACTCACTCGTGCGCAAGGTCATCGGTGTCGACGGCATCAAGCCGGGCACGCCCGAGGCCGCCGCTAAGGCCGAGGAACTGAGCCGTCCGCTCGAGGAGCTCGGCGGTGCTTCGCTGGCCGATGCTCTGCTGGCCCCTACGCGCATCTACGTCAAGCCGATTCTGGAGCTGCTGCGCGGCGGCGCTAACGTGCACGCCATCGCCCACATCACCGGCGGCGGTATCACCGAGAACCTCAACCGTGCGCTCGCCGACGACGTCGACGCCGTGGTCACCCGCAACGGCGCCGAGATGGGCTGGGACGTTCCGCCCGTCATCACCTACGTGTCGCGTCAGGCCGAGCTCGCGCCCAACGAGGCATGCAAGACCTTCAACATGGGCGTCGGCCTGTGCCTGATCGTCGCCCCCGAGGACGAGGCTGCCGTGACCGAGGCTCTGGTCGCGCTAGGCGAGAAGCCGTTCCGCGTGGGTGAGTGCGTCGAGGGCTCCGGTAAGGTCGTGTACTCCGATGAGCGCTAACGAGCAGATGGTTGCTGCCGAGGGCCTAGGCTTTGTACCCTACACCCGTCCGACCGGCACCGATACGGCCGAGCCGCTTAAGATTGGCGTGCTTATCAGCGGTTCGGGTACCAACCTGCAGGCGCTGATCGACCTGATCGCCGCCGGCAAGCTCAACGCCTCGATTGAACTTGTGGTGTCGAGCCGTCCTTCGGCCAAGGGCCTGCAGCGTGCCGAGCGTGCGGGCATCCAGACACTCACGCTGTCCAAGGATGTCTATGCCGATCCCATCGCGGCTGACGAGATCATTGCGCATGAGCTGCTCGAGCGCGGCTGCGAATATGTGGTCATGGCCGGCTATATGCGCATGGTGCACACGCCGCTGCTGGCAGCGTTTCCCAATCGCGTGGTCAACCTGCATCCGGCATTGCTGCCGAGCTTTACCGGCGCCCATGCGATTGACGATGCGTTTGCTCGCGGCGTCAAGGTGACCGGCGTGACCGTGCACTTTGCCAACGAGATTTACGACAACGGCCCCATCATCGCCCAGCGTGCACTGGCTGTCGAGGAGGGCTGGGACGTCGACACACTCGAGGAGCACATCCACGCGATCGAGCATGTGCTGTATCCCGAGGTCGTGCAAATGCTCGCCGACGGTCGCGTTCACGTGCTGGAGAGCGGCAAGGTCGCAATTGATGCGCCTCGCGGCTAGCGGCGCACAGTACAATTTAGCCGAGTAGTCAGGGTGGTCATTGGCGCCAAGGCGCACGTGGCCACCCTTTGTTTTGGGTAGTCACCTGCGACGTTCTTTAACGACTAGTCGTTTAAGAACGTCCCAGGTGACTAGATGAGAGAGGTGAGCGTATGGCGGATAACGAAGCGCTGTTTACGCCTGAGCTGGTGTTTTTTGATTGGGAGTGTGCGACGCCGGGCGAGGTGTTTGCGCGGCTTGAGGGCGAGCTTGCCCCGCGCGGCTACATTGTCGACGGTTGGCTCGACGCCGTTCGCACGCGCGAGGATGCCTACCCTACGGGTCTTGCCATGCCGGCGGCAAACATTGCCATTCCGCATACCGATCCGGGGTTTGTGGCCAAGCCCTATATCGCGGTGGTGAAGCCCGCCGCGCCCGTGACATTTAACACTATGGCTGGCATGGGCGCTCCGGTGCCGGCGCAGATCGTCATCAATCTGGGCATCGTCGAGCCGGGCGGCCAGGTCGAGGCCCTTCAGGCGCTCATGAACATCTTTATGGACGCCGATGCCGCAGCCGACGTGCTCGGCCAGACCACGCCCCAGGGCATGGTCGACGCCATCCGCCGTCACTTCTAAGGTGGGGCTGAGCCGGCACTTGGGGACTGTCCCTAACTGCCGGCTGCCAGAGCTGTCCCCTTTGCACCAAAATGGTGCAGATTAACCTGTCCCCAATGCACCAAGCGTGCCGCGGGGGCTGCGTTGTGACACAATGGCGTTTGTTCGATTCGTTATGCGAAAGGCCAACTATGGCAAATAAGAAAAAGAACTCCGAGGCCGCGCCGACGCCCGAGCAGCAGGCCCGCGCTGCCTCCAGCTCTCGCAAGAAGCAGCGCAAGACGTACGTGTCCAAGACCGTCAAGATCGTCCTGGTGGTCATCGGCGTGCTGGCGATGCTGCTTTCCGTCTCGGCGATGGCGTGCTCCGGCCTTATGTCGCAGGCCGAGGACACCTCGGGCTACAAGCTGACCGGCGGTGTTGCTGCAACTATCAACGGCACCAACCTCACCGAGGACACCGTGACCAAGCAGATCATGAGCATGCGCACGTCCAACGGCTACACCAAGGATAAGGATTGGGCGCAGTATCTGGTCGATAACGACCTCACGCCCAAGAAGTATCGCAAGCAGCTCATCGACTCCTACACGCAGCAGATTCTGCTCCAGCAAGCGCAGAAGGAAAACGGCGTGACCGTCTCGGACGAGGAGGTCGAGAAGGCTTGGAAGGACGCGTGCAAGAGCGCGGGCGGTGCCAAGGCCTTTAAGAAGACCCTCAAGACCTACGGCTATACCGAGGACACCTACAAGGACTCACTCAAGGAGAGTCTGGCGCAGCAGAAACTCAAGGATGCCGTCGCGCCCACGAGCAAGCCCAAGGACAGCGAGATTGTCGATTACATCAACGAAAACCTGTCCAGCTACAACGACGCCCGCCGCTCGTCGAACATCCTGATCAAGGTCGATTCCGACGCTTCCGACGAGGACAAGGCTGCCGCCAAGGCCAAGGCGCAGGAGTGCCTGGACAAGATCAACTCCGGTGAGCTGAGCTTTGAGGACGCCGTTGAGCAGTACTCCGAGGACACCGGTTCCAAGGAGAAGAAGGGCGATGTGGGCTGGGACAAGCTCACCACCTTCGTCGACAGCTACCAGGCGGCGCTCGAGGGACTCAACAAGGGCGACGTGAGCGAAGTCGTCGAGTCGACCTATGGCTACCACATCATCAAGTGCACCGACTACTTCCATGTCGATAATCAGGTTGATGACATCAACCAGGTGCCCAAGGACATCAAGAAGTATGTCTCCAACGTGGTGAAGACGCAGGCGGCCAGCACCGCGTACAGCGAGTGGCTAGAGCAGTACAAGAAGGATGCCGACATCACCGTTAATCCCATGCCCAAAGACGTGCCATACAACGTCAGCCTGAAGGGCGTCACCAAGAGTTCGACCGACGATTCGTCGACGACTGAGTAATCATGGGGCGGTGCTCGCGCGAGTGCCGCCCACGCTATTAGAGAGGATTTGCAGATGACCAACGAAGAGCTGCAGAAGGAAATGATCGCGGCCATGAAGGCCAAGGACAAGGTTCGCCTGTCCATCATTCGCCAGGTCAAGGCCGAGGTGAAGAATATCGAGGTCAACGAGCGCCGCGATGTGACCGAGGAGGACGTCAACAGCATGATCAAGCGTCTGATTAAGCAGACGAGCGAGACGCTGGAGATGTCCATCAAGGCCGGTACCGACCAGGAGCGTACCGACAACCTGACCGAGCAGGTCAAGATTCTGGAAAGTCTGCTGCCCGCGCAGGTTTCGGGCGAGGAGCTCGAGGCCCTGATCGAGCAGGTCATCGCCGAGCTGGGCGCCACGTCCAAGAAGCAGATGGGCCAGGTCATGGGCGCGCTGGGCAAGGCCACCGGCGGCAACTTCGACAAGCCGGCAGCGGCAAAGATCGTCGGAGCAAAGCTGGCTTAAGGGTCGAGCGGTACATAGTTGATGTTGAGGGGGCGTGACCGTCATGGTCGCGCCCCTTTTTGCTGGGCTGGGCACTCATTGGGGACAGACTTAAATGAGTGCCCAATGAGCAGGCACTCATTTAAGTCTGTCCCCAATGAGCGGGTTAAAGGTTGCGGGTTCTTTACGGGAATGTGGTGTGGGCTGCGGAAACGCGGTTCTTTCCGTACAATAGTTCAACTCGTGTAAACGCAGGGAAGGGACATTCATGGCAGACATGATCGAGATCAAGCATCTCAACAAGTACTTTGGCGACCTGCATGTGCTCAAAGATATCAATCTCACCGTCAAGCGCGGCGAGAAGCTCGTAATGATCGGGCCTTCCGGTTCGGGTAAGTCGACGCTCATCCGTTGCGTCGATTATCTGGAGGAGCCCACGTCGGGCGAGGTCATCATCGACGGTACGCCGCTCACCAAAAAGAATCACCTGGAGATGGCTCGCAAGTACAGCTCCATGGTGTTTCAGCAGTTCAACCTGTATCCCAACATGACGGTGCTGGGCAACCTGACGCTCGCGCCCATCAAGCTGCAAAAGAAGAGCAAAGAGGAGGCGACCGAGATCGCCATCGCCGCGCTCAAGCGCGTCGGCATGGCGCATAAGGCCGGCGAGTATCCGCAGAATCTCTCGGGTGGTCAGCAGCAGCGCATCGCCATCGCCCGTGCCCTGTGCACCAAGCAGCCCATCATCCTGTTTGACGAGCCGACCTCGGCGCTCGACCCCGAGATGGTCCAGGAGGTTCTGGACGTTATGATTGAGCTTGCGCAGGAGGACATCACTATGATCTGCGTGACGCACGAGATGGGCTTTGCACGCCAGGTGGCCGACCGCGTCATCTTTATGGAGGACGGCCGCATCCTGGAGGAGGGCACGCCCGAGCACTTCTTCGATAACCCCGAGAACCCGCGCTGCCGCGAGTTCCTGTCCAAGATTCTGCACTAGGCGCGGTGATGGACATGACGGATATGACGAGGGCGGCCGTGTCGCGCCGTCATTTTTTGCAGCTGGCTGGCGCCGGCATGCTCGCGCTGACGGGGACCGCGCTTACCGGTTGCGGCAACTCCACCAGCGGCGAGGGCTCCGACAAGGGGTCTAAGCTTGCGGCCATCAAGTCGCGTGGCCATCTGAATGCCGGCGTTAAGAAGGACGTTCCCGGCTATGGATATTACGACACCGCCAAGGGTCGCTTTGAGGGCATGGAAGTCGATTTGTGCTACCAGATCGCCGCTGCCGTCTTTGGCGTGAGCTACAAGGAGGCCCGTGTCCAGGAACTTGTCGAGTTTACCGACGTAACGCCCAAGACGCGCGGCCCGCTGATCGATAACGGCCAACTCGACGTGGTCGCGGCGACCTACACCATCACCGACGAGCGCAAGAAGAGCTGGGATTTCTCGACGCCGTACCGCACCGACTACGTGGGACTCATGGTCAAGAAGCGCTCGGGTTTTACCTCGATTGAGGACCTGGACGGCAAGGTCATTGGTGTGAGCCAGGGTGCCACCACGCAGGGCCTGATCGAGCAGATGATCAAGGACAACGGCTTTAGCTGCAAGCCCGAGTTTAGGGCCTTTAGCGGCTACCCCATCATCAAGAGTTCGCTCGACGCCGGCAATATCGACGTCTTTGCCATGGACCGCTCCACGCTGGCCGGTTACATGAACGAGACCGTTGAGCTGCTGCAGCCCGAGGTCAAGTTTGGCGAGCAGGGCTACGGCGTGGCGACCAAGAAGGGCTGCGACCTTTCGGCCGTGGTCGATCAGGTGATTTGCGATCGCCTGGCCGACGGCTGGCTCGACCAAGAGGTCAAGACCTGGGGTCTTGTATAGGCGCATCGTCCAAGGAAGGAATCAAATGCTCGAAGGATTATTTGACGCCGACCGTTGGTCGACGACATTTCAAAACATGGGGCCCTTCTGGGAGGGCTTTGGCGTGACGCTGCAGGTGGTCGTTGCCGGTCTGCTGCTGTCGCTGGTGCTGGGCACGCTGCTGGGCGTGTTCTCTACCACTCGTTCGCGCGTGCTGCGCGCCATAAGTCGCGTGTACGTGGAGTTTTACCAGAACACCCCGTTGCCCGTGCAGGTGCTCTTTATGTACATGGCCGGTCCGCAGTTTTTGCAGGCCATAACCGGTGCCGACCAGCCGGTGCGCATCGCGCCATTCGTGCTGGGCTTCTTGGGCGTGGGCCTGTATCACGCGGCCTACATTTCGGAGGTCATCCGCACCGGTATCGAGGCGGTTCCGCGCGGTCAGATGGAAGCGGCCCAGAGCCAGGGCTTCACCCGTGCGCAGGCGTACTGGTACATCGTGCTGCCCCAGACGTTCAAGATCATTCTGCCGCCGCTGTGTAACCAGGCGCTCAACCTGGTCAAGAACACGTCGGTGCTGGCGCTCGTGGCCGGTGGCGACCTTATGTACCGTTCCGACAACTTTGTGAGTCTGTACGGTTACCTGCAGGGATACATCGTCTGCTGCCTTATGTACTTCATCATCTGCTTTCCGCTCGCCATGCTGGTGCAGTGGCTCGAGCGCCGCTCCAAGGAGCGTCCGCGCGGCGTGAGCCTGGCCGAGCTGGGGCTCGACAACGTAGAGGAGGCCTAGCGCATGGAAATCTTCAACGCGACCAACCTGCTCTACATTTGGGGCGGCTTTGTTAAGACGATCGAGATCTCGGCGCTGTCGATCTTTTTCTCGCTCATCTTTGGCACGGTGCTGGCGCTCGTTAAAAGCTATGCGCCACGCCCGTTCCGTATTTTGGTGAGCGCCTATATCGAGCTGTTCCGTTGCACACCGAACCTGCTGTGGATCCTGTTTATCTACTTTACGGTGCAGGGTTTGGACATTGTGATTTCGACCATCGCCTTTACGCTGTTTACCAGCGCTGTTATGGCCGAGATTGTGCGCGGCGGCCTCAACTCGATTCCGCGCGGCCAGTTTGAGGCGGCGCAGAGCCAGGGCTTCGGCTTCTTTGCCACCATGCGCTACATCATTTTGCCGCAGACGTTTAAGACGATCATTCCGGCGCTGTTTAGCCAGTGCACGACCGTCATTAAGGACAGCTCGTATCTTTCGGGTATTAACGTGGCCGAGCTCATGTACACGGCAAACGTCGTGATGGCCCACGCGATCGACCTGTCGCAGGTGCTTATGCTCTACGGCCTGGTGTTTGCGATGTACTTTGTGCTCAACTTTGGTATCTCGCTGCTGGTGAGGGCATATCAACGCCGTATCGTAGCCGCATAGTCCTGCTTCCCCAAGCACGGCACCTTGCCCCTCAATCGTCGCTTGCGTACATTTAGTACGCGGCGCTCCTCTTTCGGGGCAATCTGCCGCACTTGGGAAACCAGGACGAAGGTGGGGACAAAATGGGAATCAGGGATTGCCTATTTCTCATTTGCTAGAAAGGAATCGCGATGAGCGATCTGGTGAACAAGAAGAGTCCTGTGGTCATTACCATCGCGCGCGACTTTGGCGCCGAGGGCCACGAGATTGGTCGCATGCTTGCCGACGAGTTGGGGATTCCGCTGTACGATAACGAGCTGCTGGTGCGCGCGTCGCTGCGCGCGGGCGAGTCGCTCGACAAGATGGCTGCCTACGACGAGCGCCTGGCCGTGGAGAATATGGCGTTTCTGCCCGACCGCTACGATGCACGTTCGTACTCGGACAAGTTGTTCCAAAAGATGAGCCAGGTGATTTTGGATCTGGGCGAGACCGAGAGCTGCATTATCGAAGGCCGTCTGTCCGATTACCTGCTGCGTAACAATCCCAACCACATTGCCGTGTTGGTGACCGCACCCTTTGAGGACCGCGTCGAGATCGTGCGCAAGAAGCGCGGCCTTAACAAAAAGAAGGGCGCCAAGCTGGTCAAGCAGCAGCAGAAGGCGCGCGAGGCGTTCTATAAGCGCTACAGCGCCGGAAAGTGGAAGATGACGAGCGGCAAGGACATCGTCGTCAACCGCGCCAAGCTGGGCCGCGAGGGCTGCAAAGATGTCATCGCCGCTGCCTACCGCTACAAGGTAGCGCAGCTCGAAGGCTAGCCGGTCGAAACCACCACAAGGGGACAGGTGAACTGCCTCCCATTTCTTGGACATCGGGAAATGGGAGGTTTTCCATGAGTATAGACCTCAGGGTGAAGCACGACCTGGAGTCCAGGAGGCGGGCCGTCGAGCTCTTCGACGCCGGCGTCGGCTGCAAGCCGGCGGCCGAGGCCCTGTCCGTCCCCCGCGAGACCGTGAGAGAATGGCAGTGGGTATACCGGGCGTTCGGAAGCGAGGCGCTGCTGTCCATGGGCGGGAAACAATCCAGGTACACATTCGAGCAGAGGGTCGCCGCGGCGTCGGCCGTGGTCGACGGCGGGATGGCGAAGACCGACGCCATGGCCGAGTTCGGGATCAGGTCGAAGTCCCCGCTGGAGCGCTGGTGCAGGCTCTACCGCGAGGGCGGCGCCGAGGCGCTGCGGCCCGGCCCGAAGGGCAGGCCGAGGGGGTCGAGGTCGAAACCCCGGGCCCGCACCCGCGAGCAGGAGCTCGAGGAGCGCTGCCGCAGGCTCGAGGCCGAGGTCGCCTACCTAAAAAAATTGCGCGCCCTGGTCGAGCGGGACGGGCTCTGACCAGGGCGGCGGCCGAGGCGGTGAGGGCGCTGCGCGCGGAGGGGCACTCCCTGCGCCACCTGCTGGAGTGCTCGGGGCTCAGGAGGTCGACCTACTACTACGCGCTGGCGCACCCGCGGAGGCCGACCAGGCCCGAGCTGCGCGACGCCGCGGCCGAGATATTCTCGCGCACCGCCAACGGCTGCGGGCACCGGCAGATAGCCATGTGCCTGCGCGCCGAGCTGGGCGCGGTCGTGGCCGACAAGACCGTGCTCAAGATGATGCGCGAGATGGGCATCCGGTGCGGGATACGCCGCCGGGGCTCCCGCCGCCGGTACAGCTCCTACAGGGGGCTCGTGGGGAGCACGTTCGAGAACGTCATCGCGAGGGACTTCGGCGCCGACGGGCCGTGGCAGAAGCTCGGCACCGACGTCACCGAGTTCAAGGTGGCCGGCGCCAAGGCCTACTGGGCCCCGGTGCTCGACTTCTGCACGAAGGAGATCGTGGCGAGCGACATATCGACCTCGCCGGACCTCGCCCAGCAGCACAGGATGCTCGACCGGCTCCTCGAGGCCCTGCCCGACGGGGCGGCGCCGACCATGCACTCGGACATGGGCTGGCAGTACCAGCACGAGTCCTACACCTCCAGGCTGGAGGGGGCGGGCATCACCCAGAGCATGTCGCGCAAGGGGAACTGCATCGACAACGCCGCCACCGAGCAGCTCTTCGGCCACGTGAAGGACGAGTTCTACCGCGGCAGGGAGTGGGGCAGCTTCGGGGACTTCAAGCGCGACCTGGAAGAGTACATAGCCCATTGGAACGCGCGGCGCAGGCAGGTAAGATTGAAGGGCCTGACGCCGGAGGAGTTCCGGAACCAGGCCCTTGCGGCGTAGTCGCTATTTATTCAGTCCAAGTTTCGGGGCGCAGTTCACAGGCACCTTTGTTGTGGTTTTCATTCGTGGTACCATGGTTCATATAGTTGTTTAAACGACTAAGGGAGCAACATCATGGAAGAGGCCTACCGTCAAGCACGCAAGCGCGGCGAGCAAGGACGTCGACGCGCCATTAGTCAAAGCGAGTATCCGTACCTCACGGACCTCGATAGCTTGGTTGCCCAGCTCCCCTTAGGCCAGCGAGAGAATGTCGGCCTGAGAGACATTCCGCTCGAAATGGTCGTCGGTACGGTTACCAAGGGCCGTCAGTCCGCCTTTTCATGCAACTTTATGCCCCTGCTGCCGTTTGGCACCGAGTTCGCCCGCAAGTGGTCCAACCTCTACGACATCCAGGTGACCGAGGGTTATCGCGACCCCATCATCGTCACCGAGTTCATGCATCGGTTCTATGTCCAGGAAGGCAACAAACGCGTCAGTGTCCTCAAATTCCTGGACGCTCCGACGGTTTCGGCCAAGGTCACCCGTCTCTACCCCGGCACATGGGATTCCGTCGAAAGCCGCCTGTACGGCGAGTTCTGCGCGTTTTGGCGCGTCTGCCCCCTATACGAGATCGAGTTCTCGCGTGAGGGAAGCTACGAGACGCTCGCCAAGATGCTCGGTCAGAACCTTATCGAAAAATGGCCGCAGAAAAAGGTCGACTACCTGCGCCACACCTTCCTGCTCTTTAAGCGCGCCTACCTTCGCGTAGGCGGCGACCACCTGGACATTACGCCCGCCGACGCCATGCTCGTCTACCTCAATGTGTACAACCAGGACCGCCTGCTGGATACGCCGACGGATATCGTCGTAAACCGCCTGTGCAAGATCTGGCGCGAGCTGGTTATTGCCGGCAAAAATGACGAGGACAAGGTCGATCTTGTCGAAGCACCGAGCGTCGACGAGGAGGAGACGCCCGCCAAGTCCACCTCTGGCGTGCTCAACTTCTTTATGGACAAGACCGTCTACTCGACGGCCAACCCCCTGCGCATCGCCTTTATCCATGAGTTCCCCTGTGCGACGTCGAGCTGGGACAGCCTGCACGACCAAGGGCGTCAGTATCTCGATGAGCACTTTGGCGGTATCGTGCGCACCGAGGCGTTCGAGGACTGTCACGATCCGGATGTGTTCTACGCCGCCGTGGAAACGGCTGTCAAACATGGAGCAAACGTCATCTTCTCGACCTCGCACCGCCTGATGGAATACACGCTCAGGGCTGCCGTTGAGTATCCCCGGGTTCGGTTCCTCAACTGCTCTATCGGCCTTCCCCATCAAAGCGTCCGTTCGTACTTTGGCAAGATGTACGAGGCCAAGTTTCTGCTGGGCGCCCTTGCGGCCAGCATGGCGGACAACCACCGCATCGGTTACCACGCGTCGGTCTTCGCCTCGGGCGCACTCAGCGAGATCAACGCCTTTGCGATTGGCGCCTCGCTGCTCGACCCGCGCGCGCAGGTCATCCTCACCTGGGGCGATGTTCCCGCCGGTGGTCTTGCCGAAGCCATGTGCCGCGAAGGCGTAAGCGTCATGACCGGCGCTGACATGTCAAAGTCGCTCGAAGACCCAACGGCCTACGGGCTTCACCGCTTGGTCGACGGCAAAGTCACCGGCATCGCCATGCCCGTATGGAACTGGGGCCGTTACTACGAGCTCATCGTTCGCAGCCTTCTTCACGGCACGTGGGACGAGACCAGCGACGACAACCAAGTGCGCGCTGTCAACTACTGGTATGGCATGAGCTCCGGCGTTATCGACATCCGTTACGCTCCGGGCCTACCCTACCAAACGCGCAAACTCGTGCAGTTGCTCCGCAACGGCATTGTTGTGGGATCCATCAACCCCTTTGGCGGCGAGCTCCACAGCCAGAACGGCGTGGTACAGATCGAAGGCTTCCCTCCGCTGCCGAGCACGCAGATTGTCGAGATGAATTGGCTGGCGGACAACGTGGTAGGCACCATTCCGCAGCTCGACGATGAGCCGAAAGTCCCTGCCCTATGAAAATCCTTGCCATAGCCGATACCGAAGAACGATGCCTTTGGGAGTGCTTTCGCAAGGAACGCTTTGAGGGAGTCGACCTGATTTTGTCCGCCGGCGATCTGGACCCGGACTATCTTGAGTTTTTGGTTACGGTCATCAACAAACCGCTCATCTACGTGCGCGGCAATCACGATGACCGCTACGCACGTCATGCACCGGGTGGATGTATCTGCGTAGAGGACAGCGTGTACACGTACCGAGGGATTCGCATTGCGGGCCTTGGCGGGTCCATGCGTTATCGCGACGGCGCCAACATGTACACCGAACGCGAGATGTCCAAGCGCATGCGTAAGCTGTCGCGTAAGGTTAGGATGGTCGGCGGGTGCGACATTCTGCTTACCCATGCACCCGCCGCCGGTATGGGTGATCTGGACGATCTGCCGCATCGAGGATTCGAATGCTTTAACACAGCACTCGAATCCTGGAATCCCGACTACATGGTGCACGGGCATGTGCACCAAAGCTACGGTTGCGATTTTCAGCGCGAGCGTCAGCATGTGTGTGGAACGACGATCATCAACGCCTGCGGCTATACGCAGTTTGAGCTCGACCAGACGCACTACCCCATCCGCGGCTGGCAAGCAGCTTGGCTCAACTCACAAACCATGCGCCGCGAGCTCAAACGCCACGAAGCCATCGAGTCTTCAACAGCCAGAACACCCTGGTAACCACCATAAAGGGGACACTGTCCCCTTTATGGTGGTTTTGACGCGATAGCAAGAAACCCGGTCCTGCACAAGGCAGAACCGGGTTTCTTTAGCAATGCTTGCTGTACTCAGGCAGTAACTAGCAATTACTCAGCCAGGAAGTCACGCTGGACAGCGGGATCGACCTTGACGCCAGGGCCCATGGTGGAAGACACGGAGATGGACTTGACGTACTTGCCCTTAGCAGAAGAGGGCTTGACGCGCAGAATCTCGGTGTACAGGGCAGCGTAGTTCTCGACGAGCTGCTGCTCAGAGAAGGACTTCTTGCCCAGGGGCACGTGGCAGATGCCGTAGCGGTCGGCGCGGTACTCAACGCGGCCAGCCTTGAGCTCGGAGACCATCTTGGCGACGTCCATGGTCACGGTGCCGAGCTTGGGGTTCGGCATGAGGCCACGGGGACCAAGGATCTTACCGATGCGGCCAACCTTGGCCATCATGTTCGGCGTAGCGATAGCGGCGTCGAAGTTGATCTCGCCCTTCTGAATCTGGGCGACGAGCTCGTCGGAACCGATGATGTCGGCGCCGGCAGCCTCAGCCTCACGGGCCTTCTCGCCCTCGGCGAAGACGGCAACACGAACGGTCTTGCCGGTGCCGTGGGGCAGGGAGATGGAACCACGGATGTTCTGGTCAGCCTTACGAGTATCGATGCCCAGACGGAAGTGAGCCTCGACGGTCTCGTCGAACTTGGCGGTGTCGAGCTCCTTGATGAGCTTGGCAGCCTGAAGGGGGGTGTAGAGCGTGGCGCGGTCGATCTTCTCGGCAGCGGCGTTATAGCTCTTACCATGCTTAGCCATGTGCATTACCTCCTGTGGTTAAACGGGCGTGAGCCCTCCCACATCGTATCGTGTGCCCTATTGCACACATTTAACGGGCGCCCCGGTCGGAGCACCCGCCGTTACCATAAGAAATCGCTACTCAGCGATGGTGACGCCCATGGAACGGGCGGTACCGGCGATGATCTTCTTGGCGGCGTCAATGTCGTTGGCATTGAGGTCCGGCATCTTGATCTCGGCGATCTTGGTGAGCTGCTCCTGGGAGAGCTGACCAACCTTGTCAGCCTGGGGCTTAGCGGAACCAGACTTGAGGTTCAGCTCCTTCTTGATAAGGTGAGCCGCCGGCGGGGTCTTGGTGATGAAGGAGAAGGACTTGTCCTCGTAGACAGAGATCTCAACGGGGATGATGTCACCCTTCTTGTCCTGCGTCTCGGCGTTAAAGGCCTGGCAGAACTGCATGATGTTCACGCCAGCAGCGCCCAGGGCGGGGCCGACGGGAGGAGCAGGGTTTGCTGCACCAGCAGGAATCTGGAGCTTAATGACGTTGGCAACCTTCTTCTCAGCCATGGTCATTCCTTTCGAATCACGAGTGTGAAGTACTTGCTATATCGTAAGCACGCACGTGTTAGAAGCACTCCTGAGATGAGCAGTCACAGAAGAAGCACGCTCGCGCGAACGGACGAAAACTTAAGCGATGACAGCGACCTGGTTAAAGTCGAGCTCGACCGGCGTCTCGCGGCCAAAGATCATCAGCGTGACCTTGAGCTTGCCAGCCTCGGTGTTAACCTCGGAGACCTTGCCATCAAAGTCGGTAAGCGGGCCATCGGTGACGCGGACGGACGTACCGACCTCAATATCAACCGAGGTGCGCTTGGGCGAATCGCCCTTACCGGGACGACGAGTCATCTTGTTGTACTCGTCGCGGGAAAGCGGAGCGGGCTTGCCGTTGCCGCCTAGGAAACCGGTGACGCCAGGCGTGTTGCGAACACACGTCCAAGCATCATCATCCATCTCCATGCGGACAAGGACATAACCCGGGAAAATCTTGGAATCCTTGGTCTCACGCTTGCCACCCTCTTTAATCTCGGTGACACGCTCCATAGGAATCTCGATATCAAAGATACGGTCCTGCATGCCCATAGTCTCGATTCGATGCTCGAGATCGGACTTAACACGGTTCTCGTATCCAGAGTAAGTGTGAACGACGTACCAACGCTTAGACATGGTTTAGCCCCTCAATCCAGAGAACAGAGCAAGAGCCTCGCCAAAGCCAGCATCGAGCAGAGCGATGACGACGCCGACGACGATCAGAGAAGCGCAAACGACGACCGAGTAGTTCACGAGCTCCTTCTTATCGGGCCACGTGACACGCTTCATCTCGGACTTGACCGAAGCGAAATACTTCTTGGTGCGGGCGAAGAAACCAGGCTTCTCGTTCTTCTTGGACTTCGCAGCCTTCTCGTTCTTCTTGGCAACGGCCTTCTTGGCCTCAACCTTGGAGTTGGCGGCAGCGTTGTTGGCAGGCGCCTGCTGCTGAGCCTTCTTCTTGTTCTTCTTGTTGGCCATTTGGGTTACCTCCGCGCAATGCGCTTATACATGAGTAAACCGTAAGCCCCCAATTGGGAGCTTACGGAATAATGACTGGCACGCCAGGAAGGACTCGAACCCTCAACACTCGGTTTTGGAGACCGATGCTCTACCAATTGAACTACTGGCGTATGTGACTAGAGACTAACGAGTCTCTTTGTGCAGCGTGTGGTGACGGCACCAGGGGCAATACTTCTTGATCTCCATACGATCAGGCATGGTCGACTTGTTCTTGGTGGTCGTATAGTTGCGGCGCTTGCACTCAGTGCACGCAAGAGTAACTAGAGTACGCATGTATCCTGAACCTTTCATTTCCGCCCCGTACGGGCACGAGTTGTTACTTTATCAGCTCCACGTAAGTGCTGTCAATGAAAACCTCGAGTCAATTGGTTCTCGGTGGATCCATTCATATTTGGAACACATCAATGAAGCCATCGAGATCTAATCGACGGTGCATCCAGGACCATTGTCGATCCTCTCGACACCAGCAACGGCTCAATATCCATTGCAGAAAAGAACCCGGCACCCATATAAGTGCCGGGTTCTCTAAGTCAGCTATATCAAAGAGCTAATTTACTCAATGATCGTGGAGACGATGCCCGAACCGACGGTGTGGCCACCCTCGCGGATAGCGAAGCGCAGGCCCTCCTCCATGGCGATCGGGTGGATGAGGTCGCCCTCGATGGTGATGTGGTCACCAGGCATAGCCATCTCGGTGCCCTCGGGGAGCTTGACCGTACCGGTAACGTCGGTGGTACGGAAGTAGAACTGAGGACGATAACCATCGAAGAACGGGGTGTGACGGCCGCCCTCCTCCTTGGTCAGAACGTAGATCTCACCGGTGAACTTGGTGTGCGGGGTAACCGAACCGGGCTTGCAGAGAACCTGGCCGCGCTCGATGTCCTCGCGCTTGATGCCGCGGAGCAGCAGACCGACGTTGTCGCCAGCCTCGCAGAAGTCCATGGACTTACGGAACATCTCGATACCGGTAACGACGGTGTTCTGGGTATCCTTGATGCCGACGATCTCGACGGGCTCGTTGAGCTTGAGCTCACCGCGCTCGACACGGCCGGTAGCAACGGTACCACGGCCGGAGATGGTCATAACGTCCTCAACGGCCATCAGGAAGGGGAGGTCGTTGTTACGAGCAGGCGTCGGGATGTACTCGTCGACGGCCTTCATGAGCTCGCGGATAGCGTCCATCCACTTGGCGTCGCCCTCGAGAGCGCCCAGAGCGGAACCACGGATGACGGGAATGTCGTCGCCGGGGAAATCGTACTCGGAGAGGAGCTCACGGGTCTCCATCTCGACGAGGTCGATGAGCTCGTCATCGTCGACCATGTCGCACTTGTTCAGGAAGACGACGATGTAGGGAACGCCGACCTGACGGGCGAGCAGGATGTGCTCGCGGGTCTGAGCCATGGGGCCGTCGGTAGCGGCGATGACCAGGATAGCGCCGTCCATCTGAGCAGCACCGGAGATCATGTTCTTGACGTAGTCAGCGTGGCCCGGGCAGTCAACGTGAGCGTAGTGACGGGCAGCAGTCTCGTACTCGACGTGGGAGACGGAGATCGTAATGCCGCGCTCGCGCTCCTCGGGAGCCTTGTCGATGTTCTCGAACGCAGTGAAGTCAGCCTTGCAGCCCTCGGTCTCGGAGAGAACCTTGGTGATGGCAGCGGTCAGCGTGGTCTTGCCGTGGTCGACGTGACCAATGGTGCCGATGTTAACATGCGGCTTAGTGCGCTCAAACTTCTCTTTGGCCATAAAGCCCTCCTCTAAACAGGTCGTCCCCGGACGGGACTTTGCCTTTATACCATAGTGGCCTCTCAACATACTATTGAGAAGCCACCGTGTTACCTATGGTAGCGGTGACTGGATTCGAACCAGTGACGCCACGGGTATGAACCGTGTGCTCTAACCAACTGAGCTACACCGCCGGATGGAGCCTGCAACCAGACTTGAACTGGTGACCTCTTCGTTACCAACGAAGTGCTCTACCGACTGAGCTATACAGGCACTTGACGGGTGGGAGCTATAGGATTCGAACCTATGTAGGCAGAGCCAACGGGTTTACAGCCCGTCCCCATTAACCACTCGGGCAAACTCCCAATCGTTCAAGTATCCGCAGGTCCTTTGGTCTTTTGGACCGCCGCCCCCGCGAACGAAAAAGATAATACGATGCAACCTTGGGGGCTGTCAACGAAAACCTCTAGATACACGGTGCCGGGCGTATCTATATAGCTGTGACCTGCGGTTTTGTTGAGTTTGGATATGAAGGACGGTGGTTTTGGATACTGAGGTGACGTTTCCCAAGGTAACACTTTGGTGTAGTAGAGTACACCTTCAGGATCGAGCTTCGATAACAGCCTATTTGCACCTATATATAGGTCGAGATCGGGCTTCCGTGGCAGATTCGAGCGTGGATTTTCTCCCGTTTGAAATCGAGCGTGGATAATCTCCCACTTTCGGCGTGCCATCGAGTCCAATGTGGGAGATTATCCACTCTCATTCACTAAACGGGAGATTTTCCACGCTCGTACGTCCGATAATCCATGCCCAAGGTGAACGGCTGGGTTCGTTCCCGCCTTTGTCTCAATCTGTAACATTTAGGGAACATTTTCTCCCCTATCTGTTATAGATCGAGATGTTTCGCAGAGACCCCAGCTTACGTCTCAATCTGTAACAGTAAGAACGGTTTTCCGCCCCTTCGTGTTACAGATCGAGACAAACCTGAAGCTAGGTTGCGCCAAACCCGCCGACTTATCGACAAAAAAGAAACGGGCCCTGTCCCACAAGGAACAGAGCCCGAAACTCTCATGGAGCCAGTGACAGGAATCGAACCTGCAACCCACTGATTACAAATCAGTTGCGCTACCGTTGCGCCACACTGGCACACTTGGCGCTTTCACGCGAAGCGAGTTAAGAATAAAGGAATTGCGGACGGGGCGCAACAGGCCGCACGGCGTTATACAAATATGCAAAATCCAGCAACAACGCGTACCAGGCCCGTTCATTTCTGTCAGTGCGCCCTCAATCTTAAAACCATTCGCCAGAACGAATAGTTTTAATTACAATTGCTATATATAAAACTATTCGTTCTGGCGAAGGGTTTCGCGATGCTTACTACCAAAGAAGCCGCCGAGCTGCTCGGCATCACTCCGCGCAGGGTGCAGGAGCTCATTAAGAACGGCGCGCTGACCGCCCGCAAGGCTTCTGGCGTGTGGCTTATCGACAAAGACAGCGTAGACACGCGACTCCGTTCCGCAACCAAAAGAGGGGGACGGCCTTGTCGTGGGCATGGGAAAAGCGAGATCGCATTCACCCTCATGAACCGCACGCACGAAGTGGCCCAGCTGGTCTACAGCAGATCACGAAAAGACTTCACCCACATCGGCGCCGACGTCGATCGTGCCCACGCCCCTATTGGAGTATTTGGCCCTAATAGCCCCATATCGCTAGACTCCTTCCGCATCTGGTGGCGCGGCCGCGGTATCCCGCTCGCACGCATTGGGCTAGCCTCCCTGCTTGCAGAAGCCGCAGTCGATGTTCCCGATGAACTCGTCCAGCGAAATCTCGGCCTCTCCTTATCCGACCAGTATTGGATTAGGCCCCAAGGTTCCGGTCTCACCTGGGAGGATATCAACTTCTTCAATAACGCCTTTGATGACGTCTCGCTGTCCATTGCACCCTTTGCCCCAGAGGGAAAAGCGGCTGCCGCAAAGCCCGATAACACCTCGGACGGCAATCTTCAAAAGTACTGGACGTGCGAGGGCGAACGTCGAATTCTGCATAAGGCAGGAGCGCACCTGGACCAGGAACCTTATAACGAGCTGGTGGCGACCGCGCTCCACCGTCGCATCCTAAACGCCTGCGATTATGTGCCTTACTCGCTCGAGGGCACGGGCACTTCCGCCCTGAGCACATGCGATGTCTTCTTAACTGATGAAGAAGAGTATGTCCCTGCGTTCTATGTAAACCAGCACGCAAACGCAGATGAACGGCTAACCGACTACGAGCGATATGTAGCAAACTGCGAGGAGCTCGGGGTGACAGGCGTCAAGGATGCCCTTGACCGCATGATCGTATGTGACGACATCATTGCCAACTACGATCGTCATTGGCGCAACTTCGGCCTCGTGCGAAACGTCAACTCACTAGTCTGCAGACCAGCCCCCATCTTCGATTCGGGCTCATCGCTCTGGTGCAACATATCTCTAGATGAGCTTAGGGCAGGAGAGCACAGTTTTGCCAGCGCGCAGTTCCATTCAAGTCCCGCGAAACAAATGTTGCTTGTTGAGGATATGAACTGGTTTGACGGGGACAAACTCGAAGGTTTTGTCGACGAGGCAATCGAGATTCTGTCTAAAAACGATGCCCTAGCAGCGAGACTGCCTTATCTAAAAGAGGCGCTAACGTGGCGCCTCGAAAGAATGATCGACATCGCTGAATGGAGTTAGCGAGGCAGCATTGCCCCGCCAACTCCCCTACCTCCCGCGCAGGGCCTTGAGCTTGGCCAGCGCCTCGGGGCTCAGGCGGCTGCCCAAGGTCATCTTGATCTGCGGAGCTTCCTCTGCCTCGTGAACGTCGTTATCGATCTGTTTGATCTCGTCCACCAGCATACGGCTCGAGATGCGCGTAACGCCCTTGCCCATGACGACGGCCTGGATCGTGCCGTCGCTCGACACCACAGAGCACGCACGGCCTTCCTCGCGTGCCTCGATGCAGAGCTTCTGCACCACGGTATCGGCCGAAACACCCGTCGGCGAAAACTCAATGCGCACGCCGCGGGCCGGTAGGTTGGGGCGCTCGCTGGAGATATTGCCCGCGCCATCAAATACGATCACGGCCTCGTAGCGGCCCTGGGCAAAGGCGGCGACGTCGTTGATGAGTGCAGTTCGCGCCATATCGTGGACGTCGCTGGAATACGGATCGTCGGAATGGTCGTAGACGAGCTTTTCGTAGCGCGGCGTGCAGTGAATCACGTTGTAACCGTCGACCACCAGCAGCTCGGGCTTATTGGAGTGCACCGTCGAGACCGGATCGGCGATGGCCTGCGCAAACGCATTGCCGCCCACGCCATAGGTCGCGGCCGAAACAATCGGCTTGGCCGAGCCCTCGCCAAAGCGCTTGGCCTTGGACTTGGCGCGGTTCTTCTTGGACATGCGCTACTCCTCCCCCATGAGTTCGCCGGCATTGCGGCGCAGCCACTCAAAGCACAGCGCGGTGGTCGCCTGGGCAACGTTGAGACTCTCGGTCATTCCGCGCTGGGGAAGCTTAGTCAAAAAGTCGCATTTCTCGAGCACAAGACGCGAGATGCCGTCGCCCTCGGAACCCATGACGAGCGCAACGCGGCCCTCGAAGGGGGCGTCCCAGCAACTGCCCTCGGCGTGCTCGGAGGCGCCGCCCACCCAAAAGCCGGCGGCCTTGAGGTCATCGAGCGCACGGGCGATATTGGGAACCTGCGCGATGGGCAGGTGCATGACGGCGCCGGCAGAAGTCTTGTAGCTGCCGACGGTCACACCGGCGGCGCGCTTGTTGGCAATGATGACGCCCGCCGCGCCCACAACCTCGGCGGAGCGCACGATGGCGCCAAAGTTGCCGTCGTCAGTCACGTGGTCGAGCACCACGACAAGTGCCGGGCCCTCGCCTGCGCGGTCGAGAATATCGGCGACATCGGCATAGGGGAAGTTGCCAACCTCGAGCGCAATGCCCTGGTGAGCGCCATGGCTCGACAGCGCATCGAGCTGCGCGCGCGGCACATACTTAATGCGGACGCCCGCGGCGTTGAGGTCGTCGACCAGGCGCGACAAGGCAGCATCGCGCTCCCCGCCCTCGGCGATGAGTGCGCACTTGATGGGAAAACCAGTGCGCAGCGCCTCGGCGGCAGCACGACGACCTTCGATAAACTCGCCCTTGGGAGCCTGGACAACGTCGCGGTTGCGATCGCGCTGCGGACGTGCGGCCTGGGTGCGATCGCGCTGGCCCTTGGAAGCGGCAGAGCGATCATTGCGGCGAATCGGACGCGAGCCAGAAGCAGCCTGCTTGCCTCCACGCGATGCACGCTTGCGATTGTCGGCCATAAAGCGGCCTCCTTTAAATACTTTTCAAACAGGACAAAAGAAGCGACCGCTTAAGACGAATAGCTCAAGCGGTCGGTACGGGTTTTCCAAGTGCCCGAGATTGCCGTGAAAGAGGAGCGACGCGTACTTGAGTACGCGAGCGACGGTTTGAACGGCAAGGTCGGGTGCTTGGGAAACCCGCGGGGATTAGAGAGATTTGATACGGGTGCCGGCGGCGGTATCCTCAATGGTGAGGCCCAGGTCCTTGAGCTGATCGCGGATGGCATCTGCCAGATCCCAGTTCTTGGCGGCACGGGCCTCGGCACGGGCCTCGAGAATCTTGGCAGCGGCCTCGTCCACGTCGTCGCCCGTGTAGGCAACCAGACCGGCGGCAACGCCCAGCAGACCCAGCGGCAGCTCGACCTTGGGCTCGGGGAGCTCAACGCCAAGCGTATCGAGCAGCTCGGCCAGCGTGTCGGCGGCGGCAAGCGCGGCAGCCTTGTCGGCAGCGTCGCCCGCCTGCTCCAAATACTGGTTGCACTCGGTCACAAAGCCAAAGACGGCACCCATGGCACCAGCGGTGTTAAAGTCGTCGTCCATGCACTCCTTAAAGGTGGCACGAGTCTCGGCGGCCTTGGCGGCAAACGCCTCGGATGCTGCCTCATCGGCATCGGTCGTCGCATGGTTCGCGGCCCAGCGCAGATTCTCGACCGTACCGGCGATACGCGTGAGCGAGTTCTCGGCACCCTCCAGGCGCTCCCAAGAAAAGTCGAGCGGCGAGCGATAGCTCGTCTGCAGCATCAGCAGGCGCAGGGCGGCAGCGGAGTGCTGCTCGAGGACCTCGGCCAGCGTAAAGAAGTTGCCGAGAGACTTGGACATCTTCTCGCCGTCTACCAGCAGCATGCCCGTGTGCATCCAGGTGTTGGAGAAGCCCTGGTGCCAGGCGCAGGTGGCCTGGGCGCACTCGTTCTCGTGATGCGGGAAGGCAAGGTCGGAGCCGCCGCCGTGGATGTCGATCGGAGTGCCCAGGTAGCGATGCACCATGGCGGCGCACTCGGTGTGCCAACCGGGACGGCCCTCGCCCCAGGGACTCGGCCAGCTGGGCTCGCCGGGCTTGGCGGCCTTCCACAGGGCAAAGTCGAGCGGATCGTTCTTGTCCTCGTTCTCCTCGATGCGCGCGCCAACCATAAGGTCGTCGATGTTGCGGCCCGAGACCTGACCATAGTTGGGATCGCTGCGCACGGCAAAGTACACATCGCCGTTATCGGCGGCGTAAGCGTGGCCCTGCTCGATAAGCGTCTTGATCATGGCGATCATGGGGCCGATCTCCTTGGTGGCGCGGGGGCGCACATCGGGATCGAGCACGTTGGCGGCGCGCATAACGCCGATGAACTTGTCGGAGAACTCCGTCGCGACCTCGGCGGCCGTACGGCCCTGCTCGTTGGCGCGCTTGATGATCTTGTCGTCGACATCGGTGAGGTTCTGGGCGAACGTGACCTCGTAGCCGCTCGCGATGAGCCAGCGGCGAATCACGTCAAAGCTGATGAACGTGCGGGCATTGCCGATGTGGATGTTGTCGTAGACCGTGGGGCCGCACACGTACATGCGGACCTTGCCGGACTCGATGGGCTGGAACTCTTCCTTTTTATGGGTAGCGCTGTTGTAGATACGCATTCGTTACTCCTTAACGGTTTTCTGTAGCAGGCAGACGGCCCAGGCGCCGATTCCCTCGCCCTGGCCTTCCCAACCGAGCTTTTCGGTCGTAGTGGCGGCGACGCCCACGTTTTCGACATCGACGCCCAAGGCATGGGCGAGGTTGGCGCGCATGGCATCGCGGTGCGGGGTGATCTTAGGCTGCTGGCAGGCAATGGTGCAATCGGCATCGACAAACTCAAAGCCCAACTCGCGCGCATAGTCCATCACGCGAGCGAGCAGCACCATCGAGTCGGCACCCTCATAGGCGGGGTCGGTATCGGGGAATAGCTTGCCGATGTCTCCCCCGCGGCAGGCGCCCAGAATGGCGTCGGCCAAGGCGTGCGCGAGCACATCGGCATCCGAGTGGCCCAGCAGGCCGCGCTCGTAGGGAATGTCGACACCGCCGATGATACATCGACGCCCCTCCACCAGACGGTGAACGTCGTAGCCATGGCCAATGCGCAGGTTACTGAACATGGGGAAGGTCCTCTCCCTCGGCCATGCGGCCAAGCAGAATCGCGGTTACGGGACGCAGGTCCTCGGGCACCGTCACCTTAAGGTTATCGCGCGGGCTCTGGACACAGCGGACGCGCCCGCCCATGCGCTCGACCAGCGACGAATCATCGGTGCCGATAAAGCCCTCGGCAATGGCTGCAGCGTGGGCGCGCTTCATAGCATCGACGCTAAAGATCTGCGGCGTCTGCGCAGCCCAGTAGAGCTCACGCGGCGGCGTCTCGACGATGTTGTCGCCATCGACGATCTTGAGCGTGTCGATCGCGGGCTGACCGCACACGACACCGTCGAGGGCGCGGTCGCCCACAAGCACGTCGATCGCGTGGTCGATGGCCTCGGTCGTAATGAGCGGACGAGCACCATCGTGAATGGCGACGTATTCAAAGCCCGCCGGCACCGCGTGCACGCCGGCGCGGGTGGAATCCTGGCGGGTCGCGCCGGCATCGGCAAAGCTGATGGGCGTGTCATAGTCAAACGGGTCGATGGCCAGGCGGCGCATCTCGGCACGACGCTCGGCAGGGCAAACCACGACGATGTGGCCGACCTTATCGCTCCGATCGAACGCGCGGATGGACCAGCTCATGAGCGGACGGCCCGCCACGTTAACGAGCTGCTTGCCACCGGGGTTACCAAAGCGCTGGCCGCTGCCACCGGCAACGACCACGGCACATACGGGCGCCATTATGCGTTCCCCTGTTTGGTGCCCTTCATGCGGTACAGGGAGTCCGCAAGAATGGCAGGGTTGTTAACGCCAAAGTCGCCCAGGCGCTCCGGATCCTCGCTGATGTCGTCCATGAGCTCCTGCAGTGAGCCGTACTCGTCGACGATCTTCTCGGCCACGCCGTCGCGCACGACGGACACACGCGAAAGCGTGCGCAGGCCCAGCGGCGTCATGACGGAGTCCTCGTCCAAGTCGTCATAGCCCAGAACTGCCGCCACGTGCTGCGGGTCGGACAGGTCCTTAGGCGTCATACGGGCAAGCTCGGCGCGGATCTTCTCGGCGTTTGCCTCGGAGGAATCGCTTGCGTAGTCGCGGATCATCAGGTCGTATTCGGTATCCATGCTGGAGCCCGCGAGCTGCTCGAGCTGCATCTGCACGAGCTTGCCCTGGTTACCCAGCTTGACGATGCAATCCTTAAGCTCGGTCTTTGCCTGCTGCATGATCTCGAAACTCGAGAAGATGCCGGTGATGTCGGCGAGCGTGACGTAGTCGTCGAGCTCGAGGGCCGTCAGGCGCAGCAGGGAGCGATCGAGCGACTGACGGGTAGTCTGGAGCGTGGCGACGAGCTGGTTGACCGAGCTCATGATGGTGGTGACAGGCTGAATCTCGTAGCTCTTACCGTGGACGTACACGTTGACGACGGCACGACGAGCCGAAACCGAGATCACGATGGCGTCGGTGAGCACCGACATGCGAGCGGCAGTACGGTGACGCATGCCCGTCTCACTCGTGGCAAGCGAGGGATCGGGATTGAGGTGGAAGTTGGCGCGCAGGATCTGGGTGAGGTCGCCATCGATAACGATGGCGCCGTCCATCTTGGAAAGCTCGAACAGGCGGTTCGAGGTAAACGAAATGTTGAGCGGGAAGCCGTCGTTACCGGCAGCGAGCACGTTTTCGGTGTCGCCGACGCAGATAAGGGCGCCCAGGTGACCGGCAATGATCATGTCGAGGGCGGTGCGGATCGGCTGGCCAGGTGCCGTCAGACGAATGGCCTGTTCCATACGCTTTTGCAGCTCGTTCTTATCCAAGGCATCGCTCCCATCGTATACGCTCCATAAACGCTAAATAGTTTCTCACGGTTTGTCCCTGCGGCGCTTGCGAAATCCGATGCTTACAGAATGAGCGAACACAGCTGAGAGCCCAACCCAAATCAGCTGTTCATGTGGTAGCATCGGGATTCGTATAAATGAGGGAGTAGTCGCGTGATCGGGTTCGCCTCCGGTGGCGCGGCAAGTCAACACACTGGCCGATGCGGCCTGGCTTGCCTTAATGAACGAGACTCGTGGCTGTGCGCGCAACGCGTACGCCACGGGTCTTTTTTGTTACTCCCCCAAGAGGTACACGCGGGCCCGCCCGCAGAGAGGGAGCCAAACTATGGGACTCGCAGAGCTTGTGTTGCTCGCTATCGGCCTTTCTATGGACGCTTTTGCCGTATCCATCTGCAAGGGCCTTGGCATGAAAAGGATCAACCTTAAGGTCGCCGTGATACTCGGCCTGTTCTTTGGCGGTTTCCAGGCCGGCATGCCCGTAATTGGGTGGGCTCTTGGTAGCCAGTTCATGGGCATCATCAGCCCCATCGACCACTGGATCGCCTTTATCCTGCTCGCCTTTATCGGCGGCAAGATGCTGTGGGAAGCCTTTACTGAGGACGAGAACGAAGGCGACGGCAAGGATGCCGAAAAGATCGACCTGGGCGAATATCTAATCCTTGCCATCGCCACCTCGATTGACGCGCTTGCCGTGGGCATCTCGTTTGCCGCGCTCTCGGTCGATATCGTTCCCGCCGTGTCGCTCATTGGCATCACGACCTTTGTCTTCTCCGTTGCCGGCGTAGCGATCGGCCACACCTTTGGCGCGCGCTACGAAAAGCCCGCCACCATCGTGGGTGGCGTCGTGCTCGTCCTCATCGGCCTCAAGATTTTGCTGGAGCATCTGGGGATTTTGGCGCTGTAAAACACCCTTCAAAACTAAACGTCCGGATGAGGCCTCATGCAGAGTTTTGCATGAGGCCTTTTCATGCAGACTTTTGCATGTCATACTGATATGCAAAAGTCTGCACGTTAGGAGATCGCCGTGGATATCCTTCCCATCACCACACCGCGCCAAGCTGGCATCTACGTGCGTCAGGCACGCGAGGCGCAAGGGATCACCCGTGCCGTCCTCGCTAAAAAAGCCGGTGTTTCGGAGCGCCTGCTCGCATCGCTCGAGCTGGGAGATGCCACGGGCATTCGGCTCGACAAGCTGCTGGCAGTTTTCGGTGCTCTTGGACTGGCACTCGCCGCTCAAGGGGATATCGACGAATCGAAAAACGAGCAACCAGTCGACGCCCCGCATGCTGATTTGCAACCTCGTAGTACCCCCAGGCGCCATCACGCTCAACGTTTTCACCATCGCAACCGTCGCAGCGCAGCCGTTCCGGCTCTCGCAGATGTCCCCTTTACGTCCGAGCTCTACGACAGGGCCTTCGCCGATTTCGCCATGTCCAATCTCGGAGTCTCGATTGCCGCAAACGCATCTAACCAAACCAAGCCCGAAGGGAAATAGCCAATGGCCAGAACATCACTTCGGACCATTATTTGCGGCGTACCTGCGGGAACGCTCACGCAAGATGAGAACGGTCTTATCAGCTTTACCTACGATCATGACTATGACGGGCCAACCCTATCGACCAACATACCCGTATCAAATCGCACATACGGCCAACAGGTCATGAATCCGTACTTGTTTGGCCTTCTACCCGACAGCGAGGACCAACGAAAAGCGATTGCCGCCGAATTCAACGTTAGGCCCAACAATCCCGTTGCGTTGCTCAGCCATATCGGACTCGACTGTCCGGGCGGAGTGCAGTTTTGTGCCGAAGAAGATGCCGACGCCGTCCTGCATCGCGCTGGCGACTACCGCCCTATAGACGACCACGAAATTGCTCTCCGTCTCAAGTCGATCAGAGATGACCGCGATGCATCGTGGATGGGTCTAGATGAAAGTTGGTCACTTGGAGGCAACCAGGGCAAGTTCGCGCTCGCGTTCATAAACGGCCGCTGGTGCGAATGCATGGGCTCCTCGCCCACAACGCATATTTTCAAAAATGGCGTTATCGGATTTAAACTCGAGGCTCTCAATGAGTTTGTCTGCATGAAAAGCGCCCAGCGCGCCGGTATCGCAACGGCAAACGTCGAATATCGTATGTTTGAGGACGAACCTGCCCTCATTGTTGAGCGCTATGACCGCGTGAAAGTCGAAGACGGAATGATCAGGCGCCTACATCAAGAAGACCTCTGTCAGGCACTTGGGGTGATGCCCGCCCAAAAGTACACAGCAGACGGCGGCCCGACCACCCGCGACATTCAAGAGCTCCTCGTAAATACGAGCCACCATCAACTTAACCTGTATCTGTTTACGCAGATACTTTTCTTTAACGCCATCATCGGCGCACCGGACGCGCATGCGAAGAACTATTCCCTGCTTCTTGGAAACGGCGGCACAGCTATGATGGCCCGTATGTATGACGTTGCATCTGGGCTGGCATACGAACGTATGCGGCGAAAAGCGCGCCTCGCCATGAGCGTTGGCGGCGAAAACCGTGTGGGGCGCATCGGTCCAGGCGCTATCCGCCGATACCACGGTATGGGCGACCCCGTGCTGGAGGCGGCGCTTACCGATGCCGGGCTATCCGAGAAGTTTTGCTTTGCGACCATGATGGACCTCGCCTACGAAGTGCCCATTTGCATGGAAGAGGTCATGGACGAATACGCCGATCTGCCCGGCATGGCGGACCTGCGCGAGCATATGCTCGGCCCCGTCCGCGAAAACTGCCAGCGCACCCTCGACCTCATCAAGGCAGAAATGGACTAGGTGGCCTTAATTTCGCAATTATCAAACAAAAGAGAGGGGACACCCGTCGCAAAAGCTCGGATGTCCCCTCTCGTAATGTCATTTGCAATCCGCTAGCACGTGGCTCGAACTGCTGCTAGCGCAACCTTTACGCAGCGAGGCGCTTGAGGACGTCGATGAGCAGCTCGTAGAAGCGCTCGGCAGAAGCAAGCTCCATGCTCTCGTCCGGAGTGTGGACATCGGAGAGCGTCGGGCCCACGGCGATGGCGTCCAGGCCGTGCAGGGCCTCGGCAAACAGGCCGCACTCAAGGCCGGCGTGAATGGACTCGATGCGCAGCTCGGAGCCAAAGAGTTCGCGATAGCTCTCGACAAAGACGTCGCGGACCGGCGAATGCTCGGCATAGCTCCAGCCGGGATACTCGAACTCAAACTTGGCGTCGAAGCCCAGGACATCGGCGAGCGTCTGCAGGCGGTCCTTGAACTCGTTCTGCAGCGAGGTGATCGAGGAGCGCGGGGACAGCATAATCTTGACCTGGTCGTCAGAGGTGGCAACCACACCGATGTTGGAGGAAACCTCGACGGAGCCGTCGGTGGCGACGTTGCGGCGAATCACGCCGTTAGGGGCAAGACGCAGGGCGCGGATGAGGGCAAGCGCGGACTTCTGGTCCATGGCCTCGACCTCGGCGTCGTCGGCAATCTCGACGGTGCAGGTAAAGCCGGGGTCGAAGACCTCGAGCTCGGCAGTGACGTCGGCGATGATGCCCTTTGCGATCTGGGCCGCGGCCTCGGCGGCAGCGTGGTCGGCGTAGACCAGAACAGCTTTGCACTCACGGTTGATGGCGTTGTCCTTGGTGCCGCCGTTAAAGCTAACGATGGCGGGCTCGCCGGCGACCATCAGGCGGTCGATGATGCGGGCCATGATGAGGTTGCCGTTGCCGCGCTCCAGGTGGATATCGCTGCCGGAGTGACCGCCCAGCAGGCCGGAGATGTCGAGCGTGAGGGTACTACCGGTCTTATGCTCGCGCGCGATCGGGCAGGTGTAGGTAACGACGACGCCGCCGGCGCAGCTGACGGTGGCAACGCCCTCTTCCTCGGAGTCAAGGTTAATCATGGTGCGGGCGCTAATCTGGGACTTGTCGAGCGTCTCGGCGCCGACCAGGCCAGTCTCCTCGTCGGTGGTGAACACGCACTCGAGGGCGGGGTGAACGATCGAATCGTCATTGAGAACAGTGAGCATCAGAGCGACGGCAATGCCGTTGTCGGCGCCCAGGGTGGTGCCGTTAGCGGTGAGGACGCCGTCCTTGACGACCAGGTCGATACCATCAGTCGTAAAGTCGTGCTCAACGGAGCCCAGCTTGTCGCACACCATGTCGATGTGGCCCTGCAGCATCACGGTCGGGGCATTCTCGGCGCCGGCAGATGCGGGCTTGCGAATGATGACGTTGTAGACCTCGTCCTGATACACATCGAGACCGCGCTCCTTGGCAAACGCGACCAGGAAATCGCTGATGCCCTTCTCGTTGCCAGACCCACGGGGGATCGCGCTGACCTCCTCAAAGAAATGGAACAGCTGGGCGGGCTCGTAGCCGGTAATCTTGTAGTCCATGGTGCCTCCTTGGCGCAACTGGTTAGACAGTAAGACATGCGACTTGTATATTCCCAGACTTTGCGTGCATAAACCAGTCGAAAACGCCGAGCGCCCTCGCATCATCGGCTAACGGTGGACCGTATAGCGCAACGGTCACAACTTCCGCAGCTCTACAAATCGAGGCGCCCTTTCCGGAGCGCCTCGATTGCGCGTATCAAATTGTCGCCACGCCCTACAGCGCGCCGGAACCGGCTTGCATCATGCCGCCGGGGCCCAAGGTCACGCCGCCGCTCACGGGCGAGGCGTTGCCGGTGTGCGGTGCCGCCGGGACGGTATCGCCACCGAGCGTGCCCGCCGGACGCGGTGCCGGGATCTCGCCCGTGCCGTGGCTAAAGACAAACTTGCCATCGGCCACGTCGCACAGGACGGTATCGCCCTCGCCCCACTCGCCGGCCAGAAGCTCCTCGGACAGCGGGTCCTCGATGAGCTTTTGAATGGCGCGGCGCAGCGGACGCGCACCGTTGGTGAGGTCGGTGCCCTCGGCCACGATCTTGTCATAGGCCGCATCGGTGAGCTTGATGTTCATGCCGTTGGCAATCAGGCGCTGACGCAGGTCGTCCACCAGCAGGTGCGCGATCTTGGTCAGGTTCTCGCCCGAGAGCTTCTGGAACACCACGATGTCGTCGATACGGTTGAGCAGCTCGGGGCGGAACAGGCGCTTAAGTTCGCCCATCGCGCGGCCGCGGATCTCACTCGAGGTAAGGCCCTGCTCACCGGTGGTGCCAAAACCGACGCTCGCATCCTGCGCGATCTCGCGGGCGCCCACGTTGGACGTCATGATAATCACGGTATTGCGGAAGTCGACCGTCTTGCCCTGGCTATCGGTCAGACGGCCCTCCTCCAACACCTGCAGCAGGATATTGAAGATGTCGGGGTGCGCCTTCTCGATCTCGTCGAACAGCACGACCGAGTACGGGTGACGACGAACGGCCTTGGTAAGCTGACCGCCCTCGTCGTGGCCCACGTAACCCGGAGGGCTACCGATGAGCTTGGAGACCTCAAACTCGCTACCGAACTCGGACATGTCGAAGCTGATGAGCGCGTCCTTGCTGCCAAAGAGGTACTCGGCGAGCGTCTTGGCGAGCTCGGTCTTGCCCGTGCCGGTGGGACCCAGGAAGATAAAGCTGCCGCCGGGGCGACGCGGATCCTTGAGCGGCGAGCGGCTGCGGCGCACGGCCTTGGCGACGGCCTCGACGGCCTCGTCCTGGCCGATGATGCGGGTCTTGAGCACGCTTTCGGTCTGCAGCAGGCGCCGGCTCTCGCTCTCGGTGAGCGAGGAAACCGGCACGCCAGAGGTCACGGACACGATGTCGGCAATCTGGGCGACGTCGATGGTGAGCGGGCTGGCGTCGAGCTCGGCGGTCCAGGCGGCCTTGGCCTCGGCGAGTTCAATCTCGGCGGCCTTCTGCTGATCGGTGATCTCGGCGGCCTTGTTCATGTCGTCGCTCTCGGTGGCCTCCTGCGCGGCGGCCTTAAGCTCCTCCACGCGATGCTCGGCCTCACGCACCGGCTCGGGCGCGCGATTCGCAGCGATGCGAGCGCGGGCACCGGCCTCGTCGATGAGGTCGATGGCCTTATCGGGCAGGAAGCGATCCTGGATGTAGCGGTTGGAAAGGTTCGCGGCGGCCTCGATAGCACCCTGCGTATAGCGCACATGGTGGTGCTCCTCGTAGCGCGGCTTGAGCGCAGTCAGGATCTTGACCGTGTCCTCGACGCTCGGCTCCTCGACATCGATGGTCTGGAAGCGACGCTCAAAGGCCGGGTCCTTGGTGAGGTACTTGCGGAATTCCTCGGCCGTGGTGGCGCCGATAATCTGGAAGGCACCGCGCGCGAGCACGGGCTTGAGCATGGAGCTCGCGTCGATGGAACCCTCGGCAGAACCGGCACCGATGATGGTGTGCATCTCGTCGATAAACAGGATGACGTCGTCGGCTTCGGTGGCCTCCTGGATCACGTTCTTGAGACGCTCCTCAAACTCACCGCGATACTTGGCGCCCGCCACGAGGCCCGGCAGGTCGAGCGTCCAGATGTTCTGGTTCATGAGGTTCTCGGGCACGTTGCCGGCAGCGATCTGCTGCGCCAGGCCCTCGACGATGGCCGTCTTGCCCACGCCGGGGTCGCCCAAGATAAGCGGGTTGTTCTTGGTGCGGCGCGAAAGGATCTCCATCATGCGCTGGACTTCCTTTTCGCGACCGATCACGGGGTCGAGCTCGCCGTCGCGGGCCTTCTGCGTAAGGTTGGTGGCGAACTGCTTAAGCGTGTCGGTGCCACTCCCCTTTTGCTGAGAGGCATCCGAGCCGCTAAAGAACGGCAGGCCCGCACCGGGACGACCAGCACCGGCGCCGGCGAGCGGACGCTTCTTGTCCTGGTCCTTGGCGGTGAGCTTCTCGATAGCCTTTTTGATGGAGGCGGACGACACACCCAGGCGCATGAGGATGTCCATGGCCATGCCGTTGCCCTCTTCGACGATACCGATAAGCAGGTGCTCGGTCGACACGTAGGTCTGGTTGTTCTCACGCGCCACACGGAATGAACGCTCCATCACGCTAATGACGAGCGGTGTAAAGGCGAGCTTGGCTGCCTCGGTCTCCTCGCTGGGCTCGGGAACGGTGGTCTGGACCTCTTTGAGAGTATCCATGATGTCGTCGTAGGAGATGTCGAGCGAACGCAGTGCTTCAGCGGCAATGCCCTCGTCCTCCTTGGCAAGCGCGAGCAGCAGGTGCTCGGTACCCACCTTATTTGAATGAAGATCGAGCGCCTCTTGCTTGGCCATGGACATGACCTTGCGCGCACGATCGGTAAAACGGTCTAACATGCTAGTTCCTCTTAGACGAGCTAGTTTTTTCAAACGCAAAGCGCCGCCCCGCGGCAGCGCTTTGGTCTCTTTACCCATATGGAGTATATGTTAACCGTTGGGAGCTTTCCCGCCCGTAGCCGCGCGACAACGTCTACAAAAAAGGAATCGCTCCGGTCCGTTTGGCGGTTTGGTTTTGAGCTGCTGTCTAGCAGGCGGGCTCAGCGTCCATGCCCTCGGAAATGTTGGCAACCTCCTCGGCAGTGGGAGCGCCCGGCATGTGCACGAGTTCCATGTGCGGCTCGGCAAAGACCGTGCCCATGGGGAAGGCGCGGCGGAAGACAAAGCGAGCAATCGGACCGGCCACTAGCAGGTTCCAGGGCAGGGCCATGATAAAGTTGCGCGGGATGTTGATGAGCCACATCGTCGGCAGCATCTGCAGGTTTGCAAGCGGGCCGCCGGGCATGTGGAACAGGCCCTCGCACGCACCGTAGAGCGACATGATGATGACCATAGGAACGACCATGCAGGAGCTGACGGCGAGCGTCATGGCAAGCGGCGAGCTCTTGCCCGGCGTGACCAAGTACTTAAAGGCGAAACCCTTGGCGAGCGGGCTGGCGACGAACCAGTCGCAGCACATGGCAAAAATGCAGGCAACGGGGAAGCCGAGCCACGCAGCGGCAACGACCTCGCCGTTGATGGCCCCATGCTGCAGGGCAACGTTGTAGATGCTCATCCAGAGCACCATGCAAAAGCACATGATAAAGGTGAACAGCAGGCTCTCTCGTTTGTTGATAGGCATGAAGGGCAGATTCCTTTCCGTGTTACGTCGCGGCGGCGCCAACAAAAACGGGCGGGCGAGATGGAGTTACTGGGACTTCATCTCGCCCGCCCGTGGTACGTGCGTCTGCGACTACTTATGTGGTGGAACCAGCCTAGCACGAAACGCATGCGCTTCGTAAGCGTTGAGTTTATGAAGATGCAGGGCACCGATAATCCCCCGACCCCATAAGTTGCGGTGGAATACGGACTGTTTTGACCCTTTAAGCAGCAATTCAGTCCCTATTTCACCGCAACTCATTTGGTGCAAAGTAACCTGTCCCCCTTGTACCAATTAGCTGGTGTGGCGCCAGCGAGGGTCGGTGAGCGTACGCGCCACACCCAGTCCAACGGGTAGAAACGCTACGATGAGCACTGCGCGCACAAACCAGCCGAGCATATTGACCGTGTCGAAGGTGCACATGTAATACATCGAGCGATACAGATACAAGCCCGGCACCATAATGACAATCGAAGGCACCGTGAGGGCGATGCGCGGGTAGGTGAGCTTGACTTCAGCCAAGCTTGCGAGCAGCCCCGATACCAGCGCGCCGATAAACGCTGCTGCCTCGGGAGGCATTCCCGTGCTGAGGCCCAGGAAGGGAATCATCGTCGGCGCATCGACGAGCGTAAGGCGCAAGGTATTGGACACGGCGCCGATCAACCCAGCTGCCGCGGCCATCTTTACCGGGCTGTTGAACATCACCGAGAAGCCGAATACGCCAACGAAGCTCATCACCACGCGCAGGAGCGTAAGGGCAAGCGGCGAAAGGCCCAGTGGGGCAAAGTCGTCCGGCGCCAGGCCAACACACTCGGCAACCATCCAACCTACGAGGGTCGCCATCACAATAATCGATACGGCATATGAAAGGCGCTCGATACCGCTTCGCATGTCGAGCTTAGCGATGTCGAGGCCTGCCGTAATGAGCGGAAAGCCGGGAATCACAAAGAGCATGGCGCCGATATAGCCTTCTTGGTGCGACATTGCCCCCGGTATGACCTGGCCAAGGCCGAGCAATGCCAGCAGATACGAAACGCAAGCGAGCGCAACGCCGGTCGTCAGCGCGCTGAACTGACCAAGGCCCTGCTTGAGAATATGGGAGCGGGCAAAGTTGCCGACACCCGCGCCCACGAACGCGCATGCCATCTCAATGGGACCGCCACCAAGTAAAAAGACAAAGGCGCCACAGGCGCAGGCCGCCGCAAGGCCCTGTTGCCAAGGCGCGTAATCAGGTTTTGAACTCTCGACGGTCTTGAGCATCTCGTGATACTCGTGCACCGTGAAGCGACGACCATAGGTCTCGATTTCCTTGAGGAAACTCTCCATCATCCAAATGCGATGGGTATTGACGCCCGTTGTGGGCAAGCTGACGACCTCGTTAAAGCAGTGACCATCTTCGATGCAGGTACACTCAAACGACAGGAGACTTAAGTCAACGTGGATGGTCACACCGAGTACGGCGGCGACTCGATTCATGGTATCGCGTACACGCCAGGCACCCGTTCCGCTCGCGAGCATAAGCATACCGGTGCGGCAGATGATGGATGATTTATCGGTGAGCGGCGCATCGACGGCAAGTTCATCGCCTGCCGTCACAATCTGGTGCCAGTCAGTTTTCATATGGAGCGCGCCGGCACGGACACCGTGGTGCATGGGGGCTCTCGAAAGCAGCGAGTTAAGGCGCGAAGACTGTGGGGGCTCCGTTGATTCGTCCTCAACCTCATCAGCCTCTTCATCGACCAGATCAAAGGAATCAAGCGGCGCTGGCTCGCGACGGTCGATCAGCTCCTCGTCCTCATCATCAAAGTAGTTGAACTGATCGAGCATGTCCTCTTCGATTGCGCGCTCGCTCGCGTCGTCCATCCCGGTGCTCCCTTCCTATCGACTAACCCCCATCCTAGACAGCGACGGCTAAAGGAAACATAAAAGAGACGGCTGTCATGCGAGCCATGCGCGCAATAGCCATTGAGTAGTCATTGGGGACGTTCTTGAATGACTAGTCGTTTAAGAACGTCCCCAACGACTAGTCGTTTAAGAACGTCCCCAATGACTACATCTGGACCAAGGTAACGCCGATGTTTTGGCAACGACAGACACTATGACCCAATCCGAGGGCACTAAAAAGATAGGAGCCCCCGCTCGTGGCCGCGGGTCGGGGCTGCGACAATGATGTTGAAGTGCCATAGGCGCAGCCGCGCCGCAACGAGGTTGGGAGGCTCCC
>DBFRZS010000047.1:0-107374 GCA_048501115.1 Collinsella aerofaciens | reverse complement strand
CTGAGCCGAAGGCGTCGACGACATGCCGGGGGCGGACCGGGACGGGTTAACGGCAGGCCCCGCCGACCGATTGCAAGCGGTCGGCGGGGCCATTGTGGCTCTTGACAGCGGATTGGGTCATATGAGCGAAAGCCCGCCAGAGCGAGTAAGGTGCCTTGAAACGAGGCGGCATTGACCTTTTGGTCATGCCGCCGAAGTTGAAAGGCAGATTGCCGCTCTGGCGGGCTTGCAGCGTCAACTGGTTACGCGGGTTGGTAAACCCGCGTAACCCCCTAGTACATCTTTGCGCCGGCAGGGATGGAAGCGTCGAGCTGGATCAGGTTGAGGCGCTCCTCGCCCTCCTCCTCGTGGATGGCGCTGATGAGCATGCCGCAGCTGGGGATACCCATCATCTTGCGCGGAGGCAGGTTGGTGATGGCGAGCAGGGTCTTGCCGACCAGGTCTTCGGGCTCATAGTATTCATGGATGCCGGAGAGAATGGTACGGTCGGTGCCGGTACCGTCATCGAGCGTAAAGTTCAGCAGCTTCTTGGACTTCTTGACGGCCTCGCATGCCTTGACCTTCACGGCGCGGAAGTCGCTCTTGGAGAAGGTATCAAAGTCGACGAACTCCTCAAACAGCGGCTCGACGGCAATCTTGGAATAATCAACCGTGGGCTTGAGCGGCTTGACGAAGGGGCTCGCGTTGTTGCCGGCCTCGGCAGCCTTGGCAGCAGCGGCACCGGACTGGAAACCCTTCTCGGGCTTCATGTGCGGGAACAGCAGCACGTCGCGGATGGAAGCCTGGTTGGTGAGCAGCATGACCACGCGGTCGATACCGATGCCGATGCCGCCCGCGGGAGGCATACCGTACTCGAGGGCGCGCACGTAATCCTCGTCGTACTCCATGGCCTCGTCGTCGCCGCCGGCCTTCTCGACCATCTGGGCAGCGAAGCGCTCGGCCTGGTCGACCGGGTCGTTGAGCTCGGAGAACGCGTTCGCGTACTCGTGGCCGGCGATGACCAGCTCAAAGCGATGGGTCAGGCGCGGGTCATCCTCAAAGCGCTTGGCAAGCGGGCTAACCTCGATGGGGTAATCGCACACGAAGGTGGGGTTGACGATGGTGTCCTCGCCCAGCTCGTCATAGATCTCGGCGATGATCTTGCCGGCGGTCCACTCGGGCTTGATCTCCAGGCCCTTCTCGCGTGCGGCGGCAGCAAGCTCCTCAACCGGCGTGTCGATGGTGACCTGCTTGCCGAGCACGTCGGAGACGATGTCGGTCATGGGGCGGCTTGCCCACTCACCGGACAGGTCGATAGTCTGGCCCTGATACTCGATGACCTCGGGGTTGCCGATGGCCTTGTTAGCGGCCTTGATGACGCCCTGGGCGAGCGCCTTCATGCCCTCGAGATCGGAGAAGGCGCGGTAGGCCTCCATCGTGGTGAACTCGGGATTGTGGGTAAGGTCCATGCCCTCGTTGCGGAAGATGCGGCCGATCTCGAACACGCGCTCAAAGCCACCGACGATGCAGCGCTTGAGGTGCAGCTCGGTAGCAATGCGCAGGTAGCACTCCTGGTCGAGCGCGTTGAAGTGCGTGATGAACGGCTTAGCCGTAGCGCCGCCCTGGATAGTCTGCAGAATGGGGGTCTCGACCTCCATGTAGCCGTCGGACTCCATAAAGCGGCGGAAGGTGGAGAGAATCTGCGAGCGCTTGCGGAAGGTCTCGCGAACGTCGTCGTTGGCGATCAGGTCGACATAGCGCTGACGATAGCGGGTCTCCTTGTCGGAGAGACCGTGGAACTTCTCGGGCAGCGGGCGAACGGCCTTGGAGAGCAGCGTCGCGCTCTTGGGGGCAACAGAAAGCTGGCCACGCTTGGTGCGCACGACTACGCCGGCCACGCCCAGGATATCGCCCAGGTCGAGCGCCTTGAGCGTGTTCCAGGCGGCCTCGTCCATATCGTTGATGCGGCAGAACAGCTGGATCTCGCCGGTCGCGTCGCGCACGACGATGAACATAATCTTGCCCTGACCGCGCTTGGCAACCACACGGCCGGCGATCTTCACGACGTCCTCGGTGTCCTCGCCATCGGCAAGCTCGGCGTACTTAGCCTCGATATCGGCGACGTAGTCCTCAAGCTCAGAGTGCTCGGGATAGGGGTTCTGGCCCGCCTCGAACAGGGCGGCGCGCTTGGCCAGGCGGGTGGCGCGCTCGTCGTTGAGCGTCGATGCCTGATCGGCGGCGTTCTGGTTCTCTGCCATAAGTTAGCTCCTCAAACTAAAACGCTCCCCAGGATTCGGTCCCAGGGAGCGAAAACATACCTTTACGCGGGACCGTGGTCTAGCGTGCGATCTTGGCGATGGTGTAGACGCGAGTCTTGCCGGAAGGCGTAACGACCTCGACGGAGTCGCCCTCGCCGTGACCGATGATGGCGTGGCCGACCGGAGACTCGTTGGAAATCTTGTGCTCAAGCGAGTTGGTCTCGGTGGTACCGACAAGCGTGACCTCGATGAGCTCACCGTTGGGGTCGACCAGGGTAACAGTCGAGCCAATGGAGACGGTTAGGTCGCCCGTGCTGGCAGCGATCTGAGCGTTGGCGAGGATGGCCTGAATCTCGGCGATACGAGCGGCGTTCTGTGCCTGCTTGTCCTTGGCGGCATCGTACTCGGAGTTCTCCGAAAGGTCGCCGAACGCGCGGGCTTCCTTGATGTCCTCGACGATCTCCTTGGCGTAATCGCCCTCACGCCAAGCGAGCTCCTCGACGAGCTTCTGGCGGCCCTCAGCGGTCAGTACGATCTGGCTTGCGTCCATACGGATATCTCCCCAACTATGATGTAACGATCAACTGTCAACAAAAACGAAAAAGACCGGCTAGCCTGCGGGCAAGCCGGTCAGGTGCTCACCCCAAAGGGATGGGACTACTCTGCGTCCGCGTCGCTGTCCTCTGCCTTCTTTTGCTTGGCGGCAGCGAGCTTGGCCTCGAGCTCTGCGATCTCCTTGTCCTCCTTGGACTCCTCGACCACAACGTCCTCGGCCTGCTTGGTTTCGCCCTTATCGTCGCCCTCCATACCCTCGCGGATATTCTTGACGGTAGAGCCGAGGGACTTACCGAGTTTCGGCAGGTTCTTAGGTCCAAAGATAATCAGGACAACAACGAGAATAATGATGAGCTCAGGAGCCCTCAGTCCAAACATGTAGACCTCCACAATACAGCGAGACAAGCTCGAATGAGTATACCGCGGGTATCGCGGTATCACAACAATAGCTAAAAAAAGGGACCGCAAGAAGCGGTCCCTCCTCATGCTCTGGTCGGGTTGACTGGATTTGAACCAGCGACCCCTGCGTCCCGAACGCAGTGCTCTACCAAACTGAGCCACAACCCGTTAGCTCGACTATAGTAACAAAGATTTCCGTCGTGTGCCAGAGAAATTTTTACTTCTTTGGCGCTTCAATGCGAACCGTGTCGGAAACGAGCTCCGTTGCATAAGCCCACCAGCCGTTTTGTTGAGCGTCTGCCGCAAGATTGACTGCCGTGGCGGCGGTATCGCAGAGAGCAAACGAGCAGGCACCCGAACCGCACACGTTTACGGCAACGGTACCGTCCTGTGAACGAAGCCAGTCGAGCACCGTTTGAATCCGCGGCTCCATCTGCGCGGAAATGACACCCAGGTTGTTGTGGACGAGCGCGTAGGCCGCCTCTGCGTCTCCCGAGCGAAGGGCAGATGCGATCGCTCCGGGCTTGTCCGCAGGCGCTGGGGTCTCGTCAAAACGTCGATAGGCTTCAATTGTTGAAACGCTTGCCTCGCGCGGCTTGACCAGCACGACGGGTGTCGCGGGCAATGCGGGGTACTCGGTTGCCAGCACGTCTCCCCCACCCACGTAAAATGCAGGGCTGGCATGCAAAAAGAAGGGAACGTCGGCGCCAATGCCGCGCGCGATGTTGTCCAGCGCGGGATCGGCACGGTCGATACCCCAACTCTCTGCCAAGGCGACAATGACCGCCGCGGCATCCGTCGAAGGACCGCCCAGGCCGGCACACAGCGGGATGCGCTTCTCGATCGTGATGCAGACATTGGCTTCGCGACCATAATGCTCGGACATAGCGAGCGCAGCACGATACGCCGTATTCTTTTGCATGGGAAAGTCGGATGCCGGAATCGTCTGGACGGTCAGCTCCTGCGCCGGGGCGACTGTCACGATATCGGCAAGACCGACGGCTGCCATCAGGGAATCGACCTTATGGTAGCCGCGGTCGTCGCGCTCGGTATGAACCCCCAGATAGAGGTTGATCTTTGCCGGCGCGGAAAGGGTCAGGGACCAATCGGTCACCGCTAGTGCTCCTCGAGCTGATTGCCGAGCGGGGTAAAAATGTGCTCGCCGCTCTCGGGGTCGAACAGCTCGACCTGGCCGGTGAGAACATCAATATACTGGTAGGACTGACGCGACTTGCGGCCACGGCGCTCGTCGACCTCGACGATAAAGACTGCCGGATGGACGCTCTTGATGGTGCCCATGCGCTCGACGACGCGGGTGCGGCCCATGTTGGCCTTCACCTTAACGCGATCGCCCACCATATCGGTCAGCTTCTCGTGGATGTCGTCGACGTGATTGACTTCCATCTCTTCCATGAACAGGGCCTCCAGAAGGTGCAATTCAAAAAGGGGATAATACCCCTAAGATAGACAAAACTCTAATACTATAGCACCCTGTTGTGGCCATACGCAAGTAGCTAAAAAAGCCCGGTCCCAAATTGACTACTTACAGACTATCGGTATCCAAGACGATGGTGAATGGGCCATCGTTGACGAGATCGACCTTCATGTCGGCGCCGAAGATGCCATGCGCTACGTGCTCGACGTCCTCGCGCACAAGCGTCAGGAAGTACTCGTAGAGCTCGTTGGCGACATCGGGGGCGCCGGCATCCGTAAACGATGGGCGGCGGCCGTGACGGCAATCGGCGAACAGCGTGAACTGCGACACCACGAGAACCTCGCCGTCGACATCGGCAAGTGCCAGGTTGGTCTTGCCGTTCTCGTCCTCGTTAATGCGCAAGCCCCGGAGCTTGCCCCACAGCTTATCGGCCTCGGCGCACGTGTCGTCGTGGCCAACGCCCAGTAGCACCAGATAGCCGCGCCCAATTTTGCCCACGCACTCGCCATCGACCGTCACGCCGGCATTGAGCACGCGCTGCACCACCGCACGCACGGCCTACTCCTCGCCCGTCAGTTTGGCGGATAGGTGCTCGAGCGCATGGAATCGATGGCTGATGGCGTTCTTCTCGTCCGCCGTCAGCTCGGCCATGGTCTTGCCCGGCGTGTCGACCGGCAGGAACAGCGGGTCGTAGCCAAAGCCGTGATCGCCGCGGCCCTCGTGTGCGATAACGCCCTCGCAGGCGCCCTCACCATAGGTGACCAAACCGTCCGTGTCGATGAGCGCGACGACGCTCATAAAACGCGCAGTGCGGTCCTCGTCGGCCACGCCCTCCAGATTCACGAGCAGCTTGGCATTGTTGGCGGCATCGTCGCCGTGAACGCCCGCGTAGCGCGCACTATACACACCGGGCTCACCGTCCAGCGCGTCGACGACCAGGCCCGAATCGTCGGCAATGGCCATGAGCCCCGTCTCCTCGACGGCAGCCTGCGCCTTGATGATGGCGTTCTCCAAAAACGTCGTGCCGTTTTCCTCGGGGTCCTCAAAATCGCCCAGCTGGCCGAGCGCCACAAAACGAACCTCGGGCATAACCTTGCCCAAAATGGCCTCGATCTCGGTGAGCTTATGGGCATTGCCCGTTGCCACGACGATGGTCGCCGCCGGGTCGAGGGTGTCGATATCGATCTTCTCAAGTGCCATAGCTGGCCTCCTTTGTCTCTATAGCAATGCCGAGTTGAGGACGACGAGGACTTCGGTCTCTCTCCCGTCTCAATCAACGGCAGTCTTATACTTCGACGTTTTCCCAGATAAAACCTGCCAAAATTAACATCCCTTTTTGGCAGGTTAGGCGAGGGCTTGGCGCTGAAGCTCGATGAGCTCGGCAATACCCTTGTCGCCCAGGTCGAGCAGGGCGTTGAGACGCTTGCGATCGAAGGGCGCCTGCTCGCCGGTACCCTGGAGTTCGATCATCTCACCGGAATCGGTGGCGACGAGGTTCATGTCGACCTCGGCGTGGCTGTCCTCGGAATAATCCAAGTCGAGCAGGGTGTTGCCGTCGACGACGCCCATGGAAATGGCGGCAACCTGGCCCGTGAGCGGGATGCGCTCGAGTTTGCCCGCCTCGACCCACATGGCAAGGGCGTCGTGCAGCGCCAGCCAGGCACCGGTAATGCTCGCCGTACGCGTGCCGCCATCGGCCTGGATCACATCGCAGTCGACGGTAACGGTGTACTCGCCGAGCGCCTTCATGTTGACGACGGTACGCAGACTGCGGCCGATAAGCCGCTCGATCTCCATGGAGCGGCCCTTGCGGTTGGCATGCTCGCGCTTGCAGCGTTTACCGGTCGAGGCCGGCAGCATCGCATATTCCGCCGTTACCCAGCCGGCCTTGGCGCCCTTGCGCCAACCCGGCACACCCTCCTCGATGGTGGCGGCGCACAGTACGCGCGTGTCGCCGAACTCGGCCAGGCACGAGCCGTGGGCGTGCTTCATAACGCCGCGGGTGAGCTTAACGGGGCGCAGCTCGTTGGCGGCGCGGCCGTTGGCGCGGTTGACCTGCATGTATTCCATGGAACTATCCTTTCGGCAAAAGATGCGGCAAAGACTCCGGCGACATTGCGAGCCTAACCGAGTTCGTCGATATCGACATGCTCGATGCTTTTGAGCGGCTGGCCAAAGATAAAGCTACCCGCAACCGCAAACTCGGCAATGTTGTCAGACGTGGTGGCAAAGCGATGCTGCGGCTCGGCTGCGTCGCCCGCCAGCTGCTCGCGGCGCGTGAGAATATCGGTCAGCTCGCGCGTGGTCTCCTCGGCGGAACTCACCACGCGCACTCCGGGACCCAGCGCATGGCGAATAGGCCCCACGAGCAGCGGGAAATGCGTGCAGCCGAGTACCACGGTATCGATGCCACGATCGTGCAGCGGCTCGACTGTGGCGCCAACCAGCGCGCGAACGGCTGGCGTATCAAAAATATCCTCGTTCTCGAGCCACTGCTCCTGCAGATGCGCGCCCGAGGCGAGCTCGTGCTCGACGACCTCGACAAAGCTCGAAGCCGGGCAGCCATATACATCGACACCAGCATCCAAATCCTGGATGGCGCGCGTGTAGGCGCCCGAGCGAATGGTGAGGTTGGTGGCGAGCACGCCCACGCGACGCGTACGCGTGCTGTTGATGGCGGCGCGCGCGCCCGGGGCGATCACGCCGATCACGGGAACGTCGAGCACTTGCTGAGCCAAACGCAAGGCCGCGGCGGTCGCCGTGTTGCAGGCGATGACCATGATCTTAACGTCGTGCCTCGATAGCCAGCGGCCCGCCTGCAGCGCAAACGAGCGAACCTCGTCCTCGGTGCGGGTGCCATAAGGGCAGCGCTTAGTGTCACCGAAATAGTAGACGGACTCGTGCGGAAGTGCCGTTGCGATCGCGCGCGCGACCGTCAAGCCGCCCAGGCCCGAGTCGAACACGCCGATCGGACGCGTGTCCCCGGCCATATTATCGATATCGGACATTACCTCACCAGATTCTCTCTCGAAAAATGCGACCAATCGTGATGCGTCGCGCTACGAACGGGCTGCGACCAGCAGCTCGGCCGTTGCCACCCAACCGTCGACAATCTTGCCGCGCGTAATATAGGCATTGTCGCAGGCGTCCAAGAACTCCGGGGCACCGGCGCTCGTCAGGCCATTCTCGACCAGGCAGAACGTGCCAACATGGTCGGCCATGTAGAAGTCGGACTCGGAGTCGCCGAGCGCAAGCGTCTCCTCGCGCTCGATCCCCAGGTGCTCGCAGAAGCGCGCAATGGCAACGCCTTTGTTAAGACCCGCCGGATTGATGTTGAAGGCGCGACCGTCCTCGACGCGATTAAGCTCGAGCGTCGTCGGCTTGGACAGGTGAGTCAGATGGCCGTTGCAAGCCCAGACCAGACCGCAGCCGGCCTCGTCCAGGATGGCCTGGACCTCATCGTCGGGCACATCGCCGCGCATGCCGACGGTGACCTCACGGTACTTGTAGCCGGTCGACATGTCGTTGTGGTACTCGATCTTGTGCGGCCAGCGGGCAAGGATCTTCTCGCACACGCCGGTCTGCTCGATCACCTGGTGCGGAGTAAGGCCGCAGGCGGGGTCGTAAGGCATGTCGCCGGTCAGATACTCCCAATCGTTGGCTTTGAGGTCGTACATGACCAGGCCGCCCATCTCGCCGATGTAGGAGTTGAGGCCGAGCACGCGCGCGTCCTCGTGGATCATGGTACGGTTGCGGCCCGAGGTGGGAACCACCTGGATACCAGCGCGAGCGAGCGCCACGACGGCCTCGACGAGTTTGGTCGAAGGGTTGCCGTCGTTGTCGCGCAGCACGCACGAGCCGGGCGCGAGCATCGTGGCATCCAGGTCGGTAAAGACGTACTTGACCTTGGCCAAGCGCTCGCGCATCTCGCCCGAAAGCTCGGCAACGGTCGGCAGGGTATTGTGGGACATGGTTACTCCGTTTACGTAGAAGGATTTGGACTTGGACGGCATGTTTTGATTGAGGGAACACGCTTATGGCGACAGCGCACTCAGGGCGCCGCCGCCATCATGGTTCATTAGTCAAACTGGGTAACATCGATCAGGCGATTGGCCAACGAAAGGTCGCTCTCGATGGGCACGAACTCGTCGCCCACGTGCATGAGCTCCTCGTCACCCTTTGCCAGCAGCAAGACAATGGTAGGAGCATCGGGGTTGACGTACTCCTCGCGCGCCGCCTTGAACGCCGCATGCACGGCAGCTTCGCGATCGAGGATGATCTTGTTCGGCGTATCGTCGGGAACATGTTCGGCAAGCTCGCGACAGACCTTCATCGGGTCCTCGTGAGCCGGGTCCTCATTGGCAAAGATCATCAGGTCGGAATACGGTGCGGCCTCGCGCGGAAGCTGCTCGCGGCGCTCCTGCGCCTTGCCGCCGGCAGCGCCAAACACCGCGATAACCGGGCTGGCGGGAAACGCGCGCTTGACCGACGAGAAAAGCGAACGGAACGAAAGCTGGTTGTGCGCATAGTCGACGACGCAGATCACGCGGCCGTCCTTCGACTCCACGACCTCCATACGGCCCGGCACACGCAGTTTGGAGAGGCCCTTCTTGATAGCCTCGATACCGATGCCGATCTCGCGCGCAGCGGCGATAGCGACCAGTGCGTTTTCCACGTTAAAGTCTCCCGCGATACCCAGCAGGACCTTCTCCCCCGCCTCGGGCTCGTCGGCGCTCATACCGTGCAAGTTGAACTCGATGCTAAAGCCGACCATGCGTACGTCGCTCGCCCACAGGCTTGCCTCGGGATGCTCGACGCCAACGGTCACCAAGCGCTCGGCCGTCGACGCTGCTTCCAGCACACGGTCAACCTCTTCGGTGCCCAGATTCACCACGGCGGTCTTTGCCTGGTCAAAGATCCTGAGCTTGCTCTCAAAATAATCCTCAAACGTGGGGTGTTCAATCGGCGAGATGTGGTCACGCCCGATGTTGAGGAAGCACGCCACGTCAAACGGCAGGTTCTCGACGCGCTGGTACTTGAGCGCCTGGCTCGAAACCTCCATGACCATGGACTGGCGACCGGACGTGCGACAGTTGGCGATATGGCGCCAGACCTCGGGGGCCTCGGGCGTAGTATTGGTGCTCTCGTAGCACTCGATACCATCGTCGGTACTCACCGAGCCGATCATGCCGCAGGACTCGCCCGCCGCTTTGATAATCGACTGGAGCATAAAAGCGGCTGTGGTCTTTCCCTTGGTGCCGGTGATGCCCACGATCTTGACGTCGTGGTCGGGACGGTCGTAGACCTCCGGCGGCAACAGGGCCATGGCCGTGCGAACACTATCAACAACCAGCATCGCAGCACCGCTCTCCTTCGTCAGCGGCTCCAGAGACTCGACCAGCGACTCCTCGCACACAAATGCGACGGCGCCCGCATCGAGCGCCATGCTCAAAAACGCGGGCTTAAAGGCAGCACCTTTGCAAAAGAATACGTCACCTGCCGAGACCACGCGCGAATCAAACGAGCAGCCGGTCACGGCACGCTCGTCAACCTGCTCTGATGCGCGCAGCTCGCCGCACACGTCGAGAAGCTTGGCAAGCGTATCGACCGTGGTCACGGTCGCGGAATCCGAATGGTGCATCTTTCACCTTTCTCAGCCATTTGGCAGGGACGGTTTTTATAGTAACTGAAACGCACCCACGCAAAAACGGCTCCCGGAGGAGCCGTTATGCGCAGGCGTTCGTAAGCCGAGGCTAGGCAGCCTGAACAGAAGGCTGGCCCTCGTCGATAAAGAAGCGCTTGTACCACACTAGGAACACGAGCGGCGTATAGATCTTGCGCTGGAAATCGCCCTTGCCCGCAAAGTGCAGATCGAGCAGGTGCATGAGCTCGTCGGTATTGAAGAACTCGCTTGCCCACGGCGCGGTGAAGTACTCCTTGACATAGTCGTACCACTTTTGCTCGCGCAGCCAGTAGACAATCGGCACCGGGAAGCCCACCTTGGGACGGGTGGCCCACTCATCGGGCAGCGACTTGTTGGCAGCGTGGCGGAGTACCTGTTTGTTGCCGTTCTCGTTGATGCGGTAGCGGTCGGGAATGTGCTCGGCGAACTCCATGACTTTGCGGTCCAGGAAGGGCACGCGCAGCTCCAGTGAGTGTGCCATGCACATCTTGTCGGCCTTGAGCAGAATGTCGCCCGGGAGCCACATGTTCATGTCCAGGTACTGCTTCTTGACCAGCTCGGGCTGACCCTTCACGCGCGCATAGATGGGAGCGGCAAGCTCGAAGGCGCCATCGCCGGTGTTGTACTCGGGCTTGAGCACACCGTCGACCTCGCGCTCCGGCCATACCAGAGCCTGTCCCAGGAACGACTTCTCGGGGATCTCGGCACCCTTGACCAGGAAGTTATGGCCCTTGAAGTACGGCATATGCAGCGCCAGGTTACCGAGCGCGCGACGGATGGGCAGCGGCACCATCTTTTTGTACTTGCGGACCGGGACCGTGTCCTCGTAGTAGGCGTAGCCGCCAAAGAGTTCGTCGGCGCCTTCGCCCGAAAGCACCACGGTGACGTCCTTGCGGGCCATCTCGGCCAAGAACCACAGCGGCACGGAAGACAAGTTGGACTGCGGCTCGTCCATATGATACTGGATGTCCTCGAGCGCACCGAAGAACTCGTCGGCGGTAATCATCTTGCGAACGTTCTCGACGCCGAGCTTATCGGAAAGCTCCTTGGCGTAGTTGGTCTCGTTGAAGTTCTTGTAGTCAAAGCCCACCGAGAAGGTCTTGTCGGGCATGAGGCAAGCGGCGATGTAGCTGGAGTCGACGCCACCGGAGAGGAACGACGCGACCTTGACGTCGGCGATGCGATGGGCCTCGACGCTCTCGTGCACGACCTCGTCCAGCTCATCGACATACTCTTCGAACGGCTTCTCGACGGCAGAGTAATCGCAATCCCAGTAGCGCTCGATGTTCATCTTGCCGGTCGGGATATCGACGGTAAAGTAGTGCGCCGGCGGCAGCTTGTAGACACCCTCGAAGAAGGTCTCCTCGGTTGCCGAATACTGCAGCGTCATGTACGGACGCAGGGCCTTTTTGTTGACCGCCTTGTGGAAGTGCGGGTAGTCCAAGAAGCTCTTGATCTCGGAACCAAAGAGCACGCCCGGAGCGCCGTCGCCCGCATCGGCCATGGGATAGTAGTAAAGCGGCTTGATGCCAAAGATGTCGCGGGCGCCAAAAAGCTTGTTCTTCTTTTTGTCCCAGATGACGAAGGCGTACATACCGCGTAAGCGATCGAGGACGGCCTCGCCCCACTCCTCGTAGCCGTGCAGGAGGCTCTCGGTGTCGGCGCCGCAGTGGAACTTGTAGCCCTTGGCCTCGAGCTCGGAACGGAGTTCTTGGAAGTTGTAGATCTCGCCGTTGAAGACAATGACGACGCTACCGTCCTCGTTGGCCATGGGTTGGGCGCCAGCCTCGGTCAGGTCGAGGATCGACAGGCGGCGGAAGCCGAGGGCAACGCGGCCGTCGATAAACTGACCGCCCATGTCGGGACCGCGATGGACGATGCGGTCCATCATCTTGGTGAGCACCTCGGATTGGTTATCCGTCCCACCGACAAAACCGACAAAACCGCACATATACTATCCCCTCTGCTGTTGCTGGGCATCAAATCGAATCAGTAGCTTTTGAGTATACCCGAGGGCGTAAAGAGGGGCGGAATGTTCAGGCAATCTCAACTGAATCAGCTCCGCTGTGACACGCGCCAGTTACCTTTAATGGATATGAGGTGAATGAGGCGATTGTTTTGCTATACTCTCTCCGCACGGGCGATTGGCGCAACGGTTAGCGCAGGTGCTTTACACGCACAAGGCTGGGGGTTCGAATCCCTCATCGCCCACCACTGAATTGTTAGGCCTCCAGCGATGGAGGCCTTTCTTTTTTGGGCCAGAAGCTCTCCTGGCCTTTGCAGATTTATGACAAAAAGGGTTCCAGACCGCCCAATCATGCATCAAATGACGCACTGACGACCTGAAACCCGTTTCAAATAGCTATATCTTGCTCGCGCTAAGCCAAAACGTCCGACAGAATCTCGACCAAACTGTCCACGTCGGCTTCCTCGCAGACGAGCGGCGGCAGGAAACGCAGCGTATGCGCACCCGTAGCGTTGATCACGGCACCGGCGGCCAGCGCGCGGGCAACAACATCATGCGCGTCGCCCGCGGCATCATCCAAATCACAGCCGAGCATCAAGCCGCGACCACGTACCTCGGTCACGTGCGGCAGCTTGGCGAGCTTTGCCTCCATATAGGCACCCACCTTGGCAGCATGGTCGGCATAATCGCCGCGCACAAGCGCGGAGAGCGTCGCGGCGCACGCCGCGACGGCCAAGCAGCTACCGCCAAAGGTCGAGCCGTGGTCGCCCGGCTTAAACACGTCGGCAATCTCCTTCTTTGCCACGACGGCACCCATGGGCACGCCATCGGCAATGCCCTTGGCAAGGCTCATGATGTCGGGCTCCACGCCATAGGTTTGGAATGCAAACGGCTTGCCGGAGCGGAAGATGCCGCACTGGACCTCGTCGGCGATAAGCACGGCTCCCACTTCGTGTGCCAGGTCGCGCGCTGCCGCCATAAACTCCTCGGTCATGGGGTGCACACCACTCTCACCCTGGATCGGCTCGAGCATCACGGCACAAATCTCGCTCCCCAGCTGCTTAAAGATCGTACGCAGCTCGTCCACATCGTTGGGCGTACAGGCCACAAAGCCACCCGGCAGCGGGCGGAAGCTGTCCTGCAGCCAATCCTGCATGGTGGCGGCAATGGTCTCGAGCGTACGGCCGTGGAAGCCGCCGCGCATGCACACGATGGTGTTGCCGCCATTACCGGCACGCTTGGCGTACAGGCGCGCGAGCTTCATCGAGCCCTCGTTGGCCTCGGCGCCAGAGTTGGCAAAGAAGGTCTCCCAAACCTGCTCATCCGCACCCGGGGCACCAAGAGCAGCTGCCGTGGTCTCATCGCCGGCGGCAATGGCATCGGCAAGCACGCGCGCACCATCTACGTCGTCGTTAGCAAGCTTGGACAGCAGCGCCGCGACCTGTCCGCGCTGCTCGATGTAGAAGTAGTTGGAGACATGCATGAGCTTTTTGGTCTGTGCCTCGAGCGCCGAGAGCACAGCCGGGTCACCATGACCTAGGCTGCACACGCCGATGCCGGCAAGAAAGTCGAGGTACTCACGGCCATCGTCGCCGGTGAGCTTCATGCCGTGACCCTCGACAAACTCGACCGGAGAGCGGCCAAAGGTATGCATAACGTAATGGGATTCAAGCGATTGCTGAGCTGCAAGTGACATGAGATGCCTTTCGTTGGGCGCCAGACGGCGCGGGGCTATGGGTGCAGGAATGGGGCGGCTGCGGGTCAGCTAGACCGTCTGAAGCTTCTCGACCTCGTCAAGGTTCTCGGTCAGACGCGCAGCAAACGTCGAAAGCGGATGCGGATGCGTATCGAACTCGTAAGCCGTCTCGGTGGAATGGATCACGGTGCCGACGCCGGCATCGGTCAGCAGCTCCAGAAGCAGCGAATGCGGCGTAGTACCGTTAATGATGTGGGCACGAAATACGCCGCCGGTAAGCGCATCGACGGCCGCACGCAGCTTGGGAATCATGCCCTTATCGACCTCGCCGCCGTAGAGCATTTCGTTAACCTCGTCGAGCGTTAGGTTGGAGATAAGCGAGTCCTTGTCGCTAAAGTCCTTGTACAGGCCATCGACATCGGTCAAAAAGATCGCCTTATGCGCGTGGAGCGCCGCAGCAACGGCACCGGCGGCGGTGTCGGCGTTGATGTTGAAGAAACCGCCGTCCTCCCCCGCCGCGACGGTAGCGATGACGGGAATGTACTCGCTATCGAGTAAGCGCTCGATATAGTCGGTGTTGACGTGCGTCACTTTGCCCACGCGACCGAGCTCGGGGTCGAGCGGCTCGGCGATGAGCGTGCCGGCATCGCTGCCCGACACGCCCACGGCCAGGTTGCCGTGGTGGTTGATGGCGGCAACCAGCTCCTGGTTGACCTTGCCGCCCAGCACCTCGCGCACGATATCCATAGTCGCCGGCGTGGTCACGCGCTGGCCGTTCCTAAACTCGACGGGAATATCGTAATGGCTCAGCGCCTCGTTGATGGCCTTGCCGCCGCCATGCACAATGACGGGGCGCATACCGATGATCTTGAGCAAAACGATGTCGCTCATCACGTCGCGGCGCAGCTGCTCATCAACCATGGCGGCTCCGCCATATTTGATAACAACCGTCTTGCCGGTCAGGTTCTTAATCCACGGCAGCGCTTCGAACAGCAGCTGCGCGGTTGCTTCGTTGGATTCGCTCGAACGACAATCGCGTGCGAATTTCATAATCTGCCTCGTCTTTCGTATCGTTATCGCGCCGTGCTCCGCTGTCCGCAATCGCGGCAAGATGCGCAGCGTGCCCGGAATCTAGGAACGGTAGTCGCCGTTGATGGAGATGTACTCATGCGTGAGGTCGCAGGTCCACACGGTCGTTGCCGCGTCGCCTGCGCCCAGGTCGGCCGAGATCACGATCTCGGGCGCCTCGAAACGTCGTAGAGCCTCGTCCTCATCAAAGGGAACAGTCAGACCGTCGCGACAGACAGGCATGCCCATCATGTCGATGGAAACGTCTTCCTGATTAAACTTCACGCCGCACTTGCCAAGCGCCATGACAACGCGGCCCCAGTTGCAGTCGTGGCCGGCGATGCAGGTCTTAACGAGCGGCGAGTTGGCAACGGCACGGGCGGCGATATCGGCCTCCTCGTCGTTCACGGCGCCGGTAACGTTGACCGTAACAAGCTTGGATGCGCCCTCACCATCGGCGGCGATATTGCGCGCCAGGCTCTCGCACACCTCGTGCACGGCAAATGCCAACTCGTCGAAGGCATCGGAGCCCTCGACGATAGGCTCGGCATCTGCGGCAGCGGCGCCGGAGGCAAGCATGATGCAGGTGTCGTTGGTCGAGGTGTCGGAATCGACCGTTACCTTGTTAAAGGTCTGCTTGACGGTGGAGAGCAACAGGGCGTGGAGCGCCGCCGGCTCGACGGGGGCATCGGTAGTGATGACCGCGATCATGGTGGCCATGTTGGGCATGATCATGCCCGAGCCCTTGCACATACCGCCCACCGTATAGGCATTGCCTGTGTGTCCCGCAGCCTCGCTGACGTAGGACACGGCGTACTCCTTGGAGTGCGTGTCGGTCGTCATGATGGCGCGAGCGGCATCGGCGCCACCGTGGGCGGAGAGTGCCTCGTAGGCAGCAGGAATGGCGGTCTCAAACGTGTCGATCGGCAGAATCTGGCCAATCACACCCGTGGAGGCAACCAGAATCTGCTGGGGCTCGCAGCCGATGACCTGCGATGCGATGCTGCACGTCTCGCGCGCGCATGCAAGGCCGGTCTCGCCCGTGGCGGCGTTGGCATTGCCAGAGTTGACCGAAACGCCGGCGATGATTCCGTAGCCCTTGTCGGCACCGCCCAGGTTGGCACGGCTCACCTGCACGGGTGCCGCGCAAAAGCGATTGGTGGTAAACACGCCGGCGCCGGGACAGGGTTTATCGGGCACGACGAGCGCGTAATCCAGACGCTCGGGGTTCTTGCGGAACCCAGCGTGGATGCCTGCAGCCTTAAAACCAGCCGCAGCCGTAACGCCACCCTCGACGGCGCGAATCTTGATATCAAACAGCTCGGTATTCATCGTCTTTATGACTCCTTATGTCAAACAAAAAACGGACATCGGTTGGTGCGCCATGCCAGTCGTGATCATGAGACCAGCTTAAGAGTGGCGCCCCACTCGATGCCCGACTACCAAATCGTTAACAATCGAATGTGCTACACCGGGCACGCCACTGTGGGCAAGCCTCGTCGCTCGTCAAAGCCAAAGACGATATTGGCGCACTGGACTGCTTGGCCCGCAGCGCCCTTGCACAGATTGTCGATGGCGCCCGTCGCCACCAGCACGCCCGCGCGCTTGTTGAGCGCGAGGCCGATCTGGGCGGCGTTGGTGCCGACGACCGAAGCCGTCTTGGGCTGCTGGCCGGCGTCGAGTACGCGCACAAAGGTGTGACCGGCATAGAACTGCTTGTAATAGTCGACAACGTCCTCAAGAGCCAAGGAGTCGATGGCCTGCGGCGCGAGCGGCATCGTCACCGTGGAGAGCAGGCCGCGCTTGAGCGGTGCCAGATGCGGGGTAAAGACGACGCGATCGGTTAAGCCAAGGATTTGCTCAATCTCGGGCGTGTGGCGATGTTTACCCACGCCATAGGCTTCCAGGTTCTCGTCGGCGCTGCAAAAGTGGGTGCGGGCGTTGCAGGACTTACCGGCACCCGTCACGCCACTGATGGCATCGACGATTACGGGACCGTTCTCTGCCACCCAACCCGCACGCACGGCAGGAGCAGCAGCAAGACTCGTTGCGGTGGGATAGCAACCGGCGCAGGCGACCAACACGGGCCTGCCAGCGGCATGGCTGGAAGCAGCGGTCTCTAAGTCCTCGCAGAACAGCTCGGGCAGACCGAAGGCGCGGGTCTTGAGCAACTCGGGGCTCGTGTGCTCGGCGGCATACCAGGCCTCAAAGGTGGCCGGATCGCTCAGGCGATAGTCGGCCGAGAGGTCAATGCAGGAGACTCCCGCGGCAAGCAGGGCGGGCACCTGAGCCATGGCAGCCGTGTGCGGCACGGCAAGAAAGACCGCATCGCAGCTCTTGAGCTCGGGGACGTCATGCGTGGTGAAAACCAGATCGCTCACGCCAGCAAAGCTCGGGTACACCGCAGACAACGGCTGGCCGGCATCGGCGTTGGACGTAATGGCGACAAGTTCAAACTCGGGATGACCGAGCACGAGGCGAATGAGCTCGGCTCCGGCATATCCAGCCGCGCCGACGATTCCAACCTTCAAAGACATATCAGACTCCTTGTCTGCGATTTATGCACCGATGCGCATTTCGCAGCTGTCGTTATGAAGTGGGTTGAAACTTTAGCACCAAAAGATGCATTAACACGTAAATGGTTTACATATTCATGCATTGAAACATTCCCGACACATTCGCTTGAAGGAATTGACAAATGGAGCGGGCCCCGTATTGACCGGCACTCCTTACGGTGCCGGGCAACACGGGGCCCGCCCATGCGAAAACTAAGTTGTTAGGATGAGCCAGCTGGCTAGAGCTCGACCGGCACCCATTCGTCGTGATTGCAGATAAAAGCCTCGGGATCCTCGACGCTAAAGAAGACGAGCGTGGGGTCGTTAGGCCCCTCATAGTGCTCGCCCAGGCGCTCAAGATGCTTCCAACCGGCCTCGCGCATTTCACTCGAAGCCCGGTCTTCCAGCCCCGCACGCCCGCGCAGGATCAACCAACCATGGCCCGGCCACCAACTCGTGGCCTCAAAGCGCTGGTTTTGCAGAAGCTCTTGCCACACATCTTTGGTGCGCGCCGTCACAAACCACAGCTTGCCGTCCTGAATCTGTGCAAACGAGAACGGACGCACATGTGGCTGCCCGTCCACGCTTGTCGCCAGATACCACGCCGGCACCGACGTCAAATACTCCAAAACCGTATTCAATCCGTCCACGTTTCCTCCTGTACTAGCTAGTTTGGGAGCCTGGTTTGTGTGAGCTAGAGCTCCAGGCGCTCCTCGCTGCCGTCGATATCGCAGAACCGCGCGGCGATGTTGCGGACCGAGAAGAACGCAAGGCGGCCGTCGTTGGCGCTCTCGTGTTCCTCGCCGATGCCCACCATGTGCTTAAAACCCGCTTGACGCACCTTGTCGCTCGCAACTGCGTCGTCCTCAAGTGCGGCCTCGCCGGTCAACACGATCCAGCACTCCCCCGGCTTCCAGCCCGAGAGTTCAAACTTGGGATTCGCACTCAGCTCCGCCCACACATCCTTGTCGCGCGATGTGCAAAACCACAGCTTACCGTCATCGACCATGGCAAATGAAAACGGCCTCACGCGAGGCTGATACCCGTCGGCCACATCGGTCGTGGCCAGATACCACGCCGGAATGCGCCTGAGATACGAACAGGCGCGCTCAAGCTGAGCCGTGCGGTCGTTGTCGGTCATAGGGACCCCTTTCTTGCGCTCGAATCGCGCCTAAACAAGTTGAAGATTGATGACGATGACGCAGATGAGCAGCAACGCCGTCACCACCGCCGCCAACGCATCGCTGCGGCCAAATGCAAGCGCATGCAAACGTGTGCGGCCCTGCTCGCCATGATAGCAACGGGCATCCATGGCGGCCGAAAGCGTCTCGGCATGACGGAACACGCCCGTGAACAGCGGAGTCGCCACACTGCCGAGCATACGCACGCCGCCGAGCGGACCGCACGTCACGCGCGCGCCGCGGCTTGCCTGCGCGTCCGCCGTCTGCTTCATCTCGGTGGCGAACTGCGGCATAAAGCGCAACGCGATACCCATGATCATGCCGAGCTCATGCGCAGGGAGCCCCACGCGCGCAAACGGTGCGAGCAGACGCTCAAAGCCCGCGGTGAGGTCGAGCGTGGGCGTGGTGAGCGTAATGGCGCTCATGCCGGCCATCATCAGGGTCAGGCGGCACGCCATAAAGGCGGCAGAACGCAGCGAGCCCTCGCTTATCTGCAGAAAGCAGAGCTGCCACAGGATGCGCCCGCTCTGGTCGGAAAACAGGTTGAGCACTGCGACCACCACGACAATCGCCAGCAATGGTGCCATCGATGATAGGACCCGGCGCAACGGCACCCGGGACACGGCATAGATCAGGACAACGAAGATTGCGACCGGGGCCAGTCCGCGGAAGCTGCTGACTGTGAGCGTCGTGATCAGAAACACAAAGCCCAAGAGCAACTTAGTTCGCGGGTCTAGGCGGTGGATCGCACTATCGCCGGGATAGTAGCTGCCAAACGAAAACGCCTCCATTAGCAGCCCTCCTCTCGCGCGACCGTCTTGGATTTAGCAATGTCCGCGACGTTAGAAGGACCGCCCGAGCGACCGATTAGCAGGTCCACCAACTCGTCTGCCAGCGACTCAACCGTATAGAGGCCGTCAAAGCGCAGCGGCACGCCTGCCTTCGCGAGCGCCAGCGCCATGCGCTGGGCGGCGGGAACACCCAAGCCGATTGATTTAAGCTCATCCGCATGCGCAAAAACCTGCGTGGGCGTTCCCTCGGCAAACACCGCGCCCTCGTTCATCACAACGATACGGTCACAACAATTTGCCAGGTCATCCATGCTGTGCGAAACCATGACAACGGTCAGGCCTTCGTCATGTAAACGGCCAATGAGCTCCAGGAAATCCCTGCGGGCAGCCGGATCGAGGCCTGCCATGGGCTCGTCGAGCACCAGCACCTCAGGTTCCATGGCGAGCACGCCGGCAAACGCCACGCGACGCTGCTGGCCGCCCGAAAGCTCAAAGGGGCTCTTGTCGCCGACCGTGGAAAGATCGAGGCCCACGCGCGAGAGCGATGACTCGACACGACGGTCGACTTCATCTTGCGGCAAGCCAAGGTTGTGCGGACCAAACGCCACGTCCTGCGCCACGGTTTCGGCAAACAGCTGACGCTCAGGATACTGAAACACCACGCCGACCTTGGCCTTAACCGCAGCGGCGTCTTTCTTGTTTGATAGGTCGAGCCCCAGCGCGCAAATGCTTCCCTCCTGCGGACGGATCAGCCCGTTGAGATGCTGGACCAGAGTCGATTTACCCGAGCCGGTATGGCCTGCTAGCCCCAGGAACTCGCCGCGACGCACCGTCAGCGATACATCGCGCAGCGCCCACGGACTGCTGGGGTCGTTTCCCCAGAGAGCCTGTTTGCTCGATTTGCCCGCAGTGGCCGAGCGCTTATGCCAGCGGCGGCGCTCGCGCGGACTGAGCGAATAACTGTACGAAACATGGGATAGCTCTATGACGGGCTCCGACGCGTTGCCCTCGTTGTCTACCGGAACAGTGCCGTCAGCGATTTCCAACTGGGATGCGGAAGGCTGCCCCGCGGTGCCTGCCCCACTTCGCTCGGCATAAGTCTGCGCAATCTCGGCGACCATATCCGCCTCACGTACCTGCGCGCAAACGGGCACGCCCTTCGCACGAAGTGTCCTACCTAAGCAGCACGACGCCGGCATATCCAGGTTGAGCTGAGCGAGTTCATTCGCCCGCGTCAGAATCTCCTCGGGCGTACCCAGCATGGCAACATGCCCCGCCCGAAACACCGCGACACGATCGGCCTCGGCGGCCTCTTCCATAAAGTGCGTAATCATCACGATGGTCATGCCGCAATCGTGCAACGCGCGGCAAGCCTTCATGAGGCCCTTGCGTCCACGCGGATCGAGCATCGAGGAAGCCTCGTCCAATATGAGCACGCGCGGTTCCATGGCGAGCACGCCGGCAAGCGCCACGCGCTGCTTTTGGCCGCCCGAAAGCGCATGGGTCTCGTGGCGCTCAAAGCCCACCAGGCCCACACCCTTCAGCGCCTCGCGTAAGCGCTGCGCAATTTGCGCCGATGGCACGCCAAGGTTTTCGGGACCAAACGCAACGTCATCTTCGACAAGCGTTGCCACCAGCTGGTCGTCGGGATTCTGGAATACCATGCCCGCGGTCGAACGAATGTCGTAGACCAGCTCGGGGTCGGACGCATCCATGCCGTTGATGCGTACCGTGCCCGCATCGGGCTGCAACAGCGCATTCAGATGCTTGGCAAACGTCGACTTGCCCGACCCATTGCCACCGAGGATGCAGAAAAACTCGCCGTCCTCGATATTCAGATCGACGCCGTCGAGCGCCGGTACGGCACCGTCATAGCTAAAGGAAACGCCCCGACACTCAATCATGCGCGGCCTTTGACCTGGTCCTTTTTAGGCGTGATGAGGTTGGAGACCGCTTTATACACCGCCAGTGTCAACACCGAGTTAAGCACGGTCTTGATAAGGTTGAACGGCAGCACGGCAGGAATCATGAGCGGGGCGATCACATCGACCGAGCCATACCAGAACCATACGCCAATGGTAAGGTTTGCGACCATAGACAACGCCGTAGCGGCAATAACGCCGAGCACCAGGCCAATCACGGCACCCTTATAGGTATGTATCTTCTGATAGACGATAGCCGCAGGCAGAATGTAGCCCAGCGTGGCAACCAGGTTCATAAGCGCGCCGACCCAGTCACCCGTGGTGAGCGCATGGATAACGATAGCCATAGCGGCAACAGCAGTGCCGGCGCCAGGACCATACGCAAACCCGCACACCATCGCCGGTACCAGCGACGGGTCATACGTCAAAAACGGCGCCGAAGGAAGGATAGGCAGCTGCACGTACATAAACAGGGCGCCCAAGGCGCACATCAACGCCATGGTAACGAGCTGTTTGGTGCTCCACCTATTCGTGTTCTCAAAATGGATATGCTGCGACTGTTCAGACATAAGATCACCTGCCTCTTTCATCCGGACTCTAACCGTTGGTACTGGGATCTCACCAGTTCAGCCGGCATGCGAACCAACACACGCACGGGTCGCGGACTCATCGGCTCGGTCGCAGACACCTCGCCTGCGCCACGGCGTCCCTTTGACACCGCCCGATTTACCGCCAGTGGGGAATTCCACCCCGCCCTGAAACAGCAATTGCAAGTGTAGCACGAGCAGGTTCTCGCGCAAGTATGCCAAGGGTAATTTGTGGCGGAGATCAGTTGCCAAAGCAACCACGTCCCCCACCCATCCCAAAGCAACGCGCCTTTCGCGCAAAGCGCGAAACAGCGAAGGGGACACGTATCCCTATCGACCACATCCTTCTCCGCCCGCCGGCCTCAAGGCCGTAAACGCAGGGAATCCGGGGGCGGGACGGGGACTTCTCTCCGGAATATTCCGCAGGACGCAAAGAGGCTCCGCAGCGCGAAGCGCGATGCGGAGCCTCTTTGCATGTCCGAGGACGTTCCGGAGAGAAGTCCCCGTCCCGCCCCCGGATTCCCGGTGGGAGTTCTAGACCTTGTCGGCCTTAGTACATACCGCCGCCCTGCTGACCAGCGGTAGCAGCAGCGATTGCGTCCTCAAGCTGAGTGTTCTTGGGCACATCGGAGACGGTGGCCTCGGTGATGAGGATCAGGCTGGCGACAGAAGCAGCGTTCTGCAGGGTGACGCGGCTGACCTTGACGGGGTCGAGGACGCCCATCTCGATCATGTCGCCCCACTCGCCGTTGGCAGAGTTGAGACCCTGGCCGGCGGGCAGCTCGGCGACCTTGTCGACCACGACAGCGCCCTCAAAGCCAGCGTTCTTGGCGATGGTGGCGACCGGAGCGGTCAGAGCCTTCTTGACGATGTCGACGCCGATCTTCTCCTCGGGGTCATCGATCTCGACGGCATCGAGCGCAGGAGCAGCGTCCATGAAGGCGACGCCGCCGCCAGCGACAATGCCCTCCTCGACAGCAGCGCGGGTGGCCTGCAGGGCGTCCTCGACGCGATGTTTAATCTCCTTGAGCTCGGACTCGGTAGCAGCGCCGACCTTGATGACGGCAACGCCACCGGAGAGCTTGGCCAGGCGCTCCTGGAGCTTCTCACGGTCGAAGTCAGAGGTGGTGTTCTCCATCTCGCCCTTAATCTGAGCGATACGGGCGTCGATGGCCTCCTTGGAGCCAGCGCCGCCGACGACGACGGTGTTGTCCTTAGAGATGGTGACGGACTTAGCGGTACCGAGCATATCGGCGGTGATGTCAGCGACCTTCACGCCCAACTCGTCCAGGGCAGCCTGGCCACCGGTGAGGACGGCGATGTCCTCGAGAATGCGCTTGCGGCGATCGCCGTAGCCCGGGGCCTTGACGGCGCAGACGTTGAGGGCGCCACGGATCTTGTTGAGGACCAGGGTAGGCAGAGCTTCGCCGTCGATGTCCTCAGCGATGATGAGCAGGCCACGGCCAGCGCGCTGGACAGCCTCGAGAACGGGCATGATGTCCTGAACGCTGGAGATCTTCTGGTCGGTGATGAGGATGTACGGATCCTTCATCACGGCCTCCATGCGGTCGTTATCCGTGACGAAGTAAGCGGAGACATAGCCCTTGTCGAACTGCATGCCCTCGACGGTGTCGATGGTGATGTCGAACGTCTGGGAATCCTCGACGGTGATGACGCCGTCCTTGCCCACGACCTCCATGGCCTCGGCGATCTTCTCGCCGACCTCGGGGTCACCGGCGGAGATGGTACCGACGGAAGCGATCTGCTCCTTGGTCTCGACCGGCTTGGCCTGCTTCTTCATCTCGGCGACGGCGGCGTTGACGGCCTTATCGATGCCGCGACGGATGGCCAGCGGGTTGGCGCCAGCGGCGACGTTACGCAGGCCGTCGTTGACGATGGCCTGGGCGAGCAGGGTTGCGGTGGTGGTGCCGTCACCCACGGTGTCGTTGGTCTTGGTGGCGACCTCCTTCACCAGCTGAGCGCCCATGTTCTCGATGTTGTCCTCGAGCTCGATCTCCTTGGCGACAGAAACGCCGTCGTTGGTGATGGTCGGGGCACCGAACGTGCGCTGCAGCGCAACGTAGCGACCCTTGGGGCCCATGGTGACGGTAACGGCGTCGGCCAGAGTGTTGACGCCCTTGGCAAGCTTAGCGCGGGCATCGGTGTTGAACGTAATGTTCTTTGCCATGGTAGGTAATCCTCCAAAAGAAATGTGACTCGCGTCGCCGCTTCCGAGTCCTATGCGGCGGGCGCGTTCAAAGACGAATCAGAGATTCTGACGAGACTAGGCCTCGACGACAGCGTAGATGTCGTCGGCGCGCATCAGCAGATACTTCTCGCCGTCGACCTTGACCTCGTTGCCACCGAACTTACCGTAGATGACAACGTCGCCGACCTTGACGTCCATGGGGATGCGCTCACCCTTGTCGTTGACCTTGCCGGCGCCCACGGCAACGATGGTGCCGCGCTGCGGCTTCTCCTGAGCGTTGCTGGCGATGTACAGACCAGAAGCGGTCTTCTGCTCGGCCTCGTCGGGCTTGACCAGAACACGATCTGCAAGCGGCTTCAAAGACGACATGCTTGTCTCCTCCTTTTTGGGCCGCGCGGTTATACCACGCGAATTAACCCTTTTTGTTTGCGTACGCGTTGAATGGTACCCACGAATGGCGGGTTATACAACACGGAGTCAAAAAATCTTATTTTTTGGCACTTAGATTTTCTGAATGCCGGGGGATAACTTAGCGATGCCTCCCGTGTGGCTCCGGAGGGGCGGGGCGTAAGGTTTCCTGCTCGGGCAGTCCTGCTCGCACGAAGGCCACATTAAGTGGCCTTCGGCTCGTGCGGAACTCGCGATAAACCTTATACCCCGCCCCTCCGGAGCCACACGGGAGGCAGGCTAACTAATTCGGGCCCGACATTCAGAAAAGTCAGTGCAGCAAAATGGCGATGCGGATCGGAACGTGGGTATGGTTTTCGCTGCGCGCACGGGTCCCCTGGGAAGCACCGTGCATTTTTGGGAGTATTCAGCAAGCCAGGACGGCTGCATACGCGCCGGACATACCTTATTGGTCCCAAGAACGCCTTCAGCGGGCGGTTTTGGTCGGTGGGCAGACCCCGTTGGGACAAATGGGCGTACTTCGCGCCGTACCGGAGCCCAAAATGACGTCAATCTCCGCAACGTTACTCAGCCGCAGCGGCACCGGCAGAGCTCGTGGTGCTGAATACTCCGTTTTTTGCACGGCACGGGCGGGGGTACATCAGGATCAGGAAGAACATCCCAGCCTTTTTATGCAATCTGTAATGGGAAGTATGCAAAACACTAAGAGTCAGCATTGCTGATGTCCAAATTGAGCGCACGAGACAGCAGCACCTCAACCCCGCGCCCAAATCCAACAGAGCGGGGACGCTCCTAACGAACCCCCATCGGCAAACAAATGCGGCTCGAGCGCCATCCCAAAATAGACTGCCCGAGCCGCGTTTAACGGTGCGGTATGAACGTCAGCGCTCGTAAATCAAGTTGCCTGCCAGGTAGGTGGCCTGAACCTTAGTGGTCTGGAGCTCTTGGGGATCGATGATGAGCGGGTTTTGGTCCAGGACTACCAGGTCGGCATACTTGCCGGGCTCCAAGCTGCCGAGGTTTTGCTCGTCGCCTGCCGCGTAGGCGCTGCCCAGGGTGTAGTTGCGCAGAGCTGTTGCCGCATCGATACGCTCGCTCGGTAACCAGCCGCCCTCGGGCCAGTGGCTTTTGGGGTCTTGGCGCGTGATGGCCGTGTAGAGCACGTTCATGCTGGTAACGGCTGTGATGGGACTATCGGTGCCGAAGGCTTGGCGGATGCCGCGCTGCTTATAGGTCGCAAACGGCCACATGATGCGGCTGCGCTCCAGGCCCAGGTCGCGCTCCGGTCCACCCGGGTCGAGTGTAATGTGGCAGGGCTGGCTCGAAGCAACCACGTTGAGCTTGCGCAGGCGATCGATGTCCTCGGGCAAGAGGTTCTCCAGATGCTCGAGCGTGTTATGACTGTGCTGGGGCAGGCCATACAGTTCGGCGGCCTCCTCAAAGATATCGAGCGCGGCATGGATGGCACCGTCGCCGATGACGTGGATGCGCACGGTGTGACCACGCTCCGCGGCAGCGAGGACCAGCTTGCGCATACGCTCGGCAGGAACCGTCAGGCGACCTTGGTCGCCCGGGAAGCGCGGATTGGTATAGGGCTCGGTGAGATACGCCGTATGCTCGCTCGACACGCCGTCGAAGAACTGTTTAAAGCCTGGCGCCGAGAGCAGCGCGTTGTTCGCGTAACGTACCTGCAGCTCTTCCAAGCGCGATTGGTCATCCAGCAGCGTGGGAAACAAATGGGCTCGGATGCCCAACTTGCCGGCTGCCTGCAGTTTGTCGTAGACGTCGTCGCGGATAAAATCGCAGCCCGGCATGGGCATGAGCGACATATCGCATATCGAGGTGATGCCCTGCTCGGCCATCCGCCTCATTTGATCGGCGTAAGCGCTTGCGATGCGATCCTCGCCCAGCCACTCAAGGCAGCGCGGTAGCAGCTGCATGGCAGCCGCCTCGTGAGCAATACCCGTGAGCTCGCCGTTTGCGTCCTTGTCGTAGCTACCGCCCGCTGGTGGCTCGCTGTCGCGCGTGACGCCGAGTGCATCGAGTGCGCGGCTGTTGAGCCACAGCGTGTGCCCGTCGCCCGAATACATAACACAGGGACGATCGGGGAATGCCACATCGAGCGACGCCTTGGTAGGATGCTCGGGCGGGTCCCAACGGTAGTCGCGCCAGCCCTGCGTCACAACCCAAGCGTCGTCGGGCAGGTCCTGGGAAAACTCGAGCGCATGTTGCACCAGCGCCGCCTCGGACGTGCCCATATCCATGAGCATGTACGGCGAGGAACCGACCGAGGTATGGAAGAAGTGCAGATGAGCGTCATGGAAACCGGGGCAGACAAACTGCTCGCCGTAGTCGATAACCGACGTAGCGGCAGGAGCGGCGGCGATCACGTCATCGGGCGCACCGACTGCGACGATACGGTCGCCTGCGATGGCAATCGCCAGCTCGCGGGTGGTATCGATGCCGTCTTGCGCGGTAAAGACGTTCTTGGAGCGGATAATCCGATCGATATGTTGCATGGGCATCCCCATCTCTGGCAGGAAATTCAACACCCCCGAGTGTACTCCCCCGCCCTTGTAACAAAACCCCAAGCGGCAAACGGCAACTTTACCAGCCCTAGCGGCAGGTGGCATACTGGAGAGAGCCTGTACGATTTTGCGATCAACCCAGCAAGGAGCAAATCGACCATGACGAAGACCAAGGCACAGCAGATTATGGCGGCGACCGAGGCTCGCGCGGCTGACGACGTCACCGCGGCCATCCAAGATATCGCTACCGAGTTTGAACCATATATCATCAAGCAGCGCCGGCACTTCCATAAGCACCCGGAGCTGAGCCTCGCCGAGGAGCGCACGACCTCCGACATCGCCAACCAGCTCGACGCCATGAATATCCCCTACGAGCGTCCCCTTAAGACGGGCCTGGTGGCAACGCTTCGCGGCACCGCGCCCGACGCCTATCGCGAGGACGGCACGCCACGCCGCCGCATCCTGCTGCGCGCCGATATCGACGCCCTGCCCGTTACCGAGCAGACTGGCGAGGAGTTCGCCAGCGTCAACGAGGGCTGTATGCACGCCTGCGGCCACGACTGCCATATCGCCATGATGCTCGGCACGCTGCAAATCCTGCGCCATATGACCGACGACATCCACGGCGAGGTCCGCATCGCCTTCCAGCCCAGCGAGGAAAACGGCCAGGGCGCCAAGCTCATGATCGGCACGGGTGTGCTCGACGGCGTCGATGGCGCCTACGCCGCGCACATCTGGAGCGAGGTCGACGCCGGCACCGTGAGCTGCGAGCCCGGACCGCGCATGGCCAATACCGACTGGTTCCGTATCGACGTACGCGGCACCTCGTGCCACGGCGCCATGCCCCAGCGCGGTCACGACGCCGTTATGGTGGCCGCAGAGATCGTCAACGCCCTGCAGACCATCGTCTCGCGCGAGATCAGCCCCTACGAGCCGGCTGTCATCACCGTCGGCGAGCTGCACGGCGGCACCGCACGCAACGTTATCGCCGGCACGGCCTACCTCGCCGGCACGGTGCGCACCTACGGCGATTCGACCCACGAGGAAATGCCGGAGCTCATGCGCCGCATCGTGGAGCATACCGCGGCCGCCTTGGGCGCCGAGGCAGAGCTCACCGACTACACCATCGCCAACTACAAGGTCGAAAACGACGCGGCCTCGAGCGAGCGCTGCCGTCAGGCTGTAATTAAGTGTCTGGGCCCCGCCGGCCAAGGCCATTATCGCGGCACGCTTTCGGGCGAGGATTTTTCGGAGTACCTGCGTCGCGTACCGGGCGTGCTCGCCTTTGTAGGTACGCGCAACCCCAAGATTGGCGCCACGTACGCCCAACATTCCTGCTTCTACAAGATCGACGAGACCGTGCTGGCAAAGGGCTCCATGGTGGCCGCCCAGTATGCTATCGACTTTTTGGCCGAGCCCACGCAAGAGGAGCTCGACGGCCCCGCGATTACCGCGGTCGCCGAAACCAACCCCGATCTGGCCGCCAAGTTGCGCTCTGCCAAGGCGACGACCGCCGAGGCTCGCGACGCCATCCATGATGCCCGAACGGCTCGCCATGCCGCGATCAAGGGCATCCACGACGCACGCGCTGCTGCACGCCGTGAGGAGAAGCACGACGAGTAATCGATTCGCTGGCATCTCGCAGTCATAGCCACATCGCGATGTCAAAGCGGGGGCGGACGTTTCGACACGTCCGCCCCCGCTCATTCTTCAAGCGCTATTTCTACTATTTCTACCCCGTCCCCAAATGGCAGACGGCATGACTACTCGTCCTGAGGTTCCTCGTCGGAGCTTGGCTCGGACGCCGACTCAGGTGCAGGTGCCGGCTCAGGCTCAGGCTCAGGCGCAGGCTCAAGCTCAGATGCCGTCTCAGACTCGGGCGCCGGTTCAGGCTCGGGCGCCGGCTCAGGCTCGGTCGCGGGAGCGGGTGCAGGTGCCGGCTCAGGCTTGGGCTCGGGCTCAGGCGCGACATCCAGAGAGCTGTAACCCGAGGGAGCGGACTTCTTCTCGAAGGGCAATACAAAAGTCAGGACGTCGTCCTTATCCTCATCGGCCCACTCGCTTGCATAGCGTGCGGCCCAATAGCCAACGGCACGGTGCTTGAGCATCTTGCCAAAGACCGTAAGAAATACGGTGACGAAAACGACCAGCACCAAGAACAGCGCGAGCGTGACGCCACCGCCGGTAACAATTGCCTCAATACCCGTAGGACGATAGTAGTAGCTATACATACCGACAGAGGCAATGGCGCCAAAGACGACCGTCAAGATCCATGTGACAACGTTGGCGACCAGGCCCGTCAAAAACTCGGGAAGGAACGAAGCACAGAACAGCTTGGTCTTGTTGTGCTTAAACGCCGCCCAGACCTTATCGAGCGAAAACGCGCTCTCGACACGCCCGGTCACCGCAAAGTGCATCACGGCGATGTCGGCGAACATCTTAAAGAAGACACCCAGAATCGCCGAGGCAATTAGCGCCAGGACAAGCAGGCCGAGCGAACCGAACAGCGCAGCCTCGAGCGCATAAGAGCCGTAATAAGAATACGAGCCCGCGGCGCCAATTACCACGCCCTCCACCAGCGAAAGCACTACACCGATAACGGGAATGGCAGCGATAACCTCGAGCACGACCGAAATAACGCTCGAAAAGACTCCAAGGCCAAACGATGTGGAACGCATCAGCGGACGATCCATGCCGTCATCGATCTTAAGCGACAGATCGCGACCCCACTCGATGCCAAAGCCGGAACCGCACACGCTCGCCACGTAGGCAGCCAAAAAGCCGATGGCAGCTGCAATACCGCCGATAACGGGGATGAACAGAACGAGTACCGACACGACACAGATAAGCGCCGGCAAAAAAGCAATCTGGCACACGCGCTGCAGCACGCTCGGAGTCTTGGTCATATCCTCAAACGCCTGAGCCACACAGCCCTTGGACGCGTTCATGGGAGGCTGAGGGACAAATTGCTGAGGCTGACCCTGAGGGGTGGAAGCTGCAGCACCAGCATTAGGAGCACCGCACACACCGCAGAACTTGTCGTTATCGCCCATGGGGGCACCACACTGCGAGCAGAACATCGAAATCATCCCTTCGTATCTAGAGCGAATCACCTGGATCGCAAACGATGTCTTTGGCATCATTATCACCCAATGTGAGGACAAATACTCTTAGATGACATATTTGCAACGCGCGAGGCGCTTTTCGATTGTTTGATGAGTGTGTCTACGCTAGTTCGTTCCGCGGAAGCCCTTACCGACGATCTCGGAGCTGTCGACGATAGTGATAAAGGCACCCGGATCAATCTCGCGCGCATAGCGGCGCAGCTGCACGGCCTCGCGACGGCTCAGCACGCTCATGATCACCGTCACGCACTTGCCCGAGAAGGCACCGTAGCCGCGACTGATGGTCGCTGTGCGGTTGAGATGCTTGACGATAAACTCCTCGACTTTGCGCGGCTCGGAGCAAATGACCGTGCAGACTTTGCGCAGGTGAATGCTCTCAATGGCTTTATCGACCACAAGCGTCTTGGCAAACAGGCCGAGCACGCAGTACAGACCGACACGCGGGCCATACAAAAAGGCCGCGATGGCCACGATGCCGATATCGACCAACAGCAGTGCGCGACCAATCTCGAGCGTGGTGCGGCGTTTGAGGATCATAGCGAGAATGTCCGTGCCACCCGTCGAGGCGCCGATGTCAAAGACAATAGCGCTGCCGAGCGCCGGCAAGATGACGGCAAAGCACAGGTCGAGCCACATATCACCCGTCAGAGAGACATCGGTCGGAATAAAGAGCTCAAACAGCGAAACATAGGCGGACAACGCAAACGAGGCGAAGACGCTCCACAGGATTGCCTTGCGCTCCAAAAAGATAAAGCCCAAAACGACGAGAACCGCGTTGATAATCCACATAAAGACGCCGACGGGCAGGGCCGGGAACAGCGTGGACAGAATGACCGACACGCCCGAGGTGCCGCCAAAAGCAAAGTGATTAGGGGTTTTAAACGCAACGATGGCAAAGGCCGTAAGAATCAGGCCCAGATTGAGCTCGGCAAAAAAGCGCGGGAAGCCCGGCTCCTGGCTGCGCTTTTGACCGACACGCTCGCCGCGCTCGATATCGGTGCGATCAACCACGCGCTCCATCGGCACCACGGGAGGACGATGCACCTCCTCGGCAGCACGCGATGCCGCCTCTGCCGCGGCGGCCTCAATCGCCCATGCCTTGCTTTCTGTTTCGTGCTCGTCGGCCATTACGGCAACCCCTCGTTAACAATTTGGAAACAATGCGCCCATTAGGGTAACGCGGAACGCGACGATTGCAACCCCTAGTTAGACGAGCGGTATGCCCACATCGGGGGGCATACAAATAACGGCCGGCCACGCTTTTGCTTGCGCGGTCGGCCGTTTAACGTTTTCGCAGATAAAGCCTGCCAAAACAAACCTGTCCCTTTTTGGAAGGTTACTCGTGCTGGCTGGTGCGGTGCTCGTACTCCTCGGGGGTGATGACATCCTCGATGCGCAGGTTGACGCCTGCCACCTCAAGGCCGGTCATCGCGGCAAGGCGCTCGGTGACACGCGCCTTGACATCGTCGAAGATCGCGGGCGCATAGGCGCCGTACTCGATAATGACGGAGATGTTGACGACCACACGATTGTCATCGGTGACCTCGACCGTCACGCCCTTGGTCAGATTCTCGGCACCAAACTGCTCCTGCACAAAGTGCATGAGGTTACCCTTCATGCCCAGAACGTGCGGAACCTCGCGGGTGGCCATGGCAACGATCTTCTCGATCACACCGTTGGAATAGGTCAGCGAGTCCTCGGACTCGTCCGCTTCCTCGTCATCCTCATCCACATCGGACTCGGCCTCGACGAGCGCCTCATCCTCGAGCGTCACATCCTCGGCTTCGGCGGTGACGGTCTCGTCTGCCTCGAGCTCGGTATCGGCTACATCGACCTTCGTATTAAAAGCCATGGTTCCTCCTTATGCCTGCCGCGGATGCGACAGTCGAATACATATTAGCGGCCGCTAAACAGACGGCCGAAGAAGTTGACGATCCCGTTCTCGCCGTCGCGAATTTGGCCGATCACGGCGCCGATCAGCACGAAGAATGCAATGACGAGTGTGTCCCACAGGCCCAACGTGAGAACCAATACGGCGAGGATAAAGCCAGCGACGGCGCCGAGCGTGGTGTTGGGATGACGCACAGCATAGCTCCAGATGGCAGCGCCCGTACCCTTGATGAGACCCATAGCCTCGTCAAAATCCGCGGCTGCCGCGTCTTGTAACTCGGTTGCCTCTGCTTTGGAATCAACAGGTTCGCTCGCCGGTGTGGCGCTCTGGTCAATCGTCAGGCGCGGCGTACGAGCGGTCTTATCTTGATTGGTATCACTCACCGGAAACCTCCACGGTCTGGACGGTAGTCTTGGACGGCAAAAAACGGACGCGCGTGGTCGTACCCGGCGTGCCGAGCATGGTGTCGCAAGCTTCCTCGATGCGCTGCTGCATCGCGGTAGCCAGAGATGCCACGTCCTTATCGTCAAGCGCGATAGCCTCGACCTTAAATCGGACGTGCGAATCGTCGGGGCCTTGGACGCGGGCCTCGACATGCTCGACCATCACGCGGTCGTCGCGCTCGGCAGCAGCCCTGGCACACGAAGAAAGCGCCGCAAGGGCAACCTCGATATTGCGCTCCCCCGCCGGATGCACGCAGGACGGCTCGCGACGAGCAAACATCAGGCGAAAGAAGCTTACCAGCACGCCGATCGCCACAACTCCGCCGCATGCCGTCACGACAATGCGCAGCATGGGGTCGCGCATCAGCAGCATAAAGCGATACGTATACGGCCCCCAAAACTGGCAGACAAGCGTACCCAGCGCCACGATGGCGGCGGCAAGATACACAATCGCTAGGGCTCGTTTGAGTACGCGCACGTGGCGCTCCCTTCAAATCTCGGCTCTCGAAATGCAAAACGGTTCGCATCATTATAAAAGAGCCGGGTCCGGTGCTCTACGCACGCGGATCCGGCTCATCTATTCCACGAGGCTTGCATGCTCGCTTCATTATGCCCAGATATGCACGGCTTAACCCGTGCGGGCGCTACTCCTCCTCGAGGGCAGCGATAACCTCGTCGGTCATGTCCATGGTGCTGTAAACATCCTGGACGTCGTCGAGCTCCTCAAGACGGTCGATGAGGCGCTGAACCTTCTTGGCGTCGGCGCCGGAGACCTCGGTCGGGGTGGTCGGGACCATGGTGGTCTCGGAGCCCTTGACCTGGACGCCCTGCTCCTCGAGCGCCTTGGAGACAGCCATGACCTCGTTGGCAGTAGTCCAGACGATCCACTCCTCGCCGGCATCCTCGTAGTCCTCGCCACCGGCCTCGGCGATGGCCATCATGAACTCATCCTCGTCACCGGCAGCACCGTTGGCGATCATGGTCTCCTTCTTGGCGTTCTCGTCCAGGATCTCCTTGGCGACGACGATCTGGCCCTTGCGCTCAAACTGGAAGGCGACGGAGCCGGAGGTGCCCAGGTTGCCACCAGCGTGGGAGAAGGCGGAACGGACATCAGCAGCGGTACGGTTGCGGTTGTCGGTCAGGCAGTCGACGTAGACGGCGACACCGGCGGGACCGTAGCCCTCGTACACGATGTTCTCGTAGACGGCGGCATCGGCACCCGAACCAAAAGCCTTGTCGATAGCGGACTTGATCTTGTCCTTAGGCATGGACTGAGCCTTGGCCTTGGCAACGGCAGCGGCGAGGCTGGCGTTGTTCTCGGGCAGCGGGTCGCCGCCGAGACGGGCAGCAACGGTAATGTTGCGGCTGAGCTTGGAGAAGAGGGCGGAACGCTTGGCGTCCTGCGCGCCCTTACGATGCTTGGTTGTGGCCCACTTAGAGTGTCCGGACATACGTGTCTCCTATCGGTTTCGACCTAAAGCCCAGCGCAGATGCTCGGGCAATATAAACAAACGTCGTTATGATATACCTACTGGCCTGCGAGATAAACCCCAAAATGAAGGCGTCGTGATGATGCCCCCCTTTGGTGCAAAGAAACCTGACCCCAATGCACCAAGTTAGGACCAGAGGAGATCGCTGCGGGTGATGGTGGCGCCGATGGCAAAGGGCATGCAGGCGATGACCGGATACAGATAGCGCATGTAGGTCGAGCCGTTGCAGGGACCGATCAGGCACACGGCGAGCACGCCCAGCAGCGGCACCCAGATCGCCAGCGCACGCCACGAATGACGACGTAGCAGATAGACCACCACGGCGATCATGATCCACACATAGGTGGCCGAGCTCATGGTGAGCGAAATAAACGGGATGCGCTGCACCGCCACACGGTACAGATTGATCAGGTGGTCGCACCAGCGCACTACGTTGCTATCGACCGGATGGAAGTCGAAGTACTTGAGGTTGTCGGGACGCGCCATGATCTCGGCACTACGCGCCGTGCTGTAGACCCAGGCATCGCGCGCGCTCGGATAAAAATAACCATAGTAGTTATTGATAAGCGCCGAAATATAGCACTCGGGATCCTTCTTAAACATCTGAGCCCATACCTCAAAATAGGCATCGATGTCCTCCTGCGAGGCGTACTCGTTAAAGCAGTTCTTGACGGCATCGGACTTGTCGGGGTTGTAGCGGCGGCCCAGGTTCTCGTACTTGAGTACACGATCGATCACGGCACGCTCTTCGTCGGTCACCGAACCGTCGCAAGGAGCTTCCACGATGGTGCCGTCCTCCTTAACCGTAGGGTTGACGCCCGAGTTAAGGCCGTCGTGCTTTTGGACGAAACGAGCCGTCTGTTGGAACGGAATCGAAAGGATTTCGCGCTTGGAACCAGGCGTGATGTCGTGCGCTGGCATAAAGACCTTGGTGAAGTACATATTAGAGGCAAGGCAGAGTGCAAGCACCGCAAGAACTCCCATCCAGCGGAAACGCGGGGTGGCACCCGAAGGTGCAGCACCAGCCTGCTTGGCTGCACGATGGGCCACATGCACGTCCCATACGCAAAACGCCGCCGCGATTACGCATGCCGCCAGGGGAAACACCAGGCCGCCATTGCGCAAAAACGTGGAACCCATGGCGCCCAGTACGAGCAACAGCCAGTCGTGGCGCGCAAAGAGCACGGGGGCTTTCTCGCCCGCTCGCTCGACATTGGCATCACGACGGGGCAAGCCACATGCCACGAGCTTGACGGTCTGTACCAGCAGCACCAAGAACGCGTCGGCAAAGAGCACGTCTTTGGTGAGCAACGCCGCGTAGTTAGAGAACATCGGCATAAACGCAAAGAACAGCAGGATCGCACCGCGAACCGGCAGGCTCACGCCCAGTTTACGCAGCGACGAAATGGAATAGGCCATGCAGGCGGCCGTGATGACGAACTGAGCACAGGTGTAGATGGCAAGACCCGCGTTAGCGCTGTTGAACAGCGAAAGCCCCAGCTGAACGCACGAGCCGATAATGGCCGTGTGCACTACGGGATGATGCCCGTTGAGCAGCACGTTGGGGTTGAGTAGGCGCAGGTAGTCGCTCGTGCCGTTGGGGTAGTTGAACCACTGGCGAATCTGCGCACCCGTATCTCCCATAAAAAGGCCAGGCAGCGAAGCGATGAGCGTGGGCGCCCAGGCGATCATAAGCACCAGGAAGGGCCCGGCAAAGGGATGGACCGAGAGCACGGCGTGAGCCACACGCCATACGCGGCCAAAGTGCGCTTCGGAAAACGGAATGCGCCGAGAGCTCAGCCAATCTAGACACTCAAAAGCCAGGTAGAAGGCAACGACTGCCAAGAGCATCCAGCCCGCACCGCCTATCCAGGTACAGATAATGCGGGCCTTGTCGCCGAGCACGATCTCGGCCGAATCGGTGAGGTCGTAGCTGCGGCCAACCACCATGCAGACGGCAAAGAACAGCGACGGAAGGATCACCGAGGGACGCCAGGCGTCGCCGCGGCCAAAGAATACGTAGCGAAATGGCAGCGTGAGCAGGCAGGCAAGCGCAAGCAGCATGACCGCGTCGGTATGGCCGGCAAACGAGAGGAGCACCTCGTAGCACACGTACAGCATGCCTGAGGCTTTGGGGTCAATCGCCAAGACTGCGTTGCTCGACACCGGGGCGGGATCGATGGAAAACGCCGTGGTCGCCAACAGCGCGAGCAAAAATGCGATGAGCGTCTGCTTGGCGGGATAGCGCTTAAACCAGACGATGCGGGCAGCGTCGCGCGCAGCCGTTGTGGAGAGATCGGAATCCTTCACAGTCCAAAGAGCCTTTCTAGAAACCTGCCAAAAAGGGACAGGTTTATTTTGGCAGGTTTTATCTGGGGAAACGTTACGGTTCTGTCATCGTTGCCCAGCGAACCACCACAAAGGTGCCTGTCCCCTTTGTGGTGGTTAGGCGTCGAGGTAGATGCGCTGGGGTTGGTTGCGGCGACGAGCGAAGATGATGAGCGCCAGGCCCGCGATTACGAGCGGCAGGCTCAGCAGCTGACCCATGGTGATGACGCCTCCCAGCAGATAACCCAGCTGGGCATCGGGCACGCGCACGAACTCAACGAGAAAGCGGACAATGCCGTATCCCATCACGAACACGCCCATAAATGTGCCCTGGGGCAGCAGCGGCTTTTTGCGGCTGAGCACCTGCAGAATGCAAAAGAGCACGATGCCCTCAAGAAATGCCTCGTAGAGCTGGGAGGGGTGACGCGGCATATCGCCCGCAGTCCCGCCAAAGACCACGCCCCATGGCAGATCGGTCGGCTTGCCCCACAGCTCTCCGTTGACAAAGTTGGCACAACGGCCCAGGCACAAGGCCAGCGGCGCGCCTATGACGGCAAGGTCTGCCAAAGTCCATGCGTCGAGCTTATACATGCGGCACACGATGATGCCGCCCAAGATGCCGCCCACCAAGCCGCCGTGGAAGCTCATGCCTCCCTCGTTGGTGGCAAAGATCTCGAGCGGATGCGCCCAGTAGTAGCCGTCGCCGTAAAAGATGACGTAGAACAGGCGGGCGCCAATGATAAGGCCAAAGACTACGCCGACCACGACACTCGTCAGGTCGTCGACCGTAATGTCAAAACCCCAACGGCGCTGCGTGCGGTACATGACGACCGCCGTGAGCAGAGCGCCGACCACGTAGGCCAGGCCGTACCAGTAGATGGTGATGGGGCCCGCCGAGATCGCGACGGGATCAAGCATATGGTAGAGGTCGTTGAGCATATCGATCCCACTGCTCCCTACATACAAATGCGGCCGCGGGCCTTGCGCTCGCAGCCGCATATTTGGGCGTAACGTCTATGCGGAGTATGCCGTCCACAGCTTTCGCATCTTAGAACGGCGCGTACTCGTCGTACAGGTCCTCGGCCTCGCCGGAAGCATTGACCTGCTCGACGCGGGTAACGCCGGGCACATGCTCCTTCAGGATACGCTCGATGCCCATAGACAGGGTCAGCGAGCTCATGGGGCAGCCGGCGCAAGCGCCCTGCAGCTCCAGCTTGACGACACCCTCGTCGTCGACGCCCACATACTCCATATCGCCGCCGTCGGCCTGCAGGTTGGGGCGAATCTCTTCAAGAACCTTCTTAAGCAGCTCTTCGTTAACAGCCACAGGGGCTCCTTTCTCACAATAACGCGGGCACGCCCGCGGACAGAAGCTATGTTACTACAGCCGTGTACCCGCTCGCGAGCCGTCCATGCGCGCAGACGCGACTTTCACGAGTAGTCAATTTGGAACGGGGCTCTTTGAGCTGCGTTCGTCGCCAGATAGCGACAACGCATATTACTGCTGAGCCTGTCCCCCGGTACCAATCTTGACATCGACGATGACCTGGCGGTAGCTGATGCCGCAGGAGTCGAGAATGCGGCGGCTGATACGGCCGTCATCGGTGTCGGCATACTTATTGTCCAGGTAGACGACCTCGCCCACGCCCACCTGCGCCAGGATCTTGGCGCAGTCGTGGCACGGGAACAGCGTGACGTAGACCGTGGAACCCTCGAGGTCTTTGAGCGAGCCGCGGTAGTTGAGCACGGCGTTTGCCTCGGCATGGACCACGTAGTTGTGCTTGTCCTGCAACGGGTCGTCGCTCGTACCCCACGGAAAAAAGTCGTCGTTGAGCGCCGAGGGCGTACCGTTGTAGCCCACCGAAAGGATGCGGTGGTTGGTGCTGGCGATGCACGCACCCACCTGCGTGTTGGGGTCCTTACTGCGGCGCTGCGCGGCGATGGCTACGCTCATAAAGAACTCGTCCCAGCTAATGACGTCGCGGCGCTTGCCCGACGCGGTTTGATGAAGATCGTCCGACATGGCAGACACCTCCGTAATCGCAATAGTTTGACCCATTGTAGCAGGTGGAAGGCGGAGACGTTTTGTCCCATCACCCCCATCGCTACGCGCGACGGGGCTTTTGATTGATGTGGTAGAGCTCGGCGAGACCCCGCAGCGTCAGCGCATCATCGACCGTCAGGCTATGGCCGACCAGAGCCGCAAGCGCCTCGGCATCGTCGCCGGTAATGACGATGGGCACGTCGCCCTCCCCCGCGGCCTTGGTCGCGCGCATCTCGGCGAGCACCATGTCGAGCATGCCGTCGATGCGGGCTACCTCGCCCAAGACCACGCCCGAGCGCATGGCCTCGCGCGTGTTGCGGCCGATGACGTGCGTTGGCGCCGAGGGCTCAACCTGGGGTAGGCGCGCTGCTGCCGCCGAAAGCGAACGGGCGCCGAGCGCCAGACCCGGCGCGATAACGCCGCCCACAAAGGTACCGCACGCGTCGATGACCTCGATATTGGTCGTAGTGCCCAGGTCGATCACGATGCACGGAGAGCCGTAAACGGCGCGAGCCGCCACGGCGTCGGCGATGCGGTCGGGGCCGATCTCGGCCGGGTCGTCATAGTGGACGGGCATGCCGGTCTTGAGGCCCGGCCCCACCGTGAGCACGCGCCCCGTGCAGGTGCGAGAAAGCGCCGTCTTCCACGGGCGCTCGAGCGCCGGCACCACGCAGCTCAGCACTGCGGCTGCGGGCACAAGCGCGCCCGGCATGCCCGCATCGGCTGCCAGTGTGCCCATGACCCGCGCGAGCCTCATGCGCGCCTCGTCTGCCGTAATGCTCGACGGCGTCGTGATCTCGCACGTCGCGAGCGGGCGCTCCTGCGCCGCGGCCGAATCCTCGGCAAACAGGCCAAAGCGAATGAACGTGTTACCCACGTCGACCGTCAATATATATGCGCATCCATTAAGCATCGTCAACGCTCCTTTCGTCTGCCCAGCAGTATATCGCCTACCTAAACCAGTCATCCCAAAATGACTAGCTTGCGGCTATACTGGTGCACGGTCGCGCGCGAGCTCACGCGGCGGCCCTTGGTAACCCGACTTCCCGCGCCGTATCCGTAGCGGCGCTCCCGGGGGAAGCGGATATACGCAAAGGAGTTCTATATGAGCAATCCCTCGAACCGCGCCTCGATGCACGGGCAACTCACGCTGCGCGGCGTCGTCATCGGCGTCCTTGGCTGCGTGATCATCACGGCAAGCTCGGCCTACACCGCCCTCAAGATGGGCGCCCTCCCCTGGCCAATCATTTTCGCTGCCGTCATTTCGCTGTTCTTCCTGAAGCTCATGGGCAACGCTAGTCTCAACGAGGCCAACGTCACCCACACCATCATGTCCGCGGGCGCCATGGTCGCCGGCGGTCTGGCGTTTACCATCCCGGGCACCTGGATGCTGGGCTATGCCGACCAGATCAGCTGGCTCGACATGTTTATCGTGGCGCTCGCCGGCACCATCTTGGGCCTTCTGGCGACAGCACTCATCCACCGTCACTTTATCGTGGACGCCGCGCTTGAGTTCCCCACCGGCAACGCCGCAGCTCAGACCCTGCGCGCCACCGAGGCCGGCGGCAAGACCGGCAAGCAGCTCTTTGGCTCCATGGCCATCGCAGGCATCTACAGCGTGCTTCGCGACGCTCTGGGCGTGGTGCCCAGCATGCTGTGCACGCTCAATATCCCCGGCGTGACCTTTGCCATCTATAACTCGCCCATGTTGCTGTCCATCGGCTTTTTAGTGGGCTTCGCCCCCGTCGCCTTCTGGTTTGCCGGCGCGCTGCTGGGCAACTTTGGCATCATCGTCGGCGGCACCGCTGCCGGTCTGTTCGACGTCGTAACCGCGCAGGGCATCGTCAAGTCCCTGGGCATGGGTCTTATGATGGGCTTTGGCGTCGCCGTCGTCCTTAAGGACATCCTGCCGCAGGTCGCCGGCATCGTCCGTGGCCTCGCCGCCGACAGCTCCACCGACACCGACGAGCAGTCGCTCATCTCGGGCTCCCTTAAGCTCGACGCCGGCATCATCGGTCTGGGCACCGCAGCCATCGCTGTGGTCGTTGCCATCGCGCTCGACCTTGGCCCTGTCCCGGCCGTCATCGTCACGCTGTTCACCTTTGTCACCACCATCATGAGCGCTCAGAGCTGCGGTCAGACGGGTATCGACCCCATGGAGATCTTTGGACTCATCGTCATGCTCATCGTGGCTGCCTTCGCACAGCTCGCGCAGGTCAAACTGTTCTTTATCGCCGGCATCGTGGCCGTGGCGTGCGGCCTTGCGGGCGACGTCATGAACGACTTTAAGGCCGGCGCCGTGCTGGGCACCAACCCGCGCGCGCAGTGGGTCGGCCAGGCCATCGGCGGCATCGTGGGCGCCCTGGTCGCCGCCGCCGTCATGGTCGCGCTCGTCACCGCCTATGGTCCGGACGCCTTTGGTCCCGACAAGAGCTTCGTTGCCGCACAGGCAAGCGTGGTCGCCACCATGGTCTCGGGCATCCCGAGCGTGCCGTGGTTTGCGGGCGGCTTTATCGCCGGCATCGCCATGTACTGGCTCGGCATTCCGGCTATGATGATCGGCCTGGGCGTATACCTGCCGTTCTACATGTCACTCACGGCATTCCTGGGCTCCTGCGTCAAGCTCGCCTACGACAAGTGGTCCGCCCACCGCGACGCCACCGCTGGTCTTTCTGACGAGGAGAGGGCTGCCAAGGACGCCGCCTTCCAGGAACAGGGCCTGGTTGTCGCCAGCGGCCTGCTCGGCGGCGAGTCCATCGTCGGCGTTATCCTGGCGTTTGTCTCCGTGGGCCTGAGCCTGCTGGGCTAAGCTGAGCAGCTGCTCGACAGCAACCATATTGCCTACGATTTGCCCGGTCGGCAGCTTTCGCGGCTGCCGACCGGGCTTTTTGATATCGAAACAAAGAAAGGCCGGCGCGCTGCGTTTAACAGCGCGCCGGCCTTATCGGTTAAGCTATCGAAGCATTCCTGCTATGAACCGAAGTTCGTTGCAGAAACTACGCTCGAAACGCTACATCTGCTTGCGACGACGATCGCTCAGCGTCACACCAGCGGCCACGAGGGTGATACCGCCGATGACGAACACCTCGCCCGCAAGAGCGGAGTCATCGCCAGTCTGGGCGAGCGCGGCCGACGTGGCCTTCTTCTTGGCGACAGGAGCCTTTGCAGCAGCCTGCGCAACCTGATTCTTGGCCTGCGGCTCAGCCTTGGGATGATACTTGTCGTACTCGGCCTGCGCGGCAGCCAGGGCATCCTTGGCATCGCCAAGCTCGGCAAGCGCGGCGGCATAGGCGTCGTTGGCATCGGACAGCTTGGCATCGGCATCGCTCAGAGCAGCCTTGAGACCAGCGGCGGCATCGACGGCGGTCTTATAGCGAGCGTAGGCAGCGTTCAGCTTGACCAGCTTCTCGTTGCCCGTCGTGCCCGCGGCAAGAGAGGCCTTGTGGTCGACAGCCTCAAGATCGGCCTTGAGTGCCTCATCGCTGGCAAGCTCTGCCTTGGCCTTGACGATATCGAGGTTCGCATCGACGACGGCTTCGTTGGCGGCCTCGAGCTGCTTCTGGGCATCGGCGACGCCGGCGACGGCGGCGTCATAGGCGACCTTGGCGTCGTCGACCGCTTTCTGGGCTCCAGCGAAGCGCTCGAAGGCCTTGTTTGCGGTAGCAAGCTCGTCCTCGGCGGCCTTGGCCTTCGCCTGTGCGTCGGACAGGGCCTGTGTCTTGGCGGCAACTGCCTGCTTGGCGTCCGAAAGAGCGGTCGCGGCGTGCGTATCTGCGGCCTGAGCCTTGTCAACGCCAGCCTGGGCGGCATCGTCGGCCTTCTTTGCCTCGTCAAGCGAGCCCTGCTTATTCGCAAGGTCCGCCTGGGCGGCGGCGCGCTTGTCGGTAAGGTCCTTGACCGAAGCCGTGGCATTGCCATACGCCTCATTGGCCTGTTCGGACTTTGTCTTGGCGGTATCGTAATCGCCCTGTGCCTTCGCCTTGCGGGCGGAAGCCTTGGAGGCGTTCGTCTGGCATTCGGTGAGCTTGGAATTAGCGTCGTCAAGCGCGGCCTGCGCGACGGTCGCCTCGTCCTTGGCGGCGTTGAGATTTGCCCTAGGAGTTTCGATGTCAACATTCTTCAAATTGACATCGGCAGCGCCATATGCCGCCTTCGCGATAGCGGTGGCCTCTTGCGCAGCTTCATAGTCGCTCTTGGCAGCAGCAACGTTACCGTTCGCTTCATTCGCGGCACTCTTGGCAGCATCGAGGGATGACTCCGCAGAGCCAAGCGCATCGTTTTTCACATCGCGCGCCTTCCGTGCTGCCGCAAGTTGATCTTGCAGCTGCGCCAGCTGCGCCTTCTGCGCGGCGGTACCACCGGCATGATAAACGGAGTCTACGTACGTGTTTACCAGGTTCTTGAACTCGTCAACCGTAAAATCGCCTTCGGCCCAGTTTCCCTGATAAATTGAAACAGGACTGGGTGCACCGTCATCCTCGGGCGTTGAGCGGTTGCCATCCTTACCGTAGCCGACGGCGAACCCAAAGGAATTAGCACCTGAATCAATAAAGTTCTCATAGTGGCCGGTGTTGCTATAGTCACCCCTGTCATAGTCGCGCTTTTCCGCAGTATACCAACCGATAAACGGCCAATCATCGCCGTACTTGTCGCCGTTATCGAAGGATATTTCCCAATCTTTAGGATTATCTGACCCCTTGTAGGCGCCAGCACGTCCGGCAAGGTTTTCGTTATAGGACATATAAAAGCCCTCGCCGCTGTTCCCCGCGTGGTCCCAAACATTCGACGAATAGCAAACATCGAGCGCCGACTGCGCCATAGAGACAATGCTGACCTTCATGTCACTCAAGCCATTTGCGCGACGAATTCCATTGACGGCATTCATGTAGGTCAAGGTATTCTGCAGATTCACGAGCGAAAAAGCATTGTCAGCGTCAGATGCATCCAAGTTGACATAGTCGTCATACCATGCCGCCTTGCTAGCAGACCCATCAAGTAACTTCGCCGCATCGCTCGCGTTGGCACGCTGAGCAGCAGTAAACGACGTACTACTTGCGATGTGATTCATAAAGCCAAGCAGGCCAGCCTTGACAGCATCCGTATCCACCGTCATGTTTGCTTTTAGCTCAGAAATCTGCTGCTCAAGAGCTTTGACGTTTGCGCTGGCCGTGTTGTATTCATCATTCGCTTTGTTGTAGTCGCTGGTAGCATTCTCAAGAGCGCTTTTCTTCTGCTTTGCGACCTCTGCCAGACGGTCGTACTCTGTCTTCTTGTCGGCCTCGGTCTGCTGAGCTTGCTCGTAAGCAGCCTTGGCGGTGTTGTATTTGCTGGTCAAATCACCGAGTTTGCCGTTGGCTTCGTCGTATGCAGTCTGCGCTGACGAAACGGCAGCGTTGGCGGCGTTGACCTTTTCCTGCGCGGCGCTGGCATCAGTCTGTGCGGCCTGGAGGTTCGTTTGTGCGGTGGCGTCGGCAGCCTTCGCGGCATCAAGCTCGGTCTGCGCGCCCTTGAGCTCACCGGCAGCAGCTTTCTTGGCGGCCTCAAGCGCTTTTAGATCGATGCCCGTGCCCGAGATGGCGGCATCGAGCGCTTTCTGGGCGTCGTTCAGCTTATCCTGGGCGTTGCCGCACGCGGTGGTCGCAGCGGCAAGGGCATTGGCGGTCTCCTGCTTCTTGGCCTGGGCAGTCGTCAAAGCTGCCTCGGTATTCTGCTTTTCCTGCTGGGCGCTGGCCTCGGCAGCCTTGGCCTGGTCCAGATTGGCCTGTGCAGTAGCAACGACCTTATTGGCGTCATCGAGCTTTGCCTGTGCGTCCTCGACGGCCTTCTTGGCGGCCTCGTACTCGTCCATACCCATGGCCTCGAGCTTGGCCTGGGCATCATCGAGGGCCTTCTTGGCCTCATCCTGCTTTGCCTTGGCGTCCTTGAGCGCCTGGGTCTTATCCTCGACACTCTTGTTGGCCTGTTCGAGCTGATCGTTCAGGTCGCCCAGCTTCTTCTGCTGCTGCTCGGTCTTTTCGACGGCTGCCTTAAGCTCATCGATCTTCTCCTGAAGCGCGGCTACCTCGGCCTCGTTCTGCTCGGCGGCGTTATCGGTCACGGCCTGCGAGGCCTGATTCTTTTGCTGCTGTGCCTGCTTTTGAGACTGGCCCGCCGCGTCGGCCTTCTTCTGGGCGGCATCGTAGGCGGCCTGAGCGTCCTTGAGCTGCTTTGCCGACTCCTCGGCCAGCTGGGCAGCCGTCTTTACGACCGCTTGGTTACCGGCGGCAACGGTATTCTCTACAGAACTACCCCCCCCCCTGAACAGAATCGCCGTTATCGGTTGACGGTGCGGCGATTGCCGCCAGCGGCGACATGAGCGGCTGAGCGATGAGGCCCGCCGTCAAAACGGTTGCGACGGCGCGGTTGGCAACGCCCTTGACGTTGACGGCCTTGGCCCGAGGCTCAAAGTGTTGTGGACTGTAGTTTGCCATGGCTTTCTCCCTTTGACACGGATGTATCCATACGTATCAAACGGTAGCTGTCGATTTTTGAATTCTGTTGCGCAACATTGGTCACCAGCGAATTTTTTGAAATTCGCGCTCTCGTGCTTCACAATTTCGTCACATATGTAGGAGCTGGTGCGTCATATTCTTGCGGGATCGAATTGAGCCTGTGATTTGCATTTGCTCTCGCGTCATCCGCTCTATCGGATTCCGCATCCAACAGACACCCCGCCCGCCACGGTGTAGAGTTAGGACAACGGGCGCGTTGCGCGGACCGCGCTGGAACGAGGTGGACATGGAACTCGACAAACAACAGATCAAGCGACTACGCGAGCGTCATCATCGGCGTCACGGCATCCGCCCCGCCCATAGCGAGGCCATGGAGAACGCCACCCGCTTCCTAAAGCGCGCGTTCAACATTCGCGAGGGACGCGCGCCCTATCACGTGATCCGCAAGCGTTTTGTAAACGGGGCGCGTCTGACTGGCTCCCACCTATGCATCCTCATCATCGCCATGCTGATCGCGAGCATCGGCCTCGATATCGATTCGGACATCGCCATCGTGGGCGCCATGCTCATCTGCCCGCTCATGGGCTCGGTCCTTGCCATGGCATACGGCATCGCCACGCTCGACCGCGAGATTACCGTCGAGGCCGTCGCCAGCCTTGCGCTGCAGATGGCCTTTTGCCTGGTCACGTCCACGCTGTACTTTAAGCTCTCGCCCCTTGGCACCACCACGGCCGCCATCATCGACAACTCGACACCCACCATATGGGACCTTGCCGTCGCGCTCGCGGGCGGCTTTGCAGGCGGGCTGGGCAACTCGCGCGACCAGGAACCCGCCACGCTCATCGCCGGTGTGGCCGTGGCAACCGCGCTGATGCCGCCCCTGTGCGCAGCAGGCTACGGCATCGCCATCGCAAGCGGATCGCTGTTTCTCTCGGCGCTCTACGAGTTTGGCATCAACGTCGTCTTTATCGCGCTGGCGGCCGAAGCCGTATTACTTATCTTGCGCGTGCCGCTCAAGCGCGACCTCAACGGCGACGGCATTGTAACCGCCGAAGAAGATGCCGAGGTCGACGAGCTATCGCGCAAGGTGCGCCGCCGCATCATTGTGGGTACGGTAGTCTTTGCCATCCCCTGCATCGTTATGACGGCGGGGTCTATTGGCTCGGCGCAGACCGGCGTGCAGGACGGCTACGGTGTCACCGAAACTACGCGCGAACTTGCCGCGGTGCTGCCGGGCTTTAAGGATTACACCGTCGCCGTCGAGACCTCGGCTACCGAAGGCGAGGAGGAGGGCGTCGTCGAGCGTGAGATTGTCGCCCATGTGACGACAGGCGAGGCGCTTGGGGCACACGACCGCCACGTCGCCCGCAAGCTCATAGACCTCAACGTGCCTGAACTCGATCGCGTGGAGTTCGATGTGAAGTGATGCAGAGCGCGGGATGAATGCTCGCACGGACGCAAGTTACGACGAGGCGCAGGTGCGATACGGACACGAGCAAATAGCGGGGTGCAGTTCACACCCGCGCCCCGCTCGCTTTTTTATTGCCGTGAATCAACTGTCCGAATCGACCTCGCCAGACTCCACCGTAAACGCCGGATCGGTGCTCACAAGATAAAATCGGGTCACCTTAGTATTTCTAATTAGGTAAATCTGCCCTTGATTGCGTCGGCGCGATATATATGCAACGTGAACCGTGCCGAACTCTTCGCCGTTTTCCTTCTTTAATACCAGGATATTGGGATCGTCCGTACGCTTAAACTGCCCGTCAACGCAGCTGCCGTCTTTGTCGACCAGTTGCCACCGATGGTTATCCTCTTCAAGAAAGGCCAGGGTTTCCAGACTCGTCTTGTCGTCCCGATAGTAACCGTCAATGGCAAACCCTTCGGAAGCGCACTCCTGCATATAGGACGTTTCTCGGCTTATAGCAAACAGCCCTGTAGCGCCCAGGAGCACAGCCAGGCAGACCACTGCAAGGGTTATCGAAATAGCACGGCGGCCCATGTTAGCCCAACCGATAGTTGTTTAACGGAGCGCGAAACATACCTGGAGCCTCCAATGTCAGAGGGGAACGTCCCCAGCAGACTGGCGACAACTATATGCTTCTTTTATCAAACCATATGGCTGCCACTCGCGGAGGGGGTATCGGCGAGCGGCGTGTTTTCATACTCCATTGGTCAAACTTAAGCGCAGCCCTACAGCTCGTACTTGTACACGCGGTAGATATACTTTTCGGCTTCCATCTCGTAGGTAGCGATGGGCAGACCGTAGCGGTCGTACTCGGTGAAGGTCTTGGCCTGACCCGATGCCACGAGCATGCTGTTCGAATTGCCGACGCGCTGCACACTGCTAACGTAGCCCGAGAACGGCACCGCGATCTGGTCTTCGAGCCCGTAGGTGCGTGCCACCTCGTCCACCGTAAAGATGCGCCCAAACGAATGCGAGCCGCGGCTGTAGTCGGTCACCACCGCGGCGCCCAGCTGGCCCCAGTCGAACTTGGGATAGCTTTCGGCCGCACCAAAGTTGTTGTCGTATAGCAGCACCTGGTAGCGACCAGTCGTTGCCGTGTCAGAACTCGGCAGATACGTCACGCTGTGCTGGCCCGCGTTGAGCGAAAAATCGCCCTGGGCCTGCAGCAACTTGTCCTCAAAGCCCGAGCCGGCCCATTGCCACTCCTTTCTATTTCTGGGTCCATCTTCTCACTGTTGGCGGCCGAAAATGATCCGCTTTCCTCCGTCCCCGAGGGATCATTTTTTAGTACTTGAAGAAGCCCTCGCCCGAGCTTTCGCCCAGCTTGCCTTCGTCGAGCATTTTCTTGAGGACGGAGGCCATAGCCTTAAAGTTGTAGGGCATCATCATCTTCTTGAGCAGCGGACTCACCAGGCCCGGGACCTTCTGATACTGCATGACGATGTTATAGGCCGTCTGGATACCCACCGTGTCGAACACGCGGAACGGACCCTTGGGAGCGCCGGTGCCGCGCGTCCACGCGAGGTCGATGCTCTTGGGGTCGCTGACGCCCGAGACATACAGGTCAAGGCCCGAAAGCAGCCACGGTACCAACATGGAGTTGAGCAGATAACCGTTCTTTTCCTTGTTGACGGGCAACGCCAGCATACGGATGTCGTTGGCAAAGTCGACGAGTTCATCGAAGTAGCGCTTGTCGGTCTGGTCCTGTGCCATGACCTCGGTCATGTTGTTCTTCCAGATAGAGTTGGCAAAGTGCAGCGACAGGTACTTCTCGGGGCGGCCAGTGTACTTGGCAAAGGTACTCGGCAGTAACGTGGAGGAGTTGGTCACGACGACGGTCTTTTGCGGAAGGACCGGGGCGAGCTTCTTGTAGAAGTCAATCTTTGCCTGGGTATCCTCAGCCATAGACTCGATGACCAAATCGGCGTCGGCCACTGCCTTGGCAAGATCGAGCTCCAGCTTGAGTGTGGAGTAGGCGCGCTCAACGGCGGCGAGTGCCGCCTCTTTGTCGAAGGGCTTGCCGCTATCGGCGATACCGGAGCACCACTCGCCCGTGCCGTCCGCCATACCCTCGATTGCCGCGATGTACTCCTCGCGCACATGATCGATCTTTGGCTGGGTGCGGCCGATGCTGCCCTCGCTGCGCAGCCAAATCGTTACATCAAAGCCGCAGTAGGCAGCCTGAAAGGCAATCTGGCTTCCCAGCACGCCACCGCCGGCGACGCAAACGGTCTTGTAGCTCATGGGACGGTCCTCTCTTACGTAATTCCATAGATGTGTATTTATTCAACCGTAAGGAGGCCGCGAGCCGGGGGCGGGTTCTATAAACGGACGGTATTTCGCGGCGAACGGCTACATTTGTTCATTAACTCTCGATTTTGAGGCCATTTTTTGGCGCTGCTGAACCGCTGTTTTCGGAAGTGCGGGGAAAAATCGGGTTTCGCCGACCAGATCGGCTTTTTTGACAACAAAACCGCAGGTCGCGGGAGTCTAAAAAGGCGGTGTGCTCGGGAGGTTCGCGTTTTTCACCGCACTTCTGAAATACGAGCCCACGGAAGGCTGTAGCAAGGTCATTTGCGCAACATATGTCCAGCAAAAACGGGTGGTAGCCGGTACGGCTACCACCCGTTTGTCTCATATCTAGCCCATAGCAGGCCAGCTACTTCTTAATGCCGCGTCCCAGGCGCTTGGCGACCGATGCAACGGCCTCCTCGCTGGCCGGCCCGCAGCTCACGCAGCCGTCATGGGCACGCATCTGGCCAGTGACCTCGTCCATCGCGAGCGGCGCCACCTTCTCGAGCTTAAAGCCCTTGCCGGCGCGCATGTTCTCCTTTGCCACGCTGATCATAAGCTTAATACGGTTGAGCTGGTTGACCTCGGACGCACCAGGATCATAGTCCACCGCAACGATGTTGCTCTCGGGATGCTGGCGGCGCAGCTCCTTGATCACGGCCTTTCCCACTACGTGGTTGGGCAGGCACGCGAAGGGCTGCGTGCAGATGATGTTAGGCGCGCCGTGATCGATCAGGTCGAGCATCTCAGCCGTGAGCAGCCAGCCCTCGCCCATGTTGTTGCACACCGAAAGCACCGTGCGGGCCTTGTCGGCCATGGTGCCGATGCGCTCGGGCGCCTCAAAGCGGCGGGACTTTTCGAGCATCTCCTCCACCGGCGTACGCATCCAGTCCACGAGCTTGATAAGCGCCTGCATGCCTGCACGCGTGGTAGCAGAGCTTCCCAGCTCGTCCTTCTGCAGCTCGGCGTTGCTCATGGAGTACAGGAAGAAGTCGAGCAGGCCCGGCACCACTGCCTCGCAGCCCTCGCGCTCAATGACATCGACCACGTGGTTGTTGGCTGTGGGATGGAACTTGACCAGAATCTCGCCGACCACGCCCACGCGCGGCTTGGTGCCCTCGCCCACGAGCGGCATAGTGTCGAACGCGCGAATGGCCTCACGGCACAGCCTGGTGTAGTTGTGGCGGTTGAACTTGGGCGCCAGCTTGCGGGCTCGTGCCATGTACTCTTCGTAGAGCGCGTTGGCGGCACCGGGCGTGGCCTCGTACGGCCGGCAGCGGTAGAGCATCTGCATCATCACGTCACCAAAGAGCACCGCGTAGACTGCCTGCTTAAGCAGCGCCGGCGTAATCTTAAAGCCGGGGTTGTCCTCGCCGAGTGCCACGGCCGAAAGCGAGATTACCGGAATCTCGGGGTGGCCGCTCTCGCGCAGTGCCTTGCGGATGAGCGCGATGTAGTTGGTGGCGCGGCAGCCACCGCCGGTCTGGCTGATAACAACGGCCGTCTTGGACAGGTCGTACCGACCGCTCTCGATGGCCTCCATAATCTGGCCCGTCACCAGGATCGACGGGTAGCAAATGTCGTTGTTCACATAGCGCAGGCCGGCCTCGACGGCATCGTGGTCGGTCGAGGGCAGCAGCTCCAAGTTGTAGCCAGCACCGCGGAACACCTCTTTGACCAGGTCAAAGTGAATCGGCGCCATCTGCGGGCACAGGATGGTGTAGCCCTCGTCGCGCATCTGCTCGGTAAAGGGCACCTTAGGCCATGCAGTCGATGCGCTCTCGCGCTGGGCCTCAAACGTGTACTTGCGGCTCGCGAACGCGGGGGCATCCGTGGAGGGCGCCACCGGCGCGGCATCGCCCTGCTCGTAGGCCTCGCCCGCGGCCGTGGCCTCGGCCAGGCGCTCGGCCTCCTGGTCCTTGAGCGCCGCCATGAGCGAGCGAATACGGATACGCGCGGCGCCCAAGTTGGACACCTCGTCAATCTTGAGCACGGTGTAAATCTTGCCGCTGGCCTCCAGGATCTCCTGCACCTGATCAGTGGTCAGAGCGTCCAGGCCGCAGCCGAAGGAATTGAGCTGGATCAGGTCCAGGTCGTTGCGCATCGTCACAAAACGGGCGACGGCGTACAGGCGGCTGTGATACATCCACTGATCGACGACGCGAATCGGACGCTCGGGCTTCACCAGATGCGCGAGCGAATCCTCGGTAAAGACCGCAAAGCCAAAGCTCGAGATAAGCTCGGGCAGGGCATGGTTGATCTCGGGGTCGTTATGGTAGGGACGACCGGCGAGCACAATGCCGTGGCCGCCGTGGTCCTCGACCCACTTAAGGGCCTCCTCGCCCATGGTCTGGATGTCCTCGTGGAAGCGCGCATCGGCCTCAAAGGCAGCGTTGACGGCGGAATCGACCTCGGAGCGCGTGATCTTGGGTCCACGCACGCGACCGCGACCGGCCTCAGCATCGGCCACACGGTCGACGGCGAGCACCTGGTACAGACGGCGCTTGAGCTCGGTCTTATCGTGATAGGGCACAAACGGGTACAGGAACTCGATGTTCTGCTCGCGGATCTCGTCAATATTGAGCGCCAGCGCCGTGGGGTAGCTCATGACGATGGGGCAGTTATAGCAGTTGCCAGCCGTCGGATCCTCCTTGCGCTCCCAACGCACGCACGGCATCCAGATGAAGTCGACGTCACGGTCGATAAGGTTCATCACGTGGCCGTGGCTCATCTTTGCCGGGTAGCACACGCTCTCGGACGGCATGGACTCGATGCCCGCCTGGTAGGTCTTCTTGCTCGACTGGTCGGACAGCTGCACGCTAAAGCCCAGGCGCGTAAAGAACGCGTGCCAGAAGGGGTAGTTCTCGTACATGTTGAGCGCGCGCGGGATGCCGACGGTGCCGCGCGGGGCCTCGTCGGGGCTCAGGACCTCGCGGTTAAAGAGCAGCTCGTTTTTCTTTTTGAAGAGGTTGGGGGCCTCGGTCTTCTGCTTTTTGTGGCCGGCGCCCTTCTCGCAGCGGTTGCCGGTAATGAAGCGCCTGCCACCGCCAAAGTCGTTGACGGTAAGCTGGCAGTTGTTGGAGCAACGGCCGCAGCGGACATGCTTTTGCGTCACGGTGAGGTGCGCGATGTCCTCAGCCGAGAGGATGGTCGAGGTGCCGTCGGCGCCAGCGCGATCGCGGGCGAGCAGGGCCGCGCCGTAGGCGCCCATGCAGCCGGCGATGTCGGGACGCACAGCATGAACGCCGGTGAGCTGCTCAAATGCGCGAAGCGTGGCGTCGGACATAAAGGTGCCGCCTTGGACGATCACCTGGCTGCCGATCTCCTTGGGATCGCGCAGCTTAATAACCTTGAACAGGGCGTTCTTGATGACGGAATAGGACAGGCCGGCCGCGATGTCGCCCACCGTGGCGCCTTCCTTTTGCGCCTGCTTGACGCGCGAGTTCATAAAGACCGTGCAGCGACTTCCCAGGTCGACCGGAGCCTTGGCACGGATGGCAGCGTTGGCGAACGCGCGCACGTCCATGTTCATAGAGACGGCGAAGCTCTCGATAAAGCTACCGCAGCCCGACGAGCAGGCCTCGTTGAGCATGATGTGCTCGATAACGCCGTCCTTGACGCGCAGGCACTTCATGTCCTGGCCACCAATGTCCAGAATGAACTCGACGCCGGGCAGGAACGCCTTGGCGCCGCGCAGATGCGCGACGGTCTCGATCTCGCCGGAGTCGGCCTTGAGGGCCTCGATGAGCAGCGCCTCGCCATAGCCCGTGGTGGTCACGTGACCGATGGTGCAGCCGACGGGAATGTGGTTGTAGAAATCGGCCATGATGACCTTGGCCGTGCCCAGGATGTCGCCGTTGTTGTTACCGTACCAGGTGTGCAACAGCTGGCCGTCCTCGCCCACGAGTGCGGCCTTCATGGTGGTGGAGCCGGCGTCGATGCCAATGAACACGCGGCCGGTGTAGCCGTCGAGCTTGCCCTTGGGGACGACTTCCTGGTCGTGGCGGGCCTTGAACTCGGCAAAGTCCTTGTCGGTGGCAAAGAGCGGATCCAGACGCTCGACCTCGGCACCTTGCGTGTCACCCAGGGCATCGATAGCCTCGATGAGCTGCGGGAACGTGCTGAGCTTGTTGGACTCGTGCGCCATGGCGGCGCCGCTCGCCACAAACAGGTGGGCGTTTTGGGGCACGATACGGTGCTCCTCGTCCAGATTGAGCGTGAGGTAGAAGCGGTGGCGCAGCTCGGAGAGATACTGCAGCGGGCCGCCCAGGAAGGCGACGTTGCCGCGGATGGGACGGCCGCACGCCAGGCCCGAGATGGTCTGGGTCACGACGGCCTGGAAGATGGAGGCGGCCACGTCCTCGGGGCGGGCGCCTTCGTTGAGCAGCGGTTGGACGTCGGTCTTGGCAAAGACGCCGCAGCGGCTGGCGATGGGATAGATGGTGGTGGCGTTGGCCGCGAGCTCGTTGAGGCCGCTCGCGTCGGTGTGCAGCAGGGTTGCCATCTGGTCGATGAACGCGCCCGTGCCGCCGGCGCAGGTGCCGTTCATGCGCTGCTCGATGCCGTTATCGAAGTAGATGATCTTGGCGTCCTCGCCGCCCAGCTCGATGGCGACATCGGTGGCAGGGATGAGGGTCTCGACGGCACGCTTGCTGGCGATGACCTCCTGGACAAACTCCAGGTCGAGCCACTGGGACAACAGCAGACCGCCCGAGCCGGTAATGGCGCAGGTCATCTGGGCCGTCGGCAGCACGGTCGCAGCGCCCTCGAACAGATCACGGGCGCAGGCACGGACGTCGGTGTGGTGGCGCTGGTACTTGGCGTACACGATCTGGTTGTCGTCGTTGAGCACAGCGAGCTTAACGGTGGTGGAGCCCACGTCGATGCCCAGGTGCAGGTTGCCACGAGCGTTCTCGGGGTTGAAGACCGCGCCTTCGGGGGCCTGGACGGCAGTGGCGGCTACGGGCTCAGCGGCAGTGACGGGCTCGCTAGCGACGGACGTCTCCTCTGCCGCGTTCTTGGCCTCGGCAACCGCCTCGGCAACTTTCTCGGCAGCCGCGGTCGCGGCCTTCTGCGCGGCGTCCACCACGGCGGGCGCGGCCTCGCGTGCGGCAGCGACCACACGGTCTTTAATGCCCTCGACGAGTTTGCTCATCTGTTTCTCCTCTTAGTAGTTGGACTCGACGGTTGCGGCGGTGTCGACCGCGTCCTCGAGCTGCAGATTCAATAGCTTCATGCCGTATTCCGGCACGTTGATATCGATGGGTTGGCCATATAGGTCGCCGGGACGCACAAAGGCGATAACCGTCATAATGCGCGCCATGGCTTCGGGCGATTCGGTGAGCCCACGCTCAAACCAACGCTGAATCAGGCCGACCTCGGCACTCACGACGTAGGTAACGTAGTAGTCAAAGAACGTCCCCAGCGCCAGGCCCAAAATGCCCGTCTGCGCACGAGGCACCACGGCCTCACGCGCGGTGTCGATGATTCGCTTAATGAAGGCCTGGTCGCCGCCCGGACCCAGCAGCGCACCGATTAAGTCGCGGTTGGCCGCAAGGTAGCGCAGCAACTCAACCGAACCAGGCGCCGGCTCGAGCTCATCGATGTTGTGATAGAGATCAGGCAGCTGAGCTGCGGTGATGAGCTCAATGCGCTCACGGATCTCGGCCAGCAAGCCGTCCTCGATTTGATTGATAAAGTCGGGGATATCGCGGTAGTGCGAATAGAACGTGCGGCGCGTAAGGCCAGCGCGCTCGGTGAGCGACGCGACATTAATGCGCGAAAGGTCGCCGCTTTCGGCAAGCTCGCTGGCAAGCGCCTGGCGAAGGGCGCGCTGCGAGCGAAGGGACCGGCGATCGCATTTCTCGAGCTGGGACAAACGTCCTCCTTGTTACTCAGACTGTACGCTATTGCACAGTGCGAGTATTATTGCACACCGTGTGTATCAACACGTAAAGGCAATATTTGGAATGTGACAAAGGGCAGTCCCTTTGTCACATTCAGCGACCGCCTAGGTTGTGCCAGTTGTGCCTGGCTTTTGGAGCGGCATTGCCGATTGTTCAAAATGTCATTCGTGGGTAGAATAGTGTCGACGGCAGCCCAAGTTCTGGAAAGCTGGGCAGCGCCGTTGCTTGGATTAAGGGGTCAACGCCTTAGCGGCGGCGACCCCTTTTACGTTGCTTCGAACGTTGCTTGAGTGCCTCGGAAAGCCCGACGAGCGCCGTGGAGAACGAGACCAAAGCGGTCAGAAGTCTCACGAAATCAATCAGATCGGTCATGGGCATCACCTCCCATCAGATGGAGGGCGTTGCCCGGCACATGGAACTGCCGCCAACAGTATCAATTCTATCAAAGCGCAGTTAGATATGCGAATGTTTGTTCGTATTTCAAGAGACCAGCGTCACCTGTGACAAAGGGGCTGTCCCTTTGTCACATTATTCGATTACGGTGCAGGAATTCTGCTTGTGCATGGTGGCAAGCATGTGTTTGGGAACGGCGTGGGCCATGCAGCTACCGATAGTCGCGCTTGCGGCGGCCTTGGCCGCGTCACTGCCGTTTTTGGTCGCGTAGCTGTGGCGGAAGCGTTTGAGCATAGCAATGTCGTTGCCGCCGTCGCCGTAGACCGCGACCTCGTCCTCGGCAATGCCGTAGTAGCCCGCCAGCCAGGCCACGCTCTCGCCCTTGTTGCATGCCACATCCGTGATCTCAAACATCACCGGGTCAAACGGCGCGTTGACCACGCGGTCCGAGCGCTCGGCCAAATACGCCTTAAGGTCGCGCTCCAGCTCGGGCGAGATCACACGGCAGTTGATCTTGCACACATCGTGGCGCAGAATGTCACCGATCGACTGGTCGAAATACTGTTCCTCGTGATACCCGCCACGTGCACGCATGCCGCGCATCACGATGCGCTTGATAGGACTGTCCTTTTTAAAGCCCGCCTGATGCATCTCGAACGAGCCGCTCGAGAACATGCCATCGGGCGTGGAGCAATCAAAGCAAATGTCCGGGAACTCCTTGAGCAGCTCCTCGGTGATCTGCGGATCGATGGTCCAGGTCTTGAGCACCTCGCCATGACTGTCGCGCACAATGGAGCCGTTAGAGCAGCAGGCATCGAGCGCCAGCCCCGTAAAGCCATGTTCGCCGATCGGCAACGTCGAGCGCCCGGTCGCAGGAACCACATGCAGGCCAGCCTCGGTCAGCTCGCGAATGGCACGGCGGATGGTCCCATCTGCCTCGTGCAGGGCGTTCAGCAGTGTTCCGTCTAAGTCACTCGCAAACATCTTGATCATGGGCATGCCTCTCCTTCGTCTGCACGATATTGTAGACGAAGGAGAGGCATGCCCAGACAATGGCGTCCCTGCGCGGCGGGACAATGTTTCCGCAAATCCACGGTGCCCCAGCGCGTTAAGGCAATCGCCACAAGCGATTTTTCAGCCGATAAAACAGCGCCGTCGTCAACGTCAGCACCGCCAACATGTCTGCGAATACAATCGCCGGTGTCCATCGATCATATGCGAGCCCGTAAACCAATTGGCCAATAGGCGTTGCACAGGAAAGCATCATATAAACGAGTGCCAACACTTTTCCGCAGAGTTCCTTTGGCGCTGACCGCTGAACAAATGAAACGATTTCGACCGATGCAATGCTTGCCCACGCCATGACCCATGCCGAGCCGGCCGCAAGCGCGGCTAACGCTAATTCATCAGGACCGCTCAGTAGCGTGACAATAATCGGTACGACTCCAAAACAAATCATCGCAACATATCGACATATGCCCTTGAAGGAAAAACGATGCGGCCAAATACCGACCAAACCACTGCCGACAAGACCACCTAAGCCCATAGCCACCTCAATAATCCCAACAAAGGATGATTGCATTCCGAGATGCTTTGCAACAATAACGGGAGCACCAATCGTTAACCCAACTAACGCAAGGTTCAAAATAGCCGCAAGCAAAAACACAACGAGCAATGATGCGTTTTGAAACAGGTACCGAATCGACTCCCGAAAATCGCTTCGGCATGTCGAGCAAGTCGTACTGTCCCCTGTCATTCCAGATGAGGCATTTTGCTTGAGTGCGCCCCCGAACAGCAGGGCTGACATCGCAAACGTCAACGCCGCGGTTTCGCACAGGGCATCGATACCAAAGCACCCATAGACTGCCGTCCCGACTACAGGCCCCAAGATATTGCTCGCCATGGTCATCTGCGAGACCAACGCAGTGGCACGCTCAACCTTTTCTGGGCCCGTCATGCGCACCGTCTCGATTTGAAGCATCGGCTTCAGCAGCGATTGGATGCCATATTGGACGCAAAGCATTGCTGCCACGACAACCGCAAGAGGCAGCGAACACTTCATGGGGATAAACAGCAGTGATGCAGCCATCAGAACAATGCCGAGTACCACAAGAACCCCGCGGTGTCTTCCCCGATCCGCCAAAATCCCGCCAACCGGAGTCGCGAGCACGCCCGGTATGAACGCTATCGCCGCGACGGCGCCATATAACGTTGACGAGCCGCTGCAATCGAACAAGTAAAGCGGACACGCAAAGCACAGTGCTGACAACATTGAATACGCACACAGCTGTGCAACAAGAAGACCAAATAGCCTGATAGATCGCACTGTTTTTGGCGCCAATGAAACGCTAATTCTTCGCATCCCAGCCATAAGCCTGCCCCCAAATACATACTGTCAGTATGTATTTAATGACTTGAAAAGGGCAGCCGTGGCTACCCTCACAAATCAATTACATACCGTTGGTATCTATATTACCACCCGGCACGGTTCCATACGTCCCAAATCTGGGCCGTTGTCTGGAGCACTTCATTACCCAAATCGAGCCCCACCGCTGCCGCCATCTGTGCCAAACATTGTGCGCGAGCGAGCATTCGCTCCTTGGGCTCGAGCGGACGGAACAATGGCAGCAGCCAAAGATTCGCTAACAACGATACGGCCTCCGCTGCTTCGCGCGGGCATTCGCACGCAATGGAGCCGTCGGCGATGCCCTCCTCGATTACTGGCAAGAGATTGCCATCGGCCGACTCGTCAAACGAACCTTGGTACTGCATCGCCAGCAGCCGCGAGCTTTTTACCGGATCTGCCGCAGGATGCATGCGAGCCCATAGCTCGATTTGCGGAACGACGGACTCGGGCGCATAGAGTCGTTTGAGCTTTTGGGCTCCCGTCATATTGCCAGCACCGAGTGTCGCGCGACGGCGCTCAACAATCGGAGCCATTGCCCGATCAAATGCGGCGTTGAAAATCTCTTCTTTGCTCTTAAAGTGATGATAGACAGCACCCTTGGTCATGCCATCGAGGCGGTCGACGATGTCTTGAATGCTCGTCCCCTCATAACCCTGTGCGCAGAATAGCTCCAGCGCCGCGTCGAGAATCTTCGCGACCGTCTCCTCGGGATATTTATTACGACCCATAATCCGTCCATCCGCAACGCAAGTCTTGTGCCTCATTGCAGCATTTTAACGTTGCGGATGGCAGGCGGTCGATTCTACACCGCAGCGGGGCCGTGTTCGCCGGTGCGGATGCGGATAACTTCCTCGACCGGCTCGACCCAAATCTTGCCGTCTCCAACGGCACCGGTGCGTGCAGCGTTACAGATGATGTCGACAATGCCGTCGACATGCTCATCAGCACAAATGAGCGTGAACTGCACCTTAGGGATCGTGTTGACAAGCAACTCGTTGCCGCGCACGTATTCCTTCCAGCCATGCTGTGCGCCGCAGCCCTGCACCTGGTTAATAGTCATGCCACGAACATCGGCAGCAAACAGCGCGTCTTTGAGAACCTCAAGCTTCTCGGCACGAACGATCGCCGTAATTTTCTTCATAGTGAACTCCTCTCTTATAAGAGTTGGTCTGACAGAACGTTAGAAACCGCTAGTCCAGACCACTAAACGAAGGGTACGCACTTTCGCCGTGCTGACTCGCGTCCAAGCCCAATGCCTCGTCGGCCTCGTCCACGCGCAGGCTGCCGTGGAACAGCGCCTTGACCACCGCGGCGATCACCAAATCGAGCACCAGCACAATAGCGACCGTCACCACAATGCCCAAAATCTGCGAGATGAGCAGCGACACGTCGCCCGTGTAGAACAGACCACCCTTACCGGTCCACGAAAGCTCCGGCACACAGAACAGGCCCGTGAGCACGCCGCCCAAGATGCCGCCGATACCGTGGCAACCAAACGCATCGAGTGCATCGTCGTAGCCAAACTTGGTCTTAAGATGGCTGATGGCCAGGTAGCAGACGGGCGACACGATAAGGCCCATGACCAGTGCCGCCCACGGCTCGACAAAGCCCGCACCCGGCGTAACCACCACAAGGCCCGCAACCAAACCGGTGCTGGCACCCACCAGCGTGGGGCGGCCGGTATGCACGCGTTCGACGGCAAGCCACGAGACCATGCCTGCCGCGCTGGCCGTCACGGTGTTGAGGATGGCGAGTGCCGCCACGGCGTCGGCCTTAAACTCGCTGCCGCCGTTAAAGCCAAACCAGCCAAACCAAAGCAGGCCGGCGCCTAGCGCCACAAACGGCACGTTATGCGGACGATAGCTCACCATGCCAAAGCCGCGACGACGGCCGAGCATTGAGCAGAGAATCAGGCCCGTGAGACCGGACGAAATGTGCACCACGTCGCCGCCGGCAAAGTCGAGTGCGCCGATGATGTCGCCGATAAAGGAGCCATCGCCGCCCCAGACCATGTGGGCGAGCGGCGCATAGACCACGAGCAGCCAAATGCCCAGGAAGGCCGTCATGGCATCAAACTTAACGCGGCCGGCCAGGCTGCCCGTGACGATGGCGGCGGTGATCATGGCAAACGCCATCTGGAAGGCGATGTTGATGGTCTGAGGGTAGACAGTACCGTCCGCGACATTGCCCTCGGCCGCCTGCAGTACCTGGCCGAGCACCGGCAGGCACAGCAGCTGGTCAAGGCCTCCAATAAACGGGCTGGAACCGTCGCCGCCATAGGCCAGCGACCAGCCGGCAACAATCCACAACACACCGACCAGGCCAATGGCGCCAAAGCACATGAGCATGGTGTTGATGACATTTTTGCGCCTAGACAGGCCACCGTAGAAAAACGCCAGACCCGGTGTCATTAAAAACACGAGCATGGTGCAGATGAGCATAAACGTTGTCGATCCCGTATCGTACATTCGCTCCCCCTTGATCGCATGAACGTTGTCGGCGCCCATAATGCGGCCGAGGGGCAACTGGTGTAGACCAGATACGGCGTTGTTAAACGCTGCGTTGTCGAATGGAAACGGTGCCGCAATCTTGGAAACGGCGCGGCAACGGACGCGAAACGAACGGGAAATACGCGAGCAAGGAAGCCGTGAGCGCGCCCGTCCCGGCTAGCGGCGGAACAGCTCGCGGGCTCGGTCGCGGAGGTCGGTAGCTCGGATGACACCTTCGTAGCGGTTGATGCGCAGGCGCGGGAAGGCATTGAAAAAGCGCAGGTCACGACGACTGAGTGACACGCTCGGTACCGGACGGCTCATGCGCTTACCGGCAAGGCGACGGCTGAGCGACGGACGCGGCATGCTCGGCGCGGCATCGGCCACGCGGCGGGCAGCAAGTGCCAGGCCGCGAGCACCATCCGCGATAAACGTCGGCATTGAAGCCTTCTCGCGCAGGGCATCGAGCGTCGCGTCACCCAGCTCGGCCAGCCACGCGTTAACGGCACGGCTGCGGATGTGCGTCTGTGTCACCGAGTCAATCGTCGATTCGGGAATACGTTCGAGCATTGAGTCCGAGGCATCGGCAAGCGACTCGTTGATGCGGTCGGCGAGGTCGGCGCGCACACGCTCCAACTGATCGGACAGACGCCGCCAGCTCGCCAACGAGCACAACGCGTCGACCATCATCGCGACCGCGACGATAAAGGCGGACAGCCGCACAATCAGCACCGGCAGATGGCCAAGCAGCCCCAGCAATGCCGGCTCCACTAAACGGCAAATACACAACGCACCCAAGCCAAACGCGCAGGCCCAGTACAGGCAGATGCGTCCGTGCAAGTTAAACGGCAGGTGCGAGTAATCCCAAAAGCGAGCGCCCGTTGTTTTTTCCAATAGAAGGCCCACACTGTACTCGATTGCGCTGCATACAAGCGCCGCGGCGACAAACTGGCTCGAGGCATCCGGAATCCCGCGCAGCAAAAGCCAGCAGGCTATTCCGCCCACACCATAGATAGGACAACACGGCCCCAGCAAAAAGCCACTGTTGGCAAATCGTCCGTGATTGAGTATGGCGCAGACCGTCGACTCCCACGCCCAGCCGCAAAAACCGTAGAAGGCAAACGAGAGCACCAGTGCCGAGAGCGGGCAGGCGGCAAGCGTCGCGCCGCCAAATGCCATGTCGATCGCGGTTTCCACCGTCTACCCTCTCCTCTTTTCACTCGATTCGCTGCTCACGCCATCGTCCGCCTCGTCCTTGCGCGGCAAAACGCCGGCGACCGTCTCGCGCAGCGCGCACCATTTATCCGCCAGACACACAATCCATGCCTCACGACACGTCGGCGGCACCGGCACCAGCGGAAACATATGCCGCACGATAATATTCCGTTCGCGCGGCGTCAGCTCATAATCTTCCTCCGCACGTGCCAGGGCAAAAAACGGGTGGCGAAAGCCATGCAGCCGATGGCTTGGGTCGGGATCGTGCCAGTCATAGAGAAAGTAGTCGTGCAGCAAGGCTCCGCGCAGCAGCGAGGCACGGTCGATCGAAATGCCAGCACGGCCCAAGTGCTCGGCAAAGGACAGACTTGCCCGTGCCACCGAGGTCACATGTGCATAGACCGTCACGTCGCCATGCTGGATAAACTCGCGCGTCAGGTCCAAGCGGCCCGCCTGGGCGAGCTGGCGGGCGGCATCGTCGACCTCGTGCGCGATTTTCTCGGCACGAACGGCATCGGACATGCTGCCTCCTTCCAGCGGCTCACGGCGGCAAGCCACGGCCTGCACGTATTGAAAAAATCATCATCGAATCTATCAGTATGGCATCGGACAAAACGTTTTGCCCCACCAGTTGTCGAATTACCGCGCCGCCGTCACATATCAAACGCCAAAATGTGCGAGACTGTCTTGTGCAATTGTGTCGGCCGAGGGAGCGCCGGCGCTCGATTCGCATGGAGTAACCCACAACGATGCTGCTTACGCAAACGACAACGCCCGAGGACGTCAAGGCTCTCGACCGCGCCGAGCTTCCGCTGCTCTGCGGCGAGATTCGCCACGCCATCCTCGAAAGCTCCGCCGCTGTCGGCGGACACGTTGCCCCCAACCTGGGCGTCGTTGAGCTTACGGTTGCGCTTCATCGCGTGTTTAACTCCCCTATCGACAAGATTGTCTTTGACGTTTCGCACCAGACCTACGCCCACAAGGCGCTGACCGGGCGCGCGTATACCTATATCGATCCGGAACGTTTTGGCGAGGCTTCTGGCTTTGCCAATCCCGACGAGTCCGAGCACGACCTGTTCGCCATGGGCCACACCTCGACCTCGGTGAGCCTGGGCTGCGGCCTAGCGCACGCTCGCGACCTGGCGGGCGATGCGTACAACGTCATCACCATCATTGGCGACGGCTCGCTTTCGGGCGGCCTGGCGTTTGAGGGCTTTAACAATGCCGCCGAACTCGATAGCAACCTGATCATCATCGTCAACGATAACGACCAGTCCATTGCCGAGAACCATGGCGGCCTGTATCGCAATCTGGCCGAGCTGCGCACCAGCAACGGCACCTGTGAGCGCAACGTTTTCCGCGCGATGGGACTCGACTACCGTTATTTGGACGCCGGCAACGACGTGTTGTCCCTAGTCGACACGCTACAGGAACTGCGCAATATCGATCATCCCATCGTGCTGCACGTCTCCACCGCCAAGGGCAAGGGCTTTGAGCCGGCCCAGAGCGACCCCGAGCGCTGGCACCACGTGGGTCCGTTTGACATGGCGACCGGGCGCAAGCTCTGCCCGGGCCATCCGAGCGAGCCTGCGCCGCGCACCTACGCCGACATTACGGGCGAGGCGCTCAGCGCCGCCATCGAGCGCGATCCGCAGGTCGTGGGCATCACGGCCGCCACACCCTACATCATGGGCTTTACACCCGAGCTTCGCGCTGCCGCCGGCAAACAGTTCGTCGATGTGGGCATTGCCGAGGAGCACGCCGTGACCTTTGCCACCGCGCTTGCGCGCTCGGGCGCCAAGCCAGTCTTTGGTGTGTACGGCACGTTTTTGCAGCGCGCCTACGACGAACTCTGGCACGACCTGTGCCTCAACGACGCCCCGGCAACCATTTTGGTGTTTGGTGCGTCAATCTTTGGCACCACGTCCGAGACGCACCTCTCGTTCTTTGATATTTCCATGCTGGGCGGTCTTCCCAACATGCACTACTTGGCGCCGGCCTGCATGGAGGAATATCTGTCCATGCTGAGCTGGTCGCTCGACCACCGCGAGCATCCCGTGGCAATCCGCGTACCGGGCATCGGCCTGGTAAGCCGCCCCGACCTTGCGCCCGCCGAAGACACCGACTACAGCGCCGTTCGCTACAACGTGGTGCGTCAGGGCCGCGACGTTGCCGTGCTCGCGCTTGGCGATTTCTTTGAGCTGGGTGAGCGCGTGGCAAACCGTCTGACTGCCGAGTACGGCATCGAGGCCACGCTCGTCAACCCGCGCTTTGCAACCGAGCTCGACCGCGAGTTCCTCGACAGTCTTGCCGCCGAGCATCGCGTCGTCGCCACCCTCGAGGACGGCATCTTGGACGGCGGCTGGGGCGAGCGCGTGGCATGCTATCTGGCATGCACGCCGTTGCGCACGCGCACCTTTGGCATCGCCAAGGGCTTTCCCGACCGCTACGATCCCAACGAACTGCTCGCGCAGAACGGCATGACGGTCGAGAACATGGCCGCCGAAGCCGTAAGGCTACTCAACGAGTAAGAAAACCTCCGCAAGGAAAGCATCCCTGCGGAGGTTTTTATTTTCGCGACGCGATTATCTCAATCTGTAACATCTATGGCCTGAATTCCCGTCTAACTGTTACAGATCGAGACAAGACGTCTTAGTCCCCGACGTTTGTCTCAATCTGTAACAGATAGGGACCTTTTGGCCGTCCAGATGTTACAGATTGAGACATTCGAATTCCCCTGAAGAGAAAATCTCGATCTGTAACAGTTACTCGGCAAAAATGGCTGCAGATGTTACAGATCGAGACAAAACAGCAAGGCATGCCGCTGCATCGGTCAGAACCACCACAAAGGTGCCTGTCCCTTTTTGGTAGGTAGAATTACCCATAAGGTAAGTATGTTTCTGAGTTATTTCGTGTTGACCCGTCTGAGCGCAATAGGGTATAACTCTACTCAACCGCTAGGGATTTTATTGAGAAAGGTGTTCTCCTATGAGCAAGAACCTCTCCCAGCAGGTCGTTCTCGACCGCCGCGGCTTCGTTGCCGCCACCTTCGCAACCGTCGCCGGCCTTGGTCTTGCCGGCTGCTCTGACACCAGCGCCGAGGCCGACAAGGGTTCCGCCGCCGGCTCCTCCAAGAGCTCCGAAGATACCGAGACTTCCACCACGCTCGACGCCAAGGCGTTCGACAAGCTCGTCGACAACGGCCCCAAGGCCGATGACGACGCCATCGCCGCCAGCACCTGGGCGACGGCCGTCAAGGATGCCGGCGTCTTTAAGATCGGTGGCGTCCAGACTTCCACGCTCTTCTCCCTCCTCAACGAGAAGGACGGCAAGACCCGCGGCTTCGACGCCGGTATCGCACAGCTCCTGTCCAACTACATTCTGGGCGAGAACAAGGTCGAGATCACCCAGGTGACCTCGGACACGCGCGAGTCCGTCCTGCAGAACGGACAGGTCGACGCCGTCTTTGCCACCTACACCATCACCGACGAGCGCAAGAAGCTCGTCTCCTTTGCCGGCCCCTACTACTACACCCAGCAGGCCATCCTGGTGCTCGCCGACAACGACGACATCAAGAGCGTCGACGACCTGGCCGATAAGAACGTCGCTGTCCAGTCCGGCTCCAACGGCCCCGCCATCCTGGAGGAGTTCGCCCCCAAGGCCAGCCAGCAGGAGTTCAAGACCGACGAGGAGGCCCGCCAGGCACTCCAGCAGGGCCGCGTTGACGCCTACGTCATCGATAACAACATGCAGCAGAGCGCCCTGGTCCGCGAGCCCGGTAAGTACAAGATCGCCGGCAAGCCCTTCGGCAGCAAGGAGCCCTATGGCATCGGCCTGCCGCTCGATTCCGACGGCGTCGCCTTCGTTAACGACTTCCTTAAGAAGATCGAGGACGATGGCACCTGGACCGAGCTGTGGCAGATCTGCATTGGTGACCGTACGGGCGACACCAATGTTCCCGAGCTGCCCGAGATCGGGGCCTAGGCAGCGAGCCTGGTAACGACCGCAACGAAACCATACGGAAACGCATGATGCGCTTTATTGCGGTAAACTGTTTCCTCACTGAGTTGTCGGGGCTTCCGTACACACGGGAGCCCCTTTCCTTATCGGCGGGAGGTCCGCATGAGTCTCTCCGAGCTCTGGTCGCTCTATGGCCAGAACTATATCGACGCGCTGCTAGCAACCTGGGGCATGACGCTTGAGTCGTTTGCCATCGCCATGGTGCTAGCCGTCGCCGTCACCGTGATGCGCGTGTCGCCGCTCAAGCCGCTGCGCGTCTTTGGCGACCTGTATGTCCAGGTCTTCCGTAACATCCCCGGCATCGCGCTGCTCATCATCGTCGTCTATGCACTGCCGCCGCTTAAGGTCGTCCTGCCCTACCGCACCTGCGTTATCGTCGCCACGGTCCTTTTGGGCTCGGCCTTTGGCTCCGAGAACTTTATGAGCGGCATCAACACCGTCGGCGTCGGCCAGGTGGAAGCCGCCCGCTCGCTGGGCATGAGCTTCAGCCGCATCCTCGCCAAGATCGTGATTCCGCAGGCGCTGCGCTCGAGCGTGCTACCCATGACCAACCTCTTTATCGCCGTCATGCTCACTACCGCCTTGGGCAGCCAGGTGCCGCTTAAGCCGCAGGAGCTCACCGGCGTGGTGAGCTACATCAACACGCGCTCGCTCGGCGGCGTCGCCGCGTTCTTTATCTCGGCGCTCGGCTACCTGGGCACGGCCTTTGTGGTGAGCCACATTGGCAACTACATCGATAAGAAGGTGAGGATCCTCCGATGAGCAAGCATTCCTCCCCTGCACTTACCATGCGCGATGCGCTCTACGAGGCTCCCGGCCCCAAGATGCGCGCCAAGATTCGCATCGGCACCGCCATCTCGCTTGTTGCCGTCGCCGCGCTCGTCGTCCTCGTGTTGCAGCGCTTTTATGTGACCGGTCAGCTTTCGGTCCACTATTGGTATTTCTTTACGCACCTCACCACCTGGAAGTTCTTGCTTGCCGGCTTTGAGGGCACCGTTAAAGTCGCACTCACCGCTGGCGCCATCGCGCTGGTGCTGGGCTTAGCCCTTATGCTCGGCCGCACGAGCGATATTAAGCCGCTGCAGCTGGTCTGCCGCGTGCTCACCGATTTCTTCCGCGGTGTGCCGAGCCTGCTGTTCATCTACTTCTTCTTTTTGGTGCTGCCCCAGTACAAGATCGCGCTGCCGTCGTTTTGGATGCTCACGCTTCCCGTCGCGCTCGCTGCAGCCGGCGTGCTTGCCGAGATTTTCCGCGCCGGCGTCAATGCCGTGCCGCGCGGTCAGGTCGAGGCAGCCCAGGCGCTCGGTCTCTCCAAGGCCAAAATCACCTTTAAAATCGTGTTGCCGCAGGCTATTCGGTTTATCATTCCGTCGTTGATTTCACAGCTTGTAGTCGTAGTCAAAGACACCACCGTCGCCTATGTGGTGAGCTACCCCGACCTCATGCAAAACGCCCGCGTGCTCATTACCAACTACGACGCCCTCGTGTCGGTCTACCTGGTTATCGCGGTCATCTACATCCTCATCAACGTCGCGATCAACAAGGCCGCTGTCTATGTTTCGCACAAGACCGGCGCGACCATCATCCGCTAACGCTTTACCATTTCGAGTCATAAGGAGCCGAGTACCATGGCACAGAGCACCTCTTCCACCGGCAATCAGCCGCTGATCGAGCTCAGACACGTCGATAAGCACTATGGCGATCTGCACGTCCTCAACGACATCAATCTCTCGGTCGACCGCGGCGAGGTCGTCGTTGTGATCGGTCCCTCGGGCTCGGGCAAGTCGACCATGTGCCGCACCATCAACCGCCTGGAAACCATCGACTCGGGCGAGATCCTCATCGAGGGCGAGCCCCTGCCGCAGGAAGGCAAGGACCTTGCCCGCATGCGTGCCGAGCTGGGCATGGTGTTTCAGCAGTTCAACCTGTTTGCACATATGACGGTGGTGCAGAACGTCATGATGGGGCCGGTCGACGTGCTGGGTGTCTCCAAGGAGGAGGCTCGTGAGCGCGCCATGGACCTGCTGAGCCGCGTGGGCGTGGCCGAGCAGGCCGACAAGGTACCCGCACAGCTTTCGGGCGGCCAGCAGCAGCGCGTGGCCATCGCCCGTTCACTCGCCATGCAGCCCAAGGCCATGCTTTTTGACGAGCCCACGAGCGCTCTTGATCCCGAGATGATCAACGAGGTGCTCGAGGTCATGGTCCGTCTGGCCCAGCAGGGCATGACGATGATCGTCATCACGCACGAGATGAACTTCGCCCGCCGCGTGGCAGACCGCGTCGTGTTTATGGCCGACGGCCAGATCGTGGAAACCGGCACGCCCGACGAGTTCTTCGACCACCCCCAGACCAAGCGCGCCCAGGACTTCCTCAACTCCATCAAGGGCCACTAACCCAATTGCCACGCGGGCAAATTCATCAGTAACGTTTGCTCCGTGCCACCCCTGTGCCATGTCCACCCGGATTCGAAAGCTACGCCCATGATCGGAACCCGCACCTCATCGTCCTACACTCCGCACGTCGACGTCGATCCCGCCGACCGTCCGCTCATCCTGGTCGCACCACGCTGGGAAGAAGCGAAACCCTATTTGAGCGAGACGCTCTCCCCCAACGAGGAGATTGCGAGCGTCTTTGTCGATGCCATCCTTGCCGCCGGCGGCCTGCCGCTGCAGATGTCCATCACCGAGGACATTGAGGTCATCCGTCATTACGTCGATATCGCCGACGGCATCGCCATTCCCGGCGGCCCCGATGTCAATCCCAAACGTTGGGGCGATGATCGACCCTACGACCCCACCCTCTGCTGCGAGATCCGCGATAGCTTTGAGTTTAAGCTGGTTAACGAGGTGCTCCGCGCCAAAAAGCCACTCTTTACCACCTGCCGCGGCACGCAGCTGCTCAACGTCGCCACCGGCGGCACCCTGTGCATGGACGTGCCGAGCCTGGGTGCGCGCGAGGGTCGCACGCAGTGGCGTCACACCCACGTGCTCAACGATCCCGTGCACCCCGTCGAGGTCGTGCCGGGCTCGCTGCTGGAACGCGCGGTTGGCGGGCACAGGCTAATCCAGACCAACTCCGCACACCACTGCTGCGTCGACCGTCTGGGTAAAAGCACGCGCTTGGTCGCCAAGGCAACCGACGGCGTTCCCGAGTGCATCGAAGTCGAAGGCCAGCCGTTCTGCCTGGGCGTACAATGGCACCCTGAGTACACGTGGAAGACGCTCGAGACCGACTTTAACCTGTGGAAGTCGTTTGTCGAGGCAGCGGCCAAGGTTAAGCAGGCCCGCTAGCCCGCAAACCACTCAGTTTAAAGCCTCCTATGCCAGGTGGGCGGACACCAGCCACGGTGCCCGCCCACCCTTGTATTTGGTATGCTCGGTATGATTATCCCTCACAAACAATCAAAAAAATCTCGACCGTAATCGGTCGACGGTAAAGCAAATGGCAAAAACGCTTGCTACGTTTATTAGGCAGTCAATTAGAATCGAAATGCATTGACTATTCCCCAACGGGGTCACGCCACAAATCCACATGAGCATCGAGGCTGGAAGCGGAAGCATGGAATTGGCCCCGAGCTGTATGTAGATCGCTACAACGTTGACAAGCAACAGCATGCCAATCGGACCGAAGCCGGACCCAAAATAGGAAACAGTAATCACGCAAGAGACCACGTATGCAAGGCAGACGACACTCGCCAGAAGAAGTCGATAGCAAAAAATATTCAGGTCGAAATACTGCTGAGCATCTAAAACGATCGCGCAGTTAAGGCAGTACAAAACGACACTCGACAGGATAAACGCGCCCAAAAGGGCAAAAGAAGACAGCACCACTCGCGCAACGATAGCGCACACACGCTTCCCTCCCCGAGCCTCCGACAACCCCCACGGTTCCTCAATAAAGCCCGAACTGACAAAGCGCGGCACAATGCAAACCGCGATGAACGGAAAGAACAATGCATGAGCCAACGGGGCTACGTTGAACAGCAGACCGCGAAAAACCTCTGCATTACCAAATAGAAGGACATCCTCTGCCGATAGCCGAAGCGTCGGGTCTGGGAAAAAGCCCAAGAAACTGTTCTCACGGAGGCTACAGAACCACATCGGGAAAGAATTAATCTGCAACACCACCATGCACGCATAAATTACCAGGATTAAGGCGTACGTCCATTTGCTCACATGCTTCAATTCTGAATGGAGGAATCTTCTAGTCTGACGAGCCATTGAGCACACCCCCAGCGCGAAAGTTCACGAGAGCGTAAATCAAAACCGATAGACAGCTGGCTGCCACGCCATATCCCAGAAGCGTCAGCTGCCCCATATCGCTATACCCAAGGGCACATCCGACTCCAAGGTACGGTCCCGGAAGGAGCAAGATCCATCGCAAGGATGGTATAGGCGCCTGGAGGAAGGTTCCGTAGAGCGTCAAGCTCATGACAAATCCGATTATTACCACAGCCCCGCTAAATACGGCGCTGCCTGTAATCCGATAGATGGTCGTCGTCTCCAACGCAACCGATATCACCAATACGGCGTTGACTATCATTGCAGGCAAAAATGCAGTCAGCATACTATGCGCATAGTTTTGCCCTCCACGTGTTATCGCTATTGCAAACAGAAGAAGGCAAAGCGCACTATATGCTGCGCCGATTATTAAAGCAGACGAAAGTACATGTGCCAGAGTCCCGTTAAAGCGGGTAAGACCTCTTGCTGAAGAAATTCGGTGTCCCTCTTCATAGCCGCGCTCCTGTAAAATCGCCAGGCAAACGATGAGCGGAACGAACAGAGACGTGCCGGCAAAAGCACTGCGCACAAGGGACTCATCGGGTGCAGAAGAATCGATTACATTCCAGCAGAAACCAATATCCTCCCCAAAAACGCTATTGCCAAAGGCGAGCAACGTTGTTCCGTTTTTTAGAAAGACACCGAAGAGAAGGCCGAACGCCAGAATAAGCGCAAGACCAAACTTCGCCGGAAACATCCTGTGCAAACGCATCATATCTGCCTTTATGGGATGGGTCGCCCGCATCATAGCGAGACCGCCTTCATCAAGCGCCTGTAATACTCTTTTAGGGATGGCGCCTCATCCCTTATGACGTCCATCGATTCCATTTTCAGCAGTTCGCCGTCATGAATAAACACACAACTTGTTGCAACTGATGCCAACTCATCCAAATCATGACTAGAGATGAGCATGGTCTTACCCTGCTCTCGATTCAATCGACCGATAAGGGCCCATATACTCTCGATGCCCAGCGGGTCCAACCCATTTGCTGGCTCATCAAAGATAAGCAGATCAGTGTCACCCAACAAAGCCGTAGCTATATCAAGTCGCAGCTTCATTCCCAGAGAAAAACTGCTCACGCTCTTTTTCTCATCGACGTCCAGCCCGACTAGGCCCAAGACGCGAGGAACCTCACGATTCTCATCAAGCCCCCATTCCGCACATCGGATCCGAAGATTCTCAACCGCGCTGAGGGATTGGTATGCTCCGCTGGAATCTGGCACATAGCCGACACGCGCCCGCATCAGGCTGAGCTCTCTTTTCGACTTGCCTCCAAAAAGCTCCACGCTCCCCGACGACGGCTCGCAGAGGCCCAGCACTATCTTAATAAGCGTGCTTTTACCCGCCCCGTTTGCACCAACAAGGGCGCAGAGCTCAGACTGATCCACCTCGAAGGAAACATCATGCAACACACGCCGTTTCCCATAGCGCTTTGACACCTTTGATAGCTTTATCGCTGATGCACTCATTGGCCTCCCGTTCTGCTTGATAGCAAAACTATCCATATCGTTCCTCCTTTCTTTTATCGTTTTTTCTGACTATTATTGTTTGTCGATAACTCATATTTGCCAAGATAATTAATGAAGCAAGGGGCCCGTGTTAGACACGGGCCCCTTTACGCTGATATTTCGTTATGGCTGTTCGCCTTAAGCTACTCGTCACTCAAATCGACAGCAAAGACGGATGTCGGAAGCGATACCTCATCGCCTCCACCATTCCGCATCTGCCTCACGACATTTTTTGCACGCTCAACAATAAGCTCCTCAAGCTCTTTCTCACTCACCCGCCGAATAATATCTCCCGGTTGACAGTCAAGTTCATCGCAAATATCGAGAAGCGTCTTAAGGCGAATAGCTTTAATTTTTCCGTTTCTTAGCTTAGAAATATTAGCCGGAGTATGCCCCGTGGCACGAATCAGATCAGCACTGGTCTTTCCGGTCTTAAGTAGCTGCGTCTCAAGCTCGATGATGAGATAGCTCATGCTTCCTCCTACACAAGCTCGTCAGACTGCTCTTGGAGCAGCGAGGCATAACTCCAGATCACCGAGATACACAGACAGACAGCCGCGCCGATAAGCGACCCCGCATCAAAGGCAACGCCTTGGCAAATCTCAATAACGAAGGAATGAGGCACGACGTAAAGCTCCAGCCCACCAATGGTAAGATTGACCGATCCGTAGGCACCAATAAGCGAAACCGCGGCGTTAACAGCAAAGGCAAGCGCAAGAACACGGATAAGCCGCACATGCGTCTTGGTAAAGGGCGAGACGCCTCGCGAGATGTTACGGCTGATCCCACACAGAACGACAAGCGAAATACCCACGACGAGTGCCAGGCACAGTCCGCTTGGGATAACGATGCACCCGCCATCGAGAAGCGTCACGACGCCGAAAGAATCGACAGAGGCAACGTTTGCAACCGCATACCAGATCACGTAAACAACCAACGCGGCAAAAGCGACGAGCATCCCTGCAAAAACGGCTGCCATGCAAAAGCCAAGCTTCCTGATATTTTCGCCCGCTTTGGCCATACGCTGAACGCTGTTAGACATACACTCACCCTCATCGACTCTATCGTTATTCGAACAGTTTATCGAACAACGATATTGATTGCATGCGGAAAGCCCCGCCAGTGCGCATAGGCCATTTACTAACCCGGAGGGGTGAGCGTGGATTTTTGGACACATATCGAACGAGAGTGGATAATCTCCCACTTTGAGGCCGCCACCGGGCCTAAAACGGGAGATTATCCACTCTCGTAGTCATCAAGGCCCGCAAGCTCTTATTCGGCCGCCTCGCGCAGGGCCGACATCGTAGCCGCATATTGCCGCTGCAGCGCATGCATTCCCTCGCGAGCGCCGTCAACGGCATCGGCGCCGCGCAGCGCCTCGGTCACCACGACCGCCGGCTCGTACAGATTATCGAATCCCAGGTTCTGACTCACGCCCTTGAGCGTGTGCGCTGCCATAAACGCACCTTCGGCGTCTCCCGCCGCCATGGCGGCCTCCAGCTTGTCCATGCTCTCGTCATCCAAAAACTTGAGGGCAAAGCGGGCAAGCATTTCCCCGCCCATCAGCCGAGCGCACGCGTCATCATAATTGGCGCCGATCTTCTCATACGCCTCACGCATGGAAATCATGGATTAAAACTCCTTTGGTCAAACTAAATCGTGGGAAACGCGACGACGTCGGCGGGGCGTGCCAACGTCTCGGCAATACGGTCTTGCACCTCGAGCAGGCAGTCGAGCAACAGCGGGTTAAAGGTGCCGCACTTACCGTCCAGGATCATCTGGATTGCCTCCTTGTGCGGGAGAGCGTCCTTGTACACGCGCACGCTCGTCAGCGCATCATACACGTCGGCCACCGAGACCACCTGCGCGGCAATGGGAATCTCGTCGCCCTTAAGGCCATCGGGATAGCCCTTGCCGTCCCAGCGCTCGTGATGCCAACGCGCAATCTGGTACGCATATTCCATAAGCGCATTGCCAACGTGATGGCGACCCAGCTCAAGCAACATGTCGGCGCCGATCGTGGTATGCGTCTTCATAATCTCGAACTCCTCGGGCGTAAGGCGTCCGGGTTTGTTGAGGATCACATCGTCAATCGCCATCTTGCCAATATCGTGCAGCGCCGAAGCCAGGGCAATCGTGGAGCGCTCCTCGTTGTCGAGGGAGATAGTGTCGCTACGCTGGACCAGACAGTCAAGCAGCAGCTCGGTCAGCTTTTCGATATTCGTAACGTGCCTGCCGCTCTCGCCGTTGCGAAGCTCCATGACGCCGGCCATGATGTCAATGAGCATGCGACTGTTCTTGACGCGCTCGTTGTACTGTTGGGACAGCAGGCTCGTCAGGCGGCGCTGTTTGGCGTATAGGCGGATGGTATTGCTTACACGGCGGCGCACGACACGGGAGTCAAACGGGCGGTTGATATAGTCCGAGGCGCCCAGCTCGTACGCGCGCAGAACCATATCATCGGAATCTTCGCTCGAAATCATGATGAAAGGCAGATTGTCGATACCCGATCGGCGCGACAGATCGGCCAGCACCTCAAAGCCGCTTATGCCCGGCGTGACAATATCCAGCAGCACGAGCGACAACTCATCGCCATAGCGGTCGACCATGTCGAGCGCCGTACGACCGTTGTCGGCCTCGAGGATGCAATACTCGTCCTTGAGCATCTCGTTGAGAATGGCTCGGTTCATCTCGGAGTCATCGACAATAAGCACCAAAGGCTTTTCGCTTTGGAAGGCCTCGATGGAATCGGCATCGGTCACGACCGTACCGGCTTTTGTCTTAGCGCGGCTCAGTAACTGGACAGCGCGGCCAACGCCCTCATCGACCGTCTCGCCATGAATGCGAACGCCACCAACACATGCCGTCAAGCTCACGTACTCATGGCCCGGAATAATCGTGGCATGAACGGCATCGGATACCTGATGCAGGCGACAGGTGAAGTCATCGGAGGGAATATTGGGCATGACGACCACAAACTTGTCGCAGCCATAGCGCACAAGCTCGTCAGTCGAACGAATTCCGCTGCGTATGGCTGTCGCCACAGCACCGAGCGCAAGGTCACCGGCATGACGGCCACACGTATCGTTGAAGACCTTAAAATCATCAAGGTCAATCACCGCAACGCCGGCCTTCATGCGGGCGCTACGGAGCTTTTCCTCGTAATATCGGCGATTGTGCACATTCGTCAGCACGTCGGTGTAGACAAGGTCCTCTTCTGCAGCCTCTTGCTCATCAATCGGACGCACCATCAACAAGACGTGAGGCTCGCCCTCGACCTTCAGAGGGCGCAGGCGAGCGCGGTACTCGGTACCATCATTGAGTAGCTGCTCCGACACCTCATCCGAATCTGCCAAGGCCTCAAGACTCGACTGACGCAGACAAGGGCAGCGATTGCCGGCGAGCAGGCAGTTAGGCTCGCTCTTAATCTGATCGGCCGACAGCAAACGCACCACGGGGTAGGTCTTCGCGACGCGGGCGACCTCGGCGGCAGCCTCCTCGTCGGTTAGATTGACCTCGTGATTATTGAGCATATGGGGCCCTTTCTATCGTTACGCACGGCAACGGTGCATATCAAATGGTACAAGGGTAACATCTAACAACTGCAGGCAAACGCGCGATTATCGTTACATTTTTATGACCTGGGAAGCGGCGATAATGGAGCCGCGGGCGCGCGCTTATGGGCGCATTCGTTAACAATGACGAAACGCTAACAGCCCCTCTCCCCGCAGGTCATCGAGCGTGCTAACGCTCCAAGACATCGCGAACGGCGTTTGCCGCCGTAACGGGGCGATCGCGCAGACCGTTATGCGCGCCCGGGATCGTCACAAGGGGGCAATCGAGATATTCGGCAGCCGCTCGCGTGCCAGCCTCGCGGGGCGTGCCAACCGAGAGCTCGCCCAAGAACACGGCCGACACCGCCTTTGACGCGCGGGCGCGCTCCCAGTCGGGAGCATATGTCATATTTGTTCCGTATTCATTGGCCATAAAGCAACGACCATTGCGCAGGGCATGTTTGACTTCCGCTTCGGTCGTCCCAGGAGCCTCGGGGTCCAAGTCGCCGAGGGCTCCCAAGAAAAGCCGGAGCGCCCTTGAAACCTTTCCCGCCGCAATCATATCGAGCAAAACCGGAGCTGCGCCCATACCGACGCCTTTGGCCGACACAGCCGGCTCATGCAGAATCGCACGGGCGACGAGATGGGGTTCGGTGCGAAGAAGCTCCAGCGCAACCAACGTACCGGCACTATGCGCAAGCACATTTGCCGGAGCGCCAACATGTTCGATCACGGCTTGCAGGTCGGCGGCCTGAGCGGCAAGATCATAGCTGCCGTCTGCCGCATCGCTGCTGCCACCGCAGCCGCGGCGGTCGTAGGCAATTACGCGGTAGTTGTGACTGAGCTCACAAGCGATGCCGTCGAAAAATGTGCCGTCAACACAAGCGCCGTGCACGCACACCAAGGCAGGAGTATCAGGCGACACATCCGGGCCGGCATATTCGCGACAGGCAATCGTGGTGCCCGCATTCTCGACCGTAAAATCCATGTTGTGCCCCCATCATCAATGCTCATCCAGTTGCACGTCAGTGCGGTTGGATGGACCCGCATTGCCTTACGCCTTGTTAACAGATTAACTGTACCCGACCCGAGGCTTTTCATGGCACGGCATAATGAGCGACGTGAAAAAACGAAACTTGTAAAGCAAGAGCCCGCACCTTGCTTTGGAGCCGATGCTATGCTTAGGCACAATTGTCTTGAGGAGCATATGCCTATGTCTACGTTTTTGAATGCCAGCCCCATCTTTGGGCCCGTTCGCAGCCGTCGCCTTGGTCTCTCGCTCGGCGTCAACATGATGCCGGCCAGCGGCAAAATCTGCACGTTCGACTGCATTTACTGCGAAAACGGCCTCAACGCCGAACGCCCCTGCCATGAGCCGTACAACACGGCTGCCGTGGTACTCGACGCGCTCGAGGCAAAGCTACGCGAGATGGCAGCCGAGGGCGAGCTCCCCGATGTGATCACCTTCGCAGGCAATGGCGAGCCCACCGCCGCACCGGAGTTTCCGCAGGCCATCGCCGGCGCCGTCGCGCTGCGCGACGAGCTTGCCCCAAACTCCAAGATCGCCGTGCTCTCCAACGGCACGCGCGCCGACCGCCCCCAGGTGCACGACGCGCTCATGATGGTCGACGACAACATCCTCAAGCTCGATACCGTCGACCCGGCGTTTATCCAGCTGCTCGACCAGCCCGTTGGCCCCTACGACGTCGAGCACCAGATCGAGACGTTCGCAAGCTTTGACGGTCACGTTATTATCCAGACGATCTTTTTGACCGGCGAGTATCAGGGCAAGCTCATCGACAACACCGGCGAGGAGTACGTTGCCCCCTGGCTCGCGGCGCTTGAGCGCATTCGCCCACAAGAAGCGACCATCTACACGGTAGCGCGCGAGACACCGATCGCCGGCCTTGCCAAAGCGGCGCCCGAGGTGCTCGACACGATCGCCGCACGCGTGCGCGCCCTCGGCATCCCCTGCCAGGTGAGCTACTAGCAAAACCACGCAGCAGCTAGTGTCAGCCATCCCACTCCATCAGTTGCGGTGATATAGTTCCTATTTATGCTGTTAAACCGCTTAAATCGGAACTATATCACCGCAACTTTTATGGACGCGTGGGTGGGCTATACTAGCTGCGGATGAAAGGAAGTTAGCCATGTTTGACAATGGACCCGTGCCCGGCCGCAACGACGTCTGCTGGTGCGGCAGCGGCAAAAAATATAAGAAATGCCATAGCGCCTTTGATGAGCGCCTCGAGCGCTTATGGGAAGAGGGCTGGGAGGTTCTGCCCCGCACGCTCTACAAGACGCCCGCCGATATCGAGGGCATCAAGCGCTCGGCCGCCATCAACGTGGGTGTGCTCGATTACGTAGGCGAACACATCGCCGCGGGCATGACCACCAACCAGATCGACCAGATGATCTACGACTACACCGTCGAGCACGGCGGCACGCCGGCCGATCTTAACTACGAGGGCTATCCCAAGAGCGTGTGCACCTCGATCAACGACGTCGTCTGCCACGGTATCCCCTGCGATGCGGATGTGCTGCACGAGGGCGACATCATCAACGTGGACTGCTCCACGATCCTAGACGGTTACTTTAGTGATTCGAGCCGTATGTTCTGCATCGGCGAGGTCTCGGCCGAGCGCCAACGCCTGGTCGACGTCACCCGCGCCAGCGTGGAGGCGGGTCTGGCGGCCGTCAAGCCATGGCTACCGCTGTCCGTGATGGCCGAGGCCGTGCAAAAGACGGTCGAGGACGCCGGCTTTAGCGTGGTGCGCGAGTACGGCGGACACGGTATCGGTAAGGAGTTCCACGAGGACCCGTTTGTGGGCTTTACCACCGAGGCGCCCGATGTGGACACCATCATGGCTCCGGGCATGGTCTTTACCATCGAGCCCATGGTCAACGCCGGAGCGCCCGACATCAAGATCAGCAAGGGTGACGGCTGGTGCGTGCGCACCAAGGACGGCAGCGATTCGGCCCAGTGCGAGGTACAGCTCGTGGTGACCGAGGATGGTTACGAGCTGCTGAGCTGGTAGCTGTGGATGCGCCGGGCTACGCGATGGATATGTTACCCATCGCGTAGCCCGGCGTTTTTATAACGTTTTGCCTGATACAACCTGCCAAAATAAACCTGTCCCTTTTTGGCAGGTCGAGCGGAAAGGACTGCTTGTGAACATCCTGGTTTTGCTGCCCGTCAACGACCGCCATCGCGCAATTCTTGAGTCGAGCGCTCCGGGCGAGGACTTTATCTACACGAGCTCCGACGCCATCACGCGTGAACAGGTCGCCAATGCCGACGTGATCCTGGGCAACATAGACCCTTCCCTGCTGACCGCATGCGAGCGCCTCCAGCTGCTGCAACTGCAGACCGCCGGCTATGACGACTATCTCGCCGCCGGCACCGTGCCGGCTGAAGCCAAGCTGTCTTGCTCAATCGGCGCCTACGGCCAGGCCGTGAGCGAGCACATGTTTGCCATGGTGCTGTCTATGATGAAGCGCCTGCCCGGCTACCAGGACCTGCAGCGCGAGCATCGCTGGGAGGATTTGGGGCCGGTCACCTCGCTCAAAAACGCCAATGTGCTGGTGCTGGGCGCGGGCGATATCGGTGGCCACTTCGCCACGCTCTGCCGCAACATGGGTGCGCACGTCCGCGGCATCAAGCGCCATCCGCTCGTCTACCCCATTGTGTTTGAGGACATGGACAGCATAGACGCCCTGCCCGAGCGTCTGGCCGAGGCTGACATCGTCGCATCCTTTATGCCCAGCACACCCGAGACCCGCGGCCTGGCGAACGCCGAGTTCTTCGCCGCGATGAAACCGGGCGCTTTCTTTGCCAACGGCGGCCGCGGCGACCTTGTGGTCGCCGACGACTTGGTTGCCGCCCTGGAGTCGGGACATCTCGCCGGCGCCGCGGTCGACGTCACCGACCCCGAGCCGCTGCCTGAGACAAGCCCGCTGTGGGATGCGCCCAACATGCTCATCACGCCGCATATCTCGGGCTGGTTCCACCTAGAGGCCACACTCAATAATGTGGTCGACATCGCCGCGGAGAATCTGCGTCACCTGCAAGTCGGCGAAACCCTGCGCTGTTGGATTGAGCACTAATCTTGTTCCGCCGTTCTAAGGAACGGCGGACCGGTCGACGCTGCGCGCCGCCCAGAGCGACAATTTGCCATTCAAAAGGCAAGGCATGACCAGAAGGTCTATGCCTTGCCTTTTTCATGCCAACTTGTTCGCTCTGGACATCGCTCGCTGACGTTTGCTCAACCTGCGGTGTCATAACAATTCTGTCCAGCTGTTGGCATTGCAGCATTTTCCCAGATAAAACCTGCCAAAATGAACCTGTCCCTTTTTGGTAGGTTTGGTGCAATGGGGTCAGGTTGGCTTGCGCCATACCGATAGTTCTGTCTGCGGCACTCTCGCCAAAGTGATATCAAACATACATCTAGCGTTTTCGACACTTCGCTTATTAGAGCCAGTCCGTCTCCTCATCATAGCGGTCCGAATAGGCGTTACGCTTGAGTTCTTCAGCACTCGTTGGTCGCGCCTTGGACACGTCGACCCCTGACTCATGGCAAGCGGCGACGAACAGCTGTAAACCCCGATCAATAAGCTGAGCCCCACGCTCGGCCTTCATTTCTTCGGCTCGCATTTAGAGCTCCACGCTTTCGGCGCCGTTGATGGTTAGGTTACGCTCGTAGAAGGCGGTGAGGGCGCGGATGGCGTACATCACGTCGCGCACGCCGCCGGTCTCGTAGCTCGAGTGCATGGCCAGCTGCGGCAGGCCCACGTCTACGGCGTGCATGCTCGCCTGCATGTTCGACAGGTTGCCCAGGGTGGAGCCGCCGGCCATATCACTCTTGTTGGCGAAGGCCTGCGTGGGCACGTCGGCGTCATCGCAAATAGCCTGGAACACCGCGCGGCTAAAGGCATCGGTGCAGTAGTGCTGGTTGGCGGCTTCCTTGATAACGATGCCGCCGTTGAGCACGACCTGGTTGCGGGCATCGCACTTCTCGGCGTGGTTGGGATGCACGGCATGCGCATTATCGCAGCTCACGAGCATCGAGGCGGCAAGTGCGCGATGGTACGACTCGTCATCGAAGCCCAGCGATCCGTTAATGCGGCGCAGCGCATCGGCCAAGAACGTCGACATGGCTCCCTGCTTGGTCTCGGAGCCAACCTCCTCGTTATCAAAGCAGCAGAAGACCGAGATATCGCGCGCGTTCTCAGCACCCAAAAATGCCTGCAGCGAGGTATAGGCGCAGGCCAGGTCGTCGAGCTTGGGCGTCGAGATAAACTCGTCGGCCCAGCCCCAAATGCGCGCATCCTGACGATTGACCAGGAACAGATCGCGACCCAGAATCTGCTCGGGCTCAACGTCCAACTCGTCGGCGATCAGAGCATCAAAGTCGCCCTGCTTAAGATCACCGGCGCTGATGAGCGGGCACAGGTCGACGGCGCGGTTGGGCGCAAAGCCCTCGTTAACGCCACGGTTCATGTGGATGGCAAGGCTCGGGATAATAGCGACCTCGCGCTCGATGGCAAGCAGGCGGCTCTCAATACGGTCGCCTTCGCGCACCAACACGCGGCCCGCGAGCGCCAGCGGGCGATCGAACCAGGTGTAGTCGATCATGCCGCCGTAGGCCTCGGTGTTCAGGCGCAGCGTCTCGCCCGCGCCGTCGAACTCGGGCACGGCCTTAACCTTAAACGTCGGCGAGTCGCTGTGCGACGCCGTCAGCTGAAAATGGTAGTCGCCGGCAACGCCGTCCTCGCCCCACGTAGCAGCCAGGTCCTCGCCCACCTTAAAGGCGATAACGCTCGAGGTGTTGCGCTGCGTGTAATAACGCCCGCCCGGCTCGATGTCCCACGCCGCGTTCTCGGACAGGTAGGTAAAGCCCGCCTCGTCGAGCTCGGCCATAATGGTCGCCGCCGTATGGAACATGCTGGGGCATGCCTCGATAAAGTCGATAAGGTCGTTGGCGGCCTCGATATCATCGGCCGTCACATGCGCGCGCTCGGGCGTTTCCTGATCCGTCATGCTCTCCCCTTTCGCTGGGTTGATGGTCCCTTCCAGCATACCCCGCCGCGCCAGCGCTGCACTCTTCATTCCGTGTTTAATCCCGCACCGCTCACCAAGTTGAGCCATCATGCCCGTGCACCTTTTGCGACAATTACGCTAACAGGACGAGAGGAGCCGCCATGAAGCCACGTAACATTGCCATCGCCTGCGGTGTCGCGGGAGTCGCCGTCGGCCTTGCCGCTGCCACCGGTATCGTTTATCACAAGCAAATCAAGTCCGCCGCGTCGCTCAAACGCTTGACCGGCTACGCGGATGGCTATGACCTGTACGCAATCGACATCGCCTACGACTACGATCTCGATCGCATCATCGCCGCTGGCGTGCGCGACGACCAGGCCTACATCGATGCCGTAGTGGCACAGGTGCTGCCCGGTGTGCCGGCGCATGTTCAGGCACCCCAGTTTGCCTGCAGCGCCTTTGTCGCCGTGGATGCCGAAGGTCGCGTGCGCACCGGTCGCAATTACGACTTTAAGGACGATACTTCGGCGCTGCTGGTGCGCAATCACCCGCGCGACGGCTATGCCTCCGTCGGGTTTGCCGCCCTTAACAACCTGGGCGATAACACTCCGCTTGACTCCGTCGCCGGACGCGCCGCCGCACTCATGGGCCCGTTTGCCCAGCTCGACGGTGTTAACGAATGCGGCGTGTCCATTGCCGTACTCACCCTGGATTCCAAACCCTGTGACCAGGACACGCAGCGCCCCGTCATCAATACCTCGCTCGCCATCCGTCTGGTGCTCGACCGCGCGGCTACCACGCAAGAGGCCGTCGACCTACTTTCCGCCCACGACATGCACGCCATGGCCGGACGCGATTACCACTTCTTTATCAACGACGCCGCCGGTGACGCACGGGTGGTGGAGTGGGATCCGCGCGACCCCGACCGTGCTTTCAAAGCGACTCCTATACGCCAGGTTACGAACTTCTACGCCTGCTATGGAGACGAAGTGCTGCCCAATCAAAAGAATGGCGAGCTGGGCCATGGTAAGGAGCGCACCATCGCAATCGCCGATGTCCTCGACGCCCATGTCGGTGCCCAGGACGAGGCAGTCGCTTGGAAGGCCCTGCGTGCCGCAGCGCAAGAGCCCAATCCGGAAGATATCACCAGCAACACGCAATGGTCGGTCGTCTTTGACAATACCGAACCTGCTGCCGCCATCACGCTGCGCCGCCACTGGGGCGACGTCGACGCCTTCGCACTGTAAGGAGCCAGGCCCGTCGACCTTACGTTCCCTGACGTTGCTTACATTTCCATACGCTTGAGCTAACACGTTTTACCCCCGTATCAACAGTGTGCGGGGGTAAACTTATGCGCATGTTATAACTTGCCCGGAAGGATTCATCATGCTCAGGATCGGTCTTCTTACCAGTGGCGGCGACTGCCAGGCGCTCAACGCCACCATGCGCGGCATTGTCAAAACGCTTATGACCAATAGCGAAGAACCTATCGAGATCTATGGTTTTGAGGACGGCTACCAGGGCCTTATCTACAGCAGGTTCCGCGTCATGTCGCCCGCCGATTTTAGCGGCATCCTCACCCGCGGCGGCACCATCCTTGGCACGAGCCGCACGCCGTTCAAGCGTCTGGATATTCCCGAGGCCGATGGCGTCGAGAAGGTACCCGCAATGGTCCACACCTATCATAAGCTGCAGCTCGACTGCCTGTTTATGCTGGGCGGTAACGGCTCCACCAAGACCGCCAACCGCCTGCGCGAAGAGGGCCTCAACGTTATCGCGCTGCCCAAGACCATCGATAACGACACCTGGGGCACCGAGCTGACGTTTGGCTTTACGAGCGCCATCGACGTCGCCACCAAGTGCATCGACGACATCCACACTACCGCCTCGAGCCACGGCCGCGTGTTCGTTATCGAGATCATGGGCCACAAGGTTGGCTGGATCCCGCTGTACGCCGGCGTCGCGGGCGGCGCGGATGTCATCTTGATTCCCGAGATCCCCTACGACATGGATAACGTCATCAAGACCATCGAGCATCGCATGGAAACCGGCAGCCGCTTTACGATCGTAGCCGTCGCCGAGGGCGCTATCTCCAAGGAGGACGCGGCGCTGTCCAAGAAGGAGTACAAGAAAAAGCTCGCTGAGCGCACGAGCCCGTCGATTGTCTACGACATCGCCAAGGAGATTGAGGCCAAGACCGGTCGCGAGACCCGCGTCGCCATCCCCGGCCACACGCAGCGCGGCGGTCAGCCCGACGCCCAGGACCGCATCTTTGCGACCCAATGCGGCGTCGAAGCCGCGCTTGGCTGCCTGCGCGGCGAGTATGGCTACATGATTGCCCTGCGCGACGGCAAGATGTGCCACATGCCGCTCGAGGAGGTCGCCGGCAAGCTCAAGTATGTCGACCCCCAGAGCGATCTGGTGCGCGAGGCCAAGGCGTTGGGCATCAGCTTCGGCGACGAATAGCCTCGGCCGAAACTGCTCTCATCGGAGGCCCCAGGGCTTACCTCCCAAATCGTCCTCGGACATGTCAGGACCCCGCCGTACGCTTCGCGCGGCGGGGTCCTTCCGTCCTGCGGAAAGATTTGGGAGGTAAGCCCTGGGGCCTCCTGCGATAACTAGGGAGGCCGAGGCTATTCGTCTTCTTGCTGCGGGTGCCTGGGGTAGGATGCGGCGTGCATTTTTGGGAGTATTCAGCAGCCGAGGGTGCCTGCATACTGGATTTTGGGCGAAAGGCAGGCACCATGGGCCGCATCCTGTAAAAAAACGAGCGGCTCTAGAGGCGTTGGGACTCAGAATCGGGGCTTTCAGCGCGGTTTTGTGCACCCGCCCCCGCGCCCGCGGACCCCGGGATGCTGAATACTCCGGAATTTGCACGGCGCCCCCTGGGGTACCTGTGGGCAAAAAGCAACCGCCCCGTCAAAGTATGCATTTGGCGGAGCGGTTTATGCAAAAATACTGCTGCGGGCGCGTCGGCAGCTCGCTAGAACTTGAATCCCAGGACAGGTTACTCGGCGCTCTTGAGGGCGCCGACCATGTCGATCTTATTGAGAGTTCGGTTGGTGGCGAGGTTGACGATGATCGTAAAGCCGAAGGAAAGCACCACGGCAAGCACGTAGCTCAGCGGCTCGACTTCGACGTCAAAGTACAGCGACGGCATCTGCAGGATGTACGTAAAGCTCTCGGCAAGCAGGCCACCCAGCGGCACGCCCAGTGCGGTGCCAATCGCCGTGAGGATCAACGTCTCCTTGTTGACGTAATGGTGTACCTCGCCACGGCGGAAGCCCAGCACCTTGATGGTCGCCAGCTCGCGCTCGCGCTCGGAGATATTCGTGTTGGACAACGTAAACACCACCACAAACGACAGGCACGCCGCCATAAAGGTCACGAGCACCACGACGGAATTGATGATAGTGAAGTTCGCCTCGTAGTTCTGCCAATGTTCGGCCGTGCTCGAGATGGTGAGCCAACCGTCACTCTTAAGATTCTTGCTAAACGCAATCTGGTCGGCCGACGAGCCCTTAAGCAGCACAAAGATGCCGTTAAGACGCGCGCTTCGGCCGAACGCGCGCTCATAGGTGCCCTGCGTCATATAGAGCGTGTTGCCCAAATAGTTGAGCGAGATGTCGCTGACTTTGACCTTGGCGACGTTGAGCGACGAATCCTGGACCTGCGCCGTGTCGCCCGGCTGAATCCCAAGAACCAGCTGTGAACTCTTGCTCAGATACACGTCTCCGTCACGCAAAGACAGTGGCTCTTTGGACTCATCCTCGAGACGCGCGTAGTCGTCCAGGTCGTTCGTGCGGTCATCGGGCACCACAATCAGCTGCACGGTCTCGCTCTTTCCGCCAAATGTAAAGGTGACGTTGTCGGTCATAATCGGCAGCGTCGAAGTCACGGTCACGTCAGAATCCTTGGCCGCGCTGCGCTCATCCAATGCCGCGCACGTCTGCGAAAAATCGTCGGGATTGGCAACCGCCAGCAGGTCATAGCGCGTGACGTGGCCGTACTGCTTGGGCGACAGCGCGACCGACGTATCACGAATACCCATACCGCAGATCACGAGCGCCGTGCAGCCGGCGATACCGAAGATGGTCATAAAGGCACGCTTTTTGTAGCGGAACAGGTTACGCGCCGCCACCTTGTTTAAGAAGCCCATGCGGCGCCAGATAAAGCCGATGCGCTCGAGCAAGATGCGCGAGCCAGCGCGCGGGGCCTTGGGACGCATAAGCGAGGCTGGGGTCTCGGACATCTCGTGGCGGCAGGCGATAATCGTAGCGCCCACCACGCCCACGGCAAACAGCGCCACCGACACGAGCGACGACACGATGTCGTACGAAAGCAGCATCTGGGGCAGCGAGTACATGTCGTCGAACACCGTAAACAGGAACAGCGGCAGGCCCACAAATCCGATGATGTTGCCGAGCACGCCGCCGATCAGACACGCCCACAGCGAGTAGTCCACGTATTTGGACAGAATACGCCCACGTGAATAGCCGAGCGCCTTGTACAGGCCAATAAGCGTGCGCTCCTCCTCGACCATGCGCGTAGCGGTGGTAAGGCTGATGAGCACGGCGACGATAAAGAAGATAAACGGGAACACCGTGGCGATGGCCTCAATTGACGAGCTATCGCTTTCCACGCTCGAGTAGCTTGCGATATTGCCGCGGTCCTGGATGTACCACGTACATTCGCCTAGATCGGAAAGCTCGGCGCGGGCATCGGCGAATTGTTGGTTGGCGGCGGCGCGGCGCTGGTCCAACTCGGCCTGAGCTTGGACGCGCTCCTCGCTGCCCTCGGCCATACGATTGATGTTGTCCTGCTCAATCCCAAAGAGCATATTCGCCTGACGCTCAGCCGCGTCCAAGCTCGCCGGCGTGTCGACCGTCAGCTCCTGGGCGCGCGCCTTCTCACGCTCCTCGCGGATCTTCTCGATATTGCCCTTGACCTCATTGATCTTTGCCGCGTAGGAATCCGAATAGGAGTTGAGGCTCTTGGCTCCCTCGACGATCACGTGGACCGCGGAGTAGGAAGAAGATGTCGCGGCGTCCTCGCTCACATAGAACTTATAGTCCGCCGCCGAAGCAGCGCGAAAGGCGTTGACTGTCGAGTCGGAGCTCACATCAGTGGGGTCGAGGACCTCGGCCGTAATGGTGTAATCGCCCGCGGCAAACTGGTCCTTGGCGCTTTGATTGGACGAGCTCGCGTCATTGGCGGCAAAACTCACCGTATCGCCGATTTTCTTGCCCGATGCCTTCAGGAACTTCGAAGTCACCGCGACTTCATCAGCGCTCTCGGGCAAATCGCCGTTCACGAGCACCGGCTGATCGATGTTCTCCTTGGAGAGACTCTGCACGACCACGCGCTCACGCGTTGTACCCACGGCGGTGTAGGCGGTCTCGGTGTAGATGCCCTCGGCCGTTTCGACGCCATCGACCTCTTGTATGGCGTCGAGATCATCGTCAGTCAGGCCATAGGTCGACTGCACGTTAATGTCATAGACATTTTGCTGGTCGAAGTAGGCATCAACCGAATCACACAGGTCCTCGCAACCCGCCTTAAGGCCGCACATCACGCTCACGCCAAGCGCGGTGATGACCACGATTGACAAGAAGCGCTTAAGACTGCCTCGGATTGTGCGGTAGATGCCACGGCGAAAAACCGTCGGCACCATATCGTTTGAGCTTTGGGCAGTGCGGTAGGTCGTAAAATCCTGCTCGCGCTCCGTGTTCTGCGCGTCGCAGCGTAGGCTGTTTTGGCGGTCTTGGTCCATGGGCGCTACCACTCGATCGTCTCGATAGGCACGGGATTTTGCTGGACCGTCTCGCTCTCCACGCGGCCGCTCTTAAAGCGAATCAGGCGATCGGCCATGGGCGCGAGCGCGGAGTTGTGCGTGATGATGATGACCGTAATGCCCTGCTTGCGGCAGGTATCCTGCAGCAGCTGCAAGATCTGCTTGCCGGTTTTATAGTCGAGCGCGCCCGTGGGCTCGTCGCACAGAAGCAGCTTGGGGTTCTTTGCCAGTGCGCGGGCGATGGACACGCGCTGCTGCTCGCCGCCCGAAAGCTGTGCCGGAAAGTTGCCCAGGCGCTCGCCCAGGCCAACCTGGCGAAGCGTCTGTTCGGCATCGAGCGAATCGGGGCAAATCTGAGCTGCGAGCTCAACGTTTTCGAGGGCCGTCAGGTTGGGGACCAGATTGTAGAACTGGAAGACAAAGCCGACGTCGGCGCGGCGGTATTCCACGAGCTGCGCCTCGTTAGCGGAGCTCACGTCGCGCCCGTCCACCGTCACGGTGCCGGAAGTTGCCGTGTCCATGCCGCCCAAGATGTTGAGCGCCGTCGTTTTACCGGCGCCTGAAGCACCCAAAATGATGGCGAGCTCGCCGCGCTCGACCGTAAAACTCGCGCCGTCGAGTGCGTGAATGCGGGCGTCGCCCTCGCCGTATGCCTTGATGACGTCTTTGAATTCGATATAGGCCATCGATTAATTCCCATCTGGTCGGATAACTCTTTAGTATTACCCATTTCGCACCGACCAAAAAGGGACAGGTTCATTTTGGCAGGTTTTAGAGGCGGACGGTGAAGGTGATCTGGTTGCCGTGGCCGCAGACAGAAGCGCTCCCACCATGGGCTTCGGCGATGGCACGCACCACGGATAGGCCCACGCCCGAGCCGCCCGTCTTGGAGCTGCGCGACACGTCCGCACGATAGAAGCGGTCGAACAATCGATCTAGGTCGCCTTCGGGCAGCTCGTCCACGGCGTTCGATACGACAAGCTCGGCCGAGCCTTTGCCCGCACCGCGCGAAACGGCACGCAGGCTCAACTCGATCACGCTGTCTTCGCTTGCGTAGCGTGTGGCGTTGTCCAGCAGCAGCTCAACCATCTGCGCCACCGCCGCGGCATCGGCATGGGCTCGCACGCCGCTTGCAATCGACGTCGACAGACGCTTGCCACGCGAAACCGCCACCGACTCAAACGGCGCCGCCGCCTTGTCCACGGCCTCCGAAAGATCGATCGATGTCATGGTAAAGCCCGCCGAGCCCTCGTCCATGCGAGCCAAAAACACCAGACGCTCCGTGAGCGCCGTCAGCCGCGCGACCTGCTCGTGAATGCTCTGCGTCCACTCACTCTCGCCGCTCTCGATCTCTTGCACCTCATTGGCGGCGTCAATTACAGCCAGTGGCGTCTTGATCTCGTGGCTCGCATCGGTAATAAAGCGCTTTTGCTTGCTGTAGCTCTCGACCATCGGTCGAATCACCGCGCCCGAGGCACCCGCCACAATTGCCAGCACCGCCAGCCAGCCAATGCAACTGATCGCCACGCTCGCGCTCAAAAACGAATGAAAGCTTGCAAGCTCGCGCGAGCAGTCCACAAACACATAGGTGGTCTCATCGTCTTGAACGTCAGTCGTATAGCGATAATTGCCAGAAAAACCCGAGGTCCAACCCTTGGAATATAGTCCTGCAACGATGCGTGCAGCACGCTTGGCACCCACCGCGGCAATGCGGGCCGTGTTGACATCGGTCACCTGCCCACCGGCAATCGACACCGTAAAGTAGCGCGTGTCGAAGGGAGACTCCGCCGTCATACCTTCGAAGTGCCCGGTGCGCATGACCACCCTGTCACCGGCAGCGGTCTTACCGGCGCCCACATCCTCGCCGGGATCGGTCTTGGGCTCATCCGTCCAATCGATGCCGTCCTTGCCCGCCAAGATATAGTCCAGACGAGCGTCGGCCATCTTGCAGACATGCGAGTAGTTGACGATATTGATGCCGGCGATGATAAGCGTAAGCACGGCGGTCACGGCACCCATGGCAACCAGGATGAACTTACGACGCAGGCGACGTCCCATTGCACTGGCAGCATCGGCGCGCCCCGGATTACCCGAGTCCGCGCCCATGCCGAGCTTTGCCGTCGTGCGCTTCCACCACGCACTCGCGCTCACGCCTATTCGCCCTCCTCAACAACCTCGAGCGAATAGCCCTGATTGCGCGATGCACGGATGGCCACGTTGGCACCAAGCGCCGTCAGCTTTTTGCGCAGGTACGAGATATAGACCCACACCACGTTAGCGCCTTCGGGCGCGTCCTCACCCCAAACTTCGAGCATCAAACGCTCGGTGGGCATGCGCATGCCGGCGTTGCGCATAAAGAGCTCCATAAGCTGAAACTCTCGATTGGCCAGGTGCTCCTCGCCCAAAGGGCCCACGAGTGTGCACGATGCCGTGTCGAGGCGCACGTTGCCCACGCTGAGCGTCGTGGCGTCAATTGCCGTCGCGGCACGCGTCATGGCGCGAATGCGTGCAAGCAGCTCCTTGGCGGCGAACGGCTTGGTCAGGTAGTCGTTGGCACCGGCATCCAGGCCCTCGACCTTATCGGACACCTCGCTTTTTGCCGTGAGCATGATGATGGGCAGTCGCTTACCGGCGGCGCGTGTGCGCTTGAGCACCTCAATGCCATCCATGCCGGGCATCATGATGTCCAGGATTGCGGCGTCATAGTCGTTGGCGAGCAGATATTCGAGCGCCGTCAGACCGTCGAGGGCGGTGTCGACCTCGTAGTCGCTATGTTGAAGAATCGCGGTAAGGGCACGGGAGAGGCCGGGTTCGTCCTCGGCAAGCATCAGCTTCATAGTTGTTCCTTTGGCGCGCGGCTATACAGATTTCGATATTGCCGATGATAGCGCACCGCCAGCCGCCTTAGCGCAGCCTTAGCTGCTCAACCTGCACGTTTCTAAAAACGCTGGATAGGGCTTAGCCAAACTTAAGGCGCACGTGTCGAGCGCTTTGACGCATGCCGAGCGCGAAGGGACAGTGACTCGTCCTTTCACGGCGTCCTAGTTATGCAAAGTGCTCGAGCGTTACTCCTCGTACGCGCCCTCAAGCCGCAGCAGCCACTCCTTGCGGTCGAGGCCGCCGGCATATCCGTTGAGCGAACCGTCGGCGGCAACCACGCGATGGCACGGCACAATAATCGAAATGGGATTACGCGCGACCGCGGCCCCCACAGCACGGGGAGACGCAACGGGTGCTTCGTTTCCCGGTACACGATGTCGAGCCGCAACACGCTGGGCGATCCCACCATACGTAGCGACCTCGCCACGCGGGATAGAAAGCAGCTCAAACCAAACCTCGCGCTGAAACGCCGTGCCAATCATATGCAACGGCGGCGTAAACCGAGGTTCCTGCCCTGCAAAATAAGCATTCAGCCAAGCCCAGGAACGCTCAAGCACCGAAGACGCCGCACCATTTGCCGGACTCACCGACGACATGCCGCCAGCACCAGAAACTGCATCGGCGCCTTCAACATGTTCGGGATCTTCTTTGAGAAGCGTGGAGCCAAAATGCTCCTGCCCCTCAAACCAAAGTCCCGTCAGACCGCGGCCATCAGCGGCAAGCAAGATTTCGCCCAAAGGCGAAGCAAACGTCGTCGTGACCACCAGCGGCTCCTTTCAAAACTTCGCAAACATAATACCGCGAATTGTGCAGACAACCCCGCAGATACGTCTGGGCGGGCTCGCAATTGCTTAAGCGAGGCTGTTTTCCCCAATCAAGCGAAGATGACGCGGGGGCTCAACGCCAGTGCGGCACCTCCGCCAGCTGAGCTCTAATACTTTCCCGAGAAGTGAACGAGTAAAAACGAGGCCCCGGAGCATCCACACCTTTAGACCAAAAAAACCGCAGGATTCGCACTGCAAAACCGCAGGAAATAGCGGTCAAAATATGCCAATGCTTCGGGGGTCAAAATAAGGACGTTCACTTCACGGGAAAGTATTAGACCCCGATTCACCCCAACCTCAAAGTCACCTCAGGCGGCAGGCGCAGCGCGCCGCAGCTGCCGTCACGGCCCCGCAGTCACCCCAGGCAGCAGGCGCGAACGCGCCGCAGCTGCCGGCCGCACCCCGCAGTCCCCCAAGGCGGCAGGCGCGAAGCGCCGAGGCCGCCGCCGGGACCAGGGCCCGCAACAGCCACGTGCTCCCATCAGCCCAGCGGCCCCAACCAACAACGGCCCCATCGCAGGTCGCTTGCAGCAGCGTCACCGAAGGCGGGGGCCGGGCTTAGCTTTCAGAACACTCCGCAGACCAGTGTGGCGCCTTGTCCGCGGCTCCGAAGGAGCAGGACAAGGCGCCACACATGGTCGAGGACGTTCTGAAAGCTAAGCCCGGCCCCCGTCGGACAGGTCCACCGCTACTCGCAGAGCAGCTTAGCGATCTGGACGGCGTTGGTTGCCGCGCCCTTACGGATTTGGTCGCCGCAGCACCAGAAGGTGATGCCACGCGCGGCCTCGGGGTTCGAGATGTCGCGGCGTACGCGACCGACCCAAATCAGGTCCTGGTCGGAGGTGTCCATCGGCATGGGGAAGCGGTCGTGCGCATCCTCGGCGCCCATGTCGTCAACGAGCTTCACGCCCGGAGCGGCAGCCAGCGCAGCGCGGGCCTCTTCCACCGTGATGTCGCGCTCAAACTCGAGCGTAATGCTCTCGGAGTGCGAACGCAGCACCGGCACGCGCACACAGGTGCAGTTCACGCGCAGCTCGGGCAGGTGCATGATCTTGCGGCCCTCGTTTTGCAACTTCATCTCCTCGGAGGTAAAGCCCTCCTCCTTGACGCCGCCAATCTGCGGAATCAGGTTGCTCGCCAGCTGGGCGGCAAAGGCGCGCGGCTCGGGAATCTCCTCGTCACGGCCCAGAGCGGCCAGCTGAGCCTCGAGCTCGGCCATACCGGGCGCGCCAGCGCCCGAAGCTGCCTGATACGTGGACACGATCATACGCTTCACGCCGGCAAGCTGGTGCAGCGGCCAGGTGGGAACCAGGCCGATGATAGTCGCGCAGTTGGGGTTGGCAATCAGGCCGTGGTGCCACTCAATGTCATCGGCATTGATCTCGGGCACGACCAGCGGCACCTCGGGATCCATGCGGAAGGCGTGGCTGTTATCGACTACGACGGCGCCGCGCTTGACGGCCTCAGGCAGCAGCTCCTTGGCGATATCGTCGCCGGCGGCGCCGAGTACGATGTCGCAGCCCTCAAAGGCCTCGGGGCAAGCCTCCTCAATCACAACCTGCTCGCCGCGGAACTCAACGGTCTTGCCTGCAGAGCGCGCGCTCGCTAGCAGCTTGAGCTTACCGACCGGAAACTCCTGCTCGTTGAGGCACTCGAGCATCTGGGTGCCCACGGCTCCCGTGGCGCCCAAAATAGCAACCGTGTACTGTTTCATGCTTCCCCCTTTAAAGGTTGTGGCTATCGCCCGCACGCCAAGCAGGCCGAATATTGTTGCCAGTGTATACAAGAACGGGGCGGACACGAAACCCGCCCCGTCGAAACGAAACCGAAATGAAACGCCCCACCGTAGATTTATGAGACATGTCCCAAAAAATCAACGGGATGGCAGCTACTTGTGGAGCGCGACCAGGGCGGGATCGACCGGCGCGGGAGCCTCCAGGTCGGAGACCTTCACGATACCGTTCTCGTCGGAGAAAGCACGGTAGATGGTCTGAATCGCAAGGTCGAAGTCCTTCTCCTCGACACCGATAATGATATTGATCTCGTCACAGCTCTGCGAAATCATGCGCACGCTCACGCCGGCCTGGCCAAGCATGCCAAACAGGTGGCCCGAGATGCCTGCACGACCGCGCAGGTTACGGCCGACGGTCGCGATGAGCGCCAAGCCCTCGACAACCTCGATCTCGAGCGGCTCGACCTCCTGCTGGATGTCGCCCACAAGTGAGTACAGCGAATCGTGCACATCCTGCTCCTGCACCACGGCGCCAAAGCGGTCGACACCAGTGGGCATGTGCTCGACGGAAACGTCATAGCGCTCGAACACCGAAAGCGCACGGCGCATAAAGCCAACGCGGGGCTTGGTGCGGTCGCGGGCAACGTTGATGGCGACAAAGCCGCGCTTGCCGGTCACGCCGGTAATGATGGGCTCCGCCTCGCCCTCATCAGCCGTCTCGCTAATGATGGTACCGGGGTCCTGCGGCGCATTGGTGTTCTTGATGACCAGCGGAATACCCGCCTCGCGCACGGGGAACACGGCCTCCTCGTGCAGGACGCTTGCGCCCATGTACGAAAGCTCGCGCAGCTCCTCGTAGGTAACGCGCGCAATGGGCTGAGCCTCGGGAACAATACGCGGATCGGCAGAATAGAAGCCCGAGACATCGGTCCAGTTCTCGTACAGATCGGCGCCCAGGCACTTGGCCAGAATCGAGCCGGAAATATCGCCGCCGCCACGGTCGAGCAGCTTGATCTGGCCCTCACGCGTCGCGCCGTAGAAACCGGGCATAACAAAGCCGCCCTGCTGACCGTACTCCTGCACCAGCTCAGAGGTGCGATTCATGCTGAGCGTACCGTCGTGATGGAACGCCACAACCGTCGCGGCGTCCAGGAACGGTAAGCCCAGGTACTCGGCCATCAGGCGGGCGGTAAAGTACTCGCCACGGCTCACAAGCTCCTCGGTGGAGTAGCCGCCCGAGCGGGCGCGCTCGGCAAAGGCCGCGAACTCCTCACGGATGGGATAGGTAAGCTCCAGCTCGTCAGCGATATCAAAATAGCGCTGGCCAATGTCCTCGAGCAGCTCCTCACACGACACGTGGTACTTGACGTGCGCGTTGACCAAGTAGAGCAGGTCGGTCACCTTGGTGTCGCCCTTAAAACGGCGACCGCAGGCAGAAACCACCACAAAACGGCGAGCCGGGTCGGCATCGACGATGGCCTTGATCTTCTTAAAGTGTTCGGCGTCGGCGACCGACGAGCCGCCAAACTTGGCAATCTTAATCATGGGCTGGAGGTTACCTTTCTAAAAAGCCTCTGCGAACCTATTTTGCGCGCTCTGATACCATGGTTTCACCGATTGGGACCAAGGCATCCGAGGAGCAGTGTTATATGGGAACTTATCATAGTACACGAGGACGCACTTTATCGTGCTCAAGTAAGGTGGCAATCCGTACCGGCATCGCTCCCGACGGGGGTTTGTTTGTCTCGGACGAGCTCGGCACCCAGCAGGTCGATATCAGCTCGCTTGCAGATAAATCGTACTTTGAAATCGCTCAAGATGTGTTGGGAATGTTACTGAATGATTACACGGCCGAAGAAATTTCGGCGTGTGTCGACGGGGCATACCGCGGCACGTTCGCGAGTGAAGAGGTTACGCCGCTCGTTAAACTCGACGCTGCGCCGGGCGCTGACGCCCCTCAGACCTATGTGATGGAGCTCTTTGGCGGCCCCACGAGTGCCTTTAAGGACGTCGCCCTGCAGATGCTCCCCCGCCTGATGGCCCGCACTTCCGCCAAGGACGGCGGCGCCGAGCGCATCATGATCGTCACCGCCACGTCGGGCGACACCGGCAAGGCCGCACTCGCCGGTTTTGCCAACGCTCCGGGCACGGGTATTACCGTCTTTTATCCCGAAGGCAAAGTCAGCCGCGTCCAGAACCTGCAGATGTCCACGCAAGAGGGCGACAACGTCGCCGTCTGCGGCATCCGCGGCAACTTCGATGATGCCCAGAGCGCCGTCAAGCGCATCTTTGCCGATAAGGAGCTTGCCGAGCGTCTTGAGTCCGCCGGCACGGTGCTTTCAAGCGCCAACTCGATCAACGTCGGTCGCCTGGTGCCGCAGGTCGTCTACTACTTTGCCGCCTATGCGCAGCTGCTGCGCGCCGGCGCCATCGAGCCCGGCGACGCCGTGGAGTTCTGCGTACCGACCGGCAACTTTGGCGATATCCTGGCCGGCTACTATGCCAAGCGCATGGGTCTGCCCGTCGCCAAGCTCATCGTCGCGAGCGACAAGAACAACGTTCTGGCTGACTTCCTGACCACCGGCGTTTACGACCGCAACCGTCCGTTCTTCACGACCATCTCGCCGTCGATGGACATCCTCATCAGCTCTAACCTGGAGCGCATGCTGTACTTCCTGTCCAATGGCGACTGCGAGCTTGTTGCTGGCCTTATGGAGCAGCTGACACAGACTGGTCGCTACGAGGTTCCCGCCGACCTGCTGGCCAAGATCCAGAGCGTCTTTGGATGTGGTTGGGCCAGCGAGGACGAGGTCCGCGCTGCCATCAAGAGCTGTTGGGACGCGAACGGCTACGTGATCGACCCGCACACCGCTTGCGGCTATCACGTCTTTGAGCAGGTCGCCCCCGCCGAGGGCGCCAAGGCCCGCGTGCTACTTTCGACCGCCAGCCCCTACAAGTTCCCGCGCGCCTGCTGCGACGCTCTGGGCATCGACGTTCCCGAGGATGATTTTGAGGCCATGGGTGTACTCGAGCAGGCCACCAATACGGTCGCCCCGACCCAGCTCGCCGAACTCGAGTCCAAGCCCGTCCGCTTCGAAGACGTCTGCGATGTCGATGAGATGGCAAGCTACGTCGAGTCTGCAGCAAAACGAATGAGCACCAACTAGATCCCTCATTAAGCGCCGGCGAAAGCCGGCGCACCTTCTTTCATCAGATAACCCTCGGGATGATGACGAACGCGCACAGCGTGCCTGGCTGTTTAGTTCGTCGTGAGTTCCGCACGCAAAGGAAAGCACTTAATGTGCTTTCCGTCTTGCGCAGGACTGTCCGAGCAGCGAACTAAACAGCCAGGCACGCCAGGAGGACCCACATGATCAAAATCACCGTCCCAGCAACAAGCGCCAACCTAGGCATCGGCTACGACACCCTCGGCATGGCCGTCGGCCTCTACTCGCACTTCACCTTCGAGCGCGCCGACAAGCTCACCATCACGGGCTGCCCCAAGGAGTTCCAAAACGAGAATAACCTGGTCTATGTGAGCTTTGTCGATGCGCTGGCCGCATGGGGCGAGCCGGCCTTCCCCGTCGCTATCGACATTCAGACCGACGTCCCCGTCGCCCGCGGCCTGGGTTCCAGCTCCACCTGCGTCGTCGCCGGCATCATGGCTGCCGCCGCGCTGACAGGCCACACCGTCGACCGCGCCGAACTCGTCCGCATCGCCACCGAGGTCGAGGGCCATCCCGATAACGTCGCCCCCGCCATCCTGGGCGGCGCCGTCTGCTCCTTTACGCCGACTGATTCGCTCCCCCAGTGCCTGCGCTACGAGGTGAGCGATCGCTTGCGTTTTATTACCGTGATTCCGCCCTACGAGGTGCATACGAGCGAGGCCCGCAAGGTTGTGCCACAGGAGATTCCACTCTCCACCGCCGTATGGCAAATGGGCCGCATTGCTGGCATGACGCGCGGTCTGGAGACCGGCGACCTTGACCTGATTGCCGCCGCCAATGACGACCGCATCCAGGAGCCCTATCGCCGCCGCCTCATCCCCGACTACAACGCCGTGCGCGACACCTGCCTTAACGGAGGCGCCAAGACCATCTGGATCAGTGGCTCCGGCTCGACCCTCATGGCCGTGACTGACGACACCATCGTAGCGAAGTTCCTGCAGGTCAAGCTGCGCGAGCAGTTCCCCAAGTGCGACACGCACATTCTGACGTGTGACACCGAGGGCGCCCAGATCGAATACCTGTAGTCGCCGTACCGCATACCCGCCGGGGAGGTCAGGGGCTTTGCTCCCAAATCGTCCTCGGACATGGCAGGACCCCCGCTGCGCACTTCGTGCGGCGGGGGTCCTGCCGTCCTGCGGAAAGATTTGGGAGCAAAGCCCCTGACCTCCCCTATGTTAACTTCACTGGCGGCGGCTACAGGGACCTACGTTCTGTAAAAGCGCCGGGCTGATAGTTTGGCCTTTTATTGATAGGAGCCCTTGCTGGTGTGAAGCATGTTCTTTAGATGGGCTTCGGCTGTGTGCTTGGTTTAGGCAGCGCTGGTTTCTTTGTATTCGAAGACTGGTTCTAGGAGGTCCTCGATGTTGCAGTGGAGGGCTTTTGCTATGGCTCTTACGCTTGTAACCGAAGCTTCATTGATGTTTCTCTGGCGCTGCTCGTACATTTGGATTGAGCGGAGTGACACACCCGATTCGTATGCCAGGTCTTGTTGGGTTTTCTTGAGCCTCTTTCTTACTAACGCAAGTTTGGTTTGCCTGGACGCTTTTTTCGCCATATCGCAGACGAGGCGAGCCACGCGTTCCTCCGAGGCTTCGTGCCAGGGGTAGTACAGACTGCGTAGCACATCGAATGGAACGACATACAGCAAATCTTCGAAAGACTCTCCTAGGCGCCACTGAAGGTATGCCAATATCCAGCCTGTCCAATATTCCGGTGTCTTTTCGAATCGGTAGGTTCGATTTGGCATCGGCCTTGATTGATAGCCGGACCTTTCGGCGATAAGTGCGAACAGCTCAACACCAGATTTTCCCGACACTACCCATGCATTGCCGCGCTCAAACTCTCGAGCAACCCCGCTCAGGCAAAAGAGTTCAGCAACTTCCGATCCTTCTGCTCCATAGTCATTGACGGCATAGTCGAAGCAGTCGCCGAGGTTGTTCATTGCATCCTCGAGGTAGTAGACGGGGTATGTCCTACTCGGCCCACAATCCGTTAACTCTTGGATCATTTAAATCAACCCTCCCTGCCATCAAATCCCTAATGTCGACACCATCAGAGTCAAATCCGTTTACCGTATCCAGGTACTTTCGTCGAGCGTTCTGTTCTCGCTCAAATCGTTTGGGATAAAACTCAGCTCCCGAGGCCTGCTTCCAATCTCGGAACTTAATCGCCGAGAACGCACGCTCACTCATAAGCGCATATTGAATGCCCAAATCCCCCAAAAACATAATGCGCTGCAATTGCCTGAGCGAGATCATGCCGTTGACGAACTGTCTTGCAAACGAGAAATAGGAATCGTCTGCACGATAGCCTCGAATAACGTCATAGGGAGAAATATCAATCAGGCAGTTATCCAGCAGATAACGAAGCCCCTCGCGTGCTACTGGCGTTGAAACATTGAACTCTCTGTTATTCGCCAGAATTGCAAGCCAGTTGAGAATCGAGAACTCACCTGATTCCAAATCCAAAATCGCAAGGCCATCTAAATCAAGCTCATATCGATTGGCAATGCCATCAGACTCGGTCCGACATGCCCACTCCATTGCCATTTCCTCATGCGGTGTGCAATAAAACCCGCGCCCATAGTCATTGAATTGCCTGCATTTATCCAACGATGGATGCTCGACAACAACCTCCGACCCGTGCCAAAGCTCCATATCGACCTCCTAAAAAATATCACCCCAGTGATAGTTTACCAATAACTATCACTGGGGTGATATGAACGGGGGCTTTTGACGGTTTAACCCTGACTAGAGGCAGGCCTCGGCGATGCGCTTTTTGAGCTCGTCGATACCCACGCCGGTCTGGGAGCTTGTGATGATTACGTTTTCGGCCGGGACGTTGAGCTGCTTTTTGATGGCTGCTGCCTGGCGGGCCTGCTGGGTGCGGCTGAGCTTGTCAGCCTTGGTGAGGCAGACGATAAAGTTGAACTCGTTGCCCTGTAGGTAGTCGATCATGTCGTGGTCGAGCTTGCTGGGGTCGTGACGAATGTCCACCAACGAGACGACCAAGTTAAAGCTGCGCTCGGAGTCGAAAAAGTCGCCGATAAGCTCGGCCCAGCGGTCGCGCTCGGCCTTGGAGCGACGGGCGAAACCGTAGCCCGGCAGGTCCACGAAATGCACGTCGTCGGCCTCGAAGAAATTGATGTTGCTCGTCTTGCCCGGCGTGCTCGAAACCTTGACCAGGTTCTTGCGGCCAAATAGCTTGTTCATGATGGAGGACTTGCCCACGTTGGAGCGGCCGACGAAGCTCACCTCAGGGCAGGTGGACTCGGGAATCTGCGAAACCTTGCCGTAACTGGCAACGAACTTGGCAAGCTGATAGTTAATGGAATCGGCCATGGACACTCCTTGGTCGTAGGTTCTTACAAATAGACGCGCTATTGCGCAGCGGCAATGCGGCGGACGATATCGAGCGTGATGTCACTTGCGACACGCGCGTACTCGAACAGATCGAACTCGCGCTCGCAAATTGCATCGTACGCCTCGTCACAATTATCGCTGATAGCGCGCAACACCAGGCAATCGACACCATTTTTGGTTGCGACATGGGCAATTGCCGCGCCCTCCATGCCGACACAATCGGCATGCGTCGCCTCGATAGCGTCGTTGCGCATGGTGGCGCCCGTCACAAAGCGGTTACCCGTGGCAATCGTGCCGACCAGGAACTGCTTGGTGCCCTCATTCGAAGCGACTGCATTTGTCGAAGCGTCAACAAACCCACGCTCAGCAAGCACGTCGGCGGCAATATCGACCAGCGCGGGCGTCGAGCCAAACTCCTCGAGCCCCGGTGCGGACTCGGCGATAAGCGCGGTATCGGTATCCAGATAGCGTAGGCGTTTGCCAATGACCACGTCGTCGATATGGAGCTTGGGGTTCAAACCGCCCGCAATGCCCGAAAACACAACAGCCTGCGGGGCGTATTTGCTGATGAGATGCTGCGTTGCGGCAGCGGCGTTCACGGTCCCCATGCCTGCCGTCGTGGCGACTACTGTCAGACCCGAAAGCCCACCGTTCACAACGGTCAAGCCCGCCTCCTGCGACTCATGCGTGCCACTCAGCTCTTCCTTAATCTGCGCAACCTCTTTTTCGAGTGCGCCTATGATCGCGATGGTTGCCATGCCATCCCCCAAATCCGTGCAAATTGCTTATCCACGGTATGGTACCAGCATTTTGGCTCAACCGTGTCAGCACCAAGCCGTTAGGCCAGTACAGCTCGGGTATCATAAAGGGGCAAAAATGGCTTGTTAGCCGATGGCCGACCTGAGCTCCGCACGGCGCTTTTTCATACCGGCCATAACGGCATTGCGCAGCTCGGGCATGCGCGCGGTATCCATCTGAGGTACGCCCTCAAGCTTATAGGGAATGCCCAGTTGCTCGTACTTGACGACACCCATCGTGTGATACGGCAGCATTTCCAGGCCCACCACGTTGTGCCATGGAGCGATGAGGCGACCGAGCTTCTCGCACTCCTCCACCGTGTCGGTAATGCCCGGCACCACCACGTGGCGGATAACGACCTTGATCTTGCGACGTGCAAGTTCATCGCCGAACGCCAAGATGCGTGCGGGATCGCAACCGGTCAGCTTTTTATGCTCGACCGGGTCGGCATGCTTAATATCGAGCAGTACCATGTCGGTCTCGTTGAGCACGGCATCGAACTTCTCGGGGTGGTTGGGGTCAAATGCATAGCCACAGCTATCTAGGCAGGTATGTACACGGCCATCGGGGTTGTTATGCATAGCACGAAACAGATCGGCCAAAAACTCGGGCTGCAGGAGCGGCTCGCCGCCGGACACCGTAATGCCACCGCTGCGATAGAACTCGTGGTTACTCTGGAACTCATCCATCAGGTGTTCGACGGTCACCATGGTGCCGCCGTTGACCGACCAGGTATCGGGATTGTGGCAATACGCGCAGCGCATGGGACAGCCCTGAACAAACACCACAAAGCGGATGCCGGGTCCGTCGACCGTTCCCATCGTCTCGATCGAATGCACGCGGCCAAGGGCAAACGCAGAGTCCTCGGGACGAGCGTCCACACCCTCAAGCGTCATTTCTGCCATTCGCGCTACCTTGCCTCTCCTTGGATGCAACCAATTAAAATGCCAGAGTCATTCTAGCCCATGCGTTTGCGTTTAAACGTCTCGGACTAGAACGGCACGTTTTAATCTATCCCCCATCACCATGGCTGGGGGCTACGTCGAGATGTCAGGCTGAAGAACGCTCGCCTGCGGCCTTTACGCCTTAAGCGTGAGCACCGCACCGAAGGCGGTCGGGCCGCAATGGCTCGAGATGACGCCGCCGACCTGAGTCCAGGTAACGTCCTTAAAGCCCAGATCATGCGCATAGACCTCCATGTCATCGCGCAGCTCCTGGGAAAGGCCCACCGAATACGCCAGGCCAATGTGCGAGTAGTCAATCTCGCCCTTCGCAACCATGTGGTCAATAAAGGCGCGGGCGCATTTGAGCATAGAGCCGCGGAACTTCTTGGTTGCCACGAACTTGCCGCCCGTCACCTCAATGCAGGGCTTAATCTTGAGCAGGTGGGCGCCAAGGAATGCCACGTTGGACAGACGACCGCCTGCCTTAAGGAAGGCTAGGTCGGTAGGAACAAAGCCCAGCAGCACACGGTCCATGACGGAGTTCGTAAATGCAAAGATCTCGTCGACGGTGGCATCGGGGTGAGCCTCGATGTATTTGGCAGTCTCGACGACAACGAGCGACTGGCCCACCGAGACAAAACGCGTGTCCATGGAGTAGACGTAGTCGCGACCCTTGGCGGCGATCTTCGATGATTGATGGGAGCAGGTCGTTGCCTCGGAATACGCGAGATGCAGAATAGTCGCGTCGGGCTGCTCAGCGTGAATGCGGTCGTACACGTGAGCAAAATCCGCCGGCGCGCAGCCACTGGTCTTGGGCATCACGCCAAACTCGTTGCAGCGCGAATAAATCTCGAGCGGATCGATCGAGCCGTCCTCGACGGTCTCGTCACCAATCGTGACATGCATAGGCACGCGCACGATGCCGTAGCGCTCGCAGAGCTCCGGCGTCACATCCGACCCAGACTCAACCACGATTACGTACTTGCCCATTATCATCACGACCCATCTCGACGTTGGCTTTTTAATATGTGACGCACGTCCACCGTCCTGCTGCAGAACGGCGTCCAAGCGCCAAAGAGACGCCGTCCCTTGCACACAACAAAGGACAGCGTCTCCCTGGAAAACTCCGTGCTTATCTGAGATTCTACACGGTTTATTAAGGAGTGTTACTTATTCCGCAAACGGTCGCTATACGCGATAAGCGGTAGCTGGCCGCGGCAACTGCGACACATTCCGCCCAACAAGTCCAATCGTGCTCCATGCACGGTTAATGAGCGAGGCGGTAGAAATCCATCGACGCCGCACCCTCGGTGTGCAGCTCCATCGCCGGAACCGCCGGCGAATAGGTACGGCTCGTAAGTGCCGCCTCGCCACCGTTGGCAAAAATCTCGACCATCGTAGTGTCCGAAAGCACGCGCAGGTCGCGAAGTTCGCCGAGCTCGATCGACCTCTGGTCGCGTCCATAGCCTTCGTCGCCCATATCGAGGGTAAGCATCCCGTCCGTATAACGCACAAAGACACCCTTGCGGATTTCGAGCTCGATCATCTTGGCTCCCTCGCAGGAAACCACGACATCAAACAGGCGGCCCGGCTCCTCAACGGTTTCACCGCCTGTCGTGCGAACGCAGTCGCCGCGCATCCTCTCAATCTCGTGCGCCGGCTGCTGGCAGAGCTTACCATCGCGCATGCTCAGCTCTCGCGGCACCGTCAACGCGCACTGCCACCCGCGCGCCACCGTCGGGTTTTCCGCCGTCGCATCGGGGCAACCCGACCATCCGATCATCAATCGCCGGCCTGCAGCATCCTCAAAGGACTGCGGAGCATAGAAATCAAAACCGGCATCGACCATCGGGGGCATGCCCTTCCCGACGATTTTAAAGCTCGGCGCCTCCCAATCGGCCTCGATGGGGAACCACACGCACTGATGCGGATTGCGGTAACGCCAACCATCGGCAGGCACACCCTGCGGACAGCAAACGAGAATAAGCTCGCCATCAAGCTCAAACAGATCAGGGCACTCCCACATAAAGCCAAACTTCTCGCCCAGCTCAATGCGCGTCGCATAGCTCCAGACCCCTAAATCACGCGAAGTATAGACAAGCACGCAGCCACGGTCGTCTTTCGTACGAGCGCCCAGAACCATGTAGTAGATACCATCGTGCTCAAGGATCTTGGGGTCGCGCACGTGCGTACCGATATCGTCGGGGTAATCGACTGGTCCAACAGCCATGCGCTTCTCGCCCAATTCGTCGGGATTCTCGGCAACCATATGAATCTGGTTTTGCTCACGGCCCGTCAACACGTAGTCGTAATCATCGCGGTCAAAATGCTTGACGTTGCCGGTATAGAAGTAGTGAATCTTGCCATCACGTACAAAGGCAGAACCAGAATACGCTCCGCTCGAATCCAAATCGGAATCGGGGAACAGCACGGGGCCGTGATTCTCGTACGTCACAAAATCCTTTGTCGTCAGATGGTTCCAAAGCACTGGACCGCCATGCGCAGCATCGAACGGATCGTATTGATGATAGATGTGATACGTATCACCAATCTGAACCAAACCGTTGGGGTCGTTGAGCCAGCCAAGCTCAGGCTCCACATGGAACAGAAGCCTATCGGGGTCGGACGCGATGCGAGCCGCCGTCTCATCCTGTCCAGCTCGCCACTGCTCATAGTCCGCGCGTGTCACCTTGTTTTTTTGATTTAACATCGCCGTTGACTTTCTCGTCTATGGGGAAGGACGCTCGACTCACACGAGTCGAACGCCCTTCCTCAAATGGACTTATCCTCAGATTACACTGAACGGCTCAACTAGAAGCTAACGTCGAAGCCAGCGCCAGCGCCCTCTTCATCGGTGGTCGGCACGCCCTTTGCCTTGTTGTAGGCAAAGATCAAGACGATCGGCACGATAAAGGCGATGAGATTGCCAGCCACATACCACACGAGGGTCTCGGGCGTAACGATGAGCAGGCCAAGCACGCCGGTCAGACCCTGACCGATAGCGCGCACCTCAAAGAGCTTGACGAAGGCACCGCCGCAGCCTGCACCGATGCATGCGCAGATGAACGGAATGATCGAATAGCGCATGTTTGCAGCAAAGATAGCGGGCTCGGAGATTCCGACCAGCGTCGGGATAAAGGACGACATGCAGATGTTGCGCTCTTTGGAGTGCTTCTTGTGAATGAGGTACATACCGATGGCGCCGCCGCCCTGGGCGATGATGGAAACCGACCAGATGGCCTGGATGTAGTTGAAGCCAGTCGTGGCAACAAGGTTTGCCTCGATACCCTGGATGAACTGATGCGTACCGGTAACGACGAGCGGCTGCAGGAACGCGGCGAAGACAAAGGCACCAAAGACGCCCATCCTGTTGTACAGGATATCGATTACGCCGGCGAGGACGTCACCGATCAGGTTGCCGAGCGGGCCGAACACGGTGAACAGGGCAACGTTAGCAAGAATCAGGGTAACGGTCGGGACAAAGACGAACGAAACGACCTCGGGGATGTACTTCTGGGCAATCTTCTCGACCTTGGCCATAAACCAGGCAGTCAGGATTGCGGGGAACACACCGCCCTGGAAAGCAACCATGGGAATGGATAGCGGACCGAAGTTCCAGTACTCAGCACCCGTCGGGTCCATAACGAACGTGTTGCGGTTCATAAGGCTCGGGTGAACCATGACGATACCGACGAGGATGCCCAGGATCGGGTTACCGCCAAAACGCTTGACCGCGCTGTACATAACCAGGACAGGCAGGTAGTCGAACGTGGTGGCGATAATGGCAAAGAAGCTTGCGAGGTTCTTGAGGAACTCGCTGTGATCGGCGAGGCTGCCCTCCATGCCAAAGAGGCCGTTGGCAACGATCAGCGACTTAAGGCCGATGATGATTGCAGCGCCGACGAAGGCGGGAATGATGGGGATAAAGATGTCCGAGAATACCTTGAGGACCGAGAAGAACTTGCCCTTCTTGTCCGCCTCGGCGCCCTTGACCTCGGAAGCACTGATCTCCTTAACGCCCGTCAGAGCCATAAACTCATCGTAAACCTTGTTGACGGTACCGGTACCGAAGATGATCATGAGCTGGCCGCTGTTGTACAGCACGCCCTTGACGCCATCGATGTTCTCGAGCTCGGCCTTGTTGTATTTGCTCGTATCCTTGAGCACCAGACGCAGACGGGTCACGCAATGCGTGGCGCCCTCGATGTTCTCCAGTCCGCCGACGTTGTCGACGACTTGCTGGGACACTGCCTTGTAGTCCATGTTCCTCTCCATTCCTTTTCTAAATCATAAAACGGTTCGTTGCCGCTACAGAGACGCGATCGTTGCGTTTGCGCACTTGAGCGCACCGTCGGTGACGGTAAGCGCCACACCCTGGCCCTGCTTATTGCAGAAGCGCGCGTTAAGCGCAACATCATCGACAAAGATGGTCGCGATATCGTCGTCAACGACCAGGCGCACATGATGAGTGCCCTCGCCCTTAAAGAACAACGGACGCTCGAGGCCCATGTTGTTGACCTGGAACCACGGATACTGGGGGGCCGCCGTAAACTCGAGCTTGCCCTCACGCAGGTTGGCGCGGAACTCATAGGCAAGACCGGACTCGGCGTCCTCGGCAAGCTTCACCGAGAAGCCGGCAGCGTCACCGGCGAGCTCGATGTCGGCATCGAGCATATAGGTGGAACCGGCATCCGCGGCGAGCACCTGCTCGACCTTGCCCGACTCGCAGGAAAGCTCAAAGGCCTCGACTGCCTTAGCCTCGCCAAAGGCGCCAAGCATGCTGTCGGGGAGCTTGGTGCCGAGCGTTCCGTCAGCACGCTGAACGATCTCGAGAGGCATAAAGGTGCCACCCCACAGGTAAGAGCTGGGGTCACCGCCCTCGTCACGCGTAGGAACCCAACCAAAGAGAACGCGGCGCTCGCCATCAAATGCGGTACGCGCGGCATAGTACGCGCGGCCATCGAAGGAATCGTCCGCAGGAGTGATCCAAGGACCGTTGATAGAGCGAGACATGCGGTAACGGGTCTTGTTGCCATCACTGTACTCGGAGAACACCAGATACCACCAGTCGCCCATCTTAAAGAGATCAGGCATCTCGAACATGGTGTACAGGCCCGGATTCCACCAGTCGCCCTGGAACTCCCAGGTATCCAGGTCCTTGGAGGTGAACTTGACCAGACGACCGGTCATCAGACGCTTGTCCTCGCCCACACGCGTGCCGAGGATGAGCATGTACTCTTCGTTCTCCTCATCCCAAAGCACAAAGGGATCGCGCCAGTTGCGGTCATCGTAACCCTCCTGGGGCGGAAGCAGCGTCTCGGCAATGTTCTTCTCCCACTTGACGGCGTCGTCACTCGTTGCGTGAAGAAGAACCTGCTTCATCAAGCGTGCCTTGACCTTATCGCGATTGCAACCAGTGTAGAGCGCATGGTACTTGTCGCCCACCTTAAACACCGTGCCGGCATAAACATACTGGTCGACTTCCTCGTCGCCGCCACGCTCAAGGCTCTCGCCAAAGTCTTTGTAATTGACGAAGTCCTTGGTCGTAGCGAGTGCCCAGCCAAACGGCTCTCCGAAAGGTCCGGGGTTACGCGTGTCACGCTGGTGATAGAGATAGAACGTGCCGTCCTCGCCGTACGGCATGATGTCGCCTACCCAAATTCCCTCAGGCTGGTAATACACCTTGTGCATCCGAGACTTCCTTTCTCACGAGATACTAACTCGGTACAACTGCAAGATATGTCAATCGTTTTCATATGTCAAACGTTTTCACACCAATACATCTTTTCGCAGTTCCAGTCGTCGGCAAACGGTTGACATATGCCGGCGAACGGTCATCAGAGGCGTTTGAGGAATTCTTTTGGCACGGGATGAACTACGCGGTTTTACCCTCAATGAGTTCAACGGGGAGCTTGATATTCGATTCGGGCTTTTCGCCGTTAACAAGAGCGACGATGGATTGCGCCGCGAGCTCACCGATGCGATCGATATCTTGGCGTACGGTTGTTAAGTCAGGCATAAACGTCATAGTGCGGCGGGCACCATCCGCGCCCACGACCTTAATATCATCCGGAGCGCTCAAGCCGCGCTGCTTCATCACGTTAAGACAGATAGCCGCCATCGTGTCGTCTCCCGCAAAGATGCCGTCAATATCGGGGTTCTCATCGAGGATCTTCGCAACGACCGCGCTCTTTTCGTCGTCGGGCTTAACGAACTCGACCTCACGGACAAGCGCGGGCAAACCGGCCTGCTCAACAACATCGAGGTAGGCATCGGTACGCTTATTGGCAGGCATGCGCATGCGGCTATTGCTGCGCAGGCACAGGATGCGTGAACATCCGTCATCGATCAGGCGACGCGTGGCAAGTTCGCCGATGCTATAGCTGTCGCTCGCAATCTGAACAGAGGCTTCGCCAAGGTCGCAGTCGATACCAACCAGACTCAAGCCCATCTCGGCATACGCCTCGGCACCGATATTAAGCGAGTTGACGATGACGCCATCAACCATATTGCGTCGAAGCATGTCGATATAAGAGCGCTCAAGCTCGGGTCGATTGGCGCTATTGCACAGCAGCATCTTAAAACCGTTTTCGGCCAGGGTATGCTCAATGACTTGAACCACTTGGGCATGAAACGGACTGCTGACATAGGGGACGATCATACCGATAAGATTCAGGCGACCGTTGAGCATGGCACGGGCGATATCGTTGGGCGTATAGTTGATGCGCTTCATCGCGGCATGGACCTTATCGCGGGTCTCTTGGCTAATATAGCCGCGATTATTAAGCACGCGAGATACCGTAGTAGGCGAAACCCCCGCCACCGCTGCAACTTCCTTGATGCCAGGCTTAGCCGTATCCTTAGAACGAGCACTCTCGCGAGCCATAACACCCTCCCCCATCAACATGTCATACGTTTACATACGAACAAAGCATACCCCAACAACAGCGGGAAGACGGTAACAGCACAAGTAAGTAAACGACTCATCCAAATAATTAGGAGAGTTCCGCCTAAAGGGTGACTACACAGGACCCCAGCCGGGGCTGTTTGGACTACCTCCCAAAACATTCCGCACTGATATTTTCTGTATTGAAGACGTCGATGATGCACCCGTATACCATTGACGTCGACACCATCAGATGCGGACCGCGCGGTGACCCCACATTCCGCTGGCGCCCACAGGGCTGCCCTCGTTTCCTGACATGTCC
>DBFRZS010000046.1:0-159788 GCA_048501115.1 Collinsella aerofaciens | reverse complement strand
GGCCGCCGGCTTGCAGCCGACGCCGGCGTCGAAGAGCTCGACGGCCCGCCTCCTGGACTCCAGGTCGTGCTTCACCCTGAGGTCTATACTCATGGAAAACCTCCCATTTCCCGATGTCCAAGAAATGGGAGGCAGTTCACTGGCCCCTTTGTGGTGGCCGAACCCGAAGGGCGGCCCGGGGCGCAAACCATCACAACATTCGACGTTATTCGGCAAAATCGCGGTTTTCATCGAATGTTGTGATGGTTTTTACTGCCTTGCGGCACGATCAAAATGTCGGCGTCCAAACAGCAGCAGCGTCGCGGGAACCGCCGTCACGACCATGCCCGCACCAACGAGCGTCTGCTGCACGCCAAACGTCGCCGCCAGCCACGGGGCAATCGCAAGCGGGGCCACGCCGGCGAACATATTGCCAAAGCCCATGACCGAGTTCACACGGCCGAGCTGCTCGAGCGGCGCCGTCGTCTGCACGATGGTGTTGTGGAGCGGGTTGACGACACCCCATGCTATGCCCAGGGCGACCTGGCCGACAAGGGCCACACCCACGTACGGCGTCCCCACATAGAGCAGGCTTCCCAGGCCCACGGACATAAGTGCCACGAGCAGGGTTTTAAGGTTAACCAAGTGCGGCGGCAAACGGAGCGCAATAACGGCACCCAGCACCGCGCCCACGCCCGAGGCCGACGAAAGCCAGCCCATCCACTCAACACCGACATGCAGAACATCGCGGTAGAAGAACGACTCCAGTGGATCGAAGGCACCGTAGCCAAAGTTCGAAAGGAAAATAATGCAGAACAGCAGGGCGAGGACGCTGTTGGCGAAGACTGTCTTGATGCTAGTCGCGAAGGTTGCACGGGAAGATGTGTTGGGGTCGGAGCTTTGGCTGGCCTTATCCGATGTGATGTCGCCGATCGCGGGTTTGCCTTCGTGTGTGGCAGCCTGACCTGCACTTTGCCTAAAGTCCCAGCCGGCAATGAGCGCCAATGCGGTAAAGAGCATCATGAGCACAAACACCGCGCGCGACGACGCAGCCGCCGCGACAAAGCCGCCCAATGTGGGGCCAACGATGATACTCACGTTTGAAAACATGGCTATGGCGGAGTTGATGTCTTTGAGCTCGAGAGGATCATCGGTGAGGTAGGCTGGATAGGACGTAGCGATGGGCTGGGCAAACCCCATCACGAAGCCCAGGAGCACCGCGCCGAGCAGGACGATGCCGGTCGCGCTGCCAAAAACGAGGATCGCCGCGCCGGTTGCCAGCGTGCCCACGATGCTCAGCAAGAAATGACGGCGCGGGCCCCAGGCGTCGAGCGCAGCGCCACCCGCAAAGGATCCCAAGATCACGAATACGTTCATAAAAAGGACGGCCAGCGATGTCGCCACGACCGAGGCATCGTCTGCATAGGTGAGTGTTCCGATAACGCCGATAAAGTAGCTGGTCTGAAAACCGGTGTAGATGAGAAAGCGCATCGCCACCAGGCGCTTGGCCTGCATGGACAGCGATGATTGAGGCTTTGAGAAAAGATGGGTGAGCATGGAGGCTCCTTGTTTCATACGAATGTGGACGGCGGGCATTCGCCACCGTCTGCCAAATCAATCTATCCGCATGAAACATTAAGGACGCATCAAGCCCCTTCCCTCCGTTTTCGCCCGTCATGAACTACTTGGTAGATTGTAAGGCATGCCCCACACATCTACCAAAGCAAAATCCACCACAAAGGAGCCTGGCCCCTTTGTGGTGGTAATGACGTTTTCCCTGATAAAACCTGCCAAAATAAACCTGTCCCTTTTTGGCATGTTATGGCAGCGCAGCGAGCCGGTTCCAAGTGCCCCAGGTCGCCCCGAAAGAGGAGCGACGCGTACTTTGGTACGCGAGCGACGGCTTGAGGGGCGAGATGGGGTGCTTGGGGCCGGCGCAGCGCCAAGCCTTAAAGATGATCTTGGATGAGATCGCAGATGGCTCGGGCGTCGTTGATGTTAATAGCTCGGGTCGCAAAGCCGGCGTCGAAGGCCTGACGCGCCAGGGCCTCGTTGCAGGCAAGGGCCAGCGTGTGGCCATCGACCAGGTCGAGCGAGCTCTTGCCGCGCAAACGGTCGACACCCGATCGCGCGACGACGATGTTGTCGAAGCCCTCGGTCTTGTAGCCCTCGATGATCACCACGTCGACATCGTTGTAGCGCGACAGCAGCTCACGCGCGGGCATCTCGTCCTCCTCGCGCGTGTCGGCGTACTCCGCCCAGCGCGTGGCGCAGATGAGCCCCACGTGCTTAGATCCGGCCTGGTGATGGCGCCACGTATCCTTAGCGGGCACGTCGATATCAAAGCCGTGGTGCCCGTGATGCTTGAGTGAACCCACGCGCAGGCCGCGGCGGGTGAGCTCGGCAATGACCTTCTCGACGAGTGTGGTCTTGCCCGAGTTTTGGTAGCCGATAAACGCGATCGCGGGGACGGCCGGTGTCGGAGCTGCGGACGCGACGGCGACGGGTGCGCTTGCGGGCGCGGCACCGTCAGCGGCCACGGGCTCAACGGCAGCGGCCTGACGCTCTGCACGATCCCACACGCCCGAGCGGCCGCCCTCCTTGTGCAGCAGGCGCACGTCAACGATCTCCATGCCGCGATCGACGGCCTTGCACATGTCGTAGATGGTCAGACACGCGGCACTCGCGCCGGTCAACGCCTCCATCTCGATGCCCGTCTTGCCCGTCACGCCCGCCGTGACCAGCACGTGAAAGCCAACCTGTCCGTCCACGCGCGCCGGCGCCCAGCCCTCGGGCACGTCCTCGGCCGGCGTCCCCGACGAAGCGATGGGTGCAATGTCGCACTTGCTCTTGGTAATGAGCAACGGATGGCACATGGGGATGATGTCGCTCGTGCGCTTGATGGCCATAATGCCCGCCACGCGCGCGCAGGCAAGTACGTCGCCCTTTTTGGCGCGGTCCTGCAGCACCATGGCCTGCGTCTCGGGGTGCATGAGGATGGTGCCCTCGGCGATGGCGATGCGATGGGTCTCGGCCTTGTCAGACACGTCGACCATGCGCACCTCGCCCTTGGCGTCCACGTGCGTCAGCTCGTCGCGACAGGCGTCGCGGGCGGGCTCGGTGGCAGCGCTGGCAGACGGCTGCGCGGACACGTCGGCGCTGTCAGCATTCGCCGCAGCCGTGGCTTTGTGGGCAGACATCGCGGCCCTACGAGCGGCCTTGGTGGCATCGGCGTACCTGCTCTTGGCCATATGATCATCCTCCGATTTGGGACATAAATCGTTGCGTGCCCTCAATTATCGCGTGTTCCTGCGGTTTGTGGGCGACGGCATCGCGCCAAATCGAAAGTACCTGCATATCATCACCACGGCGCAACGCCTCACGCACCGAATACTCGGCATCGCTAAACAGGCACGGACGCACGTTGCCATCGGCCGTCAGGCGCAGGCGGTTGCAATTCGCACAAAAATGGTTGGACATGGCGCTAATAAAGCCGACCGTTCCCGCCGCGCCCGGAAAGCGCCAATAGCGCGCAGGGCCCGCGCCGGCAGGAGCGTCGTTGATGTCGAGCGGCTCGAGCTCGCCCAGTCCCACCGCGGCGGCCCCGGCATTGATGCGCGCCCGCAGCTCGTCGCTCGGCACGGTATCGCTCGCGTCCCACAGCTCGGGATTGAGCGCGGGAGCATGCGGGTCCACAGCGCAATGCGAGCTCGTGTGCTCGTCGCCAATGGGCATGTATTCGATAAAGCGCAGGTGGATGGGACGGTCGAGCGTGAGCCGCGCGAGGGCCGCCACATCCTGGTTGAGCCGGCGCACAACAACGCAGTTGACCTTAACGGGCTCAAAGCCCCAAGCCAGCGCTGCGTCGATGCCCGCCATGGTCTGCTCGAGTCGACCCAAGCGCGTGATCTTTCCAAAGAGCGTAGGGTCGAGCGTGTCGAGCGAGATGTTGACGCGGTTAAGCCCGGCATCTTTGAGCTGCGGCGCCAACTTGGGCAGCAAGGCGCCATTGGTGGTAAGCGAGATGTCCTCGATCTGCGGGATCGCGCGGATGTCGCGAATGAGCGGGATGATACGGCGGCTGACCAGCGGCTCGCCACCCGTCAGGCGCACGCGGCGAATGCCCTCCCCCGCTACCAAGCGCACAAAGCGGGCGATTTCCTCGGCACTGAGTAGCTCGTCGTGTGCACGGGGCGCCACGCCATCGGCCGGCATGCAGTAAATGCAGCGGAAATTGCACTTATCGGTAACGGCAATGCGCAGGTAGTTGATATCGCGGCCAAAGCCGTCATGTTGCACGTGCCCGTCCACGCAGCCCTCCCCTCACGCGGCGTTTTATTCTTCGGAAAACATAATACCCCACGAGAGAATCATGCCGACACCCGTACGACAGGACAGGTCACTTCGAGCAAGACCGGCTTCCCAAGCCCATCCTCAGCACAGGCCATCACAACATTCGATGCTTTTCCCGTTTTTGGCGAAAAACGTCGAATGTTGTGATGGTTTGCCTGCCCACGGCGCCCCGTAGAAGGACCAAAGCGCCCCTAAAGGCCGCCGTCCCAGTGCCGAATCACGAATTCTCGCAGGTCGTTTTGACGTTTTTGGAACGCTTCGCTTCGGTCGCACTTGAGACCCATAGCGAGTGCGATGGCGTTCATCGCCCGGTGCAATTGCAGCTGGTGGGCAAACTGAGTCCCGGTGAGGACGATTATCCTAAAGCCCAGCGCGCTCAGCACGGTCATACGCTCCGCATCCAACGCGCTGCGCTGTTTATCAAGATGGTCCGAGCCGTTGTATTCAATCCCCGTACCGCTCGCAGGCGCATATACGTCGATCTCGAAATACCCGGCCTTTGCGAGATACTTGAACTCGCTGGGAACATCGACCCGATGGTTGAGCTCGATCTTGGCGTATCCCAGCCCTCCCTGGGAACGTTTTGCTACGACCATGATTGCGGTGGCCGTCTCCATGGGCGACCGCGCGCCATCGTGCACGCGCTTGAGCACGGCGGCCGCACGTATAGCCCCCTGACGAGATCGGTTCTCATTGCAATAAGCAATCAAATCGGCAACGGTATACCTCTGCCCCATCTCGATATAATCGCCTGTCGACAGATGATTCAAATGGTATCGGGCACAGATTTCGTAACCATACTCCAGCTGCTCGGGCTCGCTCATCCACGAACCCGCCTGGGCAAAGCACATGGCCTCATCAACCACCAGAAGGCCCTCCGCCACCTCGATAAGATGGCCTGGAGGTACCGGCGCCCCAAACACGTGGCACCTAAATCCAGCCGGCGTCGAGCGCTCAAAATCGAAGTTGACGAGCGTATCGATATGATCGAGCTCTTCTTGTGGAATACCAAGCGAGACCAGATAGTCGGTAACGATCCCAACTGCCGTTGAAGCCCTCAGCCCCTTGGCATCGAGCCCCAATTTGGGCAGGCCAGCGGTCGGCTCCGCCTCGTTAGCAAGCGAGTCCTCATCGTATAGGCTGCTTGCTCGCGAGAGCGGCTCGGACGGGCGCGCCACGTTGTGGTACAGCCAGGCAGTCTTATGGGACAGGACGATCGGCAGGTCCATGAGCCCTCCAATGGAGTCGGATAACCAACCTTATTCCCCTGCCCACGGGTCCGCACACCTTCGTGCGCAAGAAAGCGATTCCACCCGGTCGAGTGGCAGAAAAACCATCACAACATTCGATGCTTTTCCCGTTTTTGGCAAAAAACGTCGAATGTTGTGATGGTTTGAGGCGAGGTGAGGGGCGCGGAGGGGTCAAAGCATCGTGCTCGAACGGGTTAATCCAGCTCTTTTAAGCCATGCGCCAGCTGCCAGTACTCGCCGTGCTGGGCAAGCAGTTCTTCGTGCGTGCCGCGCTCGATGATGCGGCCGTGTTCGAGGACCATGATGGCATCGGCGTCGCGGACGGTGGACAGGCGGTGCGCAATCATAAACGTGGTGCGTCCACGCATGATGCGGTCCATACCGCGTTCGATGAGCTTTTCGGTACGCGTGTCGATGCTCGAAGTGGCTTCGTCCAGGATGAGCACCGGCGGGTCGGCGACGGCCACGCGCGCGATGGCGAGCAGCTGACGCTGACCCTGCGACAGGTTGGCGCCGTCGGCCGTGACCGGTGTGTCGTAGCCCCGCGGCAGGCGGCGGATAAACGAGTCGGCGCAGGCGGCCTCGGCAGCGGCGCGTACCTCCTCGTCGGTCGCGTCGAGCTTGCCAAAGCGGATGTTCTGCGCAATGGTGCCGCTAAACAGGTGCGTGTCCTGCAGCACAATGCCGAGCGATCCGCGCAGGCTGGCCTTGGCAATGTGCTTGACGTCGATGCCGTCGTACGTGATCTCGCCGTCATCGACCTCGTAGAAGCGGTTGATGAGGTTGGTGATGGTCGTCTTTCCGGCGCCCGTGGAGCCCACAAACGCGATCTTTTGCCCCGGCTTGGCAAACAGGTTGAGATCCATGAGCACACGGGTGCCCGGCACGTAGGAAAAATCCACGGCATGGAAGCGCACGTCGCCGGCAAGCGGGACCAAGCCGCACATGAGCTCGGTGCCGTCGGCAGCCACCGCGCGGCCCGACTCATCAACAGCAACCACATCATGCAAGTGCCCGTACGCGCCCACGCCCTGACCCTCGGGAATCTTCCACGCCCATGCGGCGTCGCCCGTCTGCACCAGCTCCACGCAGCCCTCGTCCACCTCGGGCTTAAGGTCCATAGCCGCAAACAGGCGCTCGGCACCGGCCAACGCGTTGAGCAAGAAGTTGCCGAGCTGCGTAAACTGGTTGATGGGCATGGCGGCCTGGCGCACAAAGACCAGGTAGCTTGCAAGTGCGCCCACATCGGCGAGCCCCTTGATGCAGAGCATGCCGCCCGCCACGGCGACGATGGCATAGTTGACGTAGCCAATCACGACGGTCATGGGCACCATGGAGTTGGCATAGCTCACGGCGGCGGTACCGGTGCGGCGAAGCTCGTCGTTGCGGCAGGTGAAGCCGGCGACATTCGCTGCCTCACGGTTAAAGACCTTGATGACCTTTTGGCCCGAGACCATTTCTTCGATATATCCGTCCAGGTCGCCAAGCGATGCCTGCTGGGCAGCAAAGAAACGCTTAGAGCGCGCGCCCGAGTAGCGCGCATACAGCACAATGGCCGCATCGCACACGAGTGTGATAATCGTGAGCTGCCAGTTAAGGATGATGAGCATAGCCGTGGTGCCCACAACCTGAATGGCGGCCTGAATCACGTTGGCAAAGCTGTTGTTAAGCGCCTCGGAGACGGTGTCGACGTCGTTGGTGAAAAAACTCATGATGTCGCCCGAGCGCGTGCTGTCAAAATAACTGAGCGGCAGCGTCTGGATGTGCGCGAACAGGTCGCGGCGAATATCGGACACCACGCGTTGGGCCGCGCGCACCATGATCTGCGAGTAGCCCAGGGCCGAAAGCACGCCCGCGGCGTAGATGATCGCCGTCAGGATGACCTGCTTGGCGAGCAGTTCCTCCCCGCCCGTAGCCAAACCGTTAACGATGGGGCGCACCATGTAGGTGCCGGCGAGGCTCGCGATGGCGGCGACGGAGGCGAGCACGCCCACCGCGAGCAACGAGAACTTGGCATGCCCCATGTAGGAGAGCAGGCGGCGCACAGTGCGCTTGAGGTCGGCCGGGCGTGCTTGGGCTGCGGTCTTAGGCATGGCGCTCACCCCCTTCCAAGGGCGATCCGCCAGGGACGGAGGAAAACGGATCATTCGCGCAGCCATCGTCGCTGCCGGCGCCGGCGTCCACGTTCCCCGCAAACTCCATCTGCGAGGCGTAAATCTCCTGGTATATGTTGTCGCCCGCTAGCAGTTCCTCGTGCGTGCCCACGCCGTGGACACGACCGTCGTCCAGCACCACAATGCGATCGGCATCCATGACGCTCGCGATGCGCTGGGCGATGATGAGCACGGTCGTATCGGGAATCCGAGCGATGTGCTCGCGAATCTTTGCGTCGGTCGCCATATCGACCGCGCTGGTGGAGTCGTCAAAAATGAGCACGCGCGGATGCTTGAGCAGCGTGCGCGCGATGCACAGGCGTTGCTTCTGGCCACCCGAGACACCGGCGCCGCCTTGACCCAACTCGCCGTCCAGCCCGCCGATGCGATCAAGGAACTCGTCCACGCACGCCGCGCGGCAAGCCGCGAGGAGCTCCTCGTCCGACGCCTGCGGATTGCCCCACTGCAGATTCTCGCGCACGGTGCCCGTAAACAGCACGTTCTTTTGCAGCACAATGCCCACGGCGTCGCGTAGGGTCGCGAGGTCGTAGTCACGCACGTCACGTCCGCCCACAAGCACGGCGCCCTCGGTAGCGTCGTACAGGCGCGCAATCAGCTGCACAAGTGAGCTCTTGCCCGAGCCCGTGCCGCCGAGGATGCCCACCGTCGAGCCGCTCTCGATGCGAAGGTCGATATGCTCGAGCACATCCTCGGCTGCATCCGCGCGGTATTTAAAGGAAACATCGCGAAACTCGATACTGCCGTCCGCTGGCGCCGCAATCGCGAGGTCTCCCGCGGGGTTGGCGATAAAGGGCTCCTCATCGAGCACCTCTGCGATACGGCCCACACTCGTAAGAGCGCGCGTGAGCAGCAAAAACACGTTGGAAATCATCATGAGCGAATTCATGATCAGCAGCACGTAGCTCATAAAGCCCGTGAGCGAGCCCACGCCCAGCTTGCCGGCGAGAATCATGCGGCCGCCAATCCACAGGATGGAGAGCGCAGCCACGTACATCGACAGCTGAAACACCGGCAGGTTGAGCACCGCGCTGCCAAAGGTCTTTGTCGCAGTGCGCGCAAGCTCGGTATTGACTGCGTCGAACTTGGCCTCCTCGTGCTCGGTACGAACGTAGGCCTTGACGGCACGCACGGCGGTGAGGTCTTCCTGTACCACGCCGTTGAGGTGGTCCATCGAGGTCTGGAGTTGGCGGTAGAGCGGACTGACGCGATAGGTGATGACGCCCAGTACGATTGCCAGCACGGGCAAGATGATCGCAAAGACGGTGGCGAGCGGGCGCGACAGCATCAGCGCGTAGATAAGGCCGACGATAAGCGTCACCGGGCCGCGCACCATAGGGCGAAAGCCGTTGCCCACAGCATTTTGGATAACGGTGATGTCCGTGGTCATGCGGGTGACGAGCGAGCTGGCGTCGTAGTTGTCCAGGTTACCAAAAGCGGGCGTCTGAATCTTTTTGTACTCGGCCTCGCGCAGGTTAGCGCCTAGGCCCGAGGCAACGCGGGCGGACGTGCGGGCATAACCCAAGCCCAGTACCAGCGAAAGCGCAGCGCACACCAACATGTACGCGCCCTGCAGCAGCATGTAGTTGATATCACCCGCAGGCACGCCCACATCGATGATGTTGGCCATGATGACCGGGATAAACAGCTCGAACACCGTCTCGACCGACACAAAGAACACGCCGAGGATGGCATCGCGACGGTATGCCCCTAGATAGGAAAACAGTATTTTGAGATTGCGCACGCAGGTTCAACCCCCATCAAACGTTGTTCGCAAACGCACGTATTATTGCGCGCCGAATAATGGTGTCAAGTATTCCGAAATCGTTTTCTGCAAGGTTAGCGACGGCGGCGAGTTCTCGTGACGTGTGTCCATATTCACTCGGAATAATGGTGCGCGAGACTTTTTCGCTTCGGTGTCAACACAAACCTTGACTCTACAATCGTTGTAGGGTTTTCACTACACTGGTACGTAAACAAACCCAGCCAGAAAGCCCCGCCCATGGAACACGACCTCACACGCGGCAATGTCCTTAAGACCATCGCGGTCTTTGCCCTGCCTTATATGCTCTCGTACTTTTTGCAGATGCTCTACGGTATGGCCGACCTGTACATGATGGGGCAGTTCAGCGGTGCCGCCGGCATCACCGCCGTGGGTAATGGCGCGCAGACGCTCTATATCATTACCGTGACGCTCGTGGGCCTGGCCATGGGAACGACGGTCATCGTCGGCCACGCCGTAGGCTCGCGCCGCTTCGACCGCGCCGAGACCGCCATCGGCAACACCATCACGCTCTTTATGGGTGTCTCGGTGGTGCTGGCCGCTGTCCTGCTCGCACTGTGCCCGCAGATCGTGGCGCTCATTGGCACGCCGGCCGAGGCGGTCGAAGGCACCGCCGCCTACCTGCGCATCTGCTTTGTCGGCATTCCCTTTATCGCCGCGTACAACATTCTTTCGGCCATCTTTCGCGGGCTGGGCGATTCGCGCTCGCCCATGTACGTGATTGGCGTGGCATGCATCATCAACATCGCACTCGATTTTCTGTTTATCGGCCACATGGGGCTCGGCCCCGTGGGCGCGGCGCTCGGCACGGTGACCGCGCAGACAGCCAGCGTTGCCCTCGCGCTCGTGTGGCTCAAGAGCCGCCGCACGAACATCCACGTAAAGCGCAGCGACCTGCGCCCCCAGCCCGAGGTGCTCGGCAGCATCCTTAAGATCGGCGTGCCCGTGGCCGTACAGGACGGCTGCATCCAGGTGGCGTTTATGTTTATCACCGTCATCGCCAACCACCGAGGGCTCGTCGACGCCGCCGCCGTGGGCCTGGTCGAAAAGATGATCAGCTTTTTATTCATTGTGCCGAGCTCCATGGACGCCACCGTCAGCGCGCTCACGGCGCAAAATGCCGGCGCGGGCAAGGGCGATCGCGCGCGTCAGGTGCTCAAGGACGCCATGACGATCTCGGTGGTGTACGGCTGCCTGATCACGGTGCTGATGTGGCTGGTGGCGCCGGCGTTTATCGGCTTTTTCGCCAAGGACGCTGCAGTGGTCGCCGCCGGCACCGGCTATATGCGTAGCTACATTTTCGATGCAATCTTTGCCGGCATCCACATTTGCTTTAGCGGCTTTTTCGCTGCATACGGCAAGAGCTACATCGGCTTTGCGCACAACGTGCTGGCCGTGGCACTCATTCGCGTGCCCGGTGCATGGCTGCTGTCGAACGCCTATTCCGACACGCTCTTTCCCATGGGCATCGCGTCGCCGTGCGGGTCGATTTTGTCGGCAGTCATTTGCGTTGTCGCGTTTACCGTACTCAACCGGCGCGGGGCTTTTGACAAGCTGGCAGCGTAGCGGGGCAACGCGAGATCGCCCTGATCGACGACATCATCAGCGACGACCCCACAACCTACGTGACACAGATCACGGTGCCGGTTGCCCCAGCAAAGTAAAAACCGCCCGGAAGGCATCGTGCTTCCGGGCGGTTCTTCAATTTGACTATTGATGCACTAAGCCTGGGGCACCTCACCAGTAGCCAAAATCTGCTCGAGTGCGTCCTCATCCAGCACGGATACACCCAGCTGCTCGGCCTTGGTGAGCTTGGAACCCGCTTTGGGGCCGGCGACCAGATAGCTTGTCTTCTTTGACACGCTGCCCGAAACCTTGGCGCCGAGCACCTTGAGCGCCGCGCCTGCCTCGTCGCGCGTGCGGTTGACGAGCGTGCCGGTGAGCACGAAGGTCAGGCCCGCGAGCGGCTGTGCGTCGGCGAGCTCGCCCGCCACGCCAGCGTCGGCCGCGGCTTGCGCGTGTGCGGCGCCCAGGTCGACCTCGAGCGAAAGGCCCGCCTGGCGCAGGCGCTCCAGCACGGCAAGGTTCTCGGGCACGGCCAGGAACTGCTTGACGCTCGCCGCAATCTTGGGGCCGATACCCTCGCACTCGGCGATGTCCTCTTCACTCGCCAAGATGAGCTTGTCAATCGACAGGAATCGCTCGGCGATGACCTCGCCCACGCTCTTGCCCACGTGGCGGATGCCCAGGGCAAACAGCACGCGACCGAGCGGCTGGCTCTTGGACTTGTTGAGCTCGGCGATGATTTTCTCGGCCGTCTTGAGGCCTACCGGAATGGGGTCGCCCTTCTTGACGCCCTTTTTGCCGTTGGAGCTGGCATAGGTGCGGCCCGTGTCCAGGCCGGCGATGTCGTCGACCGTGAGCTGGTAGAAGTCTGCGACATCGTGGATCAGGCCGGCAGCGATCATCTTGTCGACGATTTCGTCGCCTAGGCCGTCGACGTCCATGCAGCCGCGGCTCACCCAGTGAAGCAGTCGCTCCTTGAGCTGCGCGGGGCAGTCGATGGAGACGCAGCGGTAGGCCACCTCGCCATCCTCGTGGACCACGGGGCTGCCGCACACGGGGCAGACCTCGGGCATGTGCCAGTCGACCGAATCGGCCGGGCGCTTGTCGAGCACCGGGCCCACGACCTCCGGGATTACGTCGCCTGCCTTGTGCACGATGATGGTATCGCCCTCGCGCACGTTTTTGCGACGGATCTCGTCGATGTTATGCAGCGTGGCGCGCGCGATGGTGGAGCCGGCGACCGTCACCGGGTCGAACTCAGCGACCGGTGTGAGCACACCGGTGCGGCCCACCTGGATGCGAATTTCGCGCAGGACGGTCTGCTTTTCCTCGGGCGGGAACTTAAAGGCGATGGCCCAGCGCGGCGCGCGGGCGGTAAAGCCCAGGTCGAGCTGCTGCTGGAAGCTGTCAACCTTTACGACCACGCCGTCGATGTCGTAATCCAGGTCACCGCGATGTTCGAGCGCCTGGGCACAGAACTCGTGAACCTCGGCGGGTGTGGCGCAACGGGCAACGTTAGGGTTGACGCTGAAGCCGGCGCTACGCAGCCAATCGAGGAACTCGCGCTGGCTGTGGACATGCAGTGGGTCAGTATCGGCGATGGCATAGATAAAGGTGGCAAGATCGCGGCGCGCCGTGACCTTGGGGTCCTTTTGGCGCAGGCTGCCGGCGGCGGCGTTGCGCGGGTTGGCGAAGGGGTCGCGCCCCTCGGCATCGGCCTCGTCGTTCAGACGCACAAAGCTGCCCTTAGGCATATAGACCTCGCCGCGCACCTCAATGGTGCGCTCGCGGTCGGCACCCATGTGGACAAGCGCCGGCTCGGACAGGTGCATGGGAACATCCTTGATGGTGCGCACGTTGAGCGACACGTCCTCGCCCGTGGTGCCATCGCCGCGTGTAGCTGCACGTACGAAGGTGCCGTTTTGGTAGGTAAGGGCCACGCCCAGGCCGTCGATCTTGAGCTCGCAGGTATAGGTGACGCTACCGGCGCCGAGCGCATCCTCGGTGCGTTGGAGCCACGCGTCGAGCTCGTCCAGGTCCATGGCATCGTCCATGGAATACATGCGTGCCATGTGCGTTACCGGCGTAAACTGCTCGCTCACGTAGCCGCCCACGCGCTGGGTATAGCTGTCGGGCGTCACCAGGTCGGGGTAGGCAGCCTCGATTTCCTGCAGTTCAACGAGCATTTTGTCGAATGCGGCATCCGTGATCTCGGGCGCATCGAGCATGTAGTAGCGGTACGCGTGGTAATCGAGCTCGTGGCGCAGCTCGGCCGCGCGCGCTGCCGCCTGGGCACGGGCGTCGGTCGGTACGGCGGCATCCGCGCTCGCGGGCGTTTCGGTATCGATGTCCACGCCGTCACCAAACAGGCTCGATTGCTCCATAGCGGCACTCCTTCGCTCGATTTCAAACGGATACTAGAGTACCACCGGTCGCAATGAGGCCGAATAGCGGTCTCGAACCGCACCGAAACGGCAGCCGCCAGACTGGGGTGGACAGTTAGTTCAGATACGTATAAATCCTAGAGCTGGATCGGGCACAAACACCTCTGTTTCGACTAATTTTGGGTTCCTCGAGACCATGTAAACGTCCCACTCTCCCTTCCAAACACCCATCCGAGCCCCATCCCAATCAAAAATTGCTCAAAACGCATCCCAAGCTGCCCCAGATTTATACGTATCTGAACTAACTGTCCAGACCATTACGAACCAGGCCTCATGCCAGCCACAAGTGATCCGTTTTCCTCCGTCCCCAACGGATCAATAAGAAAAGAGGGGCTGTCCCACACTTGTCGGGACAGCCCCCTCTGGCATCGGCATGTGCGATACGGCTCGTTAGTAACCCTGGCCGTAGCCCTGGCCCTGCTGGCCCAGCAGCTCCTCCAGATACTGGCGCAGCTGCTCGTCGGTAATACCGCCGTTGCCGGTGTCGGTCGCGCTATCGTCCTGCTGCTGGTTCTGCAGCTCCTCGTCGGAGCCCAGCTCGACGGTGACCTTTTTCTCTTCCTTGCCGCGCACGAGCGTAATCTCGACCTTCTCGCCCACCTCGTGGCTGCGCAGCGCGATAATCAGGCCATCGGCGCTCGTAATCTCGTCGTCACCCAGCTTGGTGATGACGTCACCCTCCTGGATGCCGGCCTTGGCAGCAGGACCGTCCTCGACGACGCTCGCCACATACGCGCCGCTGTCGGTACTCAGCTTGTTAGTGCGGGCGTTAAGCGCGTTGACGCTCGAAAGCGTAGCGCCCAGATACGGATGAACCGGCGTCTTGCCGTCGATAATCTGGTCGGCGATGTTCTTGGCGTAGTTGACGGGAATGGCAAAGCCTACGCCCGAGCTGGAGCCCGAGTAGCTCTCGATGAGCGAGTTGATGCCCACGAGCTCGCCGTTATCGTTAACGAGCGCGCCGCCGGAGTTGCCCGGGTTGATGGCGGCATCGGTCTGGATCATGTTGGCGTAGATGGTGTTGCCGCTGGTAGAGCTCATGGCCGTGGAGCGATAGAGCGCCGAGACGATACCCGTGGAGACAGACTGCTCGTTGCCGAACGGCGAACCGATCGCCATAACCCACTCGCCCACGTTGAGCTTGGAGGAGTCACCTATCTCGATCGGCGTGAGCTTGGAGGCGTCGGCGTCCTTGAGCTTGATGACGGCCAGGTCGCTCGAGGCGTCGTTGCCCACGAACTCGGCCTCATAGGTGGTGCCGTCGTCCATGGTCACTACGTACTGGTCGTAACCATCGACCACGTGGTTGTTGGTGAGGATGTGGCCCTCGGTATCGAGCACCACGCCCGAACCGACGCTGCCCGAGCTATCCGACTCATCAGCAGACTGCGAAAGCGAGCCATTCTGGCTGCCGCTCGAAGTGGCGGTGATGGAAACGACGGAAGGCAGGGCCTTGGCAGAAACGGCCTCGGCCAGCGTGGTGTCCTCGGAGTCGATGGTGATCTTTTGCGTCGATGAACCCGAAGCACCCGCCGTCACGGCGTTCCTGCCGCCGCCGATATCGAGCGTGCCGCTCATAATGAGCGCGATGACCAGCAGGGCTCCGCAGGCACAGCCGGCGAGCGCCGTAATAAAGATCGGCAGCTTTTTGGTCTTGGTCTTGACCACCGTGTGCTTGTTTACAACCTGCTGGCCGCCCAACGGCTTGCCGGTCTGCGTGTCGTAGGCCTGCACGTAGGGAATGTTGCCGTCGGCAGGCGTCGACTCCACCTGCACGCGCGGTTGCTGCTGAGTCTCGCCGGCGTGGCCCGCATCCTGGGGACGCTGGGAATCGTTCTCGCTCATGGCTGCGATCCTTTCGTCACATAACCAAAGGCCCACCAAACATGTGGCGGGCCATCATTGTTCACGTTGAGTTGTACCCCAATATGCGGGCATACGTGTATGAGAACGCAATCTTTTAGGAAGGCTTAAGTTCTTCTGCAAACCCGAAAGGAGCCCGCACATGCGGCAAAACCACCACAAAGGTGCCTGTCCCCTTTGTGGTGGAAATCTAGTCCTTAAACAGATAGCCCACGCCGCGGACGGTGGTGATGTGTGCCGCGATCTGCGGGCCCACCTTGGAGCGGATGCGTCGAATATGCACGTCGACGGTGCGCGTGCCGCCGCAGTACTCGAAGCCCCACACGCGGTGCAGCAGCACTTCGCGGCTGTAGGCACGGTTGGGGTGCGTCGCCAAAAAGCTCAGCAGCGAGTACTCCATCAGCGTCAGGTCGATGGGCTCGTTATCGAGTGTCACCTGGTAGGTAGCCAGGTTAATCTCGAGGTTATCGATGTTGAGCACATCGTCGGCGGTGACGGTCTCCTCCTCGCCCATCAGGCGCTGTGCGCGAGCCTTGAGTTCGTTGGGCGTCGCCGTGGGGCATACAAAGTCGGCATGCGCGTGATTCGGCAGGCGCAGGGTGCCGAGCGCCTCGTCGTCGACGATCACCAACATGGGGACGCCGCCGCGATCGTCAAGCCACTTGGCAATCTGATCGATGCGGTCGCTGCGGATGCCGTCGGAATCGAGGATCAGCAGGTCAAAGTCGTGCGCCGCAGTCGGCGAATCGGGGGTAGCCAGGCTCACCTCGACACCCAGGGTGGTCGTCAAGCTGCGGGCAAACTCGTGGAAGCGCGTCGTGCGCGCCATGAACAGGGCACTCTTTTCGGACATATCGGCCTCCAAGGAAATAAGCTCAATCGTACTGGAACAAGCCAGCGCGATTAGGAGTTCGCCAGGTAGTGCTTAATCTCCCACTCGGTGATCGTAGACTCAAACTTATGCCACTCGTTGCGCTTCTTTTTGAGGAAGAAGCTGTGAATGTGCTCGCCGAGGGCATCCTTCATAAACTGCGAGTCCTCAAAGACGTCAAGCGCCTCTTTGAGCGAGCGCGGCAGCGGTGCGTAGCCGGCCTCGAGCATCTGACGGTCGGTGAGTTTGAGCGTCTCGGCCGTGACCTCGGGCGGGAGCTCCAGCTTGCGCTCGATGCCATCGAGACCAGCCGCCAGCGTGACGGCGTTGACCAGGTACGGATTGGCCATGGGGTCGGGGCTACGCAGCTCGATGCGCGTGGACAGCTGCTTGCCGGGCTTGTAGACCGGGATGCGGATCATGCTCGCGCGATTGCGCAGGCCCCACGTGGCGTACTGCGGCACGGAATCGCCACCCGTGGTGATGCGCTTGTACGAGTTGACCGTGGGGTTGGTGATGGCGCTGATCTCGCGCGCGTGCGCAAGGATGCCGGCCATGTAGTGCTTGGCGATATCGGAGAGGTGGTACCTCTCGTCGTCCTCGCCCCAAAAGACGTTGTTGCCGTCGTGGTCGAACAGCGACTGATGCAAAAACATGGCGCTGCCGTCCTCGCCCGCCAACGGCTTGGGCATAAAAGAGGCGTGGCAACCGCTCTCGTAAGCCTGCTGCTTAATGATGAGTTTGGCCGTGGTGATGGCATCGGACATGCTTAGGGCCTCGGCATGGCGCAGGCTCATGCCGTGCTGCGAGCGGCCGGCGGCGTGGAAGGTGTACTCCACGGGCACGGACATCTTCTCGAGCGTGAGGACCGTGTTGCGGCGCAGGTCGCGGGCGGCGTCACTCACCGAAAGATCGAAGTAGCCCACGTTGTCGAGCGGCTCGGGGGTGTGCTCGTCGGGGAAGTAGTAATACTCCAGCTCGGCGCCCACGTTGAGCAGATAGCCAGCCTTCTCGGCCTTGCGGAACATGCGGCGCAGGGCATCGCGCGGGTCGCCGGCAAACGGCTTGCGATCGGGAGTGCATACGTCGCAGAACACGCGGGCAACGCCGTTGTGGCTCGGGCGCCACGGCAAAATCTGGAAGGTCGAAGCATCGGGAAACGCCAGCATGTCGGCTTCCTCGGGCGTGGCAAAGCCCTCGATGGCGGAGCCGTCAAAGCCAATACCCTCCTCAAAAGCGACCTCGAGGTCCTCGGGGCTAATGGCAAAGTTCTTGAGGCGGCCGAGAATGTCGACAAACCACAGACGCACAAAGCGGATGTCACGCTGCTCTACTGAACGGAGTACGTAATCGATGTTCTGCTGGTTCATGTCGCTCCCCTTTCTTTCGGGCGGGTTTCGACTGGTCTATATCGCAGATACTATCGCAGAAAAATGTTTCCGCAGGGTTAAAGCGTATCAAGCGCTCAAAAAACGTGCGCGAACAGGCAGTCACGAACGAATGGTTAGCGCGAGGTCGATGCGCGGTATTCGATGTGGCCGGGGATCTCGATGCGCTTGGGGGCGAGCTTTGCGGCCTCGCCCACGGTGGTGGTAACAACATTGATGCGCTCGGACAGGCGCTCGACTACGCGCTCGGCAATGGTAAGGGTGTCTTGCGCTGCCGTGGTCACACCGCCAAAGAGCACATGGTTCCAGGGGTAGTCGTCAAACGTCGCGATCTTGAGCCCCGCCGGCAGCGAGGGACCAAGCTGCGCCAGCGCCTCGGTCAGGCGCAGGAAGACCAGGCCGTTGACAGCGATAAGACCGAGCCTTTTGCCCGCATAGCCGCGGATGGTCTCGTCCAAGCGACCGACACCCGTGGCGCCACCGTCGGCCAAGGTGACGACCTCGCCCGCAAGGCCGCGTCGCGAAAGCTCGTCGGCAAAGGCCTCGGCGCGCTCGCGACGGACGGGGCTGTCGTCGCTTGCCTCGGTGAGCAGGCACAGGCGCTCGCTGCCTGCAGCGGCCAAGGCGTCTACCAGACCGGCGACCAGCTCACGGTTGTTAGATGTCACTAGATCGACACCGCCGTCGGCAACGTCGCGGTCGAGCAGCACAACAGGCAGACGTCCCGCTGCCGCGGCGATCGCCTCGTCATTGCCTCCGCAGGTGTTGACGACCAGGCCGTCCACGCCGGCATCGATAAGCCTGGTGAGCGACTCCGCTTCCTTAGCGGGATCGTTGCCGCTAATGGCCGTCATGAGCGAGCAGCCGCGCGCGGCGGCGCTGACGGAAAGCCCTTCGAGCATGGCGCTGGAGAACGGGTTGGCGATGTCGGCCAGGATCACGCCGATGAGGTTGGTGCGCGAGCTGCGTAGATTGCGCGCGGCGGCACGCGGGCGATAGCCGGTGCGCTCGATAACCGCCGCGATGCGAGCACGGGTTTCCTCGGTCATTTGCCCGGGGCGGTTGTTGAGATAGCGCGAGACCGTGGCCGGGCTCACGCCCGCCTCGGCGGCAATGTCCTTGATTCTCATCTGCGCCATAACGCACCCCGTTTCCCAATTGTCGGCGGTCTGAGCCATTTTAGGCATTTTTTTAAAAATCTCGGTTGCAAAACGCTGTAGGTGAGTATACTACAACTCGAAACGAAACCGATTTCGTAAACCGATTTCGGTGAGCGTTGGCACGCAGGTGCAAAGACGCACCCTACCGTCTTGGCACCTGCGTGCCAACGCCATATCAAAGGTGTACGCACGAGCAAGAAGGAGCTACGCGACCATGGGTAAAACGGTTCTTACCTTCGGCGAGATCATGATGAGGCTATCGCCCAAAGACCACCTGCGCATTGAGCAGGCGACCGAGTTTGATGTCCGCTACGGCGGCGCCGAGGCAAACACCGCGCTTTCCCTGGCCTACCAGGGCGACAAGGCCACTTACGTCTCCGTTGTCCCGGCCAACCGTCTGGGCGAGTGCGCCCTGCGTTCGCTGAAGGCCTACGGCGTCGACACCACGCGCGTCGTGCGTCAGGGCGACCGTCTTGGCTCCTATGTGTTTGAGGTCGGTGCCTCGCAGCGCGGCAACGGCTGCGTCTACGACCGCAAGTTCTCTGCCATCAACATGGCCAAGCGCGATGTTTTTGACTGGGACGAGATCCTCAAGGGCATCGATGTCTTCTACTTCTCCGGCGTGACCCCCGCCGTCTCCGACGAGATGGCCGCCGCCTGCAAGGAGGCGCTCGCCGTCTGCCGCGCCAAGGGCATCACCACCGTGTGCGACGTGAACTATCGCGGCAAGATGTGGTCGCCCGAGAAATCGCAGGCCACCATGAAGGAACTCCTGCCGCTCGTCGACATCTGCATCGCCAACGACGAGGATGCGCCTGCCGGCCTTGGCATGACCTGCGTCTCCGGCTCCCTTGCCCACGGCATCGAGGAGCGTGACACCTACGTCGAGATGGCCCGTCAGATCTGCGCCGAGTACGGTTGCAAGAAGGTCGCCTCGGTCGTCCGCAACATTTCCTGCGTCGAGCGCTCCATCTGGATGGGCATGCTCTTTGACGCCGAGAGCGGCGAGCACTGGTTCTCCCCTGCTCACGACGTGCACGTGCTCGAGGGCGTTGCCGCCGGCGACGCTTTCAACGCCGGCCTCGTCCATGCCCTCATCAACGATTTTGACCCGCAGGACGCCGTCAACTACGCCATTGCAGCGTCGATCCTCAAGCTCACCATCAAGGGCGATTCCAACTTGGTGACCGCAGACGAGATCGCAGCCGTGGCATCAGCCGCCGACGGTGGCACCCGCGTCGCGCGCTAGTCCGCCTCCATTCCGCGGGCCGCAGCTTTCCAATCCCATACCCCTGCGGCTCGCTCCCCGATTCCTCCGACCGGGCAAAACCACCAGTCCCATTCCGGTTTTGCCTGGCATTCCCTACATGACTGGTCGAGCAGCCGGTTTTGGAATTGCTTGAACCCCAAGCAGTGCCTCCGATAACCAATCCAAAATCGGCTCCCGACCAGCACATTTGGCAATCACGCGCCCATGCGCGCCTTACATCGAAAGGAACATCATGTTCGATCAGTTCTACACCACGCTTGAGTCCCTGGGCATCGTGCCGGTCGTTGTGCTCGACAAGGTCGAGGACGCCGCACCGCTCGCCCACGCCCTTATGGCAGCCAGCATGAAGTCCGCCGAGGTCACCTTCCGCACCGCCTGCGCCGCCGAGTGCATCACCGCCATGGCCGAGGCCGAGCCCGAGATGTGCGTCGGCGCCGGCACCGTCTTGACTGTCGAGCAGGTTGAGCAGGCTCGCACCGCCGGTGCCAAGTTCATCGTCTCCCCGGGTTACAACGAGGACGTCGTGAAGCACTGCATCAATATCGACCTGCCCGTGCTGCCCGGCACCGTGACCCCCTCCGAGGTTACCGCCGCCGAGAACCTGGGCCTCAAGGTCACCAAGTTCTTCCCCGCGTCCCAGTATGGCGGCCTGAACACCATCAAGGCCCTTGCCGCTCCGTTTGTCGGCCACCGCTTTATGCCCACCGGCGGCGTGAGCACCGCCAACGTCGAGGAGTACCTGAGCTCCTCCGCCATCATCGCCTGCGGTGGCACTTGGATGGTCAAGCCGGCCCTGTTCGCTGACGGCGACTTCTCCAAGGTCGAGCAGATCGCCCGCGAGGCCATGGACGTCGTCAAGAAGGTCCGCGGCTAGGTTTAGCTCTCTATCGTGAAAGGGGGCGTGTCCTAGACCTCGCCCCCTTTCTTTTAAAGCGGCTCGGAAGCGCGCCGTTTCCGTCACGAGCAAGAACCAAAACCGTCTTGTATGCTGATAGAACGTGACGGAAGCGACACGCCCCCGAGCCGCTTTGCCTACTCGGCTGGCAGTCGCGCTCAACTAAGACACTTCGACAAAAGCCGAACCATCAAAACAGCTGCGGCGCCGTCTGGAGGAATGGACCCTTGCTTCCGGTCTTTCCTCCAAGCGGCGCCGCAGCGTTTTCGTGCCCCGATGTACCCCGGCACTTGCGGTGGAATACGGACTGCTTACAGCATCAGAGCCGCAAAACAATCCCTATTTCACCGCAACTAATAAAGGGAACGAGTTAGATGGCCGAGTCCTTGGACAGCTCAAAATAGTCGGGATGCAAGGCGATAACCGGGCCCTGCTCCTCGGGCATCAGGTGCAGGTGCGTCTCTGCCAGATAGCTCGCCGTGTCGGTATCGCCCCCCTTAATGGCCTCGAGAATCCGGCGATGCTGCCGACGAATCGGCTCCCAATCCAAATCCTGCGACACCATACGCAACCAGTTGTATCGCTCAAAATGCGTGTTGATGCTCTTCATCCAATCCCACAACATGTGACGACCGGCAATCTCAAAACACGTCTCATGGAACAGGTTGTCCAGGTCAAAGAAACGACGTGTTTCGCTATGGTCGAGCGACTCGGACTCGGCAAGGATCTGCTCAATCCGCTGCTTTTGCTCGGGCGAGGCGGCCGAACAGCATTTAATAAGCACGCTTCTCTCGAGCTTCTCGCGCAAAAAGCAGGCGTTTTCGGCGCGCTCCATGCTGATTTTTGAGACATAGGTACCGCTTTTGGGACGCGTTTCCACCAGCTCCTGCTCGCGCAGACGCACAAAGGACTCGCGAATGGGTGTGCGCCCGATTCCCGTCTCTTTTTCCAGACCAATCGCCGAAAGGCGCGTGCCGGGCTTGAGCTCGGCATAGATGATCTTGGACCGCAATGCGTTGTACGCCTGGTCTTGCAGGCTCTGATAATGCTGGTGTTGTTCCATAAAGCCCTCGGATGAAGCCTCGGTTAATCGAATACCACCATGCAATACTATCGCATCCCCCGCCCCCCATAAGTTGCGGTGGAATAGTTCCTGTTCAAGGCCTTCAGCAGCAAAAACAGGAACTATTCCACCGCAACTACAGCCAACGAGTTGTTGCAATTAGGTGAACGTTCACCTTTTTATTGTTTTTCTCTTCGCAAATAAAATCCCGTCGTATACTTAGGCTCAAACGAAACCGATTTCGTTGAGCGTGGGCAATATGATGCTAAGACGCACCCTACCATCTTGGCATCTTATCGCCCACGCAATGCCATTTGCTTTCTTCCCGTCTCGTTGGACCTTTAGTCCCATTCCGGCACAGCGAGACACTTCCTAGACGACTGACCGTGGGGCCGGCTTTTCTGCTTTTGCAGCAGTGCCTCCGATAACCCTCTTTTGCCGGCCCGGGTCAGCTTTTTCACACAACCGAAAGGACGGGTAGCAACATGCGACCGCTCATCATCATGCATGGCGAGAACATCGACTGGTGCCATACCGTCATCAGAATGCTGATGTATCTGGTGGGCGTTGCAGTACTGGCACTCGGTATGAGTCTCCAGACGGCATCCGGCCTGGGCGTCGCCGCGCTCACGTGCTTTGCCACAACCCTATCCATGCTCACTGGCAAGACGCTCGGCTTTTGGATCACCGCAACCTACGTCGCCTACATCGTGGCGCAATTAGCCATCTTGCGAAGCGAGTTCCAGCCGCGCATCCTGCTCGAGTTGTTCTTCTCAACGCTGATTGGCGGCTTGACCGACCTCTTCATGGCGGTCAACCCACTGCATCCCACGGCACTCCCCACACAGATTGCGACCACGCTGCTCTCCCTCGCTGTCACCGCATTTGGCGTAAGTCTCGTCGTCAACATGGGCGTTGTCCCCAACGCGCCCGACGGCTTGGTGCAAGTCATTGCCGAAAAGCTTAAACGCCGCTTTGGTGACGTAAAAGTCGTGTTTGATTGCTCACATGTCGCCGCCTCGCTCGCGTTGTCGCTGATCTTTATGTACAACCTGGGCGGCTTTGGCGTCACGACCGCCATCTCGGCACTGTTCCTGGGCCATGTCATCAACGTCGCCAACAAGCTGTTCGCCCAGCGCTTTATCCGCGCGGCATTCGGAAAATAGCACCACCGTAAGAACCCGCGAACAGCGCTATACGTTGCTATATCTCACCATACTTTGCTATATCTTGCTATACTTTGCTATATCTTGCTATATCTTGAGCAAAGGTGGCTCACATGCAAACAAACCCTTTTAAGCCCACAGCAGGTAAAACACCCCCCACGATTATCGGCCGCGAAGATGTACTCGAAGAATTCAATGAAGGCCTCGTCAACGGGCCTGGTGCCCCGGGGCGCCTAATGCGCATAGCCGGCGTCCGTGGAACGGGCAAGACGGTCCTCCTTGACGAGTGCTCACGTTTGGCGCAAAGCCGTGGCTGGACGGTCATAAAAGAGGTCGCAACCGAGGGACTTTGCCAGCGCATTCTCGAACAGCTGCAGCCCAAATTCCAGGCCAAACACGCCAGATTTGAGCCCACCGTAGCTGGCATATCCATCGGCAGCATAGACATTGAGCGAATCGGTCCATCGCTACGCGACGCCATGAGACAGACAATATCCAAGAATGAAAATGGCCTGCTCATCACTCTCGACGAGGTTCAAGACGCAGAGCTCGATGAGGTCCGAACGCTCTCCATTGCGATTCAGCAGGTTATCGGCGAAGACCTTGATATCGCCTTTGTTTTTGCGGGGCTGCCTTCGATGATTGAAAGCATCATCAACGGAAAGACACTTACGTTTTTGCGCCGTGCCCTCCCCTTTGACCTGAAGGCTGTGGCAGTAACCGAAGTGTCGTACTCCCTCGAGGAAACCATTGAAGCGTCTGGCATGGAGTTGCAGCCAGGTATTGCCGGCCAACTTGCCGAGGCAACGCAAGGTTATCCTTTCATGATCCAACTCGTTGGATACTACGCATGGCAGTTGGCAAGACGCGCACATACATCGATTATTGGAGAAGAAGAAGCCGAGCGCGGCATTGCAACGGCACGCGAACGCTTCTGCGCCATGGTGATTGAGCCCGCGCTGCAGCGCATTCCGCCCACGTGCATCGCTTATCTGCTGAGCATGGCGTCTTTGGGGCAGACGAGCTCGACTAGCATGGTTGCCGATGGCCTAAACAAAACGCCTCAACAGGTGAGCTCCGTCCGCAGCCGCCTGTTAAGAGAATCGATTATCGAGGCTCCCTCGTACGGCAAGGTCTCATTTGCCATCCCCTACATGCGCAATTACCTCTACGAACACAAAGCCGAACTGGAAGTTGAACTGTAGAAGCGGTAACTGCCCTGCAAGACGAAAACCGTTTTCGTGCGGATTTATAGCAGACGCAAACGGTTTACGTCTTGATTTGCGTCCGGAATAAGGATGGAAATTGCGCTTTCGTACGTTTTTTCCCTAGACGCAACGTGCTTTCGTCCGACGATACGTCTGCAATCCAGACGAAAAGAACCCCGAGCTCGTATGAACTCGAGGCTCTTTGTGCCGCGCATCTATGAGAGGAGATATTTGATGCGCATGGGCGCTACTCCATGTAGCCACCCTGAATGGCGGAAACCGCATGCTCGGTAAAGAACTTGAGCGTGCCGGAGGTGTAACGATTAGCCTTGGGCTTCCAAGCGGCGCGACGCTCGGCCAGGACGGCGTCGACCTCGGCCGGCTCCATCTCCTTGCCGGCGATGCCCACGATGGACAGCGAGCGCTCTGGGATGTCGATCTGGATCAGGTCGCCTTCCTCGATCAGGGCAATCGGGCCGCCCACGGCAGCCTCGGGCGAAACATGACCGATAGCCGGGCCCTTGGAGGCGCCGGAGAAGCGGCCATCGGTGATCAGGGCAATGCTCGCACCCAGCTCGGGATCGCTGGCGATAGCCTCGGTGGTGTAGAACATCTCGGGCATACCGGAACCCTTGGGGCCCTCGTAGCGAATGATAACGGCATCGCCGGGCTTGACCTCGTGCGTCAGGACGGCGTGAATGGCGTCCTCCTCGCAGTCGAACGGACGGGCCTTGAGCGTAGCCTGGAACATCTCGCGCGGAACAACCGTGTGCTTGACGACGGCGCCCTCGGGAGCAAGGTTGCCGTGGAGGATGGCGATGGAGCCGTCGGTACCAAAGGCCTGGTCAAACGGGCGAATGATGTCCTCGCGCTTGAGGTTCCACTTCTCCAAGTAGCGGCCGCACTTCTCGTAGTAACCGTTGTTCTTGAGGCCCTCGAGGTTCTCGCCGAGAGTCTTGCCGGTGACGGTCATAACGTCGAGGTGGAGCATCGACTTGATCTCCTCCATGATGCGCGGCACGCCGCCCGCATAGTAGAAGAACTGCGCCGGCCACTCGCCTGCGGGGCGAACGTTGAGCAGGTAGTGGGCGCCACGGTGCAGGCGATCGAAATCGTCGGCGGACATCTCGATGCCAAACTCGCGGGCGATCGCGGGGATGTGCAGCAGCGAATTGGTGGAACCGGAGATGGCGCCGTGGACCATGATGAGATTCTCGAAGGACTCTTTGGTCACGATGTCACGCGGACACAGGTTGTGCTCGGAGAGCCACACGGACTGACGGCCGGCCTCGCGCGCAAACTCACGCAGATCGGAGCTGGTTGCGGGCAGCAGGGCCGTGCCGGGGAGCATAAGGCCCAGGGCCTCGGCGGTAACCTGCATGGTCGACGCGGTGCCCATAAACGAGCAGGCGCCGCAGCTGGGGCATGCGTTGTGCTTGGCAAACTCAAGCTCCTCGCGGGAAATCTCGCCGCGCTCGTAGCGGGCAGAAATCGCGCCGAGCTGCTCCAGGGTCAGCAGGTCAGGACCGGCATCCATGACACCGCCGGTAACGACGATGGAGGGGATGTTGATGCGGCCCATGGCCATGAGGTTCGCAGGCAGGCCCTTATCGCAGCTGGCGACAAAGACGCCGGCGTCGAACGGGGTGGCCTTGGCATGGATCTCGATCATGTTGGCGATCATGTCGCGGCTGGGCAGCGAGTAGTTGATGCCATCGTGGCCCTGGGCCTCGCCGTCGCAGATATCGGTGCAGAAGTAACGGGCACCGTGACCGCCAGCCTCGGCAACGCCGGCACGGACCTCCTCGACCAGCTCAAACAGGCCGGCAGAACCCGGGTGCGAGTCGCCAAACGTCGACTCGATAATGACCTGCGGCTTGTCCAGGTCCTCGATGGACCAGCCAGAGCCCAGGCGCAGCGGGTCCATCTCGGGGCTGATGGTGCGAAACTTGCCGGAACGCGGCTGCAGCTTGGCAACCAGGTCGGCTGCCTCCTGCTGAATCTGTACCTTGGTCTTCTCGTCCATGATGCTCTCCTCTTTTGATTTGAACGGTTGTACCAATCGTTGGTTAATGAATCAGGTGTAAATGGGTACCGAGCGATGCACTCGGCGGAAGATGCTTAGCTACGCGAACTAGGCGAAGAACGAAATCACCAGGGCGCAGGCAAGACCCGAAAGGCCGATGAGCGTCTCCATAACGGTCCAGGACTTGAGGGTTGTCTTCTCGTCAATCTCCAGGAACGAGGAGCACATCCAAAAACCGGCATCGTTGACGTGCGAGAGGGCCGTGGCACCGCCGCAGATAGCAAGACAGATAGCGGCGCGCATGAGCACTGAGGCTCCGGCAACCGCGGGCATGGCGGCCATAATGCCCGATGCCATGGTCATAGCGACGATGGAGCTGCCGACAGAGGCGCGCACCATGACGGCAATCAAAAAGGCAACGACCACCAAAGGCAGCGGTGAGGCCTCGAGCATAGGGCCGATAACCTGGCCCAAGCCGCAGTCTTGCAGCATCCAGCGAATGACGCCGCCACAGGCGATAACCAGCAAGATCATGCCGACGGGTTTAAGAGAGCGGTCGAGCAGGGCTTTGAGCTCGGCGCCGGAGTAGCCGCGGCGCGCGCCCAGCAGATACATCGCGACGAGCGTGGCGAGCGTCAAAGCGACGAACGGCTTGCCTAGGAAGGCGAGAATCGAGGCGAGCTCGGCGGGCATGGGGATATAAGAGGACAACGTGCCCAGCAAAATCAGACAAAGCGGCGTGAGCACGATGACAAGCACCATGCCAAAGGAGGGAAGCTCCTTTTCGTCGCTCGCGCCCTCGGCAGAGGTAAAGTGCTCCGGAACATCGGTAAAGATGCGACCGCCCACGTTGCGGCCCCAGATGACGCCGGCAATCGCCATGGCGATGAAGGCGGTGGGGATACCGACGAGAATCATGGTGCCCAGGTCGACACCGAGCGTGCCGGCGACCAAAACCGACCCGGCCGATGGCGGCACAAACGCATAGCCAGCGGCAAGTCCCGCGAGCAGCGCGATGCCGTAGTAGAGCGTCGACTTCTTGGTCTGCGATGCCACGCTAAACGCAAGCGGGATCAAAACGACCACGCCGGCCTCAAAGAACACCGTGGTGCCGATGACCAGACCGGTAATGCCCAGCGCCCAGCTGGAGTGACCCTGCCCAAAGGTATCGATAAAGATCTGGGCAATCTTCTTGGCGCCGCCGCTCTCCTCGAGAATCTGGCCAAACATCGAACCAAGGCCGATGAGCAGGGCGATGTTTTGCAGCGTGGTGCCCACGCCCTTGGTGACAGTGTCCGCCACCAGGTCGAGCGGCATACCGGCGCCGATGCCGATCGCGAGCGCCGAGACCATCATCGAAAGCACGGGATGCAGCTTGAACTTAATGATGAGCGCAAGCAGCAGCGCAATGCCCACGATGGCGGCGATGACCAGCCTGGTGGGATCAGCCATAAACGTTGGGTCTGACATCTTTCCTCCAATTCATCAGACCTTTTGAATTCGTCTGATGACTATAGCGTGTTTTGAAAAGGTCTGATGTTTCATTTTGAAATTTGTTCGAAATACATCTGATGTATTTGGTAAACGGTCGTATTTGCGCTGCGAACGGTATATCTAAGCCGCCCGACTCAAATCCAGCGGCCAATATCGCATCCGTGGTGCGCTAAAATAGCTCAGATGAATTTTGTAATGAAAGGTATAGCTATGGCCCGCGCCGAATCGGGACTCCCCGAGCAAATATCGGAGAAAATCATTCAATTGATTCTGGATGAACACCTTGAGCAAGGCGATCGCCTGCCTAAGGAAACCGTGCTGGTCGAGCGCTTGGGCGCCGGCAGGAGCACCGTGCGCGAGGCCATGAAGTTGCTGCAGTCGCGCAACATCGTGCGCATTAAGCAAGGTTCGGGCACCTATGTGGCGTCAAACCCCGGCGTTGCCGACGACCCGCTGGGCTTTACCTTTATCGACGACAAGCAGCGTCTGGCGCGCGACCTACTCGAGGTGCGCTTTATGATCGAGCCGCAGATGGCACGCATGGCGGCCGAGCACGCAACCAACGACCAGGTCGTCTGTATCAAAGAGCTCTGCGACGAATCCGAGCGCCTGGCCGAGGCCGGTGAGGATTACTCCGCCGCCGACACCGCGTTCCACAATGCCATTGCCGAGAGCTCCGGAAACCTCGTCGTTCCCCGCCTAATGGGCGTGCTCAAGGCGTCTGTCCCCCTGTTTATTGACGTGACCGGCAAAAAGCTGGTTGAGGAGACCATCCGCACCCACCGTGGCGTGGCCGACGCCATCGCCGCGCGCAATCCCACCGCAGCGCACGATGCGATGTATTTGCATCTGGTGTACAACCGCAACATGATCGCAGAGAGCACGCAGGAACAGAGCGAATAAACGTCCGCGCGGCAAGGGCGAGATCACCGTTTACCTTTTAAAAGTGAACGTTCACCTGATTTTAGGAGAATCTGATTTTTAAATCCTCCTCTTCTCCTATACTGACCTTGTATGAAAAGCAAGACTTATATAGATGAACGTTTCTTTTGAAAGGATCGCTATGTCTGATCTTATGGACAGCTTCCGTCTGGACGGCAAGGTCGCACTGGTAACCGGCGCCACCTATGGCATTGGCATGGCCATCGCCGAGGCGCTCGGAGAGGCCGGCGCCAAGATCGCCTTTAACGCACGTCACGCCGACAAGGTAGCCGAGGCCGAGAAGCACTACCGCGAGCTGGGCTTTGAGGCTCATGGTTACGTGGCAGACGTCACCGACGAGGCCGTCGTCGCCGAGCTCATCGCCAAGATCGAGACCGACTTTGGCACCACGCCCGACATCCTGGTCAACAACGCTGGCGTCATCCAGCGCACCCCGATGCTCGACATGAGCGCCGAGGACTTCCGCCGCGTCGTCGATATTGACCTCAACGCACCGTTTATCGTGTCCAAGGCCTGCCTGCCCGGCATGATCGCCAAGGGCCACGGCAAGATCATCAACATCTGCTCGATGATGAGCGAGCTGGGTCGCGAGACCATCGCCGGCTATGCCGCCGCTAAGGGCGGACTCAAGATGCTCACCAAGAACATCTGCTCGGAATTTGGCGAGGCCAATATCCAGTGCAACGGCATTGGGCCCGGCTACATCGCCACGCCGCAAACCGCACCCCTGCGCGAGACGCAGCCCGACGGCAGCCGCCACCCGTTTGACCAGTTCATCATTGCCAAGACGCCGGCCGCCCGTTGGGGCACGCCCGAGGATCTGAAGGGCCCCGCCGTGTTCTTGGCTTCCGATGCATCGAACTTCGTCAACGGCCACATCCTCTACGTCGACGGCGGCATCCTCGCATACATTGGAAAGCAGCCTCAATAAGCGTCGCCGCAACTGCCCATATCAGGTTTCATCCACTCGTTTTTCATTTGAGTTGCGGTGAGATAAGGATTGGTTTTGGCTTCTATCAGGCAAAACAGTCCGTATTTCACCGCAAGTTAGAAATAGAAAGGTAATTCGCAATGAAAATCGCTCTGATCAATGAGAACTCTCAGAACTCCAAGAACCCCATGATCGAGGCTGCCCTTAAGAAGGTTGTCGAGCCCATGGGGCACACCGTCTTTAACTATGGTATGTATGCCGACGCCGACTCCAAGCCCCTCACCTACGTGCAGAACGGCATCCTTGCCGCCGTGCTGCTGAACTCCGGTGCTGCCGACTACGTCGTGACCGGCTGCGGCACCGGCGAGGGCGCCATGCTCGCCTGTAACTCCTTCCCCGGCGTGCTGTGCGGCCACGTTGCCGACCCGCTCGACGCCTACACCTTTGCCCAGGTCAACGATGGCAACGCCGTTGCCATGCCCTTCGCCCTCAAGAACGGCTGGGGCCAGGAGCTCAACCTTGAGTACACCTTCGAGAAGCTCTTTGGCTTTGGTTCGGGCAACGGCTATCCTGCCGAGCGTGTTGAGCCCGAGCAGCGCAACAAGAAGATTCTCGACGGCGTCCGCGCTGTGACTATGCGTCCGCTCGTCGACGTTCTGGGCGAGATCGATCAGGACCTGGTGAAGGGCGCACTTGCCGGCGAACACTTCCAGGAGTACTTCTTTGCCAACGCAACCGACGAGGCCATCATCACCAAGGTCAAGGAGATCCTGGGCCTCTAATCGCACGACTCATTGCAGCTAACGCAAGCGGCGGTCGTCCCACGTACGGGACGACCGCCGCTTTTTGCTATCTAACGACTGACGCCGCGGGGACAGGCCCCATGCACCAAGGGATTAACTAGAGCTCGCAGGCAATCTTGTAGCCGTCGCCGATGGCGTCGCGGATGTTGCCGCACTTGTTGGCGTCGCCCAGCACGTGGGTGGTAACGCCGGCTGCAGCAAGGTCGTCGGCCAACTTGGTATTGGGACGATAGCCCATGGCAAGTACCAGCGTATCGGCATCGGCGATGGTGTGGACCTCGCCGTCCTTCTCGTAGCTGATAGTGTCCTCGGTAATCTCGGTCACCTTGGCCTCGGTCAGCACGTGGACGCCCTTGGAGAGCATGCGCGTGATGAGCACCGCGCGACCGGCACCGCCCTCGTTGGCGGCGAGCGTCTTGGTCATCTCGATGACGGTGACATCGCGGTTGGCCGGCGACAGGTCGTTGACCAACGGGGCCAGGTAATCGGCCGTCTCGCAGCCAACGGTACCGCCGCCCACGATGACGATCTTCTTACCCGGGAAAGCCTTGCCACCCAGCAGGTCGTCGGCCGTCATAACCTGCTTAAAGCCCTGCATGAAGGCCGGAGCGATGGGCTCGGCGCCATAGGCCAGGACGACCTCGTAGCCGGCGTAGTCGCGCTGAATGTCCTCGGCAGTAAGCTCGGTGCCAAATACGCACTTCACGCCCGCCTCAGCAAGACGGCGATACTGATACTTGATCACACGGGTGAGTTCCTGCTTTGCCGGCGGAACGGCTGCGATACGCATCTCGCCGCCCGGTTCGTCCTGCTTGTCCACGAGCACCACGTTGTGGCCGCGCTTGGCGGCAATGAACGCCGCCTCCATGCCCGCAGGACCAGCGCCCACAACGAGCACGTTCTTGGCCTCGGCGGCAGACTCGTAGCCAGCCTCGTCGCGCTCCACGTCCGGATTAACGGTGCAGGAGATGCGTTTGCCAAACATAATGCCGTTCAGGCAGCGCAGGCAGCCAATGCAGGGGCGAATATCGTCGGCGTTGCCGGCAGCGGCCTTGTTGCAGAACTCGGCATCACACAGATTGGCGCGGCCCATCATGCAGATGTCGGCGGCACCGTCCTCGATCAGCTCCTCGGCGATCCAAGCCTCGTTAATGCGTCCGACGGTGGCAACGGGAATGTTGACGTGCTTTTTGATCTCGCGCGAGCAGGCGGCATGCGAGGCCTGCTGAGTACCGGCGGCGGGAATTGCGGAACCGCGCTTGATGGTGGTACCGCCCGACACGTGAATCATGTCGACGCCGGCCTTCTCCAAGCGACGCGAGACATAGATCATGTCGTTGAGGGTCAGGCCGCCATCGGTGTACTCATCGCCCGAGATGCGGACGTCGATGATAAAGTCCTTGCCGCAACGCTCGCGAATCTCGGCGATGACCTCGAGCAAAAAGCGCATGCGGGCGTCGAGCGAGCCGCCGTACTCATCGGTACGCTTGTTATAGAGCGGGGTCAAGAAACCGCCGAGCATGCCGTGGGCGTGCGCCGCATGGACCTCGACGCCATCGACACCGGCCTTCTGCATACGCACGGCAGCGTCGCCAAACTGATGCGTGAGCTCGTGAATCTCATCGACCGTAATGGGGCGCGGCGCCTCGCGGGCATAGGACGGGCCCACAAAGGACGGAGCGATCAGGCGCGGCGTACCCGGAATGTTAAAGGCCATGTAGGCGGGGTGGAAGAGCTGCGGCATGATCTTGCAGCCATACTCGTGGACGGCCGCGGCGAGCTTTTCCCAGCCAGGGATAAACGTGTCGTCGTAGCAGCACATGTCACCCGGCAGATAGGTATAGGTAGGCTCGACCGTCACGACCTCGGTGATGATGAGGCCCACGCCGCCCTTGGCGCGGGCACGGTAATGATCGACCAAGTCGTCGGTCACATAGCCATGATCGGCCAGGTTGGTGGACACCGGCGGCATAAAGACGCGGTTCTTGACCTCGGTCGTACCGACCTTGATCGGGCTAAAGAGCATTGGATAGGCAGAGGACTCCATACAGGGTTCCTTTCGTTTAAGCCGCTCGGCGGCACTTGCAGACGTACCTATCGTATCAGCAACCGCACAGCACCCGACCGCACGCGCTCCCCCGGTCTCTGCTCAACCCCCAAAAAGTTGCGGTGGAATACGGAGTAGATAAGGCTTTTGACAGCCAAAACAGTCCGTATTTCACCGCAACTGATGGATGGGATGGGATGTGTTAGAGGCCCAGGTAGCTGGTCATGCCTTCGACGGCGAGGTTGGCGCCGGCTACGGCGTGAACAACCGTCAGCGGGCCGTTAACCACGTCGCCGGCGGCAAAGACACCGGGCACGGTGGTCATGCCGCACTCATCGACCGAAAGAAGGCCGCAATGGTCGGTCTCCAAGCCACCCGTCGTGAGCACAAGCTTGTCCTTGGGCACCTGCGAAGCCGCGATCACAACTGTGTCGGCGGACACATGGTCGAGCTCTTCCTCGTAGCCCACCACATTGTTGTCCTCGTCAAAGATAGCCGTCTCGAACACCGGACCGTTATCGTCGATGGCGCAGATCGCCTTGCCGCACACAATCTCGGCACCGTCAAGCTCGGTCAGCTCCACCTCGTCGTCGATGGCCGAGACATGGCGCGAGCGTGCATACACAGTGACCTTGCGAGCACCCGAACGCAGCGCCGTGCGGGCCACATCCATGGCCACATTACCGGCACCGATGACCGCCACATTCTGTCCGATCGCCACACTCGAAGGATCAACCAGGTAATCGATACCAAACAGCACGTTGCCGCGCGACTCGCCGGGAATACCCAGTTTGCGAGCTCGCCAGGTACCGGTACCGACAAAGACCGCGTCGTAGCCGTCACGTAGCAGGTCGTCGATATGCAGCGCGCCGCCGATGGTGGTCGAGGGACGCACGCGCACGCCAAGCGAGCACATCACGTGACGGTACTTTTGTACGAGCGCACGGGGCAGGCGGAACTCGGGGATACCGTATTCCAGCACACCGCCGATCTCGGGGCGCTGTTCAAATACCGTGACGGCACAGCCCAGCTGGGCCATCTTAATGGCCACGGTAATACCGGCGGGACCGGAACCGACCACAGCAACCTGTTTGCCACACGACGGCGCGGGCGTCCACTCCTTACGATCTAAATACGCTGTGGAGATGTAGTGCTCGATGCTCGAAAAATGCACGGGTGTGCCCTTACGGCCCTGAATGCAAGCACCCTCGCACTGGCCCGAATGGTTGCACACCACGGAGCAGACCGCGCTCATGGGATTGTTCTGGAACAGCAGCTCGCCCGCCTCTTCTAGACGACGCTGCTTGAACAGGTCGATGACCTGAGGAATAGGCGTCTGAACCGGGCAGCCCTTAATCTGGCAGAACGCCCTTTTACAACCCAGGCAACGATTCGCCTCTTCGACAATGTGGATAGCCACGCAACTCCCCTTTTTAATGCAATCCAATGGGGCGACGATAAAGATCCTTCACCGCCGCCCCCATACAGGTAATCTCAATCTGCCGACACGGCAAAAGCCAATGCTATAACTCGCGATGCGAAGCCCCGCAGCGAGCGGACATGTGCTCGAGTGTCGCCAGGCAGTCAGCCGCCGTCGCCGGCACACTGTTCTCGACCACGCAGGGAATCCCAGGGCAGGCGGCAGCCGCCCAGGCCACTACGGGCTCAAAGTCATAGCGGCCCGTCTCGCCCACGCCATGACACACCAGACGTGAACCCGTACCGTCGCACCAACCGGCTTCGTCCTCGTTATCAACGACCTCAAAATCCTTGGCGTGCAGCACGCGAATCTTGCTGCCGCATAAATAGAGCATGTGCGCGGTGATTTCCTGCGCTTCGTCAACGACGCTGGGGTGCAGCAGCGACACTGGGTCATAGATCACGCCGAGCGACGGGCTCGAGACGCGCTCCAGTACCTCACGGCAGCGATCTGGCGTATTAACCGTCTCGTTCCAACCGGGCTCGATCAGTATTTGCCCACCCACGGCCTCGGCCCGATCGCAGACGCGTGCAAGCCCGTCTGCAAACGTATCGAGTGCCTCGTCGGTCATGCGGTCGTCCGCGACGCGGTTCTGCGCATTGGGGCGACCGGTCTCGGTGCCAACCGGGCATCCGCCGAGCATCTGGGCAAAGTTCAAGCATGCCTCGTACTCGGCAAAGTTATCCATGAGCTGTTGGCGATCGGGCATCGCCAAATTCTTATAGCAGCCGAGCACGGCGACCGAAACGCCCGCCTCGTCGAGCACCGCGCGCAAATGGTCGGCAAGCTCGCGGGTCAGGCCGCCTCGATCGATCCCCATCGATGCGTAGAGCACCTTGCTCGGCAGCTGAATGCACGAAAATCCCAGCTCTCCTGCCATGCGAATGCGTTCCTCTACGGTCCCCTGCGGAAGGTCGTGTAAACGTACGCCCGGAGTAATGGCCTCCATGCTATTCACACCCCTTACGGGCATTGATGCCCGGAGTGTATCCGCCAAACGGGTCCTCGATGGAGCACACGCCCGAGGGAGCAAGCGGGTCGTGCCTGCCGGCCAGTTTGTCGTGATGCATGGTCTCGATATAGGCAAGCACCAGCGGCGCCACACCCTTTGCATCGTTTTTGACGATAGGCTCGCTCATGTAGTAACCAAACGTGCCCTCGCGGTGCGCGGTGTTTCCCAAGCCCGCGACCAGGCAGATGTTGTCGAGCGCCAGCTGGCCATCGTGCTCGGAAAGGCAGGTCTCGCAGATGCCGTCGAAGGCGCGACGGCCGTACTGGTAGTAGCGCTCACCCAACACGCCCAGACGCACGCCCTTCATGATGGCGTTGGCAAAGATCGCGCTGCCCGACTCCTCCAGGTAGTTGGGGGCGATATTGGGCAGGTTGATGACCTGGTGCCACATGCCGGTCTTCTCGTCCTGATACGGCAGCATGGCGTCGATCAGATCGTGGAACATCTTGCGGATCTCGTCCTTCTCGGCCGACATCGAAGGCGGCATAAGCTCCCAGGTGTCGATGAGCGCCATGGCAAACCAGCCCTCGGCGCGCAGCCAGAAGTTAGCCGAAAGGCCGGTGACCGGGTCGCACCAGAACTGTTTGCGGCTCGCGTCGTAAGCGTGATAGTACAGACCGTTGAGGGGGTTGCGCATCAGGTCGCGCACGACCTGGAACATATGGAAGCTGTCCGAGCAGGCACGACGGTTGTGGAAGCTCAGCTCGTACTGCATGTAGAACGGCTGCGCCATATACATGCCGTCGAGCCAGATCTGGTTGGGGTAGACGGCCTTGTGCCAAAACACGCCCTCTTTGGTACGCGGCTGGGTTTCGAGCTGACGATAGATGGTATCCATGGCGGCGCGATACTTGGGCTTGCCCACCAGGTCATAGAGCTTGTAGAGGGTTTTGCCCGCATTAACGTTATCGAGGTTGTACTCCTCGGGGTTGTAATGTTTGATGGTACCGTCGTCCTGGACAAAGAAATCGATGTAGTCGTCGGCAAAGGTCAGGTAGCGCTGCTCACCCGTGATCTCGTACAGCTCGATGAGCGCTTTGATCATGCAGCCGTCGATATAGTTCCAGGTGTTCTCCTTACCGGCGCGAATCTTTTCGATATTCCAAGCCGGCGCCTGCGGCGTAGAGGTTTCGATCAACTGCTCGATATAACGGTCCAGGATTTGATTGCAACCCATTGCTGTCCCCTCTGACGTTAATGATAGGTGAACGTTAACCCTAGTGTAACGCGAACGGGGAATATAGAGTGAACGTTAACCCTATATTCCCCGCGAACGGCAGACTTTTAACGGCAAACGGCGGCTAAGCCCGCGGCGATGCGATGCGCCAGGCGCTCATAGCCAGCCGGGCTGTAATGCAGACCGTCCGGCATATAGAGCTCGCGGTGCTCCGGCAAAAACGGGCTGATGCCGCTTTGCGCATACAGGTCAATCACCGGAACGGAGTAACGGTCACAGACCTCGAGCATCGCCTTTACGTAGGCGACCTGCGTCAACCCCAAATGGTTGAGCTCGTCGCTTGCAGGGATATCCTTCTCGTGCTTGCCGCTCGTCTTGCACGGCGTCATAAACACGAGCTTTGCCCGAGGCGAGCGTGCCGTGATGGTGCGGATCAGATAATCGAGCGCACCGTAGAACTCATGCACATCGGTACTGCCCAACTCGCCAAGCGGCACGTTGCGGCTAAAGTCGTTGACGCCGCCAAAGACGATGTAGATATCGGCCGCATCGTCGATGCCGTCCAAGCGCTCGACAAATGAATCGGTACGGTCGGCCTTGATGGCGATACGCGAACCCTTGATGCCAAAGTTCTCGACGACTGCACCTCCCAGCAACGCGCCCAGATGCGAAGTCCAAGAGATGTCGTTGCCGCCTGCGCCGCATCCGTTATCCCCCCATGTGGTCGAATCGCCAAAGCAGCAAATGGTCGATTCACTCAAGTTCTTCGTTTCCATAATCTTCTCCTCATCCGCCCATTGGCGGCCATACAGGTACGTACCGTTTATTTGCAGCATGCCGAGGGGCTATGCACGGTCGCATTTCGCAACGTGCGAATCGAGCCATTCGATATCCTCGACAAGATGTGTCACTCCCAGATGGTGTCCACCCGGACACACCTCGTGCCGCAGAGCATCTCTGCGGCCCAGCAACTTGTAGGCATCGCGCACGATCTTGAGCTGTTCATCGACATTTTTCAGCCCGCGCGAACCGTTCAGATGATCTTCTTCGCAGCTCTGCACTAACAACGGGCGCGGCGCAATAAGCGAGGCAATATCGCCCATGTCGAGCAAGCGCCAAAGTCCGGGTGTGTAGTTGCAGCTGCAATTGCCGTTGAGGTGCAGCAGCGAATCATCGACACCGTACAGGTAGCCCGAGACAAACGTCTTGCATACGCGTGGGTCGAGCGCCGCCAGATACAGCGTCATGTATCCGCCGCCCGAAAAGCCAAAACAGCCCAGGTCGTCCATGGCAATGTCGCCGCGCGCCTCTAGGTAATCGATCAGACGCATGTTATCCCAGGCGTTGAGACCCGCAACGGTAAGTCCCAGCGGCTCGGCCATGCGCGCCTGGTTTAGGCACGTGCCGCGCAGAAAGCTGTTCTCGTCATCGCCCTGGCCCTTCCAGTCACGACGGTATCCCCAACCGCGTGCGTCGGGGCAGACGGTCACGTAACCCATACGCGCCAAACGCAGACCGTAGTCGTAATTGAACTTACGCACAGCATCATCGACCGCCGGCACGCCCGTCACGCCCGCAACACTTGCGGCGCCTGCTCCCTGATGGCCATGCGGGCAGATATAGCAACACTTGCGGCCGTGTGCATCGAGCTTAGGCGACTGCGGCTCGAGCAGGTAGAACGGCATCCAAACATCGCGCTCGACCTGCAACATCGCATGGGTGCGCACGATGCCGCCGGCAACCCGCACGCGGCTGAGCTCACGAATCTCAATCGGGACGCGGTCCATAAGCGAAAGGCCCAAAACATCGTACAGACGAGTCCTGGTCGCAATCTTCCATGCCTCAAAATCTGCAGGAGTCTTGCCCGTAAAAGCAGCCGAACGCCCCTCGCGCTTCAGCCGGGCACGCAGCGCAGGTTCGTCTTCGCAGTACGTCTCGATGTGCACGGTGCGGCCGTTGGCAGACAGTTCAGCCGTCTCAACCGCATCACCGTCGCCGCCCTCGGGATCCCAGCCATCCCCACCGGCAAGCACCTGCTCGCGAGCGTACCCGGCGGCAGCCATCACATCGAGTTCATTCGCCCACGGCACCCAGCCGGTAGTATCACCCGCCGGCCCATGCAGAATCGCGCCAGCATACTGCACGCAGTTGTGTGCCGCCGGCTTATTCCAATCCCACCAGCCTTCGCGCTTGATATGTCGCCCCAGCCAGCAATCGATCAGCACAGTTTGCGCCCATTCGCGCCAAGGACGACCCAGGTAGACCGAATCCGGCGCCACGCCATCCGGAGCTGTAAACGAACAGCCGTGGAACACAAAGCCGTGCGGCTCGCCTTCGGGCGTCGACGCCGCCGTCACGTAGCCGTTCACGTCCATATCGCGGTTGAGCGAGCGAATCTCGCACCCCTCAAAGTAGGCACGCGCGCCGCCAAAGATAAAGTCGACATCGCCCTCGATCCGGCAACGTCGAAAATACTGGCGCCCCACCCGGCGCGGCGCATACTGTTTGGGTCCTATAAACCCGCCCGGTTTGGCCTCATGCGGCGGCAGCGGACCCAAAAACAGCGTGTCTTGGTGTCCCTTAATGCAGCAGGCATCGACAACCAGACGGTCGCCATCAGCATACAGGGCAATCGCTTGACCGACCTCGCGCCCATCGCCCGCATCGTTTTCGATCGTGAGGTTCTCGAGCCGTACGTCGTCGGCATCGACCAAAACGGTATAGGTCCTAAACGTGCCGAGCGTGCCGTCGACGCCCGAGCCGTCCTCCGAAGGCATCTTGGCACCCAGGCTGCCCACGATACGCACGCTGTCGGCCGTCTCTCCCTCAATCGTCACATGCGAGCGATGAATCTCGACCCGCTCGCAATACTCGCCCGGATCGACGCGAATCATCACCGGTTGCTCGGCATCCGGATAGAGCTGATCGGCTGCCGCCAAGGCATCGGAAATCGTTGGATACGCTCCTGCCGCAGCCCTCGAAACGCGCAGCGTATAGATACTTTCGCTCATCGTCCATCACGCTCCCAGGAAGCGAACTGCTCAGGCCAGCCCTGAACCTGTGGCTGAATATGCTCGGCGCAGCCCTTAAACGCCGTTTGGGCTGTGGCGAGCGATGCCCCGTGCTTTCCATGCGGAAAGACATGTAGGCTAAAGCCAATCCCGTGGTCGGCAAGAGCCTGCGCAAGAAGGAGGCTATTTTGAACTGGCACCGATACATCCTCGGCGGTATGCCACAAGAACGTACGGGGGAAGCCCTCGCCCACCATATTCTCGATCGACAACTTTTGAGCCAAAGCGCCATCGGCACCCGTTAGGTATTCAAACGAACCACGATGAGCATAGGCCCCCGAGCTTACGACCGGATAGCCCAAGCAAAGTGTGTCAGGCCGAATCGACTCAGGCGATGCCGCGATCGACTCTGCAAGCCAGGATTGGTCCCAAAGCGCCCCGAGCAAGCCAACCAGATGACCACCGGCCGAAAAACCCATAACCGTAATCCGATCAGGATCGACACAGTACTCTGCCGCATGGCTTCGGACGGTATCGACCGCCCGCGCGAGTTCTTGCAATGCCAGCGGATAGACAGCCGGAGCAACCGAGTAGTTCAGCACAAACGCTTGGTAGCCCATCGCCAACAAACGGAGCGCTACCGGCTCGCCTTCGCGCGGCGAAACGTGATCGTAGCCGCCTCCCGGCACGACCACAACTGCAGGCAGCGGTTTTAAAGCATAAGCATCTTCGGTCGGGGCAAAAACATAAGACGTAATCGTGGCAGACGAGCCATCGACCCCGACAGGAATCGTTTTATTGAACATATATTCCCTTTCACCATGATGCGTAGCGCAGCGCACACGGCCGTATCGCATAAGGGCTGCATTGCCGATTTATCCGACAATGCAGCCCTGGTCATCACCCCGAGTTAGGAACGGACGACCTTGTCGACGTTCTGGAGCTGCAGCTCCTCGCCGTCGTGGCCCTCGATCACCACATTTTGCAGGTCGAGCACCTTGACGTTTTGCGCAATGATGCCCTGGCGCACCATGGGCTCAACGCCACAGGCCATGGCCGGAACAAAGGGCTCGGTATCCGGCTCGAAGGTCACGTGGACATCCTGGAACGTCAGGCGCGTTACTTTGCTCTCGGGCAGACCCGTGATATAGGCCGCGGCAGCATGGCAGTTGGTGGCCTCGATATCGCAAAACGTCGTGGCACCAAAACCGGGCGTGCGGTCGTCGACAGGCAGCGCCTCGCGAGACTGCACGTAATCGGTCTTGCCGTCCTTGTCACAGAAGTAGAAGGAGTTGACCACGAAGGGCGTGAGTACCTCGTCCATGCGAATGTGCTCAAAGGTAATGCCCTCATTGACGGCATCCTTGCCGCGCCCGCGGCGGGTCTTGACGCGCAGGCCGCGGTCGGTGCGCTCAAAGAGGCACTTGCTCACGGTAAGGTCCTTGATGCCGCCGGCAGCCTCTGAACCCAGGACCACGGCGCCGTGACCATCGTGCATGTAGCAGTGAGAGATCAGCACGTCGTGCGTAGCGGGACGAAGCTCGGGCTCAATGCCCAGCTTGCCGCTCTTGATGGCGATGCAGTCGTCGCCCACCGAGAACTGACAGCCAAGGATGCGGACAAAGCCGCAGCTCTCGGGATCGAAACCGTCGGTGTTGTGGGAGTTCTTGGGACCCTCGATCGACAGGCAAAGCGCATCGACATGCTCGCACAGGACGGGATGGATATTCCACGCCGGGCTGTTGCGCACGGTAAAGCCGGCAAGGCTCACGTTTTGGCACTCGGACAGGAAGATCATGCGCGGACGGGCGACCTCGCGGCCCTCCTCGGGACGGAAGATGTTCTTAAAGTCCTTGTTCCACCAGTTGTCCTCGGCAAAATCGGTCTGACCGTCAATCGCGCCGCGACCATAGATGCACACGTCGTGCACGCCCAGACCCGTAAAGGTAGAACAGTAGGTCGAGAAACTCTCGCCCTCCCAGCGGCCCAGGGGCAGCATATCGGTGCCGGCATACCCGGCACCCTCGTTGCCCGTGACCGTTCCCGGAATGTAGGCAAGCGCGGCACGATCGTGGCGGGCCAGCAGCACCGCTCCCTCGGCGAGCTCGATGTTGATATTGCTCTTAAGGAAGAGGGACTTGATGCGATAACTACCGGCGGGGATCAGCACGCGGCCGCCCTTGGGGCAGGCCATGATGGCAGCCTGGATGTTGGTGGTGTCGTCGTGCTCGGCATCACCCTTGGCGCCACAGTCGCGAACGTTGATGGTAAAGGGCTCAGCCGGCGTGGTGACACCTACGCTCAGCTCACGCTCGCCACAAACAAAACGAACCAGGTTGCGCTTGCCGGGGGTCAGGCCGTCGACATAGGTCTCGACCGTATTCGTGGTACCAGCGGGCTCGTCGTTGACAAAGATCTCCCACGTATCGGCACAGGTAAAGTAGCCGCCGTCGTCAAGCTCGATCACGGCCGCGCGCGCGTTGCGCCAGATAACGTTCGTCTCCATGGATTTCTCCCTCAAAAAGATGCTCTAAAGGCAAATTGTACGCTGTTAAAAAAGGGCCGTGCCTGCCGGCGGAATTCCGGTGGCACGGCCCTGTGGTTTGGACGATATGTCGGCCTTACTCGGCGGGGGTTACGCTGCCGTCCTGGAAGCCAACGTTGTTGTGAGCGAAGCAGTCCTCGTACTTGAAGCCGGAGAGCTCCTCGCAAAGAGCCTTGACCTCGGGCTGGACGTCGGCCATCTTGCCGCCCTCCTTGACGCGCTTGATCTCGTCGCAGAGGATGTCGCACTGCTCCTTGTCGATCTTGATGCCGCGGGCAAGGACAGCCGCGAGCAGGAAGAAGCCGGCGCAGCCGATGAGCATGTAGCCGCAGATGTACAGAGGCACGGTGGCGGGCTGGGTTACGGCGTCGCTGTTGCCGGCGGTCTGAATGAAGCCGGAGGCAGCAAGGACAATAGCCCATGCGTTGACGGCGATAGCCTGGGCGATCTGCTGGCAGAGCTGCTGAGCGGAGCTGTAGATGCCCTCGCGACGACGCAGGGTGATGAGTTCATCGACATCGGGGATGTAGTTGAGCAGAACGTCGGGCAGGTACTGGAAACCAACGTAGAAGAACTTCCAGATGGCGAAGATAATGGGGTAGGCAATCATGGCGATGGCGACCGTGGAGGTGCCGTTAATCTGACCAAAGGCGAAGTAGTTGTAGGCGATGATGCACGCAGCGCAACCGACGTTGGCCAGGTACCAAGACTTGTGGAAGCCCTTCTTGGCCATGAGGGCAACCCAGATGGCGGTGCAGACAATAGCGACGACCTTGCCGGGCATCTCCATCACGGACTCATAGGACTTAGGAATCTGCAGGCAGTAGACGATGAAGAAGGACAGGCAGGCAGACCAGCAGGCAGCAGCGAGCTTCGTGGAGACCTGTGCATACAGGACCTTGCGGAAGGACTTGTTGCGGAAGGTAGAGACAACGTCGATGAAGAACTTCTTGATACCCTCGCCGACGCTCTCGATCTTCTCCTGAGCCACCTCCTCGGGGGTGTGCTCCCACGTGGACAGGTACACGCACAGCAGCGAGATTGCCATGACCGAAGCGTTGACCGTAGCGATGATGAAGTAGCTGAACGGGTTGGTCTCGCCGAAGGTGCCAAAGCCAAAGCCGACGAGTGCTGCCATCAGGAAGCCGGCGGCGTTACCAAAGAGGTGCTTGTAGCCGGTGAGGTACGTACGCTCCTTGAAGTCGTCGGTCATCTCGATGGTAAGCGGCGACAGGTTGGCGGTGCAGAACGTATACGCGACGTTGTAGATCAGGTACAGCACAAAGTAGTACGGGAAACCGAACGGCGTAGCCACAAAGATGAGCGGCTCGGCGACCATCATCGGGATTGCCAGCAAGATCCAGAAACGGCGGCGGCCAAAGATACGGCCGATCTTGGTAGCGTAGAAGTTATCGGCCACAAAGCCCATAAGCGGGCACAGAATGGCGTTGAGATAGATGGCGAACGAGCTGATCAGCGCAGCCTCGCCTGCGGACAGGCCGCACTCCGTGGACAGGAACAGCACCATGTAGCTGTGCGTAAAGGTCAGGGCACCGGAGTTGAGCATGCCGCCCATACCAAAGCCCAAGCGCGTCCAGAATGTGATCTTGCGCTTTTTACCGATCTTGTTAGTCATCGAGCTCCCTCTCTTTTCTCGATTGTCTTGGAACAAGACATTGGAGTCCATACCGACGTCTGTCTGCATGCCGTTCAGGGTGAACGTTTAGCTAGATTATGCGCGATTGCTTATGATAGGTGAACGTTCACTTGTATATTATCCTTGAACGGTCGTTTTTTGCCGTTGAACGGGCCTGAAAATGAAAAAATCCCTGCATTTTTGATTATCAAGTCGATTCAGCACCACGCAACAACTAGGTGAACGTTCATTGTTCTCTGGAGATGAGGGAGGTGCCGGGCACCCTTCCCAAAAAAGCCGTGCACGACAACGCAACGAGAAACGAAAAACGACCCCGCCGAGATTGTCCTCGGCGGGGTCGCTCAGTCTTTGCAGCAGCTTATTCAATCACGCGCTCAACGTGTCATCGCTACAGGCAGACTCCGTCCTTCCAGATGCTGATCTCGTGACAGCCGCGACGCTCGGCGCTGGTAAGCTTGCCGCTCGCCGTGTCCAGCACCAGCTGATACAGATCGCCGGCAGCCTCATCGAGCGTACGCTCGCCCGTAGCCACCACACCGGCGTTAAAGTCCATCCAGTTGGCCTTGTGGTCGCACAGGCGCTGGTTGGTGAACACCTTGAGCGTAGGCGCCGGCGCACCAAACGGCGTGCCGCGGCCGGTCGAGAACAGGATCACGTGGCAGCCGGCAGCCGTCAGGGCCGTGGTGGATACCATGTCGTTGCCCGGACCGCACAACATGTTCAGACCATGCTTGGTAGCCTGACCGGCGTACGGCAGCACGTCGACGATGGGGGCAGATCCGCCCTTTTGCACGCAGCCGCAGCTCTTGTCCTCGAGTGTGGTGATGCCGCCATCCTTGTTGCCGGGGCTCGGGTTCTCGTAGACGACCTCGCCATGGCTAATAAAGTAATCCTTAAAGCCGTTGAGCATGTCGGAGGCGGCGTTAAACACCTGCTCGTCCTCGCAGCGATCGAGCAGAATGCTCTCGGCGCCAAACATCTCGGGGACCTCGGTGAGCACCGACGTGCCACCGCGGGCGACGAGCATATCGCTCACGCGACCGATCGTGGGGTTGGCGGTAATGCCCGAAAGACCGTCAGAGCCACCGCACTTAAGGCCAATGACCAGCTCGGAGGCGGGAATGGGCTCACGCTTGGCCTGCTTGGCCAGGTCGGCCAGCTCAGACAGAATCTTGTGGCCCTCGACCTGCTCGTCGGCTACATCCTGGCAGGTGAGGAAGCGAACGCGCTCGTGATCGAAGTCACCGAGCTCGTCGAGCACCTGCTGGTGCGTGCAGTTTTCGCAACCAAGGGACAGGAACAGCACACCCGCAGCGTTTGCGTGACGCGAGAGCGCTACCAGCAGGCGACGGGTCTGGGCATGGTCGGCGCCGGTCTGCGAGCAGCCAAACGGATGCGGAAAGTAATAGACGCCCTCCAGCGAACCCTCGACCAGATCCTGAGCCTGCTCGCACATGGCACGTGCGACCTCGTTGACGCAGCCGACCGTGGGGATGATCCACAGCTCGTTGCGCGTGGCGGCGCGGCCGTCGGCGCGACGGAAGCCCATAAAGGTCTCGGGCTCAACCGGCTCAACGACCGGATGCGTCGGATTGTAAACGTACTCGACCTCGCCCGAAAGGTTGGTCTTCACATTGTGCGTGTGGAGCCACTGACCGGGCTGGACATCGCCCGTCACGTGTCCGATAGGAAGGCCGTACTTAATGACGTCCTCGCCGGCGGCAATCGAGCGCACCGCCATCTTATGGCCCTGCGGAATATCCTCCGCGGCCACGACCTCGCCCACCCCGGGAACCGCGACGGCGGTGCCCTTGGCAAGCGGCGACAGCGCGACGATCACGTTGTCGGCCGGATTGATCTGGATAGTGTTCATTGCAAATGGTCCTAACCCTACAGGTTGAGCAGAAGTCGAGACGCGGGCACGCCGTCCCGCGCCCGCGTCTGCGCCGGAAATTTACGCCTGAGCGTTGGCGAAGGCCTGCTTGGCACCCTCGGTGCGCACGACGGCGAGCGCACTGACGACAAACTCCTCAAGACCGGCGATCTGCGTAAGGTCCTCGCCCCACATCTGCTCGTTGGTGAGCACGTCGTGCACCAGCTGGGCATCGTCGGCACCGGCGTGGGCGGCGTAGAAATCGAGTACGAAGGCGTCGTCCTGAGCGGTGTACTCGGTGCCGTCGGAGCGACGCAGGTGCAGGCCGTCGCCCTCGCGGGACACGAGCTCCTGCGTGTAGAAGGAGATGAGCGTAGCGAGGCTCGTCGCCAGGCACTTGGGCAGGTTGCCGGTCTCGGCAACGTAGTCCTTGAGCGTGGGCAGGTCGCGAGCGCGCCACTTAGCCGTGGAGTTGAGGCAGATGGAGAGCAGCGCATGATCAATAAACGGGTTGTCGAAGCGGTTTTCGACGGCGGCGGCAAAGGCCCTGCAGTCCTCGACATCCAAGTCGGCGGCAAGCGTCGGAATGACCTCGTCGTAGAGCATGGTGTTCATGAAGCCGCGAATGGTCTCGTCATGCATGCAGTCGCGCACGATATCAAAGCCGGCAACCCAGGAACCCGGAACGAAGGCGGTATGGGCACCGTTGAGGATGCGGACCTTGCGCTTTTTGTACGGGGTGACGTCGGGAGTCACAAAGACACCCGGAAGACCAGCCTTCACAAAGGGAAGCTTCTCGGCAAGCGACTCGTCGCCCTGGATGCCCCACATCTGGAAGGGCTCGCGCACGGCCAGGAAGGGATCCTCGTAGCCCAGGCGCTCGGCCACGGCAGCGGCCTCCTTGGGGTCGCGGATGCGGCCGGGGACGATAGTGTCGACAAGCGTGGTGCAGACGGTGCAGTCGTTGGCCATCCACTGCGAGAACTCGTCCTCCCAGCCCCAGTCGCTCACGTACTGGTTCATGATGCGCAGCAGCTCCTCGCCGTTGTGATCGATGAGCTCGCAGGCGAGCACGATGACGCCCGGCTTGCCGGCGGCCCAGCGGGTGTGGAGCACCTGGGCAAGCTTGGCGGGGAAGCTCGCGGGCGGCATGTCGTCGGCCTTGCAGGACGGGTCGTAGGCGATACCGGCCTCGGTGGTGTTGGAGACGATAATCTCCAAATCGTCGGAGACGGCGACCTCCATCATGGCGCGGTAGTCGTCCTCGCGGTACGGGTTGATGCAGCGGCTGCAGGCGCTGATCACGCGGGACTCGTCAACCGTGTTGCCGTTCTCCTTGCCGCGCACCAACACGGTGTACAGGTCGTCCTGAGCATTGATGCCATCGGCAAAGCCAAAGGCGCCGCTGATGGGCTGCACCATGACAACCTTGCCGTTCCAGCCGGTGGCCTCGTTGCCCATGTCAAAGAAACGGTCGACGAAGGCGCGCAGGAAATTGCCCTCGCCAAACTGTAGAACCTTCTCGGGAGCGTCCTTGGGCAGCAGATAGCCCTTGTAGCCGATCGTCTCGAGCGCATCGTAGCTGATGTTCTCCATCTGTGTCTCTCCTTAGATAGCTGTTAGCGTGCAGGCAAAACGGGGGCGCCGTGTGTGGCAACGGCGCTCCCGTGTTCAATGTGATTCGATGCAGGCTTATGCCTCGACGGTGTCCAGGTCAAAGCCAAAGTAGCGAACGGAGTTGTTGTAGCTGATGTCGCGCACGATGGTGCCCAGCAGCTCCATGTCGGCCGGGTACTTGCCCTGCTCGACCCACTCGCCGATCACGCTGCACAGCACGCGACGGAAGTACTCGTGGCGCGGATAGGACAGGAAGGAACGGGAGTCGGTGAGCATGCCGACGAAGTTGCCCAGAACGCCCTCGTTGGCAAGGGCGGTGAGCTGCTCGCGCATGCCGACTTCGTTGTCGTTGAACCACCAGGCGGAACCGTTCTGGATCTTGCCGGCGGTCGGGGCCTCCTGGAAACAGCCCATGACGGTATCGATCATGGTGTTGTCGATGGGGTTCAGGCTGTACAGGATGGTCTTGGGCAGACCGCAGGTCTCCTGAATGGAGTTGAGGAAATCAGCGAGCTGGTCGGACGGCGTGTAATTGGAGATGCAGTCGTAGCCGGTATCGGGACCGAGCTTGGCAAACATGGCACGGTTGTTGTCGCGCTTGCAACCAAAGTGCAGCTGCATGGCCCAGCCAAGGCGCACATACTCGCCGGCGACAAACTGCATGAAGGCCGTCTTGTACTTGAGGACCTCGTCCTCGGTAAGCGGCTCGGCGGCAAGGCCCTTGGCAAAGATAGCCTCAATTTCCTCGGCGGTAGCCGGGGCGTACATAACGTAGTCGAGCGCGTGGTCGGAAGCGCGGCAGCCCAGCTCGTGGGCGACATCGTAGCGCTTGGAGATGGCGGCCTTCATGCCCTCGAAGTCGCTGACCTCAACGCCGGCAACCTCGGAAAGGTGCTTGCAGTAGTCGGCGAACTCCTGGCCACGCTCGATGCGCAGGGCGGCATCGGGGCGCATGGCGGGAACGACCTGGACGTCAAAACTGTCGTCAGCGGCAATCTTCTTGTGCCACTCAAAGCTGTCGGCGGGGTCGTCGGTAGTGCAGATCATGCGGACGTTGGACTGCTTGATCAGGTTGCGGCAGGTAAAGCTAGCCTCAGCGAGCTTGGCGTTGGCAAGGTCCCAGACCTCCTGGGCAGTCTTGCCGTTGAGGACGCCCTCGTAGCCAAAGTAGCGCTTAAGCTCCAGGTGGCTCCACTCAAAGACGGGGTTGCCAACGCAGCGACCCAGGGTCTCGGCCCACTTTTGGAACTTCTCGCGAGCAGGGGCATCGCCAGTGATAAAACGCTCGTCGACGCCGTTGGCGCGCATCAGGCGCCACTTGTAGTGGTCGCCGCCCAGCCAAACCTCGGTGATGTTCTCGAAACGCTTGTCCTCCCAGATCTCCTTGGGAGAAATGTGGCAATGGTAGTCAACGATGGGCATGCCCTCGGCAAAGTTGTGGAACAGCTCCTCGCCGGTCTTGGTGCTCAGCAGGAAATCCTGATCGTCCATAAAGTTTTTCATCAAACAGCCCCTTTGCTGGCAAGGCGGGCGCACGGCGCGCTCGTTATCCTTTAGGTGAACGTTCACTATACTAATCCATTGCAACTCAAAAGGTGAACGTTCACCTAACCACCATGGGGTGAACGGTCGATTTTGTCCGTTCAACGGTTGCCGGAGCTGTGACTTGCATGTATTGCGGACCGGTTGGCGTCCCCGAACACCGAACTTGAGCGCTTTTGCTCAGGTGGGTCATATCCCGCCGTGCATTTTTGGGAGTATTCAGCATCGAAGCGCGCCGCGCGCCGTCCTCGGCGCCCCATTTGATGCGCACATTGCGTCCGATCGGCATAAAAAGTGCCGCCGATGGCGAAATACGCCACCGGCGGCACTTAAAACAGTCGTTCTGCGCCTCATTCAGGGCATGCCAATGCTGAATACTCCCAAAAATGCACGTCGCAAGAGGGGGTACCTGCCCAATCGACTAAATTCCCGCAAGTTCGCAGTAGCGGTCGACGTTGCTGCCAAACACCATCTCGACGGCGCCCTTCTGGACGGGCACCGTCGGGGTCCTTCCCCACAGCAGATAATCGCCCAGCGTCTTAGCGCCGCGATACGCCAGGCTCGTCGGGTCCTTATAGACAATATTGGTAAAGATACCGCGGCGCAAGGCCAGAGCACTTTCGGGAAACAGGTCGTTGCCGATCACCATGACCTGACCGGCCTTGCCGGTCGAGACGAGCGCGTCGGCAACCACTTCGGAACCAACGGCAAAAACGCTACAGATAAGTTCGGGGGCGTCCGGCGCACTCAAGCGCTTTTCGAGCTCATGCTCGAGTTGTTTGACTTGCGCATGGGCACCTGCAAGATCCTCAACCTGCCATGGAATATCACGTTCGCGCAGGTAATTGTGGAAGGCGCGGGCGGTTAGATAGTGCGAATCGGTATATGGGTCGCCTGTCAAAAGGAGCACGCGGGCGTCGGCCCCAGAAGCATGGACCAGGTTTGCCGCCTGCTCGGCCATAAGGCTGCCTGCCGTCGAATAATCGGCCAAGCTCGCACCCAAACGATTCAAATGCGGACGGTCGCCGTCGACAAGCTCAATCGTCACGCCCGCCTCGGCGATCTGCCCCAAAAGCTCAGTCGCACGATCGTCGCCCGGCGCATAGGCGAGCAAGCCATCAATCTTCTCGCCCACCTGCAGACGCTCGTCGATTTGCTCGAGTGCATCAGCGTAGCCGCCCACGCCAAATTCAACGCGCTCAACCGTAATGCCCTGGTCGATGACCTCCTGTTCAAAGCGATTGCAGCCTTCCCACAGGTAACGGAAAAAGTACGCTCCCTCGCGCGATGCGCGGGGCAGGCAAAACACCAGATTGATATCCTTGCGGCGCAGGCTTGAGGCACTTGTGTTGCGGTGATAGCCCATGGCCTCGGCCTTAGCGTTCACCTTGGCGCGCACGGATTCGCTCACGCCGGCCTTTCCCGTCAGAGCCTTGTGCACGGTATTGATGGAAACGCCAAGCTCGGCGGCTATGTCCTTCATGGTTACGCGAGCGCTCATGCGGTTACTCCGTTATAGATAAGTTGCCAATTAATAGTCCAGTTAACGATACCCCAAAAATACTCTTCGACTCGCCGTGCTCTCCCTCAAATGCACAAAGCGCCCCGCGAACGGATGCCCGCGGAGCGCTTGGATGTCCGGACCTTATTTGATACCGCGACCCAAGTCTTCGGCGATTTTGTCTACGCCCTTAAGTGCAGCGCACGTCTTTTTGTTGGAGCAATGCCCCGTGCAAACGCCACCCTGAGCGCAGTCGGCGCAGGTGCCCTTGCGGTAGATGCGCACGCACACGGCGACAAACGCAACGCCGATAACAGCCAGTACAACAATATCGATAGGTGCCATAGCAAGCCTCCTCTAGTTAACCACCACTTACTTTACCCCATTCTCCACCTACCAAAAAGGGACAGGTTTATTTTGGTCGGTTTTATCTGCGGAAACGCCACATCTTAACTTCTGGGGCAAAGTAATCTGTCTCCCATGCACAAAAAGCCCGGGGTCGCTGGGACACCCGGGCTCGTGGAAAGGGGTTAATCCTTATTCGGACTTAGGCGGAAACTGCGGCAGAAGCAGTGTTGGTCTCGTCCTCGTCGGTCCATGCATGTTTGGGCATGGGACGGAAGATCTGGAAGAGCATCGCAACCAGCAGCACGATGGCCACAATCGTCCAGATACCAAACTGTCCCAGCACAAGCAGGTTGTAGAACTGGTTGATGAACAGGCCGATAACCCAAGCGAAGGCGCACTCGTAGCCGATGGCAATCGCGGTCCACTTGCCGGAATCCATCTGGTTGCGGATGGTGCCCATGGCGGCAAAGCACGGGGCGCACAGCAGGTTGAACGCTCCAAAGGCAACGCAAGCACCCATGGTGGGGAACATGCCGGCAAACGCGGTCCACAGGCTCGGGTCGGTCTCGGCGGCGTCGGCAACCGACAGCAGCGAGCCGGCGGTGGCGACAACGTTCTCCTTAGCGACAAGGCCAGAGACAGTCAGCGCGGTGGCCTGCCAGGTGCTAAAGCCGAGCGGGGCGAAGATCCAAGCGACCAGGTTGCCGAGCATGGCAAGCACGGAGTAGTCCATGAACTCCTCGGGGATGCCGTCCATCGCAGGCAGGAAGCCAAAGGAGCCGTTGTAGCTGCCAAAGTTGGACAGGAACCAAACCACGACAGTGGAGGCAAAGATGACCGTGCCGGCCTTCTTGATAAAGGCCCAGCAGCGCTCCCACACGTGCAGCGCCCAAGAGCGGATCGCCGGGAAGTGGTAGGCAGGAAGCTCCATAACGAACGGCGTCGGGCGGCCGGCGAAGAGCTTGGTCTTCTTGAGCATGAGGCCCGAGGCGATGACGGCAAAGACGCCCAGGAAGTAGAAGAGCGGGCTGATCCATGCGGCGGTGGTGGAAGAATCGCCGATGATGGAGCCCATGAGCAGGGCGATGATCGGCAGCTTGGCGCCACAGGGAATGAACGTGGTGGTCATGACCGTCATGCGGCGGTCCTTCTCGTTCTCGATGGTCTTGGTGGCCATGACGCCGGGGACGCCGCAGCCCGAGGACACGAGCATGGGGATAAAGGACTTACCGGACAGGCCAAAGCGGCGGAACACGCGGTCCATGATGAAGGCGACACGGGCCATGTAGCCACAGTCCTCCAGGAAGGACAGCATGACGAACAGCAGGAACATCTGAGGCACAAAGCCAAAGATGGCACCCAGGCCGCCGACGATACCGTCGCAGACCAGCGAATCAACCAGGCCACCGTCCTCGGTGCCACCCGCCACAAGGGCGTCGTGCACCACGGTGGTGATGCCGGGGACATAGGGGCCGTACTGTGCCGGGTCGACCGAGTCGGCATCGTCGCCCGCAGCCTCGACGGCCGCGTCGTAGGCGTCGCGGCCCTGACCGAGCACGTACCAGCCGTCGGTGCCGAAGAGCTGGTCGTTGGTGAAGTCGGTCACCGTGCCGCCCAAGGTAGAAACGGCGATGTAGTACACGCAGAACATGATGACCACAAAGATCGGCAGACCCAGGATACGGTTGGTAACCACGCGGTCGATCTTCTCGGAAGTGCTCATCTTGGCCGGAGCCTTGGTGAGGCACTCGTCAATGATGTGCGCGATGACGCCATAGCGCTCGCCGGTGATGATGGACTCGGCGTCGTCGTCGCAGTCCTGCTCGCACTGGGCGACCAGCTCCTCCACGCGAGCAGCCTTCTCCTTAGTGAGGTTGATGAGCTTGCAGGCGTCCGCGTCGCGCTCGAACAGCTTGACGGCGTAATAGCGGCGCTTTTTGGCGGGAACGCTTGCCGGCAGATTGTTCTCGATGTGGTCCAGAACGTCCTCGATGGAGGAATCGAACTTGTGCTCCGGCACCTGGCCCTTAGAAGCAGCGGACTTCTTGACCTGATCGAACAGCTCCGTGATGCCCTTGTTCTTAAGAGCGGAGATCATCATGACCGGGCAACCGAGCTTCTTGGAGAGCTTGTCCGTATCGATCTTATCGCCGTTCTTCTCGACCAGGTCGGCCATGTTGAGGGCGACGACCACGGGCAGGCCGGTCTCGATAACCTGAAGCGCCAGGTACAGGTTACGCTCGAGGTTGGTGGCGTCGACCACCTGGACGACAACATCGGGCTCGCCGCTCATGAGGTAATCGCGCGAGCACTGCTCCTCGGGGCTGTAGGGGGAAAGCGAGTAGATGCCGGGGAGGTCCGTGATGGTAACGTTCTTGTCGCTTAGGAGCTTGGCCTCCTTTTTCTCAACCGTGACGCCGGGCCAGTTGCCAACGTAACCGTTGGCGCCGGTGATCAGGTTGAAAAGCGTGGTCTTGCCGCAGTTGGGGTTACCCGCCAGCGCGACATGGATCTGAGAATCCGCCATTCAATCCTTCTTCCTTGTGCGCCCGCGCTGCTTTCTCCGCGCGGGCTGGATAATGTGCTTCAAAGTTGCTGCATTAAGTTAGAAATACCTAACTTTACCTGCAGAAATATACGTCGAGAGCCCTTACTGGACCTCGACGACGGCCGCCTCCTCCTTGCGGATGGAAAGCTCGTAACCGCGCACGTTGATCTCGACCGGATCACCGAGCGGTGCAACCTTCACGACCTTGAACGAAGTGCCCTTGATGAGCCCCAGGTCCATAAGGTGGCGGCGAAGCGCACCCTCACCGTGAAGCTTGACGATGGTAGAGCTCTCGCCCACCTTAACGTCACCCAACGTCTTCATCCTCTTGTCCCCCTTTCGGTTTTTATGAAATGCTGCGAACTAACCGACGGTCATGATGTGCATAGCAACCTTGGAATCGATGCCAAAGCGTGCGCCCAGCACCGTGACGATGATATTGGCGCCACTCGAGCTCACCACGTGGATTTCGTTGCCCTCGACAAAGCCGAGGTCCTTGAGGTGGTGCTTCATATCCTCATTGCCCTTTACACGGGACACGCGCACGGTTTCGCCCGCTTTTACCATCGAAAGCGGCATTGCCGGCATCTGCGGTCCGCAAGACATGAGTGGCTCCTAACGTCAGTTCGTCCTCAACATCGACGCGGTAAAAGTTAACCACGCCTATGTTCGCTTTAGTAAACTAACACGTGGTTAACTTTTTGGAAAGGGTCCCCATTCAGATTTCGAAAAAGTTTCCCATACGAAACAAAAGAGCGCGGCAAAGGACCATCCTTTACCACGCCCTGTCATGCTTAAAGCGAGAGGTTTCTGATCGACGTAACGCAGGAAGCCTCGTCTACGCCCGAAACGCGGAAGATGATGTCCTCGCCGCACTCGCCGTAGAGAGCCATGAGTCCCATGACATCGCGACCATCCGTGTGGCGATCGCCGATGCTGACTGACACGTCGCTACGATGCTTGGCAATGATGTCATAGAGCAGCGCAACCGGGCGGGCATGTAATCCCAACGGATCTTTAATCGTCTTTGTAAACTCGACCATGTCCCCTCCCACGACATCGCACATTCGGCCGGCAAACCCAGCCACGTGGTAGTTATTGTAGCGTTAGATGCTTGTCGAGGGCCCCTCCGGATACCCCGTGGTCAAAAAGTGGCAAATATGAGTACTGTCACCAATTTAGTAGCAGCAAAATCGAGAGCAAATTGCCTACTTTGAGCGATTCGAAGAGGTTGAAAGCCGTCAAACGCCCTTTAAGGGGGGTTAGATAGATTGATTTTGAGCCCATTTTCGCTCAGAACAGGCCGAAAAATATGACACCTCTTTTGCAACAGTACTCATATTTGGCATTTTTTGCCCACAGGGTCCAAAACCATGCTCCAAAACACAAAAGGAGGGGCCTCGTAAGGCCCCTCCTTAGGAAAGGGAATCGATTTATTCCACAGCCGTAGATTAATCCTAGCCGCTACTCCATCATGTCGAGGACGGAGGGGCGAAGCTCGTTCTCAGCAGCCTCGGGATCGGTTTCGCGCAGGCGGTTGATGTAGCGGTTGTACCACATCACGGCAAGGCCCAGGAAGACAACCACGCCGCCGACGTTGTAGACCAGCGTCAGCCACAGCGGCTGATCGAGCGGAATGGTGCCGCAGATAAGCACGAAGCAGAAGACCACAAGCAGGAATGCGGCAACGACCAGGCCAAAGCTGCGCGAACCCATGCGGAAGCCACGGGGAGCGGCGTCAAAGTTCTTGCGCAGCATAAAGTAGGCAAGCAAAATCAGCAGCGGTGGGAGCAGAGCGGTGGCAGCCGTCATGTTGGTGACGATCATGAGCAGGTCGTCGAGGTTACCGGAGCCCAGGGCCGGAATGATCAGGATGGGGACGACGATGGCGAACTGCAGCCAAGCAGCGCGGGCAGGAATGCCATGCTCGTTGAGCTCGACGATCTTGCTACCAAAGACGCCCTTGGGGATCTCGGTGAAGAAGACCTTGATGGGAGCGGAGGTCCACATCATGAGGGAGCCCAGCGTGGCGGCGAGAAGGATCAAGCCGATGGCGCGCGTAGACACTTCCATGGGAATGCCAAAGTGGGCAAAGACAGCGCCGAATACGTCGAAGATACCGGTGGAGATGGCAACGCCGCCCTCGGGGATGAACAGGTTAACCAGCAGCGAAGCGCCTGCATACAGAAGGCCGATGGTCAGGCCGGCGATAACGACGGTGCGCACGAAGGCCTTGACGCCACCCTTAAGGTCGTTAAGGAACACGCCGACAGACTCAGCGCCGCCAACGCCCTGGATGATCCAGGCAAGCGTACCGAAGAAGCCCCACGCAGTTGCGAAGTTGCTCATGTCGGGAGCCATGTTAGCGGGAGTAGGAGCCGTAGCGAACTCAACGCCGCCAAAGGCAGCAGCCAGGGACAGCAGGATGAACACGGCGGTCAGGCCGAGAGCCGCGGTCGAACCGAAGGAGGAAATGGAGCCGATCCACTTAGCGCCCTTGGTCGAAACCCACGTGGCGATAGCAAAGACGACGATCTCGATAATGGTGATCCACAGCTGCGAAAGCTCGGCGTTGGCACCAAAGAACACGTAGCTCGCGTAGATGATGACGTTGGGCAGGACGGACGCAAAGAAGAACAGGTTAACAAACCAGTAGCTAAATGCCGTCAGGAACGCCCAGCGACCACCCATCGAGGTCTTAACCCATGCGTACACGCCAGACTCGGAGTCCTTGTTGAGGCCGACGAACTCGGCGGTAACCAGGGTATAGGGGACAAAGTACAAAAGCGTGGCGAAGAAGAACGACGGCGCAGCTGCCAAGCCGATGGCCGCGTTGTTGTTGATGATGTTCTTGATACCGAACACGGCGGCGACCGTCATGCCCAGCAGAGCGAACGAACCAATCGTTCCTCGTTTTTCAGAGCTCATAAGCCCTCCCAATCATCTGTTAAATGTCATCTAAAACCGTCCGAGCTGCAAGTGCAAACACGGACGGCGCACCTGCTAAGGGGAATGGGGAAAAGGGAGTCAACAAAGCCATCCCCCTTAACGGCGCGAAGCAAACGTCCAGGCGGACGAATACTACTTGTTGGGGAAGGAATAACCTTCGACTGTCACGTGCAGTACCACGACGCGGGGATCCGCGGCATCGGCCACGACACGGTAGGCCTCGTCAATTTCGACGACGGCAACGCCGCCGGCGGGAATCGTCACGGTCTCCCCCGTACCCTCAAAGCGCTCGCGATCATCGATATCGCTGTAGGCGCGGGTGCAGGTGAGGCCTGCCTTGGGGGCAACCTCGACAGTCAGGTCGCCGTCGAGCGGGGCGAGCACGGCATGATAGCGACGGTGACCGACCAGATCGGCGGTAGCCGCCTCGTGGGCGTTCACCCACCAATACACCAGCGAGTCGCCGATGGAGTACGCCACATCGTGCTGCAGTTCAGAAACGCCGTCGAGCGCCTGTCCGGTACGCATCCACTTCTTGACGGACTTCATCTGAGCGTCGAAATCGGCGCGCGAGTTAAAGACATGCATGACTTATGCCTCCTTAATGGGTGCCAGTGCCTGAGCCAGATCGGCAGACGTCAGCGGTCGCAGGGACACTTCAAAGCTGAAGCTCTCAAAACGGGTGCGATAGGAATCGAGCACCTCGGAACCCCAAGAGTTCGAACCAAGGCCGAGCAGCTGGTCGTTGATGTTGACCGTAACCGTGTCGCCCTTGACAAGGTCGTAGACGTGCTTGGCGTTATCGATGGCCTCGCAGCTATAGGGCCATGCCGAGAACGAGAACGGATTGGAGGCAGCGTCAGCCGGACGCGTCACCAGCACGCCGTCACCGTGGCTAGAGCGCAGGGCAACCCAGCGGGTACCCTCGCGGTTGGCACAATCCTGGGGCATGACATACGGCGTGAACATGTCGTCGACCGTAGTGCGGTAATGACCGACCGGGTTGGCGCGCAGCGAGTCCGGATAGTTCTCGCCCGGGCCGTGGCCATACCACTCGACGGCACGATCGCAACCGGGGACCTCAAAGGAGATGCCGATGCGCGGGATGATATCCGAGTAATCGCCGTAGGGCTCGCCGGAAACCTTGAGGTCGACGCGACCGCTCGGAAGCACGGTGTAGACAAGCTCGACGCGCATGCCGAACGCACGGACGGGAGGAGCAATGCGTTGGCTCACGGTAACGGCGACCGCATTGCCGTCCTGCTTCCAAGAAACCTTGCGGGTGGACGTCTGCATTACATCGATGAAGTTGTCCTTCCACAGGGAGTCGTACTCCTGGGCGTGGTTGTCGACGAGCGGATGCCAAAAACCAACCTGGGGGCCAGAGGCCATGACGTCGCGGCCGGATGCCTTCCACTCGCTCACGGTGCCGTTTACCTTGCTGAAGGTCAGCTCGCCGTTGAGGGAGTGAATGCGAATCTCCTGCTCGGTCTCCTCGACCGTAAGCTCAGGACGAGTGGGGGCCGCAATGGCCGGCGCCGGATGGTTTGCGATGGCAAACTGGTTTGCGCCCAGTTGGAACATCGGCTCGCACCAGACGTGAGCGGCCATGGTGTAGGCGCGCACAGTCAGCAGGGTCTCGCCTACCGCGGCCTCGTGAATCACCAGCGGAAGCTGGACGGACTCACCGGGGGCAACCGCACCGGGCATGAGCGTCTTGCGGCAGACCACGTCGCCGTCCACCAGGGTCTCCGCCGACAGGCAAACATCCTCGAGGGTGGTAAACCAGCGCTTGTTGGTGACAGTCAGCTCGCCCGCCTCGGCGTCATAAGCCATGCGAACCGGGCAGATGACCTGGCCGTACTCGGTAAGGCCCGGGCTCGGCTGCTGCCAGGGGAACACCATGCCATCGATGCAGAAGTTGCTGTTGTTGGGGTAATCGCCGTTGTCGCCGCCATACATATCGTAGGCAATGCCGTCCTCGGTCACAGCAGCCAGACCGTGGTCGCACCATTCCCAGATAAACTGGCCTTGGATGCAATCCCAGCGATCGAAGACCTCCTGATACTCGGACAGGCCTCCGGGGCCGTTGCCCATGGAGTGACCGTACTCGCAGTTGATGCGCGGCTTGGGGAATGGATGCTCACCAAAGTCGTTCATCTGCGACACGCGGGAGTACATGGTGGAGATAACGTCGACGGTATCGGCGTTGCGATCCTCCTCGTAATGGACCGGACGACCATCGAGCTCGTGAGCCTTGGCGTACATCGCGCGGATGTTGCAGCCATAGCCGCTCTCGTTGCCCATCGACCACATAATGATGCAGGCGTGATTGCGCTCCTGCATCACCAGGCGCTCAATGCGGTCGACGTAGGCCGGCTCCCATGCCGGGTCGTCGGTGACCAGGGCGATATTGCCGATATTCTCGAAGCCGTGGCTCTCCATATCGGTCTCGGCGACCAGCATGATGCCATACTCGTCGCACAGCTCGTAAAAGCGCGGGTCGTTGGCGTAGTGGGACGTGCGCACCGCGTTGATGTTGTGCTGCTTCATGAGCTCCAGGTCGCGGCGCATGCGATCGAGGCCCACGGCGCGGCCCTTGTGATCGTCGTGATCGTGGCGGTTGACGCCATGCATCTTAAAGTAAGTGCCGTTGAGGTAGATATGATTGCCCTCGACCGTCACCTCGGCAAGACCCTGGCGATGCGGGACGTACTCGCTGACCTGGTCACCGTCGTAGACCTCAAACGTAAGGTCGTAGAGGAAGGGGTCCTCGGGATTCCAGAAGTGGGCATCGGTCACGCCGCACTCGGCATGGCCGTCGACGCACTCGCCCGTAGCCACCACGTTCTCGCCATCGCTGAGCGTAAACACAACGCGGGAAGAGCCCTCGGCAACCGTATCGAGCGTAATCAGAGCGGTATCGCCCTCGCGGTGCGTGCGGAACCTAAAGTCGACCAGGTGCGCGGCGGGACGCTGCATAAGGTACACATCGCGGAAGATGCCCGAGGCCCACCACATATCCTGGTCCTCGATATAGCTGCCATCGCTGTACTGCAGGACCTTGACCGCAAACAGGTTGTCGCCCTCGACAAGCGCGTCGGTCACGTCGAACTCGGCAGACAGGCGCGAACCCTTGGTCATGCCGATATACTGACCGTTGACGTACAGCTCGCCATAGCTCTCGATGCCGTCGAAGCGAATGATCTCGCGAGCGCCAGCAGGAACGGCGGGAAGGTTGACGATGCGCTGGTAGACGCCCGTGGGGTCGTCGGAGGGAACGAACGGCTGATCAACCGGGAACGGGAAACCCTCGTCGGTGTAGGCAAGGTTGCCATAGCCGTCCACCTGCCACAGGTGCGGAACCTCCACGTGATCCCACTCGGGCTTGTACGTGGAGAGTTCCTCGTTGGAGACGGCAGCGGGGCCCTCAAAGAGGCGGAACTGCCACGAGCCGGACAGCTGGACAAACCCGCGCGACAGCTCGCGGCTGTACGTTGCAGCGAGATCGGCGGTCTCGTAACCCATAAAGTACGCATGGGGTGCCAGGCGGTTCCTGTGGGTGAGCGCTTGGTTTTCCCAATCGTTAATGGCGTCCATGGTGATGCTCCTTCATCATCGTAGTGATTCTTGTGCAACCGGTTGTCCTTATCTTACGGGCGATGCAAAAAACTGTGCAACCGGTTGTCCGCTGAACGGTCGATTTGGCCGGGTTAACGGTGCAACCGGTTGTACAATCGCAACACTTATGTCACCCTGAGTCTCGAAACTCAGCACAAGACATCGTTCTTAAGCTCGTAGGCAACCTCCACGCCCGCTGATATCTCACCCACACGAGACGTATTCGATTTCGGCTTGGTTGCAAAACGACACCGGTCACCGGATATCATGAACGCTGTTCAGGCGCACTATAGTAAGCTGTATCCGCACTAGCCCGTATCAGTGACAACATCGACCGCATTTTCCAGGAGACGCCATGACACAACCAGTTCGCACCGCACCTACGCTTGCCGAGGTTGCCGCAGCTGCCGGCGTGTCGCGCTCCACGGCATCGCGCGCCCTCAACGATTCGCCCCGCATTAGCGAGGAAACCAAAAAGCGCGTCCGCGCGGCGGCCAAGGAAGTCAATTTTGTCCCCAACGCTCGTGGCCGAGCGCTCGCTGTCGGGCGCACGGAAATCATCGCCGTGCTCGTGACCGAGCCTCTGAGTGAACTCTTCAGCGACCCCACCTATAGCGAGTTTTTGAGCGGCATTACCGAGGAACTGTCGGAGTCGTCCTATCTGCCCGTTATCTTGCAGGCGTCTTCTACGCATGAGCGCAACCGCGCACGCGAGCACTTTGAGCGCCGCTCGTTCGACGCCGTGATCGACGTCTCTCCCTACAAAGGCAGCGAGCTGCTCGAGGTGCTGCGCGAGCTGGGCGTACCCACCGTGTTGTGCGGCCAGCTCGAGGGCCACCCCTATCGCGATGTGTTCTCGACGGTCTACTCTGACGACGAAGAGGGCGGACATTTTGCGGCACTCGCCATGAAGGATCGCGGGCGCAAAGATATCGTCGCCGTGTTGGGACCGCAAGACAACCCCGCTGTTGTCGACCGCCTGCGCGGCTACCGCGCCGTCTTGGGCGAAGACCTCCCAGACGCAAACGTTATCTATACCGGCTGGAACAGCGGAGACGGCTATCAGGCCATGCACCAGATCCTCGCGCGCGAGATTGCTTTCGATGGCGTGCTCTGCGGATCGGACCGTATCGCGGCTGGCGTCATCACCGCACTCAACGAGGCAGGCCTATCCGTTCCTGCGGACGTTTCTGTCGTCGGCTTCGACGATCACGAGATTGCGGCGCGCTGCGTCCCCGCGCTCACGACCGTCCGCCAGCCCCTGCGCGAAGAAGGACACATGGCCGCCAACATTGCGCTCGACATGATCAAGGGTGCCGAGCCCACCACCACCGTCATGCACATGCAGCTCGTTCAGAGAGACTCGCTATAAGAAACTGGGGCAGGCTTTCCGCCAAACAGTTGTTGCGGAAAGCCTGTCCCGTTTGAGCGCTCATTCTGGGGCACAGTTTCCGTTAGACAGCTCAACCGGAAACTGTGCCCCATTATTTTGCCGAATACTGGGTCGCGCTTTCCCAGAGGACCCCCTTTGGGAAAGCGCGACCCCTTCTGGACGCAGATTCCGGGTTGTAGTTTCCCGGCGCACGACGGCAAGCCTCCAAACCATGACGTCACGACATAAAAAACGAGGGAAGGCACGTGTCCTTCCCTCGTTACAGGCAATATGTAGCCGCTTCCCTACATCAGGCGCAGACTGACGTCCTTGAGCTGGGCGCCGCTAACGGCACTCGGAGCGCCCGACATAAGGTCGGAGCCGCTGGCCGTCTTGGGGAACGCCATGACGTCGCGGATGGAGTCGGAGCCGGTGAGCAGCATGCACACGCGGTCCAGGCCCAAAGCGAAACCGCCCATCGGGGGCGCACCAAACTTGAGGGCCTCCATGAGGAAGCCAAACTGCGACTCGGCGCGCTCCTCGGTAAAGCCCAGGAGCTTGAGCATGGACATCTGCATCTCGGCGTTGTGGATACGCATACCACCGCCGCCGGCCTCAAAGCCGTCCATGACAAAGTCGTAGGTGCAAGAACCGGCTGCCAACGGGTCGGCCTCGATCTTGGCGATGTCGGTCTCGGTCGGCAGGGTGAAGGGCTGGTGCTCGGCGGCATAGGCCTTACGGTCCTCATCCCAGTGGAACAGCGGGAAGTTGACGACCCACAGGAAGTCGTGGCCCTCGCGCTTGATCTCGAGCGCGTTGGCCATGTGGGAACGCATGCCGCCCAGGATCTCGTCAGAGAGCAGGCGCGGGCCGGCGGCGAACATCACAAGGTCGCCGGGCTCGACGTCCATGCGCTCGCGCAGAGCCGCCATCTCCTCGTCCGAGAAGAACTTGACGATGGGGCTGTTGATAGAGCCGTCCTCGCGGAAGGCGATCCAAGCCAGACCCTTGGCGCCAAACGTGGAGGCCACGCAGGCAAGCTTATCGATCTTGGCACGTGCCCAGGCACCGGCACCCTTGGCGTTGATGGCCTTGACGACAGAGCCCTCCTCGTTTGCGGCGGTCGCAAAAACCTTGAACTTGGAGTTGGCGAAGATGTCGGTCAGGTCGACCAAGTGCATGCCATAGCGGGTATCGGGCTTGTCGGAGCCATAGGTGTCCATGGCATCCCAGTAGTTCATGCGACGCAGCGGCGTGGGCATCTCGACGCCCATGCGGCCGAAGGCATCGGACAGAACCTCCTCGAGCGCGCTCATGACATCGTTCTGGTCCACGAAGGACATCTCGATATCGACCTGAGTGAACTCGGGCTGGCGGTCGGCACGCAGGTCCTCGTCGCGGAAGCACTTGGCAACCTGGTAGTAGCGCTCGACGCCACCGACCATGAGCAGCTGCTTCAGGAGCTGCGGGGACTGCGGCAGGGCGTAGAAGTTGCCCGGCTGAATACGGCTGGGGACGATGAAGTCGCGGGCGCCCTCGGGCGTGGACTTGAACAGGGAGGGCGTCTCGACCTCCATGAACTCACGGTTGTGCAGCGCCTCGCGAATGGCAAAGGTGAAGTCGGAGCGCAGCTTGAGGTTGGCCATCATTTCGGGACGACGGAGGTCCAGATAGCGATAGCGCAGGCGGGTGTCCTCGCTGGTCTCGATGCCGTCCTCGATCTGGAACGGCGGGGTGACGGACGTGTTGAGCACCTCGGCGTGGTCGGTCAGGACCTCGATCTCGCCGGTCGCGAGCTTGGTGTTGGTGGTCTCCTCGCCACGGGCGCGCACGACGCCGTGGATCTTGATGGGCCACTCGGGACGCATGGTCTCGGCGATCTTAAAGGCATCGCCATCGGAGTGCTCGGGGTCGAAGGTGAGCTGCGTGATGCCCTCGCGGTCGCGAAGGTCGCAGAAGATAAGGCCGCCGTGGTCGCGGCGACGGCTCACCCAACCGGTGAGGGTGACCTCTTCGCCCACGTTCTCGAAGCGAAGCTCGCCGCAGGTACGGGTGTGCATGGAATGCTCATCGATGGGACGGGTCTGGCTCATACCAGTGATCCTCCTTTATGGATCTGTGCCGCCCCGTGTCGTTCCGGGCGGCGTCGTACAGATTTGCCCAGCCTGCGTAAACCGCGCAGCCGGACATGGCGTTCTATCTTATCGCACCCACGTCGATGTACCGCGAAAAAGTAACTCTTGCCCAAAGACTTGACGGAGACGAAACAATTGACGCACCGCGGCCGTCGCCCAGGCGCGCCGCGTGCGACAATGTGCCCCAATACAACTGCACTCGGAAAGGCCCACCATGACTGCACGCCTCATTGTTATGGATATCGACTCCACGCTCATCAACCAGGAGGTCATCGACCTGTTGGGCGAGGAAGCCGGCGTAGGCGAGCAAGTTGCGCAGATCACCGAGCGCGCCATGCGCGGCGAACTGGACTTTAAGCAGGCGCTCGAGGAACGCGTGGGGCTGCTTGCCGGCTTGGACGAGAGTGTGTTCGAGCGCACCTTTGAGCGCGTGACGTTTACCCCCGGCGCGTTAGAGCTTGTGCGCTCGGCACACAGCAAGGGCTGGAAAGTCGGCGTGGTAAGCGGCGGCTTCCACGAGGTCGCTGACAAGATCGTAACCGCCGCGGGCATCGATTTTTGCCTGGCCAACCGCCTGGAAGTCATGGACGGCAAGCTCACCGGTAAGTTGGCTGCCAACATTGTGACCAAGGAGTCCAAGCTCATCCAGCTGCTGGACTGGGCAGTTGAGTGCGGTGTCGACATGGCCCATACCGTGGCAATCGGCGACGGCGCCAACGACATCCCCATGATTCAGGCTGCGGGCACGGGCATCGCGTTTTGCGCCAAGCCCAAGACGCGCGAAGCCGCCCCGTTTGCCATCGACGAGCGCAACCTGATGCTCGCCATGGACATCATCCTGCGTGACTAGCCGATCCGTCTAACAATTGAATCAGTCTGTCCTATAGTTTCCGAACAATTTTGTCTTAGTGTTCGGAAACATACCCTTTGAGTGCTAGACTTTGCGCCGTCGAAGGGAACATATATGGATAAGCAAGATCTTGAGCAATTGCTGAGCGATGTTGCCGGCGGAGCAGTCACCCCGGCAGTCGCCCTCGCGCGCATCCAAACGGCGCCAACCGCCGATCTGGGTTTTGCACAGCTCGATCTTTCGCGCGGAGTGCGCCAGGGAGCCGGCGAGGTTGTCTACGGTGCCGGTAAAACCGCCGAGCAAATTGCCGCCATTATCGAAGCGCTGCGCGATGCCGGCCAGGAGCGCATCCTGGTCACGCGCCTGGATGCCGAAAAAGCAGCCCGTACCTCGGAGCTCCTCGACAACGGCATCGACCTGGGATATGTCCCGGACGCACAGCTCGCCCTCGTGGGCGGCAAGCCCTCCCCTACCGGCAACGGACGCATCGTCGTCGCCTGCGCCGGCACGAGCGACTTACCCGTCGCCGAAGAAGCCGCGTTGACGGCCGAGTTCTATGGCAACGAGGTCGACCGCCTCTACGACGTAGGTGTCGCCGGCCTGCACCGCCTGCTCGCGCATGCCGAGGAACTTGCCCAGGCGCAGGTGGTCATCGCCATCGCCGGCATGGAGGGCGCGCTGGCGAGCGTTATCGGCGGTCTGGTGAGCTGTCCGGTCATCGCCGTTCCCACCAGCGTTGGCTACGGCGCAAGTTTTGGTGGCGTAGCTGCACTGCTCGCCATGCTCAACTCCTGTGCCAGCGGCGTTTCGGTCGTCAATATCGACAACGGCTTTGGCGCCGCCTACCAGGCAAGTCTTATTAATCATCTGAGCGCCGGCACACCCCGCGCCCGCTAAGGAGCATTCCATGTCCAATCATCAGCACACGCTTATCATCGACGGTACCTCGGGCATCAGCGGCGATATGACCGTCGCGGCCCTGCTCGACCTGGGCGCCAGCGAGGAGCACCTGCGCGAACAGCTCGCCACACTGCCGGTCGACGGCTTTACGATCGCCGTCACGCGCGTAAACAAGCATGGCATCGACGCCTGCGATTTCGACGTTCAGCTGGCAGAAGAGCTCGAGAACCACGACCACGACATGGCCTGGCTCTACGGCAACGAAGCAGCTGCCGAGCACACGCACGAGCACGAGCACCACCATCATGACCATGACGAGCATGAGCACTGCCATGAGCATGATCATGAGACCCACGGCCATGGCCACGAGGGTCACCATCACGCCCACCACCATCACCACCGTTCTTTGGCGGACGTCACCGCCATCATCGACGGCTCACAGCTAAGCGATGGCGCCAAGCGTCGTGCGCTCGCCATCTTTACCGCACTTGCCGCCGCCGAGGCCAAGGCCCACGGCAAAACGCCCGAAACCGTCATGTTCCACGAGGTGGGCGCCGTCGACTCCATCGTCGACGTCTGCTCTGTCGCCATCTGCCTCGATGACCTAGGTATTGAGGACATCGTGGTCGAGTCGCTCTCCGAAGGCCACGGAACCATTCGCTGCGCCCACGGCCTTATGCCCATTCCCGTCCCCGCTGTCGTCAACCTGTGCCAGGCGAGCAATATCGCCCTCACGCCCGCACCGGTCGCCGGCGAACTCGTGACGCCCACGGGCGCCGCCATCGTCACCGCGCTGCGTACGTCCGACCAACTGCCCTCACGCTACCGCATCGAAGCCGTCGGCTACGGCGCCGGCAAGCGCCCCTACGAGGGTTGCTCCGGCACGCTCCGTTGTCTGCTCGTTCACGTGGATGCATAGCCATGGATGCCCGCAAAGAAAAAAGCCGCGCTGCCATCGTTGCGGCGTTCTCCGAGCTGCTACGCGAAGTGGACTACGGCAAGATTACCGTCGGCGACATCATCGCGCGCGCTCACGTAGGCCGCGCGACATTCTACGGCCTCTTTAAGAGCAAAGACGACCTACTGTCCGAGCTCGTGAGCGACATCTGCACCCATGCCCTCGACGACGATGGCACACCGCTCGACGACCCACTCGTGCAGGTCGAGCATATCCTCAACAACCTCTGGGAGCGCCGCCAGGGCGTACGGGCACTGGTAGCCGGCGCCGGCTCACGCGTCTTCGCCGACTGCCTCCGCAAGACTATCATGTCGCGCGCAGCCGAAACCGTCCCCGCCGACCCCGCAGGCCCCGCCGGCACCATGGACCGCAGCTTCTTACTACACCACATAGCCTCAAGCTTCGTAGCCACCGTCCAATGGTGGGCCTGGCACAACTTCCAAGCAGACAAAGCCGACGTAGCCAAAGACTACCTCTCAGCCATAAAACCCCTCTTCGGCTAAGTAAGAAGCTCACCCCAAAGCATCGCCCCAACCCAGGGCGCCACGCATCCCAAAGTATCACTCGCGCTTCAATGCCCCCCAACAGCAACAAGCCCCTCCCATCCAAATTCAGATATATGTTGGGTTGCTTATACGAACGCAACAAAGACCCCGCAGCTGGCCGCATGGGGTAACTTCCCAGCGCATTCCGCAGGACGCAAAAAGACTCGCCGCACAAAGTGCGCAGCGAGCCTTTTTGCATGTCCGAGGACGCGCTGGGAAGTTACCCCATGCGGACAGCGGACAACTATGTAGCCTCAGACTAGAACATGCCCAAGAAACCGTGCACAAACAGTGCAGCCAGAGCGGCACCGACAAACGGAGCGATGCCAGGAACGAGCAGGCCGTACTTCCAGTTGTTGTCAGCCTTGTTCTTAATCGGCAGCACCTGATAGGCCATGCGAGGACCAAGGTCACGAGCCTGGTTCATGGCGAAGCCAGTGATGCCGCCCATGCCCATACCAACGGCCCAAACGATCAGACCGACGCAGATAGCGAGCATCAAAACGTTCTCGCCGGCACGGTTAGCGGCAGCAAGGATGGCGCTGATGAACACGAAGGTGCAGATAGCCTCGCAGAAGAAGTTACGGGCATAGTTCGTACCCTCGGTGGTGGGGTTGGTCGAGAAGATATTGCGCTGGGCAATGGGGTCGATGACACCATCGGAAGCCTTGAACTCATCGGCATACATCAACCACGCGATCACGGCACCCGCAAAGCCGCCGAGCATATCGGCAACCATGAAGGGGATGCAGCTGCTCCACGGCACCAGGCCGACGATGCACTGGGCAAGCACCATGGCGGGGTTCATGCACACGGCGCCGCCAAAGATAAACAGGGCGACCGAGATGCCGAAAGACCAAGTGGTGATGGCAAACATATGACCAGAGCCCTGATACTTGGTACCCTTAAGCACGGTGTCGCAGTGTACGCCCACGCCAAAGATGATCATGAGGGCCGTTGCGCCGAATTCGCAAAGGAGTTTGGTAAGCATAAAACCTTATCTTTCTTGTCGGTTATAAACGATTCGTTTGGGCCACGCACTAGTGCTGCGCGACGACAACGCCCAGGCCATCGGGAATGACGGCAACCTTGGCATCGGCACCCTTCATCTCAAAGGCGAGCTTGAGCGCCTCCTCGATAGTGTTGACCGGCGTCATGTGCATATCCTTGAGCATCTGGTGATCGCACAGGTCGGTGACCATGATCACGGGATGATGCGCCAGGATGCGAGCGAAGATCTGGCTCGTCCACTGGTCGGGCAGGGTCTCGTCCTTAGGACGGTCGATGCAGGCGCGCTCAAACTCTGCCGGATCGTTGTCGGCGATGTTGTGATAGAAGCCCTCGCCACCGTGACCGTCGGCACAACCGGCGACATCGATAATCACGCCGCCCTCGGGAAGCGTGGCCTCGGCAGCGCACATACCCTTCACGGCCTGATAGATGTTCTGATCGAGCGGGTAGCCACCGTTGGTGGTGATGGCGATCTCGCACTCGACGGGCTCAACGCCGGCAAGGCTCTTCACGAACTCGCAGCCAGCCTCGTGTGCCTTGTGAATGTCGCCGGCAAAGGAGCCGATGACCTCGTGCTTGCCGTTGAGCACCACGTTAAGCACAAAGGCAAGGTGAGCCATCTCGGCAGCGGCAAACATATCCTCGCTCACGTGGTTGTGGCACAGGTTGCCGGCACGCGAATGAGAATCGTTCACAAACTGACCGTTGTGGTTGTACATGATGGTCTTGTAGCTGGCGATGCCAGGCAGGACGGACTTGCGGCTACCAGAGAAACCGGCAAAGAAGTGCGGCTCAATAAAGCCCTCGGCAAGCAGCAGATCGCAATCGGCGGCAATCTTGTTGATGATGCACTCGCCACCAGAAGGCAGGGTGCCGATCTTTTTCATCATGCCGTCATCAGTCGCAACGTGCATAACGATTTCCTCGTTGGCAACGATCTCCTCGCCGTACTTGTTGACGAGCTCCTCGTGCGTCGACGGACGATGCATACCCGTAGCAACCAGAATGCGAACGCGCGCCTCAGGCGCAGCGGAATGGATGTGATGCAGCAGAATAGGCATCGTCACACGCGAAGGAACGGGACGCGTATGGTCGGAGCTAATGATGACAATATCCTTCTTGCCAGCACAAAGCTCCTCGAGCGAAGGCGAGCCATAAGGGTTGGCAAGCGACTCCTCTACCAGCTCTTCCTGCGATTTCGTGGTCTTAAACTCGTTTTGATGACCTTCCATCACACCCGCGAAGTTCTTATCCTCGAGCTCCAGATGCAACGTCTTGTGGTCAAACGGCAGTTCACATTCAAACAATGACGAGCGCCCTCTTCCTTTCAACTGACACACTAGATAAACCGTTGGAAGGATACGCCGCTCACCGAAAAACGCCACCGTCCACCGACTCATTAACACAACGTTCATATTTGACCCACAACAAAACGGCCGCGATCCCAAACGGGACCGCAGCCGCTACAGTCGTAAGGCGAGAAGCACCAAATGCGCCACCGGGATAGACCCCATCCAAAACGCGCGGAGCGCACCATTATTCCCCCAGCCAGTAATCCGCCGAAGACCGGACATCGCAGGGCCCGCCATCAGTTTACTTTTAGGCACACTCCGCAGGACGCAAGAAGCCCTCGCCGCACGAAGTGCGCAGCGAGGGCTTCTTGCATGTCCGAGGACGTGCCTAAAAGTAAGCCTACGGCGGGCCCGGACGACTACAGGGCTATCGATTACCCCGTGTTCTGCAAACCTGCCGAGACGCCGGTCACAGTCGAAAGAATCAGGCTCATGTACTCGGCCTTCTTCTCCTCGGCCATCTCGTCCTGGTTCATACGCACCTCGCGAAGGGCGCGGACCTGGGCGATGGACAGGGCGTCGACGTAGGGGTTACGTACACGGACGGCGCAGCCGAGCACGCGACGGCGCTGCAGCGGCCACTCGTCACCGACGATGGCAAGGACCCACTTACGCGTGAGCTGCATCTCGGTGAAGACCTTCTCGGACAGATCCTGGCGATCGCCCAGATGCAGATACATCTTGGCGATGCGCTGGTCGGTCTTGGCGATCGACATCTCAATGTTGTCGATAAAGGTGCGGAAGAACGGCCACTCCTGGTAGGCAGCCTTGAGCTGGTCAAGATCGCCCAACTGCTCGCAGGCGGTGCCCAGGCCGTACCAAGCGGCCAGGTTAATGCGCGCCTGGCTCCAGCTGAAGATCCACGGAATGGTACGCAGGTCGTCGAGCGACTTGGCACCCAAGCCGCGCTTGGCGGGACGCGAACCGATCGGCAGCAGACCGACCTCGGTCAACGGCGTCACGGTCGAGAACCACGGTGTAAAGTCCTCGGTGTTCAGCAGGTCCAGATAGCGCTCGTGGCTTGCGGCGTTGAGCTTCTCGGCCATATCCCAGAACTTCTGCGTGGTCTCGGTGTTGGTCTTCTCGACACTCGGGGCCGACTGCAAAAGCGTTGCGGCGGCAACGGACTCAACATGGCGCTGAGCCAGCGTGCGGTTGCCGTAACGGGCAAAGATGACCTCGCCCTGCTCGGTGAGCTTAAAGAAGCAGTTGACAGAACCCTTGGGCTGAGCCAGCACGGCCTTGTTGGCCGGGCCGCCGCCACGGCCCACGGCACCGCCGCGACCGTGCATGAGCACCAGATCGATATCGTTCTTCTCGGCCCACTTGGCAATGCGCTCCTGCGCGGAGTGCAGCGCGAGCATGGCCGTGGTAGGACCGGCATCCTTGGAGGAGTCGGAATAGCCCAGCATGACCTCCATGCGGCGGTTGGTCTGGGCAAGGCGCTTTTGCACCACAGGCAGCGTAAGCATCTGGTCGAGCACGTCGACGCAGCCCTCGAGGTCCTCGAGCTGCTCGAACAGCGGGATCACGTCGAGCTCGGGGACATCCTCCTCGTGTGCAAAGGACAGGTGGGCAAGCTCAAAGACGTCGGCCACATGCTGGGCGCTCTTGGTGAACGAGATGATATAGCGGTGAGCCATCTTCTTGCCGTAGCGCTTTTGGATGGAGCCGATGGCGCGGAAGGTGTCGATGACCTCGCGTGTCATGGGCTGCAGATCGCCATGGATACCGTTCTCGTGGATATCCTTGAGGGCGCGAGCGTGCACCACGGAGTGCTGACGGAACTCCATCTCGACCATATGGAAGCCGAAGGACTCGACCTGCCAGATGATGGTTTGGACCGGGCCGTAGGCAGCACGGACGGCACCGCAGGCGGCCAGCGAACGCTGGACGACGCGCAGGTCATCCAGGAACTCGTCGGCGCTGTGGTACATGGTGTCGGTGATACGACGGACGGTGGCGTTCAGGCGGTCGGCCATGACGAGCATGACGGCGCGATGCGGCTCGTGCTCGGAGATCAGCTCGGCGCGGGCCGTGTAACGAGGGCTCATCTCGACCTGATGGTTCCACAGGTTAATGAGCTCGGCCGACGGCTTGCTGTAGGTAGCCTCGAGCGTGAGGTTGCGGCCGATGTGGCGGCACTTGTCCTCGAGCTTGAGCACCATGTGCGTAAAGTACTTGGCGGCGACCTCACGGCTCACCTTGGCGGTGACGTTGGGGTTACCGTCGCGGTCGGAACCGATCCAGCTGCCGGGATGGAAGAACGCCGGGCACAGCGGCGGCACAGTACCGGCCTTGTCGCCCAGCACCCAATCGTCAAAACGACGATAGATAACGGGGATAACGTCGAACAGCGTGTTATCGAAGATGTCGATGATGGTATCGGCTTCCTCGACCGGCGTGGGCTTCTTGAGCGCGATGGGACTCGTACGCACCAGGGCGTCGATCTCCTGCAGCATATGGCGCTCGTTCTCCACCAGGTCGGAGCCGCCCAGACGCGGACGCTCCTCCAGCAGGTTGGAGATACGGCGGATCTTGCCCTCGACGGCCTTACGACGGGCCTCGGTGGGATGTGCGGTAAAGACAGGGTGGAACTCGAGCTTGTCGAGCAGCTCGTTGGCACCCTCGACACCCAGCTCATTCACCAGCTGGTGATAGGCAACGGTAAGCTCGTTGGCAGGATCGACCTCGGTATCGGTCGACGCACCGGCCTCGCGCTCGCGCAGCTGCGCCACACGGTAGTTCTCCTCCGACAGGTTTGCCAGATGGAAAAAGCTCGTAAAGGCGCGAACGATGACCTGCTGCTTATCGAGCGGCAGGCTGTCGATCAAATCGACGACCTCACGAAATGCCACGGCAGTGGGCTCGTCGGCGGTGGGCACGCCCTGCTCGTCGACGGCTTCGTCGGCAGCGCAGGTACCGGGGTTGCCGGCATTGACCACAATCTCGGCTGTCAAAATCTTGTCGAACAGGTCCGCGATCTCGGGATCATACTCGCTAAGCACACGGCGCTCCAGGCGCAAGAACAGCGCCAGATTGTCGCGCAGCTCCTCGGGGATCTCGATCTCGGCGAGACGCTCCCTGGACTCGGCATTCGAGCCGATTCGGTTAACGAGGCGGTTGACCACGGCAGCGACGCGCGCCGCGGCTTCGGGTACAGACTGGTTGCTTAGGTTCTCAGCCACGTTTCCTCCCATTCCTCCTTCTATGCACGTAACATGCGGTATTCATTATAGGCGCTTGAGAAATACTTTCGACACTGATTGCGCTTTACCACACAAAAGTATTTTCTGCATTGCAAAGGTTTTTGCCCTAAATGGTCGTATTTCTCGGTGGGCGGCATACGTAAACGGGGGCATTCCGCATAAAAGCGAAACACCCCCGTAACAATCGCTCTCCATGAGCAGGGCACGTTAGCAGGCCCGAAGCTCAAAAAGATGCGCTACAGGCGCTCGCGAACCGCCTCGACGACGTTGTCCAGATCGACCAGTACCTCGTCGTGGCTCTGCATGTCGCGCACCTTGACCTTGCCGGCGGCAAGCTCGTCGCCACCCAGGACTAGGATGAGCTTAGCGCCCACCTTGTCGGCCTGCTTAAACTGGGCCTTAAGGGAACGGCCCTGATAGTCGGCCTCGGTCACGATGCCTGCGGCGCGAAGCTCCTGCGTAATGGCAAAGACGTTCTGGCGCAGCTCCTTGCCGGCGTTGGCGACATAGACGCACGGGGCCTCCTCGGCACCCAGATCGCTGCCAAAGGCCTGCAGGGCCAGCAGGGCGCGCTCAAAACCGACGGCAAAGCCGACGCCCGCCGTGGGCTTGCCACCCTCGAGCTCGACCAGGCCGTCATAGCGGCCGCCGCCGCCGATAGAGCCGACGCCGGCGCCAGGGGCCTCGACCTCAAAGACAGTACGGGTGTAGTAGTCCAGGCCGCGCACCAAGGTGGGATCCTCGACATACTCGATACCGGCGGCATCCAGATAGCGCTTGACCTGCTCGTAGTGCTCGCGGCACTCGTCGCACAGGTTGTCGCCCATCAGCGGGGCGTCGGCCATGATCTCGCGGCAATGGTCGTTCTTGCAGTCGAAGGCACGCAGCGGGTTGAGCTCGGCGCGCTCGCGGCACTCATCGCACATCTCGTCTGCGTGATCGAGGATGAACTGCTTGACCTGCTCGCGGTAAGCCGGACGGCACTGGGCGTCACCCATCGAGTTGATGAGCAGACGAAGCTTGGAAAGGTCGAAGCCCAGGCGCTTGTAGAACTCCATGAGCATGATGATGCACTCGGCGTCTGCCGCCGGATCGGGAGCGCCGAGCCACTCGATGCCCACCTGGTGGAACTGGCGCAGGCGGCCCTTCTGGGGACGCTCGCCGCGGAACATGGCCTCGGCGTAGTACGCCTTAAACGGCGTGGAGCCCTGGGGCACCAGGTTGTTCTCGACGACGGCGCGCACCACGCCGGCCGTGCCCTCGGGGCGAAGTGCCAGGCGCTGCTTGGGCTTGAGTTTGATGTCGGTGCCCTCGGTAAAAACGCGCTCCAGGTTGGCACCGCTGAACACGCGGAACATTTCCTTGCGCACGACGTCGGTCGACTGGCCGATACCGTGGACAAACACGTCCACCTGCTCGATTGCGGGCGTCTCGATGGGTTTAAAACCAAACGGCTCGAACACGCCGGCCGCAATCTGCTGCATCTTTTGCCAAGCGCGCATCTCGGCGCCGATAAGGTCGCGGGTTCCCTCCGCCTTCTGTGCCTGCATGGGCAAACACCTTTCTTTTGTATCGCGTCATAGGTAACGGTCATTATACGGCACAAACACAAACAGCGGTGGCGCGTCTGACCGAACGAGGGTATGGGGACTCGTTCGGCCAGACGCGCCGCCGCTGTTTGTGATCCCTTTTCCTCCGTCCCCTTCGGATCACGTGATCTGCTGGGGACGGAGGAAAAGGGATCATTTCGTAGGCCCGTGGCCGCCTTGGAAACCGAATGATGGTACGAGCATCCATTCGGCTTCCAAGGCGGCCACGGACAGAACGGGGCGAACAGAAAAGAGCGACTGACGTCTACTCCCCCGCCACGCTTGCGCGCAGCTTGGCGGCGATGGGCTCCGAGACCAGCAGGAATACGAGCATGACCACAGAACACACCAGGCACACGATCCAGGTGCTCGCAAAGGAGCCCGTGGCATCGAACAGCACGCCCGAGACAATGGCGCCTACGGTGCCGCCGACCATCTCGAGCGAGGTAATGGTGCCCGTGACCTTACCCAGGTCGGCCATGCCAAACTGCTTGGAAGCCGCGATCGTGGGCGTGATGGTGCCCATGCACGTTCCGACACCAAAGCTCACGGCAGCCACGATGGGACCAAGATCGGTCGCGGGGAAGCACAGAGCAACGCAAGCGATAATGCACGCAACGGATCCCAGCACGTTGCCAAAGCGCAGCCCAAAGCGATCGTAGATGGCGCCGAGCGAAATCTTGGCGATAACGACGGTGACCATATAGGCCGAAAGCACCGTACCGGCCCACATGGGATCGTGACCGCCCGTGACGATCTTGGCGCCGTTGACGGTAACGCTCGTCATGTTGGTGACCTGGTTGGGCAAGATGGCGCCGTTAACGAGACCCATAAAGAGGAAGGCGACGACAAGCAGCCAAAACGCCGGGCTCTTCTTGATACGAGACCAGCCGACGCTAACCTCGGGCGCCGTGCGCTCGTCCTTGTCGCCAGCCGTCGAGACGGACGGATCGCCCGGGTTCTCGCCGAGCGGCTTCAGGCCGATCTCGGAAGGCTTGGTGCGGAAGGAATAGGCCGTGATGGGCAGTGCCGCCACAATGCAGACGGCAGCGAGTACCAGGAACGCAGAGCGCCAGCCCACGCTCACGATAAGCGAGCTCACGATCGGCGAGAGAATAGCGCCGCCAAAGCCCGAGCCCGAAAGTGCGATGGAGATGGCAAGGCCTCGCTTGGCGGTAAACCAGTTGGCGGTCACCAGGCTGATGAGCAGGCGGGTCGAGGCCACAGCGAAGCAGCCCGAAACGGCAAAGAGCACGTAGACCTGCCAAAGCTCACCCACAAAGCTCATGCCCGCGAGCACCGCCGAGGTGGCGATAACGGTGAGCGAGCCCAATACGCGGCCACTCACCTTATCGGCAACATGGCCGATAACGAGCGAACCCACGACGCTCACCACGGTGGAGATAGCGTTGGAGATGTTGTACTGCGCAAGGGAAATGCCCAGGTCGCTGACGATCAGCGGCTGGAACAGGCTCATGCAGTTGACGAAAATCGTGTAGCACGTGGCCATGATCACAAAGCCGGAGGTCACCACGAGCCAGCCGGGGAAGAATTTTCGTTGCTGGGACATACCGCTCCTTTTAAAAAACGAATAGCCTGCGCCGGGCGCCGGTAGTGCCCAAGATTGCCTTGAAAGACAAGGGCATAGGCCTTACGGCCATGCCCGCAGGCTTGAAAGGCAAGGTTGGATGCTACCGGTGGTCGGCGATATAGCCCAAAGCGACGGCGGTATAAGCCGCAGCACCGAGCGGCAGCTCGGCATCGTTAAAACGTGCCTTGGGATGGTGCTGGGCAAAGTGTTCGTCCGTGTCGGTTACGGCCGCGCCCACGGTAAAGTACGCACTCGGAATCTCGCTCGAGATAAGCGCGAAGTCCTCACTCGCCATGGCATGGAAAAGCGGCAAGAAAGCCGACTTGGGCAGCACTGCGCCCACGTAGCCAAGCGACGCCTGAGTCATATCGCTGTCGAGTACAAGCGGCGGAACATCCGAAAGCGTCTCGATGGTCGCCGGCGTACGATATGTTGTGGCAACGCCGTTAACGACCTCCGCGATGCGGGTCTTGAGGTGCTCCATGAGCTCAACATCGAAGCCGCGCAGCGTTCCCTCGAGCACGCAGGTGTCGGGGATGACGTTGGCCGCCAAGCCGCCAGCAAACTTACCAACGGTAAGTGCGACTTCCTTGGCCGCCGGCACCTCGCGGGCGATAAGCTCCTGGAGCGCCAGGTGCACATGGACGCCGGCCGCGATGGGGTCGATGCAGATCTCGGGGCTCGAGCCATGGCCGCCCTTGCCCTGGAGCGTGATGCGGAAACCGTACACGCCCGAAAGCGCCGGACTGCCGTAGAGCACCAGGCCAAGCGGCGACTGGCTGTTGACATGCATGGCAAAGGCCGCCTGAGGACGCGGGTTCTGCAGCAGGCCATCGGCGATGGCAGCGCGTGCCCCTTCAAAGGTCTCCTCGCCCGGCTGGAACAGCAGTTTGACGGTGGCATTGGCGTCGACGAGCTCGGCCTCGCGGGCCTTGAGCAGGCGAGCCGCACCAAGCAGCGCCGTCGCGTGCATATCGTGACCGCAAGCGTGCATGCAGCCGTTGGTGGATGCAAAGGGCTCGCCGGATTCCTCGGCAACGGGCAGGGCATCCATGTCGCCACGCAGCATAATGACCGTTCCGGCCTGTTCGTCCGTGCAGACGCCATTGCCCTGGGCCGCGGCGGCACCGGCACCGACAAGGCCCGCAACACAGGAACCATCGACGAGCGTGGCAAACGGGATGTCCATCTCGGTCAGGCGCGCTTGGATATACGCAGAGGTCTGCGGGAGGTCGTTACCAAGTTCGGGCGTCCGATGCAGATCGTGACGCCATGCGGCAAGCTCATCGGCAAAAGTTTGAGCCTCTTTGACCAGACTGTCGCCAATGGCGGCTTGCGCCGCCGCGGTGACCTTGGGCGCTGATTGCGGTTGAAGATCTGACAGTGCTGGTGCCATAGATGCCCTCCAGTAACGTTTTTGCAGCAAGCACTTTGATAGCGTAAAGTGCAAGGTACTACTTTAAGGGCGACGCATAAAAAATGCCGCCCCGGGAGGCGGCGCAACAAATTGTTTACAATTGCGGACGCGGCTTTCGACGCAAAAAATCGAAATGCGTCTCGCTCAAGATAATCGAAAGAAAGATGAGCGCGAAGCCGGCGAGCAGGCGCGAGGTGAGCGCCTCCCCCATCAGCAACACCGAGAACAGCACACCCGAAGGCGACTCCATCGAAAGGAGCAGCGAGCCCGTTGAGGCCGGGACATGCGCCAGGCCGACGTTTTGGATGAGCAGAGCCACACACGTACAGCCCACCGATAGAAACGCCATCACACCGATAAAGCTCGGCGTCCACACGGACAGCGGCGCTTGGGTCTCGAATAACAGCGACGAGATCAGGCTCAGCACGCCGTTGCCCACAAACATCCAAAACGTGATGACGTTGATGTCCATCTTGCGGCCGTACTTGGCGGTCACCGCCATCTGGATGGCAAAGAAGACCGCGCCGCCCAGTGTGATGACATCGCCGACATTGAACTCGACGCTATCGAGCGCCACCAGGCCAATGCCCGCCAGGCACAGCAACGCGGCGCCCAAGTTGTAACGGGTAAGCTTTTCGCCGCTTAGGACGTAGCTCGCAAACGGCACGAGGATGCAATAGGTACCCGTCAAAAATGCACTCTTGCCTGCCGTGGTCTGTGCCAGGCCGATCGTCTGCAAACCGTAGGCACCCCACATGAGCGCGCCCATGCCAAGTCCAACAATCAGGTTTCGAGCGTTGAAATGGGCAACAATGCGCTCGTGGAAGATGGCAAGCATGACCAACGACGCCGGAAGAAAACGAATGTAGAGCAGCTCGAACACCGGAATGGTATCGAGCGCATCCTTCATGGTGGTGAAGGAATAGCCCCAGATGACCGCCACCGAAAGCAGCAAGACCTTCCAGAACAGCGGCGAGCGCGCACCGGCACCGCGAGAGGCACCGCCGGCACCTAGGTCTTCGCGGGCTACAGGGCTATCGGGCATATTCTCGATTTCGTTGGCAGCGTATTGGGCCATGGAACATCCTCACACTCAATCTGGGCGTGGTGTCCGCACGCGTATGGCTGCGTGCCGCCTCATGGTCAAATAAAAACGGGGCGCACCGGACCCCCGGTACGCCCCGCTACTGTAGCAACAACCAGCGTTGCATCGCAATCCAGCCCACTAAAGCGTTTTGTTCCGCCGTTCTACCGAACGGCGGACCGCTTGACGCTGCGCGAGCCGCATTCACACCAATCTGACGTTCAATTTCAAGGGCGCGACCAGAAGGTCAGCGCCCTCTCATTTCACGTCACCTTGGCGCAAATGCGGCTCGCTCGCTGGCGTTAGTGCTGCATCAGCGTTAACGTTGCCGCACTAAATTAGCTTTGTCGACTCCAGCTTTTCGATAATCCAGTCGTTGGCTTTGATGACCGGGCGGCGGAAGACGACGCCCAGTGCCAGCGACGGAATCAGATAGCTCGCCAGAATGCCCAGCTCAACCCAGTACTCCATATGGTAGGCGCCAGCCATGGCGGCATGCATGGCGTTAATGCCATGGGTAAACGGCAGGAACGGATAGATCGCCTGGAACACAGGGCCGGTCATCTCGATGGGGAACGTACCGCCCGAACCGCCGACCTGCATGACCAGCAGCACAACGGCCAAAGCCTTGCCGATATCGCCAAACGAAACCGTAAGCGTGTAGACGATATTGGAGAACACGAGACTCGCGACCCAGCCCGCCAGCACAAACTGCAGCGGGTTGTCGCACTGAATGCCAAAGAACAGGATATCGCCCGCGCACACGAGCGTTGCCTGCAGCAGGGCCAGACCGCCAAAGAACAGATAACGGCCCAGGTAGATCTCGTGCAGGCGCACGGGGATGAGCTCGTTGATGAGCTCATCGTCAACCGATACCTTCATCATGGCTGCCAGCACGATCGAGCCCACCCACAGCGACAGGATCGTATAGAACGGCGCCATGGCCGAACCGTAATTGCGGATCGGATAGACCGGCTTGCGGTCGAGTGCGACGGGGCCGGAAAGCGACACGGCCAGACCCTCGGGATCATTGCCAATCATCGTCTTGATCGTAGCGAGGTCATCCGACATCAAGGCGCCGTCGAGCTCGTCCTTAAAGGCACTGATCTTATCGGACGCCTCGCCTAGCTGATCGGAAGCCTTGTTGACCAGCTTGGCGGCCTTGGAGAGGCCCTTTGCCAGCGAACCGGATGCGTCGGTCAGGTCGTCTACGGCACTATCCAGATCGCCCGAAATACCATTCAGTGAATCCAGAACCCCCGAGACGGTCTTCTTGAGCTCCTTGGCCTTAACCGAGAACGTGGAATCGTAATCGGATTTGGCACCCGCGATGCCGGCCTTGGCATCGGCGATGGCCTGATCGACCTCGGCACGCGAGTTGTTGACCTCGGCCATGCTATCGGAGAGAGACTTCGCGGTGGCCGCCAGATCCTTGGCATTGTTGCGGTACTCAACGGCGATTCTGCCCAGCGACGTCGCGGCGGACTTGAGGCCGTCCTTCAAATTCTCATCGCTCACCTGGTCGGCAAGGCTGCGGAGCTGATCGGCCACCGTATCGATATCCTTGGCGCGCGCATTGAGGGCCGCAGCGGCATCGTTGAGTTGGGACACCGTAAGGTGGACATGCTGGTTTGCGGTGTCGAACGCCTTCGCGAACTCGGCAGACACATTGTCGAACGAACCCGCACTTCCATCGATTGCGGCATCGATGGCATCGTTTGCCGCCTTAAGCGCTTCTTTGGAATCATCGATGCCGCTTTTGGCATGTTCCATGAGCTGCTTTGTCGACTCATCGACCGTACCCGTCTGCTGGAGCATACCGCTCGCCGACGTCAGCGAGTCGGACGTGGAGCTCAAAATGCCCGCAAGCGACGTTGCGCTGGCCTGAACGTCCTGCAGGTCCTGGACCGAATCGCCGAGCGTCGAGGACAGGTTGGCGATAAAGTTGCTGACCTGGTCGGTGCTCATGTAATCGAGCAGGCTGGACACCGTCTTAAGACCGATGCTCGTAATGGTCTCGGTAAAAGTTTCGTTAACCTGGCTTTGAACGGCGCTCGAACCCTTCTCGGTCACGATCTGCGCGATGGCGTTGGCCTTCTGGTTCTCGTAAAACTCGATATCGGCGTGTTTCACGTCGGTCGAGAAAAGCGTCATCATGTCAGCGCTAAACGTTTTGGGGATAACGACGGCAGCATAGTACGCGCCCGACTTAACGCCCTCGATAGCCTTTTCGCGATTGTTGAGCACAACCCAATCGAAGCTCTCGTTGCCGCGCAGGGTGGCGGTTACGTTTTCGCCCACGTTGACCTCGACGGGAATCAAATCGCTCTCGTAGCCCTCGTCGGTGTTGACCACGGCGATCTTAAGATTGCCGGTGTTGCCGTACGGATCCCAGCTGCCGGCGATGTTAAACCACGCGTACAGGCACGGTACGATAACGAGGCCCATCACGACAACCAAGCCGATCACGGAGCGAGACACATTTTGGACATCGCGCTTAAACAGATGCAGGATGTTCTTCATTTATGCCTCACCTCCTTTGGAGTGCTTGCCAAGCGGAGTGGCATCTCCATCATTTGTGGCTGTACTGTCGCTGCCCTGAGATTTATGGTGTGGGCCGATATGCGGCAAGCGGCCCGTGGACTGATCGCCGCCCTTGGCACCACGCTCGCTGGCGTTGAGGCCAAACATGTGGCGGGCGGCAGGAATGGCGGCCGTGTGTTCGCGCATCTCGCGACGCAGGTCCTCATCCGAAAGCGCCGAGATGCGCATCTGGGTATTGAGGCTCGCTCGGATATATTCGATATTGATCAGCCAGCCGCAGATGGCAATAACCGAGATAATCCAAATGACAAGCAGGATGATCTTGCCGTTATTGTCGATATCGAGAACCGTCGACAGGACAAAGAGCAGGACCTGAACGCCCACCACGGCGGCAAAACCGCCCTTGATGTAGTACGGGTAGCGATGTTCAAAGGCGACCGCATGATCGAGCAGTTCGCGACGGTACGAATCGGAATCGAGCATGACGCGCATGGCCGTGCGCAGCGAGTAGCGCTGGCGCGGCAGGTCGTTGGACTCGCAAATCATCATACCGGTCGTGGAGAGCTGTTTATCAAAGAGCAGGTTAAGGTTGAGCAGCAGCGGACGCAGCTGCAGGCCGATAAAGAGCGCCACGATCAAGAACACGCCCAGAATGCACAGGTTAAACAGGTAGTTAAACGAGTACATGCCGCCGACCGTCTCGCGCAGCAGATTGATGCCGTAGGTAAAGGGCAGCAGTGGGTGCAGCCACTGGAAGAAGCCAGGCATCATCTCGATGGGGTACATGCCCGATGAACCCGGAATCTGCACGATAACCAGAATGACGCCGATTGCCTTGCCGATGTGCTTAAACGTAGTGGACAGCGCGTAAATGATGTTGACGTACGTAAACGAGATGGCGATGCCGCCCAGCACGAACAGCAGCGGGTTGACGCACTGTACGCCAATGACCAGATCACCCACCGTAACGATGATGGCCTGCAACGCGCCCAGGATCACCATGAGCAACCAGCGGCCAAAGTAGCCTTGGCGCGCCGTAAAGCTGCCGATGCCTTCGCGATCGACCTCGAGCTTGTAGATGGCGATAAGCACGTAGCCGCCCACCCAAAGCGCCAGGTTGGTATAGAACGGGGCAATGCCCGAGCCGAAGCTCTTAACCGGATAGATCGACTTGGACGCGAGCTCAACCGGAGATGCCATGAAGTCTGCGACGTCATCGACGTCGACGCCCATCAGGTCGGCCAGCTCGCCCATGGACTCGGAGGTCTGTAGCGCCGCGATGTCGTTGGCGGCGGTTGCGAGCTTGTCCTGGACCTTGGCAAGCGAGGAATCGGTCTGGGACAGCGTGGTCTTGGCCTGGCCGAGCGTAGCGTTAAGCTGCGAAAGCGTACCGCGCGCGCTTGCAATCGTGGGCGTGAGGCCAGATACGATACCCGTCAAATCACCCGAGACGGCGGCAAAGGAATCAAGCGCGCTCGAGGCCTTCGGCAGCGCGTTTTGACCCAGGTCCGTCTGGGCCTGGCCAAGGTTGGTCGCACCGGTCTGAATTGCGTTATTGATAGCGTCGCTGGCACCCGAGACAGCCGCGGCGTCATTCGCCATGGCGCTCGACTGCGCAGACAGACCGTCCTTGATGCTCTGCAACTTCTCGTTCTGCTCACGGAGCGTATTGATGGTCGATACAATGCGCGCGTCAATTTCCTCGGAACCTGTCGACGTGTCATTGGCGAGAATCTCCAAGTGCCCGATAACGGCCTTATTGTGGTCGATCGTCGCTTGGAGAGACTCGAGCGAGTTGTCGATACGGGTGGTCGTAGATGTGACCGTGCCCGTCAGCTTGCCGATGGCAGCGTTCGCGGAGGCCGACGTCTTGGTGAGCGCAAGGCTGCCTTCCGAGAGCGCCTTGGAGAGCGAGGCGATAGAGTTGCCCGCCGTGGCGCGAGCTTCACCCAGCAGGTCGTTGCCCTGAGAGATCGCTTGCGTCAGTGACGGCGCCTGACCCTGCATGCCGGCAAGTGCCGCATCAGCCGAGGCGATAGCGCCACTCGTCTTATCGATGGCGGCATTCATGTCGCCAATCGAATCGCGCACCTCGCCCAAGGTATCGGATGCCTCGGAGACAGAACTTGCCAACGAATCCTGAGTCTGGGTTGCCTTGTCCTTTAAATCGACTCCGGCATCCTTGGCAATGCTGGCAACGGTCTCGCCCACCGTGGAGACAAATTCCGAGTTGATCTGCTCCTCGATGGTGCTTGCACCGGTGTCGGTAACCTTGGGCGCAATAGCGCTCTTCTTCTCATTGACGTAGTACGTAAGCTTGGGCTGATGGTAGTTACCGTCGAGCATCGAAACCAGGTTATCCGAGAAGTTCTTGGGGATTACGATGGCCGCATAGTACTCACCGCTCTCGACGCCCTCCTTGGCATCGGACGCCGAATCGACGAAGGTCCAGCCCAGCTGATCGTTCTCCTTGAGCTGATCGACAACCTGGTCGCCCGCGTTGAGCTCGCCCACCAAGTCGTTTTGGGTGCCCCGATCGTTGTTGGCGATGGCAATCTTGATACCCTGGGTGTTTCCGTACGGATCCCAGTTGGCCACGATGTTGTACCAGGCATACAGCGAGGGAATAACGCACACGCCAAGGGTAACCACCAAGGCGACGGGGTTCACAAGCAGTCGCTTAATGTCGCGCTTAAATATCGCAAAGGACACCTTTGCATTGGATAGTTTGCTGCCGAGACTCACGCTTGGACCATCCATCCTGTCGTTAAATCGAATCGTACTATCGACAACCATTGTACGTAGGCGCTTTAGCGTCTCAGAGCACAATGGTATTGAGTTTTGCGGGTAGCAATATACTACGAAGACAAATTAACGTACAGTTGTACAGTATCCTAAATTTCAGCAGGTCACAAAACCACAACCCGCACAAATTAGCAATTCAAATAGTCATCGGGGACGTTCTTAAACGACTAGTCAAACAAAAACGTCCCCAATGGCTACTTAGGACCACGGCAACGTCGATGTTTTGGCAATGCCAGCGAGCGGGCGCCAGGGCGAACAAATTGGCATGAAAAGAGGACGGCATAGACCTTCTGGTCATGCCGTCCTCTTTGAATGACAAGTTGTCGCCCTGGTGCCCGCGCAGCGTCGACTGGTCCGCCGTTCGTTAGAACGGCGGAACTGAGGGCAGCGTCGAGCCGTTACGCGGTTTGGTAAAACCGCGTAACGACCTAACTACATCAAGTTGCAAACAGATGCCGCGAAGGCCACGGGGTCCTCGGGCAGAATACCCTCGACCAGCAGGGCCTGGTCATAGAGCAGGCCGGAGTACTGCTTGATCTTGTCGGCGTCGCCTGCCTTCTGAGCAGCGACGAGCTTGGCAAAGACCGGGTGCTTGGCGTTGAGCTCGAGCACGCGCTGACTCTTGGGCATGCCGTCGGGCGCGCCCTCGGGTCCCTTCTGGAGCACCTTCTCCATCTCGAGCGAAAGCGGGCCCTCGGTGGTGATGCAAGCAGGGGCATCGGTCAGGCGCGCGGAGACGGCAACTTTCTCGACCTTGTCACCGAGCGCCTCCTTCATAGCGCTAAAGAGGTCCTCGTTCTCCTTGGTGGCGTCCTCGGCCTCCTTCTTCTCGTCCTCGGTCGCCAGGTCAAGATCACCGGTCGCGACGTTCTTGAGCTCCAGATGACGATCCTCAACCTCGGGCTCGGCACCATCGGCCACAGCCTTCTCGGCGGCCTCGCGGGCAGCATCGTCCTCGTAGATCTTGGGCATATCGGCGGCAACGTACTCACGCATGGCCTGGAAGGTGAACTCATCCACATCCTGCGTCAGCAGCAGCACGTCATAGCCGCGGTCGAGCACGCCCTTCACCACGGGCATCTTAGCCAAGCGCTCACGCGAGTCGCCGGCGGCGTAGTAGATGGCCTTCTGATCCTCGGGCATGCCCTTGGCATACTCGGCCAGGGTAATCATCTTCTGCTCCTTGGCAGACCAGAACAGCAGCAGATCGGCGAGCTCATCGGCCTTCATGCCGTAGCTCGAGTAGATGCCGTACTTAAGACCGCGGCCAAAGTTCTCAAAGAACTTCTCGTAGGCCTCGCGGTCATTGTCGCGCATATCCTCAAGATCGGCGGTAATCTTCTTTTCCACGCGCTTGGCGATGGCCTTGAGCTGACGGTTCTGCTGCAGCGTCTCACGCGAGATGTTGAGCGACACGTCAGCGGAATCCACGACGCCGCGGACAAAGTTGTAGTAGTCGGGCAGCAGGTCGTCGCACTTCTCCATAATCAGCACGTTGGAGCTGTAGAGCGCCAGGCCCTTCTCGTAGTCCTTGCTGTACAGATCGAACGGGGCGCGGCCCGGCACAAACAGCAGGGCGTCGTACTCGAGCGTACCCTCGGCATGGAAGCTGATAGTGCGCGCAGGATCGTCAAAGTCATGGAACGTGGACTTGTAGAACTCGTCGTAGTCCTTCTGCTCGACATCGGAGCTGCGCTTTTTCCAGATCGGTGTCATGGAATTGACGGTTTCGAGCTCCTGGTAGTCCTCGTACTCGGGCTTGTAATCGTCGCCAGCATCCTCGGGCTTGGGCTTCTGGCGGCTCTTGGACACCATCATCTGGATCGGGTAGCGCACATAGTTGCTGTACTGCTGAATCAGGCTCTTGAGGCCCCACTCGGTCAGGAAGCGATCGTAGGTCTCGGCCTCGCCGTCGGCATCGAGCTTCTCGTTCTCGCGCAGCGTCAGGATGACATCGGTACCGTGCTCGGCACGCTCGCCGTCCTCGATGGTGTAGCCCTCAAGACCGTCGGATTCCCACACATGGGCGACATCCTCGCCATAGGCGCGGCTGACGACCTTCACATGGCTGGCAACCATAAAGGCAGAGTAGAAGCCCACGCCAAACTGGCCGATGATGTCGACATCGGAGCCCTGCTGCTCGGCGTTCTCGGTCTTAAACTCCTCGGAGCCGGAATGGGCGATGGTGCCCAGATTGCGCTCGAGCTCCTCGGCGGTCATGCCAATGCCGTTATCCGAGATGGTAATGGTGCGGGCGTCTTTATCAAAGGAGACGCGAATGGCCAGGTCGCCCTGGTTGATCTTGACGCTCGGATCCTGCAGGCTCTTAAAGTTGAGCTTGTCGACGGCGTCGCTCGCGTTAGAGATAAGCTCGCGCAGGAAGATTTCCTTATTGGTGTAGATGGAGTTGATCATGAGGTCGAGCAGTTTTTTGCTCTCGGTCTTAAATTGACGCATGTGCAGTCCTTTCGCGCTACCCCCGTCCGCAAAAACGGCCCGGTTGCCCGAGCCGCATCGCAGACCTGCTATGTTCAGACTTAGATTTTATAACCCATTAGCGCGCATATATACATACGGAATCGAAAAACTGTATGTCTAAGCGCTCCGATGCACCAATTACCAAGGAGCGTCCCCAACCGCCGGCAGAAAAGGAACGTCCCTATCTGCCATCTACGCGCTTGGCCATCCAGGCATGAGGCTGGCCTTCATCCTCATAGTCCACCGGGGCAATCTGCGTGTAGCCCGCCTTGACATAGAGCGGTAGCACGTATTCCTGAGCATGCAGCTTAATGAGCTTGGCACCGGCATCACGCGCGGTGGCATCACTGGCCTCGACAATCTTGCTCGCCAGACCGCGACGGCGCATGCTCGGCAGCACGGCCACGCGCCCCATAATGTAGGTCTCCCCCGCCGCGACACCTTCGTCCAAGTCGCACGCCGGCGACACCGGAGCCTCTGCGTCAGCCGCGCGCTCAAGCTCTTCGGGAAACACGCGCGAGCAACCGGCAAGCTCGCCGTCTACATAGAGCGTCACATGAATGCAGTTCGGATCCTCGTCGATAGCGTCGAACTCATTCTCGTAGCCCTGCTCGTCCATAAAAACGACGCGGCGCACCAACGCCGCGTCATCAAAGCATCCCGTCTTAAGTTGGATATCCATGCTGCCCTTTCATTCAATGCGAACGTTAGGGACAGATTTTAGCGAAAATGAGCTCCGCGCACGCTAAACTTCGCGCGAGCCTTCGCCAGGCAGTCGTAATGACCCACGTTATGGGCATCGCTCGCGATGAAGCTGTACAGGTTCTGATCGAACAGGCGCTGTGCCGGCTTTTTTTCGCGACCAAAGCGACCGCCGGCAATAAAGTCCGCCGAAGCCTGCAGCTTGCAGCCCATATCGACCAGGCGCTCCGCCACGCTTACATCCTTTTGAACCGCACGATAGCGCTCAGGATGAGCGATGATCACCTGGTAGCCACGGCACTGCAAATCGTAAATCGTGTTCTCGTACTCTCTAAACGCATACGCATCGGCATGCGTCGAAAGCTCGAGCAGAAACTCGTTGGTTCCATCGAAATGCAAGTGCTCCGCGGCATCGATACCAAGTTCAACGAGCTTTCGATGGTTGACCTCGAAGCCCATCTGGAGCGGAAAACCGTCAGCGTTATCACGCAGCAGTTCAAAGGCATCCCACATCTTGTCGTAATCAAAATAGGGATCACGGCAGTGAGGAGTGCAAACGATTCTGGTTACACCGGCCCGCTTGGCAGCCTCGAGCATCGCCAAGCTCTCATCGAGATCGGCGGCGCCGTCGTCTACACCCGGCAAGATATGGCAATGAATGTCACGCATAGGTCAGCCTTAATCAACTAAACGTTTGCTCGGTTGGTGAAGATGCCCTTTTTGGAAGTCCCCTGATCGTCCGAGCCCTTCTTCACCTTCTTACCGTCCTTGGTGTAGTAGGAGTAGTAGTACTCGCTGGTCTCGGTCTCGCAGTAGTTCATAACGGTACCGATGAGCTTGACCTTTTCGGACTTCTTAAGCTGACCGATGGCGTTGAGTGCCTCCTCGCGCTTGGTGAAGTCCTCGCGCACCACGAACAGCGTACCGTCGGTCAGGCTGGCAATCTCGGCAGCATCGATGAAGGTGCCGACCGGGGGAGCATCAAAGATGACGTACTGGAACTTGGCGGACAGTGCCTTTACCAACTTGGCAAAGCGGTGAGAGACAATGATGTCGGCAGGATTGGGAATATGCGGCTCGGCATCGAGGAAGTAGAAGTTCTTCTGACCCGTCTCGACAATTGCCTGGTCAATGGAGATCTGCTCGGAAAGGACCGCATAGAGTCCGCCGCGCGAACGAACGCCGAGCATATCGGAAAGGGACCTGCGGCGCATATCGGCCTCGACCAGGAGCACGGACTTGCCGCTCGTGGCGATAGCCTGGGCAAGGTTGATGGAAACCGTAGACTTGCCCTCGTTGGGAATCGAGGACGTGACGGTAATGGTGCGAATGGGGTCGTCCACGCTCGCAAAGCGGATGTTGGCCAGAAGGGTCTTGGCGGCATTCTGTACAACGAGCTTATCGGTGTTCTTTGCCTTAGCCATGCCTATTTACCACCTTTCATAGCCGGAATTCGGCCAACAACGGGAATGCCCAGGAGCTCTTCCGCCTCTTCGGCACCGCGGATGCGGGTATTGAGCATGTCTGCCAAAACGACATAGGCGACTGCGATAAAGATACCGGCGAGGAACGCGACGGCAATATACAGCGTGCGCTTGGGGCCGCTGGGGGCTTCGGGGGTCTTAGCCTCGTCGATAACGTTGATGCTCTGGGCAGCGCCGACGTTCTGAGCGACCGTACTCACCGAGCTAGCTATGGCCTTTGCGACCTCAGCCGTCTCCTTGGCATCGGTGCCGGTAACCGAAAGCGTAATGACACGCGTGGTGGTCTCGGAGGAAACAGACACCTTGTAGTCATCCAGGTCAGCAAGGCCCAACTCATTGGCAGCGCCGCTCTTAACGCTATCGCTATCCAGCAGCGTGGCGATATCGTTGGAAAGCATCTGGCTCGCCGAGAGATCGTTGTAGCTCATCTGGCCGCTATCGTCGGTCTTGGCGAGAATGTACATGCTCGTCGTCGCGGTATAGGTGTTGTCCATCGCGGCGAAGGACACGATGCCCATGGCGATCGCGCAGACCACCGGAAGGGTGATGACCAGCTTGAGGTGCTTCTTCAGCAGCTGGAACAGTTCGAGAAGGGTCATGCAGCTTGCCTTTCATTTCCCCATTTCGGATTGACAAAACTGTCCGTATGTTATCGCATCTTTTTACCGAGACCAAACTCTATACATAAGAAACAGGCTCTCCTGTAAAAATGTCGGAAGCAATCGTAAAATTGCACAACAACGCCGCACCCGAAAGTCAAATGCGGCGTCTGCATCAATATCTATGTTGTATCGCTATGCGAATGGCTCGTCCTGCCGTATGGGAAACGTCACCGTAATGGTGGTTCCCACGCCCAACTCGCTCGACAAATCGAGCGTGGCGTGATGATACAGGGCCGCATGCTTGACAATTGCAAGCCCCAGACCGGTTCCGCCGCGCGCCTTGGACCTACTCTTGTCCACGCGATAGAACCGCTCAAATACCTTGTCCTGTTCTTCAGGCGCGATACCGATTCCCGTGTCGGCGACCGCAAGGAACGGATGGCCTTCGTCGTTGGTGCCGCACTGCAGCGTAACCGCACCGCCGGGTCGATTGTAGCGGATGGCGTTGCTTGCCAGATTATAGATGAGCTCGTCAATCAAGCGCGACACGCCTTCGATGACCACAGGCTTGGTCTCATGACTTATCGTCACATTCGCCTGACGGGCGACCTGTTCAAGACGCTGCTCAACCGCGTAGATGGCACGCGAGAGCTCAATAGGCTCCGTGGAACCAATGGGCACCGCCTCGCCCTCAGTTGCACGCTCGGCCTCGTCCAAGTTAGACAGCGTAAGGATATCGTTGACAAGCGCTGCCAAGCGGCCCGCCTCACGATAGATGCGACCGCCAAAGTTGCGCAGGTCGCCCTCGCCCTCGACCATGCCGTTTGCGATGAGCTCGGCATAGCCCGAAATCGCCGTAAGCGGCGTCTTGAGCTCATGGGTGATATTCGCCGTGAACTCGCGGCGCATACGGTCGTTGTCCGCCAGCACCGCCATTTGGCGCTTGAGCTCCTGGCGCTGCGACTCAATACGCTCAAGCATGGGGACCATCTCGGCATAGGCGTGCTCATAGCTACGGCGTGGGTGGTCCAAATCCACCTCTTGCAAAGGCGCGATGATGGCACGGGACTCGCGGCGCGCCATAAAAAACGAGAGTACCGCACCCGCTGCTGCGATAAGCAGCATCGGCGCCACCATCGACAGCAAAATCGCCGCAACGCCAGGCTGGGCCTGCGCCAAGCGGACAACCTGGCCGTTATCAAGGGCGACGGCGCGATACAGCATAATCTCGTCGAGCGTAGAGCTTGCGCGCTCCGCGGAACCCAAACCACTCTCAAAGGCCTCGATGACCTCGGGGCGATCGCCATGGTTGGGCAGTGTGGAAGGCGACGCCTCGTTGTCGTAGGCAACCGATCCATCCTTGTTAATCAGCGTGATGCGCAAGTCCTCTCGATCGAGGCTACGCAAGAACGGGATGGGCTCCTGCTGCTCGTCGAGGGCGGCAGCAATGAGCTCGGTTTCCTGCGCCAGGTTGGCACTCGTGGCATCCGCCAAGGTGTTTTGCACAAAGAACGCACCCAGCACCGTAAACGCCACGATAACCGCCATGGCGCAGACAAAGATCGTCACAAAAACGCGGTGCGACAGCGTATGTTTTCCCTGGGGGGCGAAGACCACGGGTTACTCCTCCGATGCGGTGGCCGCGGTGTCGTCACCTTCGGCACCATCACCGGCAGAAGGCTCGGCCAAGCGGTAGCCCACGCCGCGCACGGTCTCGATGGCGCTGGCATGCTCGCCCAGTTTTTGGCGAAGCGTCTGCACGTGCACGTCAACGGTGCGCGAACCGCCGTCGAAGTCCCAGCCCCACACGCTCTGCAGCAACGACTCGCGGGTAAAGACCACGCCGGGCTTGCGCATGAGGTACTCGAGCAGGTCGAACTCGCGCAGGGTGAGCTTAAGCGGCTCGCCGGCAACGGTCACCTCGCGATGGCTGGGCGAGAGCACGATGTCGCCCACGCTGAGCACATCGCTCGCCTGCTTGACCATGCCGCCGCGACGCAGCAGTGCGCGGCAGCGGCTGGCGAGCTCCATGAGCGAAAACGGCTTAGTCAGGTAATCGTCGGCACCGCCATCGAGCGCCATCACCTTGTCGAGCTCGGTATCCTTGGCGGTAAGCATCATGATGGGCACCGTCGCCGTCAGGCGATCGGCACGCAGTCGACGCATAATCGCCAAGCCATCGGTATCGGGCAGCATGATGTCGAGCAGGACGGCATCGGGTACCCGTCGCGCCACGGCAGCCTTAAACTCACCGTCGCACGAAAAGCCTTCGGCCTCAATCCCCTGCTTGCGCAGCGCATAGACCGTCAAATCCCTGATGTTGTCATCGTCCTCGACGTAATAGATCATGTTGAACCCCTTTGCGGCCGGCATGACCGCATCTTAACCCTAAAGGTACCTTTACTAGATGGTATCAGCCAAAACGCCCCGTCAAATAATCCGCCGTGCGCGGATCGGTCGGATTCTTGAAGAGTTGCGCGGTGGGCGCGTGCTCCACCAGCTCACCCAGCAAAAAGAATGCGACCGAATCGGAGATACGCGCCGCCTGCTGCATATTGTGCGTAACGACCACGAGCGTGCAGGTCTCTTTGAGCTCGCAGGCCAGCTGCTCCACCACCAGCGTCGACACAGGGTCGAGTGCCGAGGTCGGCTCGTCCATCAGCAGAATGTCGGGCTGCACGGCAAGTGCGCGGGCGATGCACAGACGCTGCTGCTGGCCGCCCGAAAGACCCAGACCCGACTCTTTGAGCTTGTCCTTGGCCTCGTCCCACAGGGCGGCGCGTCGCAGGGAGTCTTCGACCAGCTCGTCGAGCACGACGCGATCGCGCACACCCATACCGCGCGGCCCATAGGCGACGTTGTCGTAGATGCTCATGGGAAACGGGTTGGGGCGCTGGAACACCATGCCCACGCGCTGGCGAAGGCGGCAGATGTCGTAGTCGCCCAGGATATCTTGACCATCGAGCGCAATCTTGCCCTCGATTCGGCAGTCCTTGATGCCGTCGTTCATGCGGTTAAAGCAGCGCAGCAACGTGGACTTTCCGCAGCCCGAAGGCCCGATAAATGAGGTGATCTGCTTGTCGCGGATCTTGATATTCACGTCCTTGAGCGCATGGTGGTCGCCATAGAACAGGTCGAGGCCCTCAACATCGATTCGCGTCGGCGAGGCGGCAAGATCCTCTGCCGTGGGGCGAGTCGCATCCCCAACCTCGCGCTCGTGCGCGGCCTCGGCCTGCGCTTCCATGAGTTCTTCAAGCTCCGTGGGCTCCACAGCCGCAGCAGCCGTCATACCGCATACCTCCACATCGATATCAATTCAGCAGTATCGATAGTAGGAATCGCGGCTCATATGCACGTGAGCGCATTGTCAAGTGTTTGTAAGGGCACACTGGCTATGCGGCGGGCAGCTCGATGGTGAATATCGTGTGTTCGGGCGTCGATTCACATGCAACGGTACCGCCGTGCGCGCATACGATCTCCTTGGCGATGGCAAGCCCCAGTCCAGCGCCGCCGCGATTGGTCGCACGCGCCGCATCCAGGCGATAGAACTTCTCAAAGATCACCTTGAGCTTTGCCTCAGGGATGGGATCGCCCTGATTGATAAAGCGCACGCGCACGCCACCACCGTCCCGGCGTCTGGCCTCGATCGTGATGGTCGAGCCCTCATAGCTATAGGCAATAGCGTTTTTCATGATGTTGTTGAACACGCGAGCCATTTTGTCGCCATCCACGAGCACCGTCAGGTCCTCGCGAATATCAACTTGGACTTCCTTATGCTGCTCGTTGAGGATGGGATAGAACTCGTCAGTCACCTGAGCCAGCAGCAACCCCAGATCAACATAGCCGCGCGTGAGCACGATATCGTGGAAGTCAAAGCGCGTGATATCGAAGAACTCTTCGATGAGCGTATCGAGCCGGTGCGCCTTGTCGAGCGCCACGCCCGTAAAGTGCGCACGTTGCTCAACCGGCAGCTCGGGAGCCTCTTGCAGCAGCGAAAGATAGCCCACCACACTGGCAAGCGGGGTGCGTAGGTCATGTGCCAAGTACGTGACCAAATCGTCCTTGCGATGCGACTCGTCACGCAGAGCTTGCTGCACCTTGCGCTCACGGTCACGCACGCGGTTAAGGGCGCCCTCGACCTCCAAGAAGTCGCCGTCGATGTTATCCCAGGTGTCGGGGTGATCGATCAGGCGATCTTGAATACGAGCGGCCAGCACACAATCGGCATGCTGCTCGCCCTGCTCGTAGCCCTGGTAGTACAGGGCGCGGCCACACAAGAACAGCACGCACGCGGCAAGCGCCAGCACAAAGCCAAGCATGTTGAATACAAAGCCGGCATCGAACAGCACCGGCCCTTCGATGCCGCCGAGCGCCATGGCGCCAATCGCCAACGTCATGGCCCACGCGGCGCCGCCAATCACCACGCAGCGGCACACGATCTCAAATCGATCGATCAGCAAAAAGCCGACAAGCAGCACCGCCAAGATTCCGACGATGTTGTCGATGCCAATCAGCAGCAGGCTCAGCAAAAAGAGCAGCACCGTTGCAAGCGCGCGGTTGTCGACGACCGACCTCACGTATTCAAAGAGCCGATCGGGCACCTCGAATGCCTGCCTATCGTCTTTTGTCATATCCACTTCCCCACCATCAAAGGCGCTATTCGATGATGTAGCCGACGCCCCAGACGTTTTTGATAAAGCGTGGCTTTTGTGCGTCGTCGCCGATCTTTTCGCGCAAGTGGCGAATATGCACCATCACCGTATTGTTGGAGCCGGGCATAAAGTCCTCGTTCCACACCGCGCGGAACAGGTCCTCCACGGCCACCACGCTGCCGCGATGCTCGACCAGATACAGCAAGATTGAATACTCGGTGGGCGTGAGGCGAACCGGTGAACCGTCCACTGTCACGGAACGAGCATCGCGGTTGATCTCCAAGCCGTCGAGCTGAATGGTCGGCGACTCGGCCGCCTGTGCACGACTACCGTAGCTGGTGTAGCGGCGAAGCTGAGCGTGCACGCGCGCGATGAGCTCCAGCGGACGGAACGGCTTAACCACGTAATCGTCCGCGCCAAGCGAAAGGCCCCCGATCTTGTCTTGCTGGGCATCGCGCGCCGTCAGCATGATCACGGGATAGGTATGGCTGGAACGGATCGTACGCAGCAGCTCAAACCCATCGATATCGGGCAGCATGACATCAAGCAGCGCCAGATCGAACTCCTGTTCCAAAATCGCCTTGGCAGCATCGGCCCCGCTATAGGCAATCTGGACATCAAAGCCCTCTTTTGTAAGGTAGATGCCCACTAGGTCGGCGATGGCCTTTTCGTCATCAACTACCAAAATGCGCTCGTTCATGCGTGCTCCTCTCGCGCTCCATTATGCCCGAGGCGACGCACGCCACACACAACAAGCGTGGGTGATTAAGTCGGCCTTAAGCACCCTTGTGCCCGTTCGGGAGCGGATGTGGCCACGCACGCACGCGATGATCGCCGACGCCGGCAAACGATATACTCTAGTTTCAGAAGAGACCATCCCGTCGAAAGCGAAATCCGTGAAGTCCCTCACCTCTTTTGCAAAGCGCTCAGCCCAGCTTGCCGCCGGCTTTGTCTGCGCTATCGCCCTTGCCGCTGGCGCGCCCACCGTCGCCGGCGCCCAAGTGCTCACGACCGACAATGTTTGTGGCAAAACCGCCGATGCGCGCGGCATCACGGCCGAAAACCTGCCCGATATCGATGCGACCAATGCCCTCGTCATGGGCAAAGACGGCACCGTCTACTATGCCCGCGGCGCCGATGAGCAGGTCAAGATTGCCTCGATCACCAAGGTCATGACCGCAATCCTAACCGTCGAGAATTGCAAGATGGACGAGAAGGTCACGGTGAGCAACACCGCGGCCACCGTGGGTAATTCGACCGCCGGCTTGCTCGAAGGCGACGAGCTTACCGTGGAGCAGGCACTGCGCGGCCTGATGATTCCCTCGGGCAACGACGCCGCCATCGTGCTCGCCGAATATGTGGGCAAGAAGATCGACCCTAAGACCAAAGACGCCGAGGCCACATTTGTGAAGGCCATGAACGAGCGCGCTAAGAAGCTCGGCTGCACCGGTACGCTTTTTGAAAACCCGCATGGTCTGGACTTTGATGAGTGGGCTGGCGATATGCACTCAACCGCACACGACGTAGCGCTGATGATGCAGGAGGCCATGAAAAACGACACGATCCGCGAGGTCGTAGCGAGCGAGGATTCCTGGATCGCGGTCACGGGCGCCGACGGCACCGACCATTCGCATTCCATGGACACGCATAACTATTTGCTGGGCCAAGATGGCAACATCGGCGGCAAGACCGGCACCACCGACGACGCGGGCTATTGCTTTACGAGCGCCTACAACCGCGACGGCGACGAGATCTACACCGTCGTTTTGAACTCCACCACCACCGACCAGCGCTTTACCGATACCGCAACCCTTGCCAATTGGTACTACGGTCACAAGGCGGCGGTCGCAATCGCCAACACGCAGGAAAAGACTGCCAACGGCAACCCGCTTATGGCGCGCATTAGTCAAACCGACTGGACGGATAAGACGATCGACGCCACGCTCGCCGATCCTACGGCGCAAGCGACCGTGTTTTCCCTTGCCGGCGAGGTGACCGAAAAGGTTAGCTACGACGATCTTTCGGGCACGGTGCATGTGGGCGACAAGGTGGGCAGCGTTACGCTCAAGCAGGACGGCACCAAGATCGCCGTCATGGACCTGGTTGCTGACGAGGAAGGCGCAGGGCCGAATCCCATTGAGTGGCTCCTTGTGAAGCTCGACCGCCTGGGCCGCCGCATCGACAACCGCCCGCTCACAGCTGAGAGCGAGACCGTAGCCAAGGCTCCTGAGGTGTAGAGCGCAAGAATAATCAGCCCACTGAAAGGAGGCGTCCGAAAGGATGCCTCCTTTTTTGAGGGTTCGAATCCCCAGCCTCCTTTCTCCGCACAAAAAAGGGCCCCAAATGGGACCCTTCTTCAAATTCGTACTGGCGGAGAGCTGGGGATTCGAACCCCAGATGCCCTTTTGGGGCATACTCGCTTAGCAGGCGAGCACCTTCGGCCTCTCGGTCAGCTCTCCGTAACAGCCGTTCTATAGTAACCAAACAGCCAAGGATGGGCAAGAGGAAATTTTCTAATTGCCTAGCATCCTTTCCTCCTTGGAAGCTTCGCCTACCCCAGCGAGCGGTTGAGGGAGCCGAGCTCGTCGTTGCCCATGGTGCGCCACATTTGGAAGATGCAACCGCGTGCCAGGAAAAAGAAGCCGTTGTCGACCAGTTGCACGGCGGCATCCGCCAGCTGATTCGTCACGGCGGACACTGGCGGCAGCTCAAGTCCAGCCGTGCGGATGGCCTCGACCGCTTCCTCGAACGTCGGAGGCTCGCTGACACCCATCTCGTTCATAAGGCCCTGCATTTCTTCCAGCGCGCTGCTGCCCGACTCCTCTCCACGCGGCACCAGACGGTAACAAGCCAGCGCCAGGTCGAGCTGATCGCAATTCCAATAGGCAAACGCCAAGCGATAGAACAGGTAGCCGATTGCAGAACGATCGCTGGCAATACGTAGGCCGTGGCGCGCCACCTCGATAATCTCGTCAAAGCGCTCCAGACGCGCAAGCACGTTGATGAGCGCAAAGTGCGATTGCATGGACGAGCGCGCCAGATCGTAAAGATGGCGCACCTCGGGCAGCGCTCGTTCAAAGTCCTCTTGCTCGGCGTAAAAGCTGCAGATCTCGTGCTGGGCAAAGTACAGCGCATCGGGCGCACGAAGGATTCGCACCGAGCGGTCTTCTTCCAACACCGGTAGCACCATGCGCACCAGCTGGTTATCACAAAACTGCGTTTGAACCGGACCTGTCGCCAAAAGCTCGGCGACGGCGCACTTAGCCTCCAACTCCTCGACAAGACGGGAAAAGCCTTCAAAAGCACCTGTACGGTCGACTTTTGCCTGCTCGCGCAATTCAACAACACGGGCCACGTATGGGTCGTCGTCCTCTTCCATGACCTCCAACTCGTCAGCCGTATCGGCAAGTAGCAGATCGCGCAGCGCCGGCGGCAGCGTGCGATGGTCATCACGCGGACGAGCATGAACCTCCGCAGGCTCAATCGTCTCCGGAGCGGTTGACTCATACGCCTCAAGCACACACTTGCACGGCATATCGTCCATGTCCATGCTCTCAAGATCCTTGGCGACAGACACGCTATCGGCCAGATAGGCCGCGCGCCCAAAGTAATACGTTGCGACAACGCGCTCGCCCTGCTCGCTGTCGGGAGCAGCAATCTGCACATAGCAGCGCGTGATGCAGGCGCCCGCGGCAAAACACGCTGCCGCAAGCGTGAGTGCCACGCGCGCATCGTGCTCCGCGGCCCAGATCGCACGCGTGTCCTCGTCCAGCTCGCGCCAGGCGTCATCTTGGGCGTCGTATTCACGTTGCGGCATAGCATCCACGACAGACCGCCCAAACCGAACGAGCATAATCCCCTCGGCAACGTTTGCCCGATAGGTATAGTCGAGCCGTGTGACCACGTTGAGCGCCTCAACGATTCGCGCAAAACGGGTGCGCACGTCCCACTCGCCGCCCGGCTGGCAAGCCACCGTACCCGGTTTGCCCCACGGGCTATCGCTCGAGGCCGTATCGAGCAGTCGGGGAACATCGTTGGTCGTCTTGGCGATATGCCACGAATCAAAGAGCGCGCAGCCCTCAAGGCTCGGCGAGGATGCCGCAGGGGCCAATCCAGCCCCGATGCGCTCAAGGATGCCGGAGAGGCGGTTGAGACGGCACTCGATGGCAAGCAGCATGTCAATCTCGTCCTGGTCCAACAGGCTACGATCAAAATTGAGATAGAAAATCTTTGAGCGATCAATGCGAGCCAGGCTCATCTCGGACTTGGCAGCGATGGTGCGCAGGCGGGGCAAGTCAATTTCGCTCATAAGGGCGGCGGCATAGCGCTCGATACCGCTCGGATTCTCGGCGTGGTCAACGCGGTAAAGCAGCGTCTCGATAGCATCGGGGAGCGGTGCCGTGTTAAAGCCCAAAAACACCTCGACCGGCTCGGACATCTTTACGAGCTTGATCTTGTCGACAACGTTTTGCATGTCCGCATCGAGACCGTCGACGCCCGCCGTGTTCACAATAGCGCTTTCGGAGTTGGCAAATATCACGTAGCGCAAGAACATCGAGGCCATGAACTCACCGTAAGGAAGGGCGCGGGTCGAATTCCATGTCTCGTGGTCGGACTGCTCGCGCATGGGGCCTTCGGGAGAGCCGGCAGTTTGCGCACACGCGCGCATTGCACCGTTGGCTTTCCTTACCATAATCTCACCAATACTGGAATCCGACTCGTCAAGGACCAGTTCCATGTCGGGATCGTTGGGCAGCGGAGCCTCGCTGACGGGGCGGTCCACCTTGTACACCTCACCCGAAACGCTTACGTAGCCCAAAAGCGACACATGACTTTTGCCAACGAACTCGACGACATAACAAGATTCATGCTGATCCTCGCCAAAGAGTTTCCAGACCACGCCATATGAGCGTCCCGCAGGCTGCTCGGGCATCGCCGGAAAGCGCTTCTTGGGATCGAGAAACCTGAGCTTGTATGTCGGACGCTCTGCCACGAAATATCACCCTGATCGGTCGTCTAGAGAAGGAGCGGTCGCGGATAGGCCGCGATACCTACTCGGAATCTTACACGAGTCGACAGGAAATCGTCCCTTTGGACGAAAGCACTCAAGCTGGCGTAAAAGAAAAGCCCCCGTTGCCGGGAGCTTTAATCTCAAATGGTGCGGCGTATAGGATTCCGCGCATCCGCTGCGCGGATCCGCACCGGCTTCGCCCGCCTGCCGGCGCGCTCGCCCGCGGGCTAAAAACGCTCCGCGTTTTCTTTACGCCCGCGCCTCGACCGAGGTTCGAATCCATGCGGTGGCGGCATAAAAGAAAAGCCCCCGTCGCCGGAGGCTTTCAATTTCAATTGGTGCGGCGTATAGGATTCGAACCTATGACGTTCTGATTCGTAGTCAGACCCTCTATCCAGCTGAGGTAACGCCGCGACTTGTTGATTATTATGCACATCGACTGAATAAAGGTCAAGCATTTTTCGAAAAAAGTTATTGAATTTGATTTTTACTCATTTTAATCACTTGATGCGATCTTCGACGCATCGCGATATAAAAAAGCCCCCGTTTCCGGAGGCTTAAAACTCAATTGGTGCGGCGTATAGGATTCCGCGCATCCGCTGCGCGGATCCGCACCGGCTTCGCCCGCCTGCCGGCGGACTCGCCCGCTCGCTAAAAACGCTCCGCGTTTTCTTGACGCTCGTGCCTCGAACGAGGTTCGAATCTCCGCAATGCCCCCGTAAAGGAAAAGCCCCCGTTTCCGGAGGCTTAAAACTCAATTGGTGCGGCGTATAGGATTCGAACCTATGACGTTCTGATTCGTAGTCAGACCCTCTATCCAGCTGAGGTAACGCCGCAACGCACGGATTATTATGCACGTGACCCCTCGATGGGTCAAGCGACAATTTGGAAAAATTTTACGAAGTGATGATTGAGACGCCCGCGCCTCGACCGAGATTCGGATCCATGGGATACCGCCATAAAATAAAAGCCCCCGTTGCCGGAGGCTTTCAATTTCGATTGGTGCGGCGTATAGGATTCCGCGCATCCGCTTCGCGGATCCGCACCGGCTTCGCCCGCCTGCCGGCGTCCTCGCCCGCTCGCTAAAAACGCTTCGCGTTTTCTTGACGCTCGCGCCTCGACCGAGGTTCGAATCCATGCGGTGACGGCATAAAAGAAAAGCCCCCGTTGCCGGAGGCTTTAAGTTCGATTGGTGCGGCGTATAGGATTCGAACCTATGACGTTCTGATTCGTAGTCAGACCCTCTATCCAGCTGAGGTAACGCCGCAGCGCAAGACATATAAAACCACTTTAGCTTATTGGAGTCAAGCACAATCTCAAACTTTTTTGTGGAACGCAGTTTTGTCATGCCGCTCCGCATATACCGCCGTTCCCCGTACGATCGATTGGCTTTTCGATCACGTCAAACTTGGCATCAAGTTCCCTCAGGAGCGATCTCACCCGCTGGGCGCAATCATAATCGGCAAACGAGATGCTCAGCATGCGCGCGACCTGGTTGGAAGTCCCAACTCCATAGAAGTGCTCCAGCGCCACAAGCCCCTCGTGCGTCACAAAGGTCTCGACCACATGCGGCGACTCCTCAAAGCACCATTGGGTCAACGGACCCTCACTCGTCTGCCGAAGCACCAGGCCACCCATGCCAGACGGCTCACACGTTACAAGCAGGTACTCCCCGCCCTCGTCGCTCTCAAACAAAACCACCCGATCATCAAACAGCTCCATCGCGTCCCCTTTCTCTCGCTCTTATTTAGCAAAAGCATAGCAGGTAGATGGCTGTATACAGAACAGTTGTTCGTGTGTTTTCTATTGAGCTGTCCGCACGGCATGGTATGGACCTACGCACGAAATAGGGCGCCCCCGAAGGAGCGCCCTTGCATATCCCCTATGCAGGCAAGTTACGCGACCGGCTCGATCTTCTCGAGGCCGCCCATGTAAGGACGCAGAACCTCGGGAATCGTGATGGTGCCGTCGGCGTTCTGGTAGTTCTCCAGAATGGCGGCCATGGTGCGGCCGGCCGGCAGGCCGGAACCATTGAGGGTGTGCAGGTAGCGCGAACCCTTGAAGTTCTCGGGGTCGCGATACTTGATGTTGGCGCGACGGGCCTGGAAGTCGCCGCAGTTGGAGCAGGAGCTGATCTCCTTGTAGGCGTTGTAGCTCGGCAGCCAGACCTCGACGTCGTAGGTCTGACGGGCAGAGAAGCCCAGGTCGCCGGTGCACAGACTAATCACGCGATACGGCAGGCCCAGCTGCTGCAGCAGGTACTCGGCCTCGGCGGTCATGCTCTCGAGCTCCTCGTCGGACTCCTCCGGCTTGGCGAACTTGACCATCTCGACCTTGTCGAACTCGTGCTGGCGAATGATGCCGCGGGTGTCGCGACCGGCGGAACCGGCCTCCTCGCGGAAGCAGGGGGTGAAGGCAGTGTAGCGGCGAGGCAGAGTGTCGGCGTCCAGAACCTCACCGGCATGCAGGTTAGTCAGTACGACCTCGGCGGTAGGGATCAGGAAGTTGTCGCCCGAGACGTGATAGGCGTCGTCCTCAAACTTGGGCAGCTGGCCCGTACCGAACATGGTCTGACGCTTGACGACGATGGGCGGCCACCACTCCTTGAAGCCACGGCTCGTGTGCGTGTCCAGGAAGAAGTTGATAAGGGCGCGCTCCAGGCGGGCGCCGGCGCCACCGAGAACGGTAAAACGGCTGCCGGAGAGCTTGTTGCCGCGCTCGAAGTCGAGGATGTCGAGGTCGGTGCCCAGGTCCCAGTGCGGTTTAAAGTCGAAGTCGAACTCGCGCGGGGTGCCCCAACGACGGCGCTCGATGTTCTCGTCCTCGTCCTTGCCGTACGGTGTGGCCTCGCAAGGAATGTTGGGCAGGTGAGCCATGAAGTCGTACTGCTCCTGCTCGAGAGCAGTACGGCGCTCGGCCAGACCGTCAATCTTCTCGTTGACGGCGCGCACGGCCTCCTTGGCGGCCTCGGCCTCGTCCTTCTTGCCCTCCTTCATCAGGGCGCCAATCTTTTTGGACTCGGCATTGCGCGTAGCCTGGAGCTCCTCGACCTCGGTGATGACGGCACGACGCTCGTCGTCGAGCTCAAAGAACTTCTCGCGATCCCAAGACGTCTGGCGGTTAGCCATGGCGACATCGATGGCATCGGGGTTCTCGCGAACAAACTTGATATCAAGCATTAGATCCTCCGGCGATATACATTCCATTTAGGTTGCAACCTTGTACATGTATGGGCAAGTATATACTTATGAGCGTTTACGACCCAACTCAACTACGCAAGAAGGCACCCAATGGACGCAGTTTTTTCCTTTTTGTTTGGCACCCGCACCGGTTTTGCCATCCTTTTCGCCGGCGGCATCCTGTTATTTGCGATTCTTGCCTTTGTAATGGAGAAGCGTACCCATAAGATGTACGTCGACCGCGGACCCAAGTCCGAGGATGAAGAAGACAGCTTCTGGGACTAACCTGCCAAAAAGGGACAGGTTTATTTTGGTCGGTTTTATCTGGGCAAACGCAAGCGCCCCGCAACTGGAATTGAGCCAGTTGCGGGGCGCTTTTCACTAAAAGGACAAAACCGCAGGAAAAACCTGCCAAAATAAACCTGTCCCTAAATGGCAGGTTTTACTGGAGAGTTGCGTCGATTGCCTTGACCAGGGCGCTGCGCATGCCGGCGTCCTCGAGCGCAACGACGCCCTTGATGGTGGCACCACCGGGCGAGCATACGGCATCCTTCATCGCCGCAGGATGCTGGCCAGTTGCAAGCTGCAGCTTTGCCGTACCCAGCACCATCTGGCTCACAATGCGATAAGCATCGGCACGCGGGATACCGTGCTTGACCGCCGCATCGCTCAGGGCCTCGATTGCCATAGCGACAAATGCCGGAGCGCAACCACCCACCGTGCCGCCCACAAACAGCAGGCTCGTATCGAGCTCGACCACCGCACCGAGCTTGCCAAGCAGATCAAGCACCACTGTGCTCTGCTCATCACTAAGCGTGGAAGCCTTCTCACAAGCGATGACGCCCTCGCCCACCGAAACCGGCGTGTTGGGCACCGTCGAGATATGCGCGACGCCCGGCAGGACCTGCTCCCACTTGGCACTGTCCCAGGTCCAGGCAACCGACAGAACGACCTTTTTGGCAAGAGCATCCTTGAGCGGGGCGAATATCTTCTCGATCATGTACGGTTTGACCGCAGCGACCACGATATCGGATGCGGCGACAACCTCGGCGGCATCGTGGCAGGCGACCATGCCGCGCGCCTCGCAGCGCTCAACCAGTGCGTCGTAGCGACCCGCGCAGGCGCACATGTCGCCCGCAGCTACACCGGCAGCGATCCAGCCATCGGCCATAGCGCTCGCCATATTGCCAAAACCGACAAATCCAATCTTCATATCACATAGTCCTCTCAGGCACGTTCCTCAAAACGGAAGCTATTGTCCCATGCCATTGTTTCGTATTGCCGACCTATTTGTGATACGGCTCGCCGCGGCTGATCTTGCAGGCGCGGTAAATCTGCTCTAGCAGCACCACGCGCGCCAGGTTGTGCGGTAAGGTGATGCGTCCAAAGCTGAGCATCTCATCGGCGCGGGCGCGCACCTCATCACTCACGCCGTCCGAACCGCCGATTACAAAGGCAATGTCGCTGCTGCCTCGCAGCATAAGATCGTCGAGCCGCGCCGAGAGCTCCTCACTCGAACGCTCCTTGCCCTCGATAGCTAGCAGGATCACATGCGCCCGAGACGGCAATGCAGCAAGAATTGCCGCCCCCTCCTTGTCGCGTGCGGCATCCACGCCGCCCGCCTTAGCCGGGTCGATATCGGCCACCTCGCGGATATCAACCTTGGCATAGGCACCTAGGCGCTTGGTGTACTCAGCGCACGCGTCCTTCCAAAAGCGCTCCTTGAGCTTACCGACGCAAACGACGGTGTATTTCACGCGCGTCTACTCCTTCGAATCGTTTTGAACTTTGCTGGCTGTCAGCATCTGCTCGAACATCGAGGCCGACTGCGAGAAATCGCTCGGCAGCACGACCGTCGAGGTTTTACCCGTACGAGCGAACTCCGTCATCATCTCGGACCACTGCGTAAACATGAACAGCTGGTTGGCCTCGTCGTTACCGACTCCCGTCTCCTGGATGATCTCGAGCGAATCCTTGATGCCCAGCGCGATGGCCTTGCGCTGGTTGGCGATGCCCTCGCCCGCCTTTTCCATCGCCTCAGCCTCGGCGGTCGCCTCGGTGACGCGCTTGATGCGGTCGGCCTCGGCGAGCTCCTGCGCGGCAGCGCGCTTTCGCTGGGCGGCATTGATGTCGTTCATGGAGTTCTCGACCTCGGTCGGCAGCGCGATTTTGGTGATGAGTGTCGACACGAGGGTGAAGCCGTAGGCAGCCATCTGCTCGGACACGGTGGCATTAACGTCCTTGGCGATGTCATCCTTCTTGGCAAAGACCTCATCGAGTGTGTAGACGGGAATCGAAGAGCGCAGAGCGTCGGTGATGAAGTCACGCATCTGGTCGACGGGCTCCTGCAGCATATAGTAGCTCTTGTAGATGCCCGAATCTGCCGGGCCGGCGCCCATGTCATAGCTCACGTGGTACTGAGCAGAGACCTCAAGGCCGATGGTCACGTTGTCCTGGGTCTTAACGTCGATGCCAAAACCGTTTTTCATGGTGCGCAGACTCACCGTGGCGGCCTTGCGGTCGATCACGGGCACCTTCATGTGGAAGCCCGCGTTGACGATGCGGTTAAACTTGCCCAGACGTTCGATGATCACGGCATGCTGTTGTTCAACGACATAGCAGGCGTTGGGAAGCAGCAGCAACAGAATGATAATAGGGATCAAAAGACTGGTAAGGGCGGCGATGATACCGGAAAACAGCATGGTCTCTCCTCTGATAGGCACACGTTGGCACTAGGATACCCGCACGAAGCAGCAACGTGACATCAACAAGAGGCCCATAACAAAAAAGCTCCCATTGCTGGGAGCTCTTTCAATCAATGGTGCGGGCGAAAGGACGTCCGCGTATCCGCTTCGCGGATCCGCACCGGCTTCGGCCACCTGCCGGCGTCCTCGCCAGCTCGCTAAAAACGCTCCGCGTTTTCTTTACGCTCGCTCCTTCACAGGTTCAAGTCCCTGTGATGGGCCCATAACAAAAAAGCTCCCATTGCTGGGAGCTCTTTAATTTAATGGTGCGGGCGAAAGGACTTGAACCTTCATGGGGTTGCCCCCATACGGACCTGAACCGTACGCGTCTGCCAATTCCGCCACGCCCGCGTGCAGGAATTAGAATAACGGAGCGCCACCACGAACGCAAGAACTATTTTTGAAAAAGTTTGCAGGCATTCTCCCAAGCGGCTTGCGCGATTGCCTCAGCATCCTCGCCGGTACGATCGACACGGTCGTTGACCAGCGTGTTTGCCGTAATGGAGATCATTGCGGGCTCGCATTCAAGACCGCGGATGGGCTCCGGAGCCATATACGGGCAATCCGTCTCGAACAAAATTCGATCGAGTGGGGTTGCCGCAAATGCCTCGCGCACATCGTCGTTGCGCTTAAAGGTGGCCGCACCGCCATAGGCGATATAGCAGCCCAAATCCACAAAGCGCTCCATCGTGGCGCGGTCCTCGCCAAAACAGTGCAGCACACAACCAGCCTGGGGCACACCCACCTCGCGCAGTACGTTGTACGCATCAACGTGCGAGGTGCGCTCCCCATCCGAGTCCTCGTGACGCAGGTGCAGCTCCACCGGCACATTGCGGCGCACGGCAAGCTCGAGCTGGCGCGCCATGCAATCAATCTGCACGTTATGGGGTGCCGGCGCGATATCGTCGTCATAGTCCATGTGATAGTCCAGGCCGATTTCGCCAATACCGGCGCATAAGGGGTCATCAAGTGCGGCAACGACCTGTGCATGAACGTCGTCGGTATAGTCCGGCGCGCCATACGGATGCACGCCGGCAAGATACTTGATCTGCGGGATATCCTGCATCGGAAGAATCTCGCGCACCAGCCAGTCGCTATAGTCCGCCACGCTGCGCTTGTCGGCAATGGGGTCGAACATCGTCACCAACAGGTCGACGCCCGCGGCTTTGGCACGCAGGAGCGTCTCGGGCACATCCTTGCCCCAAAACGAAAGCAGATGTGCATGCGTGTCGGCAAGCGGCGCCAAGGGCACGGGACAAGCAACCGTCTTCTTTTTCTTGGTAAACGTCACGCGTTCGGCATTAGGCATCATGGATTAGCTCCCGGGCCAGACGGACAAAGTCGGCAACATCGAGCGTCTCGGCGCGCGTGGTGGGTGCGATACCGCAAACCTCAAAAGCGGCATCGAGCACGTCCTTGGCAAAACCGTTGGCGCTCATGGAATTGCGGATGGTCTTGCGACGCTGAGCAAATGCAGCATCAATCACGCGGGCCACAAATTCGCAATCGAGTCCTTCGGGTACCACGCCGTCAACACGGTCGATACGCACGACGGCCGAGTCCACGTGCGGCGCCGGCATAAAGCAACGCGGCGGCACCTCAAAGCGACCCGTCACCTGCGCATACAGGCCGAGCTTTGCCGTATAGCCGCCATAGGTCTTGTTGCCCGGCACTGCGGCAATGCGATCGGCAACCTCCTTTTGCACCATGACGACGGCGCGCTTGAGCGCGGGCATCGTCTGGAAGAACTGCAGGATGATTGTCGCCGCCACGTTATAGGGCAAGTTCGCGACAAATACCGTGGGCTCGCCGCCGGCGGCCTGCTCAATCTGCTCCGGGCCCACCTTAAGCGCGTCGCCCATGATAAAGCGGAAGTTGGCGTAGTCGGCGGCGTGAGCATCGAGCACCGGCTCGAGCTCGGGATCTGCTTCGATCGACGTGACGCACGCCGCCTCCTGCAGCAACGCAAGTGTCAACGTACCGCAACCCGGACCCACCTCGAGTACGCGCTCGTCACCTGCAAGCTCGGCAAGCTCGCAGATACGCTCGATCACATGATTGTCGATTAGAAAGTTCTGGCCCAGGCGATGCTTGGTCGCAAGGCCAAACTCCTCCAGCAGCTCCCTGGTGGCCGTGGGGTTTGCCAAAGGCGAAGTTGTCATGGCTGCCTCCTTAGCATGATGGCGGTGTCTTGAAACAAAAGGGCATGGACCGTGGCGGCCATGCCCTTACAGCTAAACAGCAAATTGCCGATATGGCGCTCGCGCGGTCTCTACGCCAGACGCGGGAACAGCGGATCGCCCTTCTCGACGGGCTGACCACCAGCAAGCAAGCCCCAAGCGCAAATGCCCTTGAGGTCGTCGCTCGCGGCCTCGTCCTCGCAGGACAGGCGGCGCAGAGCCTCGGCAGAAGTCTGGGGCATGAGCGGCATCAGCAGGTGAGCGGCAATGCGGATGGCCTCGAGCAGGTTGTAGATCACAAACGCCAGCTCGTCAGCCTTGGCCTCGTCCTTGGCAAGTGCCCAGGGCTCGGAGTCCTCGATGTAGTGGTTGGCGGCGTGGATGAGCTCCATGACCTCGTCCTTGGCTCCACCGTAATCGAGCACGTCCATCTTGGCCATGTAGCGCTCGACCAGACCATCGGCGATCTTTGCCAGCGGGTTGTCGAACGCATCGAACGACGCGGGCTTGGCGGGCGCGCAACCATCAAAGTACTTTGCGCTCATGTTGAGCGAACGCGAGATGAGGTTGCCCCAGCTGTTGGCCAGGTCGGCGTTGTAGACCTGCTCCATGCGATCGAAGCTGATGGCGCCGTCGGTACCGGGGACGACGTCGGTCATGAAGTAGTAGCGATAGCCCTCGACGCCCAGCATGTCGATAACGTCCTGCGGAGCGATGGCGTTGCCGCGGCTCTTGGACATCTTCTCGGCCTTGCCAGTCTCGGCATTGCGCACGGTCAGGAAGCCGTGGGCAAAGACGTGCTCGGGCAGGGCCTCGCCGATGGCCATGAGCATGGCGGGCCAAATGACGCAGTGGAAGCGGATGATGTCCTTACCCACGATGTGGAACTGCGCAGGCCAGCGATAGGACAGCTCGGCACGTGCCTCGTCGGTGTCGACACCGTAGCCGACGGCCGTCATGTAGTTGAGCAGCGCATCGAACCACACGTACGTCACGTGGCCCTCGTCAAACGGGACCTGAATGCCCCAGTCAAAGCTCGTGCGGCTCACGGAAAGGTCGTTAAGGCCGCCCTCGACAAAGCTGCGTACCTCGTTCATACGGAACGCAGGCTCGACAAAGTCGGGGTGCTCGTCATAGAGCTTGAGCAGCTTGTCCTGGAAGGCAGAAAGCTTAAAGAAGTAGGACTCCTCCTGCACGCGCTCCAGCGGACGGTGACAGTCGGGGCACAGGTGCTGGCCGACGCTGCCGTACTCCTCGTCGCCCTTCTGGACCTGCGTATCGGTGAAGTAGGTCTCGTCGGGCACACAGTACCAGCCATCGTAGCTGCCCTTATACAGGTAGCCGGACTCCTTCATGCGCTCCCACAGGTACTGCACAGCATGGTGCTGGCGCGGCTCGGTGGTGCGGATGAAGTCGTCGTTGGAGATCTCGAGCTTGTTCCAAAGCTCCTTGAAGTGCGGAGCCTGGCTGTCGGTCCACTCTTGAGGCGTCATGTTGTGCTTGGCTGCGGCCTCGGCGACCTTCTCGCCGTGCTCGTCCATGCCGGTCAGGAACTTGACGTTATAGCCGGCGGAGCGGCGATAGCGAGCCTGAACGTCGGCGATGATGGTGGAATAAGCCGTGCCCAGGTGCGGATCGGCGTTGACGTAGTAGATGGGCGTCGTGATAAAGAACGAAGGCTTGCTTTGATCCATGGGGTTTGTCCTCCAGAAAAACGTTGCATACAGGGGATGATTCTAGCGCAAGGGCTGGATATCCTCCATCTATTGCATATCGAGCACCATGGCATAGACATCGCGCTTACGGCGCGAGTACTTCTGCGACAGGCGCTTTGCAACCGCAGACGCAGGCTCCCCCTCCTCGAGCGCGGCGCGGATATCCTCGCGCAGGGCCTCGTCGGGATCCACTGCCGCGGCGCCAACCGGCACGATACCGGCCTCCTCATCCTCGCTCGGCGGCGCGATGACCAGCGCAATCTCGCCCTTTACCTCGCCGCGAGCACGCAGCTCCTCGGCGAGCTGGGCAGCTGGCCCGCGCAAGACCTCCTCGTGCAGCTTGGTAAGCTCGCGGCAGACAGCGACCTCGCGCTGGGGAAAGACCTCGGCCACGGCCTCGAGCGTCGCCACGATGCGATGTGGAGACTCGTAGAAGATGAGCGCACCGGGCACCACGGCAAGACGCTGCAGTCGACGCACGCGGTCGCCATGCTTGCGGCCCAAAAAGCCCTCGAAGAAAAAGTGCTCACAGGGAATGCCGGACGAAACAAGCGCCGTAACACAAGCAGAGGGCCCGGGGATAACCTCGACAGGCACATCTGCTTCACGTGCCGCCTCGACCAGCGCCTGGCCGGGATCGGACACGCTCGGCATGCCCGCGTCCGAAGCAAAGGCGAGGGTCTCCCCCGCCAGCAGACGGTCGACCAGACCGGCGGCGCGGCTGGTAATCACATTCTCGTCACAACGGACAAGCGGTTTGGAGATACCCAGGTGCATCAGCAACTTTGACGTCACACGCGTGTCCTCGCAGCAGATGACATCGGCGGCGGCAAAGGCCTCGCCAACGCGCGGGGACAGGTCGCCCAAGTTGCCGATGGGCGTTCCGACCACATAGAGTTTGCCCGTATGGGCGCTGTTTTGCGTCATATCAACCTATTCAATCATGCCGCGCTCGAGCGTACCGAGCGCCACGCGGGCGTCCCATGCTGCAATGCGCTTCTCGGTCTTCCACGTTTGGAAGAACCAACCGGCAGCCGGCGCAAACGAAGCCAGCTGGTTGGCGATAAACACGCGCTCGTAGGCATTGCGGCCCTCGGGCGTAACCGACGAGTTGGCAAAGATCGCCGCGCCCGACCATTCGCCCACCAGCACGGGGAACCCAGTTGAAATCGCTTCTTTAAGCTCGCGCTTGTTACGCGAAATCGCCGTCGTCAGCCCGCGGGGGCTCGTGATGTCGAGCGCATGCTCGTCGCGGTAATGGTACAGGTGAAGGTCCATGTAGACGTTCTTGTACTTGGCGCCGCGCATAAAATGCTTCCACTCGCCGGGATGCCCCGAAGACGAGAAGACGACGATCTTATCCTCGGGCATATACGAACGGACGAGCTCATAGGCATCGCGATAGAAGTTGCGCAGGTAGTGCGCCGGAATGCCATCCGTCATGGAAAAGAGACTCTTGCGGACACTCATCTGCGGCGTATCCAGCAGCTCAATGCCCAGCAGGCTCTCGGCCTCGCCGTAACGCTCGGCCAAGCGCTCGAGCACGTCGAGTGCGACATGGCGGCCGTTAGTGGACGAATGCCACTCGGCAACAGCCTCCGGCGTGGCGGGCGAATCGTTGGAATCGCCCTGGCCACCGGGCACAGTGGCCAGATCGAGCAGCACGCGGATATCGTACTTGGCAGCCCACTCAATCGCACGGTCGATGTAGTCGACAACCGAGATGTAGGAGGCATCGGACTCCTGTGAGCCAAAGGCATACCAGGGCACCGGCAGGCGCACGGCGTTGAGGCCGATCTGCGCCATGCGACGGAAATCATCCTCGCTCACAAACGTCTCGTAATGACGGCGCATGCGCTCGTTATAGGCGGCGGTGCCCATGGCCTCCTGCAGCTCGGCCGCGTTGGATGCACCGGTCGCCGCGTATAGCGACGGGGTCACCCAAGGCTCGGGAATAAACCAGCCAGAGAGATTAACGCCGAGTATCCTCTCCATCACTGCCCCCTTCGGATCGTGCAGGCCGAGCCTGCATCGTATTGCATAGGAAAAGTATCGTTTTGAGTATACCCGCGCATGCGGACAGACGACCGAACGGTCTGTAAAGTGGCGCAAAAGCGGGAGGAATGTCTGAGCGGGCGGGCCCGAGATGGCGTGCCGAGATGTGCACGCACGTCGGAAGTAAGCGCCGGAAAGCGCATCTCACTCTGGGTCAAAATAATGGGATGCATTTTCCGCAGAACCCCACAAAAAAGAAAAGGACCCCTTTGCAGAGGTCCTAGTCAATTCAAGGTGGCGGGGAAGGGAATCGCGCCCGCGCTCCGCGCGTGCGGACCGCTGCGGCGCTTCCGCGCCTTGCGAGCTCCGCTGGCAAACGCTATCGCGTTTACTCAGCTCCGCGCCCTCACGGGGTTCGATTCCGTGCGAGAGCTACATAAAAGAAAAGGACCTCTTTGCAGAGGTCCTTATCAAGTCAAGGTGGCGGGGAAGGGAATCGAACCCCTGACACGAGGATTTTCAGTCCTCTGCTCTACCAACTGAGCTACCCAGCCATTTGAGGTGTGCCTTGTTTCAAGGCTTGATTAGTATAACCAAGGACGCGTTCCGGTCAACCGAGAATTTTAAAAAAGTTTTTGAGCACAGCCTCGGTTCTATAAATCGGCACGTCAGAGGCATCAGCCGGCAGCAAGAAGTTTTTCGCTCAGAGCCGCACGGGCAAACTCACTTGGCGTCATCCCCTCGGCAGCCGCCCGTCGACGAATGGCCTCCTTCATTCCCAGAGGAATCTTGACCGACAGCGTTGCCGTCCCCTCACCTGAGAGCGGGGGCCGTCCATGCACGATCCCACCAACGGTGTGTTCGCCATCCGGTAACTCTCCGCGCTCGTACGACTCGCACCACGCGTCAATCATTTCATCCGTTAAAACCTGACCATTAGCGGCCGTATACGTCTTGCCCATCATCGACCCCTTTGTCGAGCCTGTTCAATCTCCTGCCAAAATTTCTTCTGGACTGGAGACAAGGCATGAATGATAAGCCACCCACGGACAAGCTCGACCGCGACAAGCTCAACGCTTCGTCCGTCTGGGAGCCATCCAATCGCAAGCCATCTCGGCGGCTCGTCCTTCGACTCGCGACGAATGCACTCAGTAACCGCAAGCCAAGCGCTAAGCACCTGCTTTTCCGTCAGGTGCTTTTTAGCGTTGGGATGGATCTCAACATCCATGCATCTTCTCCTCCATCTTACCCAATTTCGTATGACGAAAGTCCGCAGTCGCCAATTCTTAAGCCGGCACGCGTTGGAGAGCAGGGGTCGAAACAATGATTGAAGGACGCTCTAGTACGGCCCAGGTGCCGGGGCAGGAGCACATGCGCCAAGGACGAACGTTTTCGTAGCGCGCGAGGATATTGCCGTCGCGATCGATGAAGGCGATGTCGATGGGATAGGCCATAAAACACGTATGGACCGAAGAGCAGCGTGGAAACGCCATGACGAGCGGCAGGCCGTTGGCGGCAACCGGACGCCGTCCCAGCATGCCGCGCAGGCGCATGACAAACGACTCCGCTACCACAAACTCGGCCGGCGTCCAACCCAGCCTATTGAGTGCCCGCGCGTAGGCGATGTAGGACGAGACCGCGGTCACATGACCACCCCCGGGCGCCATGGATCGACCGTCACCGCGCGCTCGTGCGACAACGTTGTCGGCGCCCCCAGCGGAACGCCAGCGATGCTGAGAGAAGTCGGCCACGGCTCATAGTGCATGGTGCAGGTGTAGGTCTTAAACGTACCGGATAGGGAGAGCAGGCCACCATCCGATGCCTCCGCGCCTTGCTCGCTCGACACTTCGATCTGTAAGTCATAGCCTTCCATGGCATTCAGAATTTGAGTCTGGACCGTCACCGAGGCATCGGCAGAGTTCTCGTCACCCTCCCCGCCCGGCGCCACAGCGTGCGCCAACACGATGTCGGGCACCACGCGGTCGAAGCGCGCGACAGCGCTGGCAAAGATCATGACGTTGTACACGATGAGTGCCAGCACCAGCAAAACGGGCGTAACCACTGCCATCTCAACCGTCGCTTGGGCGCGCTCCTCGCGCAGACGCATGCGGATACTCATTACGACCCACCGCCCAAAGCGCCAACCAGCGTGGCGACATCGACGGTGAGCGGGATGGAGCCGCCGCCGGGCAGAGGAATCTCCGCAAGTGTGAACACCGTACCGCTAATGGTGCGTTCGACTTGATATTCCAACGCCTCGCAAAGCGCCTTGGGATCGGTCACGCCCAACGGAATACTTCGCAGTTTGTCTTGCGTTTGAGAGAGACCCGCAATGTCAGACCCCGGACTCTTAATGACGTTGGCGGAATCGGTCAGCACCGGCTTTCGCAGGCGCAAGTCGCACGGTTCCAAACCCAGCGCCGCCACGGACGCCGAAACGGTATCGCCGAGCCACGATGCAATGGAGCCCAACGCACCGCTGCCCCCTCCTAGGTCTTTAATCATCTCGTCCATAAGTTCGTCGGCCGAACCTTGGATGTCTCCGTATCCCACGAGTAGCCGTCCCCAAACATCCATGACGCCGTCGAGCACGCCGGCAACGCCGCCCGAGCGTTCCTTCAATGTCGAGAAAAATCGCGAAAGCACGTTGTTTTGCGCCGTCGCCTCATCGGACGCCAGCACCGCGGCAGAGATAGCACCGCGATCGCCAAGCCTGACTGCCGCGTTAAACGAGGAGTTAAGTTGATCGGGGCTGGTAATGTCACCCGAAACTGCAAAGGCGACCACGCCGTTGCGGCCAGGTGGGGCGATACGCGGGCGCTCGCCGGAAAGCGCTTTAATGGCCTGGTCAAACGCATTGCCCGCACGGTCGGCCTCATCCTCGGTCTGACGCTCAAGTTCGAGTTCTTTGTTGCGGCATTCGACGTAGTCTTCCAGAGCCTCTTTGAATCGATCAAAGTGGTACTCAAAGCCGTTTTCGATAGAAGTCGAAGGAGCCGCAACGGCACCGAGCGACGAAACACCAAAATGGCATCTATTGCATTTGTCCTGCCCGTCATAAGCAGCAACCGAGGCCAGCCCGCATGGCGCCCCCTTCTTATAGTTGGGGCAACTCGTTCCGTAATGCAGATACGTCTTGCCATCGATGGCACTGGTTGGCCACACCGTATCGGTATAGAGTTCCGTCGCTCGCACCTCGTCAGTGTTGCGCGGCAACAGCGGGATATAGGAAGCGACTTCATCTCCGTCCTCGGTTACATATGCACGATTGACCTCTGTACTCGCATAGGTGTAAAACGCCTTGCGCGCCGCCGACTCCGCCTTCGTCTCGACGCTTGAGCCCTGAGGTGCCTCGTTTGCAAGGCGCAAGCGGTAATAGGCCTTCGCGCGATCGAGCGCCACTTGCGGCTCCCATGTGACACTCGAGGCATAGTGCGGATTCTCAATATCCGAAAGCTTCGCCAAGCTCTTCGCGCGTTCCCACATGCACGAACAGCTTCCGACTGCGCCTCTGTCCGATCCACCGCAGTCGGCAAGCCAGGCGCGTTCCTTGGCCTTTGACGTTTTCTCGGACGCTTTCTTCAGTTCCTTGGCAGCATAGTCAAGGTCTTTTGAGGTGCTCTCGATGGCATCGGTCGAGATCTCTGACCCTTTGAGCGCAGCGAAGTCCGACTCGGATGTCCTGGGCACGGCAAGCGCCGTACCGGTATAGGTCACATTATCGGTATCCTGCGCCGAGACCGCCTGCGTGGCACGCGCGGCGATCAGATACGGCAGAGCCGTCTCGATTTTCTGTAAGCCTTCCGATGCGCTTTTGGCAAACTTGTTGCGCGTTTTAATAATCTCAATCCCGGTGTCGACCATATTGCCGGCAACTGGTTCGGCGCCCGGGATGAGGATGGCGACCAGGCCCGTCCCGATCGTGGCAAACCCCGCCAGGCCCAAACTCAAAATGCTCGCATCCACCACCGTGGCAGCCGTGTGATAGGACGACACCACATTGGCGCCTGCCAGCGCGCCGCTATCGGCAGCCACCTGGGTGTCCCCCGCGCGCGACATGCTCCATATCGCCGCCGTCGACGAAAACAGCAGCGTGAGCACCACCAAGATGACCACCGCAGAGGAAAGCGTGGTGTAGGCACCGTCTTCGATAAACAGGTCGATACCGGCTCGACCCATAAAGCCGCCTCGCTTGCGATGGCAGCTCGGACGGCGCGTCAAAACGCGTCTAGACCAGAAACGCTTAATCCCATGCAGCAATCCACGAATCATAATCTCCCTCCAGCCATTCGGGACGTGATTGATACGAGACATCGACCTTGAGCTCAACGTAGCCGCCCTCGGCGGTACCACCCATAGCCTGCGCAAACGCACCGATCACAGGCAACGGCTTGACCTCGCCGGAAACGGACACGGACGAGACGCCACCCGCATCGGCCCGACCAAGCTCGATATCCCACGACAACGGCCCGCCGGTATGAAAGATCGAAACGTTGGGCACTGCGGCAAGCCGGCGGCGGGTGAACTCCTTAAGATCGTCGTCCTCCGCCGTCGTCGTGGTCATGAGCCGCGCGGTCTCGGCGGCGGCAGACTCCATGACCGCGCGCGTATAAAGCAGGCACACCGGTTGCAGTGCGAGAAGGATGAGCGTCAGAAACGTCGGCAGCAAAAAAGCGGCCTCGACCGTAGACTGCGCCCAGTCCTCGCGCGCGATATCAATACAACGCGATGTCCTTAGCGCCCGCAGCGGCGTCGATAACCGACGTCGAGGCAACGCCATGGGATGCCGCCCGCTCAACCAGCGCCGCCAAGTGTCCATCGGTGCCAGCACGCCAAAGTCCCACAATCGCCAGCACGATCGATAACAGCGCCACCGTGACGATGGCGTATTCGACCGTCGCTTGGGCAGATTCCTCACGCAGAACGCCATGCATTTCACGATCCCTCCTTTGAGCTTATTGTTTGCGGGACCAGACGCACGGCGCGCAGACGACACGAAGCATCGCCAGCATCCGCGGCAACCGTCACCATATCGACCCAGCCGCGCCCATCGCGCACGATGGCGCCCCATACGTTGCCCTTAATATCGAGATAGCCGCTCAGGGCGAGCTGGGCCGTTGGCACCTCGCGATAGGCACGCATCATATCCGCCGCCGCTTCGGTCATCGGTCGGTCTTCGGACCATGCAAGCCGGACCGCAATCGCGTTGCCCTCAGGCGAATCCGTCGCAGTGCCAGACCGCTTGTCGAGCGTCCGCAGAAAGGTTTGCGCCGTGACAGCGACATCCGAATCGTCCGCATCTCGCATCTCATCTTTTTGAGACGCCACCGCCGAATCTGAGCCCGAATCGAAGGCGGCCCCAGGACGCTGCTGCCGCGCGGCGTTAAGCCCCCAAACCGCCACTGCCACCGCCACAACCGCACAGGCAAACACCAGCAGTGCGCCGGCAGGCCGCCTACCCTCTACAGGCTGTTGATGCCCTCGCTGATAGCGTTCCATAGATCTTGGACCTTGCCCTTAAATGCGACGATGGCGATAATCGCGATCACCACGAGCACGCCGACCAAGATGGCATACTCGGTGGTACCCTGTGCGCTCTCCTCCTGCAGTAGCTCCTTGGCATGCTGGCGAGCGCGGATCGCCCGGCAAAAAGCCCAGTTCCAAGCCTTGTCAGCAACTTCGACCATCGTGTTCATGTATTCCTCCCTACATCATCCCGCCTGCTCCCAGCAGCGGGCCCAATATGGACAGAAGCAACGCCGGCAAGATGAGCGTGCCGGTGGGAATCAGCAGCTTGACGGGCGCACGTTCGATCTCGCGCTCGACCGCGGCGCGATGAGCCGCACGGATTTCGCGACTTTGAGCGGCCAGCGTCTCGGAAAGCGGGGCACCCAGGGCGAGCGCCTGCCCCACCGTGATGGCAAAGGTCTCGAGCGCTCGCACGTCCAGGTCGCGCGCGGCGGCCAACAACTCGTCCTCACGCGTGCCCACGCCCACCTGCCACGCCATGCAGGCCCGCTCAAGGCGAAGAGCCAGCACTGACCGGCGGTTGGCGCAGAAAATCTCAAGCGCCGCATCAAACGAAAGACCGGCCGAAAGACCCAAGCGCACAACATCGATCATCTCGGACACTTCGCCGAGCGACACTCGCGCCGGACCGCCCGCTCCAACCGTGCCCTTCATTCGCGCGGTCAGAGCATCGACCACCGAGCGGCCCGCGGCAGCGACCAGCGCCGCCTCGCGCTTGCAGGCCCCTGCGATCTTGCGTGCATCCGCCCGATCCAAACCCGTCGCGACAAATACACTCAGGGCGCACAGGCAAGCCGCAACTGCAACCGGGGCGCTCATAGCTCCACCCGCATAATGCGCCGGATAACCACCAGGGCAACGGCGTTGAGGGCAAGACCCAGCACCACAGCGCCCGCGCCGGCAGGCGTCGCAAGACCGCGACGAAAATCTGCCGAAAGCAGTGCCAACACCGCGCACATGCCCGCCGGCATCGCCGCGACCATATGCGCAGACATGCGAGCCTGCGACGTCTTAACATCCAGGCGGCGCTTGAGCTCGATGCGCTCCCCCACCATGCTCGACGCCTCGGACAGTAAGTCGGCAAGCGGAGCACCGGTGCGCTGAGACACCTTAAGCGCCAAGGTCACAAGCGAAAGGCCGGGGGCGTCGATGCGCACGAGCAAGTCATCGAGCGCGTCGGTCGCCGAGATGCCGCAATCGATCGCCGCCGCCACCCGCAAAAACTCGGTATGCACCGGCTCTTGCGCATGAGCGCCCACAAAGCGCATGCCCTGGGCCAGCGAATGTCCCGAGGCAAGCGACATGGAAAGTGCGGTAAACGCCTCGGGCATGGCCTCTTCTGCATCGTGTTGCTCGCGCCGGCTCTCAAAGCCGTCCCGAGCGGCGCCAACGGCAATCGGAGCAACAAGTCCCAAGGCGAATCCGAGGGGCGATAACGACACCATCGTCAGTAAAACGCAGCAGACACCGCTCGATAGCAGCAGAAACGCCAAACGCCCCGAAGCATCTTCGATCACGAGGCCAAGGCGATGCGCCGGAGCCAGCGATGCCCACGAACGGGCGATCTTTTTCAGCAGATCGTTTTCCACCAGTTCACGCGGCAGCCTCTCTGCCACCGTCTCGAGCGCCTGACGCGCCAGCTCCGCCGGCGGCACCTGCGGCACACGAGGTTCCGCCCCGCACGCCGTCGCAACAGAAAACCCTGCCAAACCCCCTACGACGAGGGGCACAGCGACCTCCATTCGTCCACCTCCTCTTGTGTGAGCGTCCCCGACCGCAGGCCTTCTGCGATAAACGGCGGCTCGCGGTCAAGCTTCCAGGTGCGCTCGGCGGCATCGAAAGTCACATAGCGCTCGAGCTCTACGCCGCCCGACGCGGCGCGACGCACCCCCGAATACGAGGAGACGAAACGCCTGCCATCGGCGTGGCGCTCGGACATCACGATGCCGTCGAGCGCCATGGCAATCTGCTCCTCGATGAGCTCGCTCGGCAGATCGATGCCATAACGTGCAAGCAACGTCAGACGCACCACGGTCTCCTGCTCGGAACCCGCATGAAGCGTGGTGAGCGACCCGTCGTGGCCCGTGTTCATGGCCTGCAACATGTCGCAGCACTCGGCACCGCGCACCTCGCCCACCACGATGCGGTCGGGGCGCATGCGCAGGGCATTGGTCACCAGGTCGCGGATCGTCACCGCGCCCTCGCCCTCAATTGAAGCCTCGCGCGCCTCTAGACGCACCACGTGCGGATGATGCGCAAACTTGAGCTCGGCAGAGTCCTCGATCGTCACGATGCGCTCGCCGGTGGAAATCTCACATGACAACGCGTTGAGCAGGGTGGTCTTACCAGATCCCGTGCCTCCCGCAACCGCCAGGTCCTGTCGCAGCGACACCGCGCACGACAACAGCTGCGCATACCAAAGCGGCAGCGACCCCAGCCCCACAAGCTCGTCCAGCGAGCAGATGCGGTCCGAGAACTTTCGGATGGTGAGAATCGGCCCGTCAATCGCCACAGGCGGAATCACCGCGTTGACGCGATAGCCCGTTTTGAGGCGGGCGTTGACGATGGGGCTGCGCTCGTCGATACGGCGGCCAAGCGGCGAGATGATGCGGTCGATAAGCACACGGATCTGCTCATCATCCTCAAACGCATGCTCGATGGGGTGCAAGACGCCGCCGCGTTCAAAGAAAGCCGAGCGGCAGCCGTTAATCATGATCTCGGTAACGGTGTCGTCCTCGATGAGCGGCTGCAACGGCCCCAAGCCCACCACGTCATCCAAAATCTCGTCGATGATGGTCTCGCGCTCGGGCGTCGCAAGATCGGTCGGTTCCTCAACATTGAGCGCCGCCTCCACCGCGGGACGCAATTCCGAGCGGGCAAGTGTCGGGTCGATATAGGCGCTGATACGCGCCACTTCGTCGTAACCCATGCGGTCCATCACGGCGCGCTTGGTGCGTCGTTTCACCGCGCGGCGACGCCCCGCATCTACAGGCGCTGCTGCCGCTGCAGCGCCGGCAGCCTTAATCCTCGTTTGCAGGCTCATCGCTGATCACCCTCACGCGACCAGGGAAGGCGGATACGCGGGCGTTCGGTGCGCGTTGCACGGTCGGCGACTATATCGCTCCAAGGGCCGACGGCGCACCCCAGTTCCACGAGCATCTCGCGCGTGGCCTCGCGCACGCTGGTCGCGAAAGCGCTCGTCTGGCCCACTGCCTCGTCAGCGCGCCCAAACGCCATGAGCGCGGCGAGATCCTGCCCGCCATCGGCGATACGAATCTTGGAGCTCAACGCACAGGCAATCTCAAAGCGCATGGCGACGTCCTCGTCTGCCCCGCGCGCACCGAACCGGTTGAACACGGCGCTCATGCGCGTGCGCGGCACACCTACTCGACTTGCCAGTTCAATGACGCGCGACGCCGATGTCGCGGACGACACCGCCGCATCGCCAACGACCAGGCAACGGTCGCTCGCCGCCACCGCAGCCGCCACGGCATCGCCCCAAAAGACCGAGGTATCGATAAAGACCACGTCGGATTCGCGACGCAGGACATCAAGCAATAGCTCCACCGGACGTGCCATGAGCTCGGCTTGCTCGGGCGCCGCGACGGGACCCCAGAGCGTAACGCCCGGCGCCACGCGCATCGATGTGGCTACGATATCCGGCTCGGTGAGCGCGCCCGCCGCCGACGGCTCGATAAGTGCCGCCATATCGCGCGGAGCATCGACGCCTAACAAGTCGTAAAGGTTTCCAAACATCAGGTCCAGGTCGAGCACGGCGGCACGCAAGCCCAACAGCGACGATGTGTGTGCCATGGTGGCAACGATCGTCGACTTGCCGCAACCGCCCGAACCCGAAATGGCGCAGATGACCGGAGCTCGATGCTGCGGAGCGGCAGCGTCTGCCGGCGGCATCGGAGGCGGCGGGGCGGGCGTCGGCGACAGCGTCCCCGTCTCCCCCGCCGCAACCACACGCTGCGTCCAAGCCGGCATGGCGGCTTGTTCGGTCTGCAAGGCAGGCTCGTTCTGTGCAATCTGCTCATGTTGCATCAGCGACAACTCGCCGCACCCGGCAAAGCCCTCAACTTCGTCGAGTTCATCCGCCAGATTCACGCCGTGCACGTATCCCATATCTACAGCCGGGGAGTCGCCAGCATGCTGTGCCGGCCCTCCAGCGTCATCGTATACAAGGGGGTTCCGGGGGCGCCGACCATGCTCGGCTTCCGCTTTTCCATAATCATCAACACGCGGGCCTCTTGTAGCGCGAGGCGCCCCGGGTTCCCTATCAACAAAAGCATCGGGCTCAATCGTCATGCGCCGATCGGAATCAACCGCTCCCTCGCCCGCGCGCCCGTTGCCGCATATACTGTGCGCAGCGATGACCTCGGTCGCCCCCGCGCGAAACAGTCCCTCGATATCCGACGGATCGAGCACTTCTATCAACACGACCACGCGACTCACGCGGCCTTCGGCCGTCAGGCGCGCAACAGTCTTGCGCACATCTTCGGTATCAAACAGAGACGCCGCGATGATGGCAGCCCCGCGGCGCGACGGAAACGCCCGCGCCATGGAAACCAGCCCGTCCAGGTCACCCACGCGAAGCACCTGTGCACCCGCATCACGGCCCTCGACTTCCTGCTGCAACAGCCCGTAATCGCCGCACGCGCAGCACGCAAGCCAGATCGCCTTCATCACTCGTCGCCTCCGCTCTTTTTGCCGCGCGCCGTGGCGGGAATCGTCAAGCTGACCGTTCCCTTGCCCGAGGCTCCCAGCAGCTCCTTGACGTCTTCGGGGTCAGCCGCCAGCGTCACCCATTCGATCTTGCCCTCGCGCGTGGCACCGGAATCCTCACTGGTATCGATCACGTGCGCGCCGCACAGTCGATCGGTTACGCCATCTTTTTGCACGTACACGTCCACATAGCTGCCCACGCCCGTGGCACCGCCGACCGAGTGCTCGGCATCGACCGCCACCGAAACGGCGACCTTGCCCTTAGGCACCTCGAGCTTGTGGCTCTCGGCCTTGGTGTAGACATTGCAGATCACGGCGTTTTTGGGAATACGCGAAGTCGTCACGTCGCCGCGCACCTGGCGCAGCTCAGTCGCCGCGTCACGCGGCAGCAGACTCGTCAGCCATTCCTGGGTTATGACATTGGTCTCATCGAGGGTCTCGCCCACATCGATATCGCGCGCCGCGACGCATACCTCGACGCGATCGCCACCGTACTTGGCCAAGGTCTCAGCCTGGACCTGTTCGGCTTGCGAGCGGATCGACGAGCCGTAAACCATGCAGAGCAGAGCAGCGAGCACGCCCGCAACCAGACTGATGGCGATGCGCTTGCTCTTGTTCACGGCCGCTCCTCTCATGGCAGTGCCGGGCGAATGCCCGTACCACCATTGTCTGGGCGGTCAGAGCGCAAAGCGGCGCAATCGCGATCTTGGTTTTCGATGTCAAACCAATCGCTGACCAAAAGCTGACCAGCCCGTCAAGCTCGTGGCAAGGTTTTGGCCAGCACGTCAGCAAACTGCATGTTTCGAGGCTTTTCCGCAGCAAAAAAGCCGTCTCCCGAACAGTTGGGAGACGGCTGTCATAGGAAAAATCAATTACAGATGAACATCGGGATCGAGTATTTGAGCGCTCACGCGCATGGATGACGCCAGGTTTTGGAACGTTTCCAGACGCAGACTGTCGATCTGCCCGGCGTCCTCGGCCTCGCGAACGGCACAACCCGGCTCATGGGTATGCGTGCAATCGCCAAACCGGCACGCGCGCGATGCCTCGACAATCTCGGGGAAGGCGCGCGCCAGACCCCGCTCGTGACCCACGAGCGGTAGGCTGCGCAGGCCCGGGGCATCGGCGATCACGCCGGCGTCGCCCGGCAGCGCCACCATCACACGCGCGACCGTGGTGTGACGGCCCTGGTCGTCGCGTTCGCGCACACCGCCAGTCGCCAACGTATCGTGGCCCAGCAGTGCATTGAGCAGCGTCGACTTGCCGGCACCCGACTCGCCCAGAATCATGGCGCAGCTCCCGGCGGGCACGCAGGCACGGACCTCGTCCAGGCCGCGGCCCTCGGCAGAGGACGTCACGATCACGCGCACGTCCGGGCCCACCAGGCGGCGCACGCGGTCCAGATCGCGCTCGAGCTCCTCGGCATCGCAGCGGTCAGCTTTGGTGAGTACCACCACCGGCTCGGCATCGCAGTCGAGCGCCAACACCAGCGAGCGCGCCACGCGGTCGAGCAGCACCTCACCGGCACCGAGCGCCTGCACGATTAGCACGCAATCCACGTTGGAGCAGAGCACCTGACGCTCTCCGCGGGCACGGCCGCGCCAACGCTCAAAGCTCGTACGGCGCGGCAGCACGCACTCAATCACGCCCATATCGTGCCCGGGAGCGCGGCGCACCGCCACACGGTCGCCCACGGCAGGCAGCAGGACCTCGTCCTCGCCGCGCGACTTGGCAAACCCCACGGCATGCTCGGCGCGGAAGGTATCGTTGGCAGTCGCCACCAGCGGAAACCCGCGATCCAAGCGCACAACGGCGCCAAGCTGCATCTGCTCGGGCTCCTCGGCATGTGCGCAGAAATCATCAAAGGCAGTCTGCTGGGCTTCATCGACCGACAGGTCATCAAACGCCGGAACGTCCTGCAGCGCATCGAGCCCCGGCACGCTTGCCAGCAGCTCCTCGGCAGATACGGGAGCCTCGGTCGCGAGCTTCCGACGACGATCACGCTTAGCCCGCGCCCCCGTCGTCTTTTTCTTCGCTTTAGCCTTCGCCTTGCCCACAAGCGCCTCCCAGCACCCAAAATCACAACTGATCAGGTATTTTAAATCAAATAGAGCTGGCCGGGCAAAGCCCTAAATCAAAAAGAGCTGGCCGGGCAAAGCCCGACCAGCTCACAAACTTTCCCTCAGCCCTTTATCATCCGCGCGGGAGAAAAGCCAGCAAGGATACCGTAGGGCCCACCCCGGGAGTGTTTTCTTCTGAGCGATCCCGCAGCGCGAAGCGCGAGGACCAGCGAAGAAGAAAACACGCAGGGGCGGGCCTGGACAGGTTAACTTACTCCTTCTCGACCGCGCGCATGATCGCCTTGTAGATCTCCATAAGCGGGATGATCAGGAAGGCCAGACCCAGCGCGGCAAGAACGCCCTTGAGCTCAAGCGTCACGGGGCCAAAGAACATCTCGGCAAGCGTCGGCTGCACGGTCACGATCACCGTCAGCACCAGTGCCAGCGCGGCGGAAGCCCACAGCCACTTGTTCTGCTTCTTCATGGTGAACAGCGACGCACGACGGCTGCGCATATTGAAGCAGTGGAAAATCTCGACCATGTTGAGCGTGATGAACGCCATCATCACGCCTTCCTCGTCGGCATTGCCGGCGATCATATCGGCGATGTGGATGTAGCCCATGTCAAAGTACACGCCCACAAAGAAGCTCGCCAGCACCAGCACGGTGATGATCAGACCCTGGACCACGCAGTCCAGGCCCATGTGACCGGCAAAGACACCGTCCTTGGCGTTGCGCGGCTTGCGCTTCATGATGTCACCCTCGGCATCCTCCATGCCCAGCGCGAGCGCGGGGAAGCAGTCGGTGACCAGGTTCACCCACAGCAGCTGCACCGGCTGGAAGATGGTAAAGCCGATGAGCGTGGCGATAAACACCGAGAACACCTCAGCAAGGTTGGCCGAAAGCAGGAACTGGATGACCTTGCGGATGTTGTCGTAGATGCGACGGCCCTCTTCGCAGGCACCGATGATGGTGGCGAAGTTGTCGTCGGCAAGCACCATGTCGGCAACGTTCTTGGTGACGTCGGTGCCGGTGATGCCCATACCGACGCCGATGTCGGCGCGCTTGATGGACGGGGCGTCGTTGACGCCGTCGCCGGTCATGGCGACGATCTGATCGCGCGACTTCCAGGCCTCGACGATGCGCGTCTTGTGCTCGGGCTGGACGCGGGCGTACACGCCGTAGTCCTCGATGTGCGCGTCGAGCTCCTCGTCGCTCATGCGGTCGAGGTCGGCACCGGTAATGGCCTGGCTGCGATCGGCGACGATGCCAAGCTGCTTGGCGATGGCCACGGCGGTGTCGATGTGGTCGCCCGTGATCATGACGGTGCGGATGCCAGCGTCGTGCGCCTCGCGGATAGCGTCGGCCACCTCGGGACGGACCGGGTCGATCATGCCGGACAGGCCGCAGAATACCAGGTCATGCTCAAGCGCAGCGGGGCTGCAGTCGCTCGGGACCTCGGTGTAGGTGCGGCTTGCCAGCGCCAGCACGCGCAGGGCCTCGTCGGCCATGGCCTTGTTGGCGGCCACGAGCTCGGCGCGACGCTCCTCGGTCAGGGGGACAACCTTATCGCCCTCGTAGATATGGGTGCACAGGCCGATCACCACGTCGGGCGCGCCCTTGGTGTACTGCTCATACTCGCCGTCCAGGGTCTCGACGACCACGGACATCATCTTGCGGCCCGAGTCGAACGGGGCCTCGCCCACGCGCGGGTGCTCGGCAGTCAGGCCAGTAAGGCCCGCCTTGCCGGCGTCGTTGACGAGCGCGCACTCAGTCGGCTCGCCCACGGCCTCGCCCAGCTCCTCGTCCCACTGGGCATCGGAGCACAGAGCCATGCCGGCCAGGAACTTCTCCTTAGGCGCGGCGAGCTCGTGCTTGACGACGGTCATCTTGTTTTGGGTAAGGGTACCGGTCTTGTCGGAGCAGATGGTCTGTGTGCAGCCAAGGGTCTCGACGGCAGAGAGCTTGCGGATAATCGCCTGGCGCTTGGCCATCTTGGTCACGCCAAGCGACAGCACGATGGTCACGACGGCGACCAGGCCCTCGGGGATGGCAGCGACGGCGAGCGAGACGGCGACCATAAAGGTATCGAGCAGGGCGGTCGGGTCGGTAAGAACGTTGCCCACGCCGTGGCGGATGATATCAACGCCAAAGATGACGACGCAGATGACGATAACCATGATGGTGAGGATGCGGCTGAGCTCGGCAAGCTTCACCTGCAGCGGCGTGAGCTCTTCCTTGGCCTCGGCCAGGGCGCCGGCAATCTTGCCCATCTCGGTGTTCATGCCGGTACCGACTACGACGGCGCGGCCACGGCCGTACACCACGGTGGAGCCCATGTAGCACATGTTCTTGCGGTCGCCGAGCGGCACGTCGTCGGTGCCGGCGGCGAGCTCGATCACGTTGGCATGCTTCTCGACGGGCACGGACTCGCCGGTAAGGGCGGCCTCCTCGATCTTCATCGTGGCGCTCTCGAGCACGCGGCAGTCGGCCGGGACGGAGTCGCCCGCCTCGAGCATGATCACGTCACCGGGCACGAGCTCGGCGCTCGGCAGGTGCACGAGCTTGCCGTCGCGCAGCACCTTGGACTGCGCCGCGCTCATCTCCTGCAATGCCTCGAGAGCTTCCTCGCTCTTGGCCTCCTGAACCACGCCCAGCACCGAGTTGACGATAACGACGAACATGATGATGGCGACGTCGGCAAAGTCCGCCTCACCCTTGACCATGCCCGTGAGTGCACTGATGACGGCGGCAACGATCAGCATGATGACCATGGGGTCGGCCATCTGCTCAAAGAAGCGCTTCCACAACGGCGTCTTCTCGGCTTCCTCGAGCTTGTTAGGGCCTGTCTTGGCGAAGCGCGACGACGCCTCGTCGTTGCTCAGGCCGAGGTTCTCATCGACACCTTGGTCGCTGAGTACCTCCGCCGCGGCGGACAGGTATTCCTTTTGCATATAGAGTCCCCTCCTGGGATTCGGGCCACTCAGCAGATTGATGCCCGATCATAATTCCCAGGAGAAGGGCAAGGGCTCATCAAGGCTGCCGTGCTGAGCGGCAGTTGATAGTGGAGCTATGGTACCCCAAAGCAGCGCGTCTAGCCAAAACATTCCAATTGGAAACACGGCTCGAGTGCAACGATGCAGACCGTATGATGTTCGACATTGATAAAACGTTTTTTCTTCGGTGCATCATCAAACTGAAATATCGCCCAGATAGCAGCGGTTAGAACGGTTGGTAAAGTTTTTGCATATACCGTTTATTCGCAAAAAATGAACTTCTAATTCGGCATACGGTCGATTTTTTGGGGTATTCGGTCGGCATTTCGTTATAATCATCTCAGTTTTATTTCTTATGGTTTATCTATCAGCGCAAGACGATGTCAGATGGAGGTCTGAATGTACAAGCGCACCAAGATTGTATGCACCATGGGTCCCGCCTGCGATAGCGACGAGACCATCCGCGAGATGATTAAGGCGGGCATGAACGTCGCCCGTTTTAACTTCTCGCACGGATCCTACGACGAGCACCACGGTCGCATCGAGCGCGTCCGTCGTATTTCCAAGGAGCTCGGTCTGCCCGTCGGCATCCTGCTCGACACCAAGGGCCCCGAGGTCCGCACCGGCCTTCTGGTCGATGGCAAGAAGGTTGCCGTCAAGACCGGCGATAAGATCGTCGTTACCGCTCAGCCCACGTCCGAGGATTTCCACGGCACCGCTGAGCACATCTCCCTCGACTACCTGGCTCTGCCCTCCGAGGTCGAGAAGGGCTCCCTCATCCTGATCGATGACGGTCTGGTTGCCCTCGAGGTCGAGTCCGTCGACGGCCAGGACATGACCTGCGTCGTCAAGAATGACGGCCTGATCGGCGAGCGCAAGGGCGTCAACATGCCCAACGTCAACATCTCGCTGCCCGCCATCACCGAGCGCGATCGTCAGGACATCCTCTTTGGCCTGACCGAGAACATCGACTACATCGCCGCTTCCTTCATCCGTGACGGTGAGTCCGTCCGCGGCATCCGCGAGCTTTGCCGCGAGAACGGTGGCGAGCACGTGACGATCTTCCCGAAGATCGAGTGCGCCCTGGGCGTCGAGAACTTCGACGAGATCCTCGAGGCTTCTGACGGCATCATGGTTGCCCGTGGCGACCTGGGCATCGAGATCAAGCCCGAGCTCGTTCCGCACATCCAGAAGGAGATCATCGCTAAGTGCAACGCGGCCTACAAGCCCGTTATCACCGCTACGCAGATGCTCGACTCCATGCAGCAGAACCCGCGCCCGACGCGCGCCGAGGTTGCCGACGTTGCTAACGCCATCTACGACGGCACCGACGCCGTTATGCTCTCTGGCGAGTCCGCTGCCGGTAAGTACCCGGTTGAGGCCGTCAAGATGCAGGCCAGCATTGCTCTCGAGACCGAGAAGTACCTCCCGGCTCACGCTCCGCTCGAGGTTCCGGCCGATGCTCACGGCACCCGCGTTGTCAACAACGTTGTGGGTATGTCCGCTGTGAACATGGCTACCACCGTTGGCGCCAAGTGCATCACCGTGCCGACGACCACCGGTCGTACCGCTCGCCTGATTTCGCACTTCCGTCCCAACATGCCGATCTGCGCGTTCTCCCGCCACGAGTGGGCCGTCCAGCAGATGATCATGTACTGGGGCGTTATCCCGCACCAGGCCGAGATTACCCAGGGCACCGTCAACGGCACGATCGTCAAGGCGATCGAGACCGCTAAGGAGCTCGGCTACGTCGAGGCCGGCGATCTGACCGTCGCTACCGCCGGCGATCCCCGCATGAGCGTCCAGCTCGAGGACAAGGTCTCCTCGACCAACGTCGCTTACGTCGCTCAGGTGCGCTAAATCGTACTTGCAAGCAGATTTGCATTGCAAAGGGGCCCGGAAGGCTTTGCCTTCCGGGCCCCTTTTTAAGACCTTCTTCATATGCCGCTTCATCGATTTGCGTTCAGTCGCAAGCCTCTCCGATGCCGAGCGCACCACCGAAGACGCCCTGCGAGGGGAGCCGTTGGTCAATTGGGGTGAACTGTTCACCGTCAAGCCGGCCGGCTAGCAGCTAGCGATCAGAGGGGCTGCGGGGACGTCAGAAGCGGCAACGCGAGCCGCAAATCCCGCCTCGGTTAGCTCGATGACCTCGGTAAACGTCGCGTCGAAGAATTCCTCGGTCAGCAGGCGGTATGGCGGATGGTCGGGATCGCCGGGGTTTTCGCGTACAATCTCGTGCATGACGCCGATGGTCTTGAGCACATACTCTTTATGGATGGGATACTGCCCAAAACGCGTCGCAGCGGTATACAGGCGATCGGTCGCACGCGGGATGGAAACAATGCCCAGCGTCTTGCCAAACCAGTCAAAGTCGCCTTGCTTTTTAATGCGGAACTCCTCGCACGGCTTGCCGCCGTGCGCCTCCAGGTACTGATTCACGCGCGTATTCCATACGGTATCGGCCACCAGATGCGACCAGACACCCAATGTCAAATCGAGCAACGACTGCGCCACGTCCTCGGACGCAAGCGAGAACTCACGAGCGCCGGGACCGACAACCGGCTCGGCATCCCTGTAGCGCTGGGGATAGTGCACGCGATTCAGTCGCTCGCGCTCCTCGACAATCGAGGTAGCCGCGGCTGGCGCACCGGTGGGCGAACTTTTAAGCAACGGTGCCACATAGGTATCCCAGAACTCATGCTCACGAGGCTTAGGGATAGGCTCGGGCTTTGCAAAGTGCGTAATGCGGTACGGGATGGGATCGGCGATGCCAGGGACCATATAGCCCACGAAGATATCCGGAACCACGCAGCCAAACAAAAAGGCATTGCGGTCGCGCACGCTATTGGCAAGTGCACCGGTGCGCTCCAGCAAACGCTCCGTCTGAGCGATATGAATGTTCCAACTTGGCATAGCCACCCCCATAAAAAACCTGGATAACTATACCATCACGGCAAAGCCGCGCGGGCGGCTACGCACGCTCTACGCAGCAACTAGTCCGTAGTACCGCTTTCGGTTCCATACGACGGCGAAGGCGCCTCGACCACATGGTGATATCGATCGATATAGATTGCACGGGCACCCAGGCGTCGCACCAAATCCTGGTGATGCGTGCTCATCAAGACCGTCTTACCCGCCGCGACGTAGGCCAGCAAGAAGTTGACCACGATGTCGCATGAATCCTCGTCGAGTCCATTGGTAGGCTCGTCGAGGACCAAGATATCCGGGTTCATCGACACCACCGCAGCCAGCGCCACACGCTTCTTTTGCCCGCCCGAGAGCTGATAGGGAGAGGCGTCGGCAAGGTCGGCAACCTGAAACAGCCCCATGGCATCGCGCACGCGGCGCTCGAGCTCGTCTGCCGGCAGCCCCATCTGCGCGGGACCAAAAGCAACTTCCTCGCCCACCGTAGCGCAGAACAGCTGGGCGTCGGCGTTTTGGAATACGAAGCCCACGCGCTGGTGGAACTTCTGAGCAGCAGCAGAATCCTTCAGATACGCCGCATCGACCACGCGTCCGTCAAACAGGTATGCACCGGCATCCGCGAGCTCAAGGCCGTTGATAAGGCGCATGATCGTCGTCTTGCCACAACCGTTAGGACCAAGCAGGGCAACGAGTTCACCACGAGCGACCTGCAGCGACACACCATCGACAACCGTATGCCCCGCATAGGAGAACACTACGTCGCGCAGCTCGATGAGCGGCGCGACCTCGGCGCCGACCGCACCGTTCATGCCCGCTGCACTATTCATATCGATCGTCAAAACGTCGCCCTCCCCCATTTGCATCCCCAGCCGGAACCAGCAGCGCCTACAGCACGGCGCACAACACTGCCAGCAGCGCCACGCCGGCCGCATAGACCGCATCGCGCCAGCCAAACCCGGCGCGCGCGGGCACCGGATACGTACCGGCAAAGCCGCGGCAAAGCATAGCCTCGTCCATCGCGCGGCTGCATTCCATCGCCTTGATAAAGGTCATGCCCATGATACCCGCGATCGAATCGGTACGCGAAAATCCCTCAGGCGCACGGCCAACGCTGCGCAGCATGACCGATTCGCACAGATCGTGCGCCGTACGACCCAGCACCTCGATGTGCTTGAGCGCCATATCAAACGTAAAGATAACTTCGTCGGGTAGATGCAGCATCTTGAGCGCCGCCGACATGCGGCTCCACGTGAGGGTCCACGAAGCGCCCAGCACCAGCGACACATTAATGAAGGTCTTGAGCGCAATCTTGAGCATGGCGCCCGTAGCGGAAGCACCCAGCAGCAGGGCAGGCAGCGCCAAAACCACTGCGAGCCCCGCGGCGCCAAGCGCCGGCACAAAGGTCGCGCGCAGCCCGCGTATGGGACGCACGGCAACGAGCACCAGCGCAATGGCCGCCATCAACATGAGGTACAGCGGGCTTTGTGTCAGGCACACGCACAGGACGCAAACGAATATCCCCACCAGGCGCACCGGAGCCGAAACGCAAGAAAGGGCGCGGTCGACCATCGACCCGCCCTCGTGCGCGCCTCCACCCAGGCGAACCCGCTCAAGCAGGCTCGCCAGGTGCAGGACGTTCTTTTGCATCACGCGATGACGAGCGCCCGTGGGCTCGTATCGCTCCTCGGCCGCAAGCCAGCTAGGCAGCTCGACCATCGCCATGGGCTCCGCTTTCCTTGACCGTCAGCGAGATCAGACGGAATGCGATGGTGAGCACCGCCACGCCAATCACGCCGGACAAGATATACATGGCAGCCTGACCGGCAAAGCCGAGACCCTGCTCCTCGGAATAGGCCTGCAGGTAATCACCCGTAGGCAGAGCGTCGGCAAAGGTCGGGGTGTCGAGACCGACCGAAGCCTGCAGGCTGTCGTCGCCAGCCTCCTGAACGGCGGTCGCGGCGCCCTCGGCGTCCCACTCACCCCAGGCGTCACCCGTGGCCAGCAGGCCCAGCGGCGTGGCCACGACAAGCACGGCAACCAAGATGAGCGTGGGGACCAGCGAGGTCTTCTTTGCAGCAGCGCCCTCGGCAGCAAGCTGTCCATCGGCGGCTTCGGGGCCGACGATAACGCTCGGCGCCGTCTTCTTGATAAAGCCGTAGATCGCGGCAGTCGCCACGCCCTCGACCACGCCGGCTACCAACATATGCGGGATCATCATGGCCGGAATGGCAATGGACAGCGGGAAGGGGCAGTACAGCGGAGCGCCCGAAGCATTCGTGAAAAGCATCGGCTGAATACCAAACTCGATTGCTGCGCACAGGGCCGCCAGGCACAGGCCGACCCAGCCGCTTACGATGGCCGAAACCGAGGTGCCCCAGCTCTTGTCGTGCAAACGGCTGTTAAGCGCGCGGAACACGATGGCTGCGGCAAACGGCAACACGAAGGCCATGTTAAAGCAGTTGGCGCCAAAGGACAGGATGCCGCCGTCGCCAAACAGCAGCGCTTGCAGCGCCAGCGCGACCGAAACCGCGATAGCCGCGGCCTCGGGGCCCAGCAGCAGCGCGATGAGTGCGCCACCAACGGCGTGGCCAGTGGTGCCGCCGGGCAGCGGCACGTTGAACATCATAAGCAAGAAGGAAAATGCGGCGCAGATGCCCAGGAAAGCCATGTGCTCGCGATCGAGCGTGGCGCGCACCTTCTTGATACAGTGAGCCCAGACGGGCACCATCGCCACCGCCATGACGGCATCGGTCTGCGGGGACAGATAATTATCTGGAATGTGCATGTACGCCTCCCGGTTATCGGCGCACGGAATTGCAACGCCGCTTGAATCACCTTTCCAGTGTTACGTAATGTCAGATTCGTAACACGCCGCGGGCTATCATAGCAAAACGGCGCACTGCCGACAAAGCAGCACGCCGTTATGTAATGCGCGTGTCATATATGCAGGCTCAACGGTGCCTTATACCGGGCATAGCAGTCACGTAGGACTCGGCAGCAGCCACCGCTGACCCATACCCCAGCGCAGGACCTAGCCGCGGACCTCGCCGTTTACGCCCTTGCACACCTTGGTAACGATCTTCTGGTGCGCCTTTTCGACCTCTTCGCTGGTAAGCGTGTGGTCGTCGGAGCGATACGTAAGCGCAAAGGCCATGGACTTCTTGCCCGCACCGATACGGATGGGATCGCGGTAGACATCGAACAGGCGCACGCCCTCGAGCAGCTTGCCGCCGGCACTCGTAATACGACGCTCAAGATCCTCGCAGGTCACAGTGTTGTCGACTACGATAGCAAGGTCGTGCTCAACGGCCGGGTACTGCGAGAACTCACGGTAGTTCTCCTGGTTGCGGGCGCCCTTGATCAGCTTGTCCAGGTCGAGCTCAAAGGCAACGACGACCTCGTCAATGCCCATAGTCTCGCGCGCCTCGGGGTGGATCTCGCCAACCCAGCCCAGCACGGTACCGCCCGAGAGTACCTCGGCAGCACGACCCGGTTGCAGGAAGGCATAGCTCTCGCCCTCGACGGGACGGAAGCGAACCTTCTCGATGCGCAGCTGGGCAAGCAGCTCCTCAACGATGCCCTTGCCAAAGAAGAAACGCAGCTTGCGGTACTTCATGTTCCAAGACCGCTCGCTCCACTGGCCCGAGAGCACGCCCGCCACGGACTTGGTCTCCTTGGGCAGGCTGGCGTTCTCGCGACCGTGGAACAAGCTGCCGACCTCGTACAGATGCACGTTGGGCGTGCCGTGGGCCTCGTTGTAGGCCACAGACTGCAACAGGCCTGGCAACAGCGAGCGGCGCATCTCGGTCTGCTCGGCTACCAGCGGGTTCATGAGCACCACGGGGCAACCGCGACCCTCGGTGGACATACCGATCTTCTCCAGGTCGCCCGGGGCGGCAAAGCCAAAAGTCGTGGTCTCGTTGAGGCCGCAGGCGCGCAGGATCTCGCCGACCTTACGAGTGAGCTTCTGCTCGCGGGTCAGACCGCCGATGTGGTTCTTGGCAGCCGGAATGGTCGCCGTCACGCGGCCCATGCCCCATAGGCGCAAGACCTCCTCGATCAGGTCGATCTCACGCGGCAGGTCGGGACGGAAGCTCGGCGGCGTGACCATAAAGTCCTCGCCGTCGCGCTCGACGGTGCAGCCCAGGCGGGTGAGCGAACGCTCGATAAAGTCGGGCTCGATGTCGGCACCGCAGATGGCACGCACGCGGGCCAGGCGCAGCTTAATGCTGTCGATGGTCTTGGGCGCGGGGAACACGTCCACATAGCCGGGAGCAACCTCGCCGCCGGCGATCTCCTCGATCAGCGCGCAGGTAACGTTGGCGACATCCACGCAGCCGGTCTCGTCGACCTGGCGCTCAAAGCGAATGGAGGCGTCGGAGATCAGCGACAGATCGCGGCTGGTGTGCGAGGTGCGACCGGCGTTGAAGCAGGCGCTCTCGACCATCACGTCGACGGTGTCGTCCTCGATCTCGGAATCCATGCCGCCCATTACGCCGGCCAGCGCCACGGGACGCTCGCCGTCGGTGATGAGGCCCATGCCGGCGTCGAGCGTGCGCTCCTCGCCGTCGAGGGTCGTAAACTTCTCGTCCTGTTGGGCGGCGCGAACCACCACGCGACGATGGCCATCGCGCTCGGCAAAGGTGTCCAGGTCAAAGGCGTGCAGCGGCTGACCGGTGAGCATCATCACATAGTTGGTGATGTCGACGATGTTGTTGTGCGGACGCACGCCCAGGGCGTAGAGGCGCTTGACCATCCAGTCGGGCGACGGGCCGACCTTGACGTTGCGCACGATGCGGGCAACGTAGCGGTCGCACAGGCCCTCGTCAGCGATCTCGACGGAAAGCTCGTCGTCGGTCGCGCGGCCGGCCTCGGCCTTAATGGCGGGCAGCTCAACGTGGAAATCGCGGTCGAAGATGGCGCCGGTCTCGCGGGCCATGCCGATCATGGACAGGCAGTCGGGGCGGTTGGGCGTAATCTCGCAGTCGAGCACGGTATCACTCGAGCCCACGTACTCGGCAAACGGCATGCCGCAGGGCGTATCCTCGGGCAGGATCATGATGCCGGAGTGGTCGCCGCCCAAGCCGAGCTCGCGCGCGGAGCAGTTCATGCCCATGGACACGACGCCGCGAAGCTTGCTCTTCTTGATCTTGACGTCGCCGGGAAGCACGGCGCCAATCATGGCCGTGACGATGTGGTCGCCGGCCTCGAAGTTCTGCGCGCCGCAGACGATCTGCAGCGGAGCGGGGTTGCCGTCGGCGTCGAGGTTCTTGTCACCCACGTCGACCGAGCACACATACATGTGGTCGCTATCGGGGTGCGGGGTCTTGGTGAGCACCTGGGCGGTCACCACGTGGTCGAAGGACTCGCCCACGGTGTCGATCGCCTCGACCTCGGTGCCGGTACGGATATATTCGTCCGAAAGGGTCTTGGGATCCTCCGGAATATCGATCATGGTCTTGAGCCAGTCGTAAGAAACACGCATCTAGCTCTCCTTTCATACTGAAAGCCTGCGAAGAGATGCAGGTGGAAACTTCAACTTTGTGAACATTCCTTACAAAGCGAGGGTTGTCCAAGTGCGGCAGATCGGCCCGAAAGAGGAGCGCCGCGTACTTTGGTACGCAAGCGACGAATGAGCGCCGAGGTGTCGTGCTTGGGCAAGCCGCAGCCTAGAACTGATTCAAGAAGCGCATATCACCCGTCATGAGAGTTCTGAGGTCGGGCAGGTCGTAGCGCAGTGCCGCGACGCGCTCGGCGCCAATACCAAAGGCGAAGCCGGTGTACTTCTCGGGGTCGATGCCACAGTTGATCAGGACGTTGGGGTCGACCATGCCGCAGCCCAGAATCTCGATCCAGCCGCTGTGCTTGCAGAAGTTGCAGCCCTTGCCGCCGCACACGTGGCAGCTCACGTCCACCTCGCAGGAAGGCTCGGTGAAGGGGAAGAAGTGCGGGCGATAGCGCGTCTTGCGATCCTCACCAAACATGCACTTAACAAAGTAGTCGAGCGTGCCCTTAAGATCGCCAAAGGTGATACCCTCGTCGACGACCAGGCCTTCGATCTGGTTGAACTGCGGCAGGTGGCAGGCGTCGGCCGTGTCGGGACGATAGACGGTGCCCGGGCAGATCATGTAGATGGGCGGCTTTTGCGACTCCATGGTGTGGATCTGCACGCCCGAGGTCTGGGTGCGCAGCAGCACGTCGGACTCGCCGTGAGCGTGAGCCTCGGGATGCGCAACGCTGCCGGGGTTGTTGTCGACCACATAGAACGTGTCGCGAGCCGAGCGGCTCGGGTGATCCATGGGCGCGTTGAGCGCGGTGAAGTTGTAGTAGGAGGTATCGACCATGGGGCCGGACTCGACGGTGTAGCCGATGCCGCAGAAGATGTCCTCGGCCTCCTCGATGATCTGCTTGATCAGGTGCTGGTGACCGATCTGCGGACGGATACCCGGCAGCGTGATGTCGACGGCCTCGTGCTCGAGTGCGTGCTTGAGGGCGGCGGCCTTCATCTCGGTGGTGCGCTCGTCGAGCATGCCCTCGATCAGCTGGCGCATCTCGTTGGCGCGTTTGCCCATCATGGGACGATCCTCGGGGGCGAGCTTGCCCATCATGCGCATCAGGCCGGTGATACGGCCCTTGCGACCGAGCAGCTCAACGCGCGCAGCCTCGAGCTTGGCGGCGTCGTCGGCGCTAGTGACGAGCTCCTTGGCCTCTTCCTCGAGTTTGACCAGATCATTAATCAGACTCATGTCTTCCCTTTCGTCTCTCGCGTTCCCCGCTTGCCGAGGCGGCTGCCGCCGTCTGACGTTGCGAAAACGCGGCCCGGTTCGGTAACAAAAAACCGCCCTCGGGCATGTGCATTGCCCAAGGACGGTTGAATTCCGCGGTACCACCTTGTTTGACCCGGCGGATGTCTGGCCCGCCGTGCCCACTCTGCGCCTCTTGTCGCGAGGCTCACGGCTTCCCTACTGGGGCTTTGCTGCCACTGGCCGCGCGCCCGTTGAGGTCGCTGCTCGGGAGTGAACGCTTGGCCCTTGCCACCGCAGGAAGGCTTGCAGCCCATGACCTTCCCTCTCTCGCCGGCGACGCGGCGGGCAAAACCCTCTCCGTCAACGCATTGGGCTATAGGATAACACATTTCGCGAGCGCATCGCCGCGTTCCGTTTTGTTCGCGCTGGGTACAAGGCAAGTAGCTGTGCAAACTGGCCGTGCACCCGCCTGCGGCGCTCGGCCTGCGAGATTAAGGATATGGTATGGGAAAGAAGTACGATAAGAAGGCCAAGCCCGCAGCGGGCAAGACGCCCAAAGGCATGAAGGTCGATAAGGCCGTCAAAAAATTCCGCAAGCTCGAGGGCAAGCTGTGGACCCGCGAGTACCTGCTCAAGATTGCCGAGTTTGACGGCGCGACCATTGCTCCCGCCAACGGTGCCGCCGCCCGTGCCGACGCCATGGGCACCCTTGCCGGCGAGCACCATAAGCTCCTGACCAGCGAAAAGTCTGTCGAACTTGTACGTTCGCTGGCACGCGAGACCGTCACCGGCGGAAAGATCGACGACCCGCAGCTGCTTGACGAGATTCGCGTGCTCGGCCGCGACCAGCGCGAGGCAAGCGTCATCCCCACCGAGGAGGCCGAGGCCTGGACCAGGCTCACCTGCGAGGCCGACGCCGTGTGGCACAAGGCCAAAGCGGCCAACGACTGGGCGAGCTTTGAGCCCTATGTGGACAAAATCGTCAGCCAGCTCAAGCATCAGGCCGAGCTCATGGACCCCAAGCGCGACCCATACGACGTGTGGCTCGACCAGTACGAGCGCGGCCTTTCCACCGAGAGCTTCGATGCGTTTTGCGACGAGGTTAAGGCCACGGTCGTGCCGCTCGTGCACGCCATCGGCGAGCGCGGCCAGCAGCCCGCTGCAGACTTTTTGCACGCCCGCGTGCCCGAGGCCGCCCAGCGCGCCATGAGCTTCGATCTGATGAAGCTTGTCGGCCTGGACCTGGACGACACCACGCTTGCCTTTACCGAGCATCCGTTTAGCGAGGGCTTCTCGGTGGGCGACGCGCGCATCGCCACGCACATCTACGAGGACGATTGCATCTCCAACGTCTACAGCATCATCCACGAGGCCGGCCACGCCATGTACGAGCTGGGCGTGAACCCCGCCTACGCGCGCACGTGCCTGGAGGGCGGCACCTCCATGGGCATCCACGAGAGCCAGAGCCGCTTTTTCGAGAACACCGTGGGCCGCAGCCGCGCCTTTATGGGACCGCTGCTCGAGGTGCTGCGCCGCCACGCGCCCGAGGTCTACGGCAACGTGGACGAGGACACGCTCTACCGCGCCGTGAACAACGCTCAGCCGTCGCTGATCCGTACCGAGGCCGACGAGCTCACCTACCCGCTGCATATCATGGTGCGTTACGAGATTGAGCGCATGCTGTTTGCCGGCGAGGCCACGGCCAAGGACATCCCCGCGCTTTGGAATCGCTTTATGGACGAGTACCTGGGCATTCCCGTTCCCGACGACACACGCGGCTGCCTGCAAGATACGCACTGGAGCGGCGGCTCGTTTGGCTACTTCCCCACGTATGCGCTGGGTAGCGCCTACGATGCCATGTTTGTGCCGGCCATGTGCCGCGACGGCGTCGACCTTACCGGCGCCTGCGCGAGCGGCGACCTGACACCCGTCCGCGCCTGGCTGGGCGAGCACATTTGGCAGTGGGGCCGCGCCAAGGACGCGCCGGAGCTCATCAAGGGCGCGTGCGGCATGGCGTTCGATGCCCGCTACTACTGCAGCTACCTGCAGGACAAGTTCACCACGCTCTACGAGCTGTAAGGCATAACCGACACGTCAACGCAAAGGGGACGCCGCGGAACCAATCCGCGGCGCCCCCTTTCCACCTAGTTGTTTAAGAACGTCCCCAATGACTACCTTACAGAGCCTCGAGCGCGTTGGCGATGCGCTTCATGGCGGCATCGGCGGATGCTTGGTCGGGCGCCTCGGCCAGCACGCGGATAACCGACTCGGTTCCGCTCTTGCGCACGAGCACGCGGCCCTCGCCTGCCAGCGCAACCTCGGCCTCGGCGATGGCGTTCTGCACGCCCATGTTCTCGAGCGCGGCGTCCTTGTCCGCCACGCGCACGGCCACCTGCGCCTGCGGCAGCAGCTTGCACGGAGCCGTGAGCTGCGAGAGCGTCTCGCGCTCGGCACGAATCACTTCCATCACGCGCAGCGAGGTCATAATGCCGTCGCCCGTGCGCTCGATATCGCCAAAGATCGTATGGCCCGTCTGCTCGCCGCCCAGGCTGTAGCCGCCCTCGCGCATCTTGGCATACACGTGACGGTCGCCCACGCCGCTGGTCACGGCGCTCAGACCGGCAAGCTCCAACGACTTGATCAGGCCAAAGTTGCTGGCAATCGTCGGCACCACGGTACCGCCCGAAAGGCGACCGTGCTTGTTCAGATACACGCCGCACACGTACAGGATCTGGTCGCCGTCTACCACGCGACCGCGCTCATCCACGGCCAGGCAGCGGTCGGCATCGCCATCGTAGGCAAAACCCACGTCCAGGCCCTGCTCCACCACATGGCGCTGCAGACGCTCCATATGCGTGGAGCCGCAGTCGACGTTGATGTTAAAGCCATCGGGCGCGGCATTGATCACGCGCACGTCGGCACCGAGCGCGTCAAACACCGGCTTGGCCACCGAGGAAGCCGAGCCGTTGGCGCAGTCGATACCGATCTTGACGCCCTGCAGCGAAAAGTTCGCACTTGCAATGAGCGAAGCAATGTAGCGGTTGCGGCCCTGCATGTAGTCCACCGTGGCACCGATGTGGTTGCCCGTGGCCAACGGAACTTCGCTCTTGCCATCGATGTAGTCCTCGATGAGCTCCAGTACGTCCTCGTCCATCTTAAAACCGTCGCTATTGACGAGCTTAATGCCGTTATCGCAAAACGGGTTGTGGCTCGCGCTGATCATGATGCCGCAATCGAAGCAGCCCTCCACGGTCTGATGCGCCACGCCCGGCGTCGGGATCACGTGCAGCATATAGGCGTCCGCACCGCTCGCGACCAGACCGCTCACCAGCGCCGCCTCGAACATATAACTCGAGCGACGTGTGTCCTTGCCCACGATAACGCGCGCCTTAGCACTGCGGTTGGCGCCGTAATACCAGCCCACAAAACGGCCAATCTTATAAGCGTGCTCTACCGTCAGCCCAACGTTGGCCTCGCCGCGAAAGCCGTCGGTGCCAAAGTACTTCATGCGCTCTCCTTACAAAATAGGGGCGAACAGATTGCCTGTCCGCCCCAAAATGGTACTCGATTATCTGCGCTACCAGAAAAACCCTACGCCGACGCGCTGTCGCGAGCCGCCTGGCATGTAGGAGTCTGACGCAGCGTAAGCGGCTTGTCCCCCGCCTCGGCCGACGTGGTCAGCGTATACGTGATCGTCGTCGTCTCGCCAGCATGCAGGTCAACGGTGCCCGAATAGAAGGGGATTCCATGCCACGTAGCGGCGCCGAGACCAAACTGGGTGCCCTCGACGGTCAGATCAGTAATGTTGCCGCCCGTCGGGGCAAACAGTGAGACATTCAGACGCTCGTCGTCACGCGCGGCATCGGGTGCGCTCGCCGCAACGTAGTCGGGCAGCTTGCCAGCCTCCTCCTGCGTCATGATGTTCGTCAGGGTAACGGTGATGCGATAGGAGCACGTGCCGTCACCGTTCTTGATGCCCTGGCCAATCTGCGTATCAGCGTTCAGGTACCAGTCGAGCTTGGAGAAGCTCAGGTTGTTAAAGTAAACGCCGGCAACAGGATCGGCACTCGGATCATCCGGATCGGGCAGCGAAGCGTCAATGCCCGTCTCTTTGATGGCATTCTGCTCATCATCGTTTCTCATCCACGCGATCAGACGGCCCTCTTCGGCACCGCGCTCAACGGCGCTGACAAGCTTCGTAACATCGACATCGCCGATACCGCCAAGGATCTTGTCGAAGGCAGCGCTGGCGACGGATGCAAAGATGCCGTCCGACTCCTCGACCGGATAGTTCCAGTACACATCGTGCATGAGGACCTTTGCGGCGTTGGTGCCGTCGACAACCGTTCCGTCGGGCAGCGAGACATTACCGACCAGGCCCAGCAGATACTGCAGGAACACCGGGTCGATACCGATGACGCCATCAACGTCCTGTCCATACTGGGACTTCCACAGCGCGGCGACACGCTGCGAGTTGCGGGGCCAATCAGGCGAATAGGTATTGCCCGAGTTGTACAGGTTACTGTGGTTGCCGAACAGCGCCTCATCCTCTTCGTCGACGCTCTCGACTGCCTCATCCTCACTGAGTCCAATGCGGGGAACAAACTCGCCAATCGACATCTGGCCGTCGGTGACCGAAATCAGGCCCTGCGAACCGCCAAAGCCGCCGCAGGCACGAATCTCGACGTTGTTCATGGCGTACATAAGATAGTTGCGCGTCTGGCCGTTGGCACCGAGCATCTGGGGAAGGACGGGGGCGACCTTCTCCGCCGCGTCAACCGCGCCGTTGAGGGTGGCAAAGCCGTCCTTGGCCTTATCGACCAGCTCGGTCACCTGGGAAATATGAGTATCGCCAATACCCTGGATCTTCTCGTTGGCGCTCTTGAACACCTTGGAGCTATCGGAAAGCGAATCGGCAACGGCCTGCAGTGCGGACACGTTAATCATGCCGTCCTGGAACAGCTTGCCGGGTGTGGCCTGCGAAAGGTTGTCGGCCATGGGAACCAGCGCGTTGCTCGAGACATCGGACAGGGCATCAATCATGGTGCGGGCTGCATTGATGTCACTGCCATACACCGGGATAAACGATGCCGCCGTCCACAGCGGGCTCGAGGTCTCCGCCTTCATGCTGTCGCAGAGCTCATCGATCTTCTTCGCGTCGACAGGCAGCGTCGAAAAATCGCCCGACGTGACCTTGTCCTTAAGGCCACCGACAATCTCGACAGCCTCCTTCGCTTCGCTCTTTACGGTCTTTGCCGAGTTAAGCAGCATAAAGCCGCTTGCGCCAAGCGCAACGAGAAGCACCACGACCACAGCGGCAATAATGGCGCCAGTGTGACGCTTTTTGCGCTCGCCCTTGCGATGGCGATGACGGACCAGACCGTCAGAGGTCGAACTCGACGAAGCGTCGCTACCGTAGTTCAAGCCAAAATCGTAATAATCTTCCTTGGAACCCGAGCCCGCAAACTCGGCACCGCTATCATCCAGGCGGGCGAACGTGCCAGTCTCGGAGGCGCCGGTGTAAATCGTGCCAAGGTTACCTGTAAGCCCCGCGCCACCGGAAGAGGGAGTATTGTTGGCGTCCTTGCCGGCATTAACGTTGCCGGCGGTATTCGCGGCGTTGGCAGCACCTGCGTTGTTCGCAGGTACCGAAGGAGCCCCGCTCGGCTGCGACGTGGAGGTTGCACCGCCCGCAAAGACATTCCCTCTTGCACGGCCGGTCTTTTTTGCCTTTTGAGACTGCTCGTACAGAGCGGTAAACATCGCCGTCTCGCCCGGGGACACGCGCTTACCGGAACCGCCCTGTCCAGCGCCGCCCGGCGTGCCGGCCTTACCAGCCCCGTTCGGACGCGGCGGAACTGCAGGACGGCCGCTATCGCCGCCCTTAAAGTGATTACCAGCCATAAAGAAATCCTCGCAATTGAGTCGCAATGAAAAAGTCCATAACGTTACTAGTTTATGGCATTTTGAGCATCGACAGCTAAACTCCAGACACGGACATCAATTGGCGAAAATGCGGCACAACACCTTTTCTGTCTTGGCGGCGTCAACTACACCGTGAGGAACATCATCACGATGATCATGGCAAAGCCGATAAGGTCGGTCGGCAAAAACACCGTGCCCAGCATAACGGCGCTGGTGATGGTCGCCGAAACCGGCTCCACAGTTCCGATGAGGCTCGCACGCACCGAGCCGATGTCCTTAACGCCCTGCATATAGAGCATGTAAGCAAAAAACGAGCCGATAACCACGAACACCGCGAGCGCCTCGATACCGGCGGCATCGAGCGCCGGCATATGCGCCCAGGGCTGCACGAAGACACATGAGGCCACGCCCGCCGTGAGCATTGCCGAGCCCGTGACGATGGGGCTACCGTATTCGGGCAGGATCTTGGCGGGAATCACCGCCATACACGCGGCGCTGACCGCACACATAAGACCTGCTGCCAGGCCAAGCGGCGAGATATTCAGGCTGGTAGGGTCGCCGCCGGTGGCAATTAAAAAGGTTCCACCCAGAGCCAGGCCAATGCCGATGACTTCGCGAGTACGCGGCATGCGGCGATCGGTCACGCAGGCGTAGCCCATGATGATAACGAGCTGCAGGCACTGGAGCACCGTCGCGGTTCCGGCGTTCGTCAGGCGCACGGCCGAAAGATAGCAAAACTGGTTGAACAGCAGGCCAAAGGCGGTAAAGAGCAGCAGCTGCTTGCGATCGGCGGGTGTGGTCCAGAGCTTAATCAGGCGCTCGCGGTCGCGCGTAACAACCACGGCCATAAAGAGTAGACCGGCGAGAATCTGACGCACGCTCATAAGCCACAAGGTGTCGACGTGGTAGGTATCGAACAGAAAGCTCGCGCTGGTGCCCGAGAAGCCCCAAAACGAACCGCCCACCAACGTAGCCAAGACGCCCGTGATCATCTTGCGCGACGACGCATCGTTAAGGCAGTCGCGCCAGGCGCGGCGGGTGCTACGGCTGAGCTCGTCGGTGCCCTCGGGCACATCAATGTTCGACATATCGGTCATCGGCACCGAAGCCCCTGCGCCTTCGACCTGCTCGACACACTCTTTGCTCATTCCACTCCCCCGAAACAGCCTGGAAACAATTCGGCTTACCTTACCACGGCGAAGTCACCAGCTGGAGGCTTGTCCGCTTATCGGTAGGACAATTCCGCAGGCGTCTTTCCATAGCTCGATACCGCAATGGCCTTGCATTATGCGACAGCCAAATCGCGGCAGCAGGCTCTTTTGAAATGGATATGGCAAAGCCCCCGAATTCCACAATGTAAGCGATTTTTAAAAATGTTCTTGCCACCGAGTTCAGGCTCCGTTATATTATCCCTTGCGCGCTTGCGCACCCTTGATCGGGCGTTTAGCTCAGGGGGAGAGCGCTTCCCTGACACGGAAGAGGTCAGAAGTTCAAATCTTCTAACGCCCACCAAATGTTCGCAGCTCAGAGGCTATGTCCTCTGGGCTGTTTTGTTTTATGTCGCCAAATCCGCCGGCAGTTCCAACCGCCCAACTAGCCAAAAGCCGACCATCTACTTGCCGATCTATCCATCGGCATAACCAATCAGTCCGCACCGCAACTTCTCAGCAAAACGCCGCGATGTCTGCGCCCTGCGGTATCCTTGGGCCACTTGCACCTGCAGCACCAAGGAGCCGCCATGCGCACCGAGCTCGATGTCCCCTTTTCGCACAAAGAAGAAGCCAAGGCGCTGGGCGCCAAATGGGACCGGACCAAGAAGGTCTGGTATGTACCCAGCGGCGTCAACCCCGAGCCCTTTGCCGAGTGGCTGCCCGGTATTGACCGATCCGACCCCTCTGCGCCGTATATATATCTAGTACTGGGCAAGCGCGAATGCTGGAAGTGTCACAAAGAGACCTCAGTCGCAGCCTTCGGCATTCCCTATCGAACCGATAACGACGAGAGCATCGCCATCGCGCACGCGCCCAACGAAGCCGGGCACATTGCCATCGACACGGCCAACGCCAACGCACTCGCCATCGTGCCCGCTCTTGGCTGCGTGCCGGGCGAGATCCGCGACTACCTTCATAAGCGCTGCGGCTACAAGCCCGTAGGCGCGCGAGCCTCCAAAGCCCCGTCGCTCGGCAACACGTGCACCAGTTGCGACGCGCTGCAAGGCAGCCGCTATCTGTTCGAGGAGCCCTCGTCCCCATTTGCCCTCACTGCCATCAACAAGCTGCCGGCACTGGAGTTTGTGCGCGTCGAAGTTGCCGGCGTCTTTGGCGTCCCGACCACGCGCACCGACTTTGACCAGGCGCTCTTTACCTGGGCACGCGACCATCACGCCGAGTTCCATAAGCAGCTTGGTGAGGGGATTTATTTGTAGGGGCAACATCGAGGTATCGAGGAGCAGGGGTTGATTGTTAAATAATCTCGAAACGCTACAGCCCCAGAATATGCTCCAGGTAGCCCTTGTTGAACCAGAACGATTGCTTCGTCATCCAGCGCCCGTCGGGCAGTTCGTAAGCATTCCTTGCGATGTCACCGATCTCTGTTCCATCGGCAAACTTGTAAGCCGCTTTTGACGTATGCGGGCGAACGTGAACAATTGGATTGTCCGCCATACCGGGCAGATTGTTAGTCACTTTGAGCTTTCCGCTCGCATCCCGATACGGATTGAGCTCAACGCCCTCACGTATTACCTTTCGCGTCTCATCCCAACAAGCTTTCGCTGGGCCTTCGATTTCGTTTTCTCCCATTGCCCAGAACAAACAACGATCGAGACGCAGCACGCCATCGTGGTCCTCACGGAACACAACGAAGAAAAAGCGATTGGTCTCAAGGCACGCATGAAGAGGCGACGTCTCCCAGTCTTCTTCAATCAAACGCTTGAACTCAAACGGTGGGAACGACATAGCCTGTTCGATGTGCCCCCTGTTGTTAACTCGAACAGTTCGGACGGAAATGCCTGCCTTGACGAATTCCTCGGCAGCATTGTTTTTGATTCCGAGCATACGATAAACGAGCGTTGTCCACTGCGCCTTATTGCCCGTGTACTCCAGTCCATATTGTTCGGCAATTTGACGATCGATCTCACCGTAATGGCGCTCGATAAGTCCAGTTACGTAACTTTCGAAATCGATAGACTTGCCATCGTCCTGAACAATGCTCTCCCCGACTCGCGGAGCACCGAGGACATAAGTATGGAGCACATAGTCCATATACGAGCGCTTGAGGGAAAAGGCGCGACGCTTTGCGCGATGGCGCTCAATCTCGCCCGTATCGGTATTGAAGTATTCATAATACTGGTCCGCCCACATTGTGGCCTCAGTTGCGCCCTTCGTGCAAGCACCCAGATAAGTCGTCATGCCTTCTGAAAGCTCGTCCGCACGGCCATCCTGAATATAGGAAATGATCTTCTCGTAGTCGGCGCGAATGATTTTCATGTCCTCTTCGGGCAGACGAACCATGACCGCACGCTCAATGCGTTGGTCGTATTTATCGATGGAACGATCTCGGCCGTAGTAAATCAACAGGATATTGCTGAGCTTGGTCTTGAGGTGAGAACTGTCGTAGTCGAGCGAAACAGGTCGGTCATAAGGAATCATGGTCAGGACAAGGCGCTCGCCAGCAGACTTCCGGCCGTTCTTGAGCACATCAAAACACGTTGCCTTGAGCTCAACGCCCGCCTCGGGAAAGTCGGGGCGATCGTCACTATTGGCCTTGTAGCCAAAGTAACGTTCTTCGATAAGAGTGCCCATACCGCCTTTGTACTTCTTGGAGCCAAAGTCCTTGGGCGCACTCTCCCCCTCCGGAGCAATACCGAGCTCGAGAATATCGCGGAACGTCATGCCATCGAGATTGGCAGCATAGCGCTCAATACTTGAGGGGTCAGAAAAATCAGTATCGTCAAGCATGCGCTTGAAATCGAGGCGCTTCTTAGACACGGGATACCTCCGAAACTCGCAACTAACCTCATGGTAGTTCAGAGCAACTACTAACGCCCAGAAAATTGAGGTCTTGATTGTCCCCTCGATCGGTTATTGTTGTGACCACCATAACCGGACACAGCAGCGATTGGAGAAACGTGTCTGAGATTAATATTGCCGAGCTTTTTGCGGGCGTCGGTGGATTTCGTTTGGGTCTCGAAGGCTATGCCGACCCTCGCCATCCCGAGTTTTATATGAAGCCCGCCGGCCCCTTCCGCACCATTTGGGCCAATCAGTGGGAGCCGCCCGGAACCAAGGCGCGTCAGTTCGCGGCCCGTTGCTACATGGATCGCTTCGGCAATGATTCCGTCGTCAACGAAGACATCAATAAGGTCCTGGAGCAGGCCGAGGCGAAAGAAATCGAAATCCCCGATGTCCAAATGGTTGTTGGCGGTTTCCCCTGCCAAGACTACTCTGTCGCGCGTCCGCTCAATCAGGCACACGGCATCGAGGGCAAGAAGGGCGTCCTTTGGTGGGACATCTATCACTTCCTCGAAATGAAGAAGCCCAAGTTCGGTCTCTTTGAGAACGTCGACCGCCTGCTCAAGTCGCCCGCGTCTCAACGCGGTCGCGACTTCGCCATCATCCTAAGCTGTCTTGCCGACCTCGACTACACGGTCGAATGGCGCGTGGTCAACTCTGCCGAATACGGTTTCCCCCAGCGTCGCAAACGTGTTTATATCTTCTGCGAAAAGGACGCTGGCAAGGTTGATCTCGTTAATCGCATGCACAACGGCGTCATGGCTAAAGCCTTCCCCGCCATCTATCCCGACGAGATGTCCGAGCTCGACGTTTTGCCCGACCCCTACGAGAACTCAACTCGTTTTGGCGTCGGCCAAAAGACCTCTCAATTCAAGAATGCTGGCGTCATGCAGGGCTGTCATGTTCTGACCTGCGACTTTGCCGAGGACTATCACGGTGAGCGCCACGTGCTTGGCGACGTGCTTGTCGACGAGGCTGATGTCCCGGAGCAGTTCTACATCTCCGACGAAAAGCTTCCCGACTGGCGCTACCTTAAGGGCAGCAAGCGCGAAGAGCGCACTAACAAAAAGACAGGCTTTACGTACACGTATTCCGAGGGAGCCATGAGCTTCCCGGATGCCACCGACAAGCCGAGCCGCACCATCCTCACAGGAGAAGGCGGCACGGGAGCGAGCCGCTTCAAGCACGTCATCGAATGTCCCGATGGTCGTTTCCGCCGTCTTGTTCCCGACGAGCTCGATCAGCTTCAGGGATTCCCGAAAGGTTGGACCGATACGGGCATGACCGACGGCCATCGGGCCTTCTGCATGGGCAACGCACTCGTCACCGGCGTGCCCCATCGCATTGGCGAAGCTATGGTCGAAGTGTACAGCCTCTAAGGCAAGCAATCCGGAGCCGGCAGTTCACGCTGTCGACTCCGTTTTTCCACCCCACTTCCCCGTATACTGATGTAACACGTGTTTCATCCGGGCTTGTTGGGCCGGATTGTTCATGGGAGGGTCTTATGGCTGCTTCGAATCCGCCTAAGGGGAGCGTTTCTTCTTCGTCCATCAAGCCGGTTACGCGCAAGGCCGTGCGTTGCCAGCGCGAGGTCGCTTGGCTTGTCACGCAGGCGGCGGGCAGGCTCGTGGCGACCACTCAGGACGTCAACGCGCCTACGCCGAGCTTTGTGCTGGCAGCGGCGCTGGATTTCGTGCGCCAATTGGAGCTTGCCGAACAGGATGCCGGCGGCCACCTCGACTACCAGAATGTTATGGCGCCCGACCTGCAAACGTTCTGCCACATGGCCAAGTTGCCCGCCGCGCCCAATGCGCTTTCGGACGCAGGCTACATGTTTACGCTTTCGGGCGCGAACCTTATCCGCGACATCTATGCATACTGCAGCGAGCTCGCCGAGCGCCACGTCTTTGACGCGGCTGAAGTCAAACCGGGAAATGTCATCAAGCTGGTTCTTAGGCTGTTCTTGATGGACGGGTTCGGGGCCATGCCGGCGTAAGCCGAGTCTTTAGCATCACCGTCGACTGAGTAACAACCGCTTTACCTTAGTGGGCGCCAATTGAGGGTCGATTATTGGGTCGCCTCGTCCACTAACGCATTTATTCCACGCGCTCTGACAGTCGATACTTGCGGTTGCGGCTCGTCGCCGGCGCCGTGGGCTCAAGCTCGCCTTGAGCAATGAGCGCGTTGACGCGCGACCTTACCTGGGAAATTGTAAGCCCCGTACGTTCTGCCAGCTCACGCGTCCCCAGCTCGCCGTAGTGTTTGAGTGCCGTCACAATTAAGCCCCCGCCATGATCGACCGGCTCGATCTTTGAACGGTAAAGTACGACCTTGAACCGATCGAACCCCGGGCAGAACAGTGGCTCGGCCAGACCATGCGCGCGCATGGCATCGATCATCATCGGGATGCCCGAGCCATTGCCCTCAGCCGGCGAACCTGCGCCATCCGGCAGCGGGACAATCGACATGAGTTTCACGAGCGTCGCGTTACGGCATCGGGAGCTGCCGTCAAACAAGTTCTCGCGAGTCTTTCCCCCGTAAAGGCCGCCAGGATTCGTCACCTCGACACGATCGTCAAAGACGTCGACGGCAATCGATTGTCCACAGAACCGATCCCCGTATTCTCGATGGATTACGGCGTTGGCGATTGCCTCGCGCAGAACCTCCTCGGGAATCTCCAGCGAGTCGACACGCGAGACGCCTTGGACGGTCGAGGTTCGCCGCAAATTCTTGGCGACGGCCGCGACAGCATCCGAGATCATCTCGCCCAACGTTCCCTCACAGATTGTGCGGTCCATGAACCTCAGCGACCCCGCCGTGCCTTTCCGGGTCCCCGCATAGACAGCCATGTCGATAAAGAGCTTGGGATAAAACTGCTGAGGGTAGGTGCCCGCAACTAGGAGTCCAGCCTTGGTGACATTGCCCTGGGAATCAAGGAAATTTAGGCGCTCCAGCTTCGTTTGTTTGTCCGGCGCGCCGCGCATCGCCCGGGGCGTCAACGAGAAAGCCCGATCTATCGTACGGTCGACCAGCGTCTCGTCGAGATCGTCCGCGCCCGCGCCCGCCACCGCGTCGCGATCGCTCGGAGTCGCTCGACCGTATGACGCCAATGCGAGCACCTCGGTCGATGAAAGCGGCACATCTTTGTCATCGATGCGCTTGTAGCTGCCGCCCTGGGCGCCCCGCTCTATGACATAGCAGGGCTTGCTCGACGGATCGAGCTCCTCAATCGTAATGACGAGAACGATGACGCCCTGAAGCTCCACTCGCTCGATCGTGTATTTGGGCGGATTGGCCAGCTTTCCTCGACCGCCCGCATCACCCATGCCTGACACAAATTGGTTGAGCACTTTCTCGGTCTCGAAGTTCTCAACCGGGACAAAACCTGCGCGCTCACTCACTCCGAGCACGATGGTTCCGCCGGCAGTGTTCGCGAATGCGCTCACCGTTTCCCACACGTCGCGGGAAAGCGTCGTGGCGCTCTCCTTCACTTCGACGTTAAGATCATCCGAGCCCATACGCCTTAAAGACTCAAGCAGACCGGTCAGCTCGTTTTCGTTCATCTGCACGTCCTTTCGCTCGGTCCCGCGGAGAATGCCGCGGATAGATTTCCCTCGTCTCTCAGTTATCTCTCGTAATTATCTCTCATTTATCTCTCTATCTCTCGGCTTAGAGATAAGAGATAGATAGAGATGGAATGTCTACCATTTGCTTCATTTATACATATTTTTGCTGGTAGAACAATCGGTATTGAGACAATACCATGATTACCTGTCTCTTTGCTGCTCAGTTATCTCTCATATTTTTCTCTCATCTTCCTGTCATCTCTCATATTAGAGACGAATGAGAGACGAGAGATACGCGAGTGATGGACGAGCGAGGATTTTCGGACGGTCGGATATCGAGAGTGGATATTTGGACGGTTTTTGGAGCTTTTGCGGCAAATTCCGTCCAAATATCCACTCTCGTTCGATAGGTATCCGGAAATCCTCGCTCGTCCGTCCGAATATCCACTCTCGTTTGGCGAGTGTCCAATTTTCCACGCTCATTCGGCGGGCACGCGGGGCCTATGCCCAATCCGCTGACATCGTCTTCAGTTCGCCGCAGTGCCGCGGCTCCATATGGGTATACTCTCGAGGATTCGACTCGATTCGCCCCCGCTGGGACGTCAAAGGAGACTGCATATGCCCACCACCTCAACCGACCCGCGCGCCGCAGCCGCCGCGCTGCTGGTGCCCGGCACCACCTGCCATGGCTTTACCGTCGAGCGCTGCGAGACCGTGCCCGAGCTCGACTCGGACGCCTACGTACTGCGCCACACTGCCTCGGGCGCTCGCCTGCTGTACCTGGCGTGCGACGACGAAAACAAGGCCTTTGCCATTGGCTTTAAGACGCCTCCGGCCGATTCCACCGGCGTGTTCCATATTCTTGAGCACTCGGTGCTGTGCGGATCGGCCAAGTTTCCCGTCAAGGAGCCGTTTGTCGACCTGATCAAGAGCTCCATGCAGACGTTCCTCAACGCCATGACCTACCCCGACAAGACCATCTACCCCGTTGCCACCACCAACGAGCAGGATCTGTACAACCTGATGGACGTGTATCTGGACGCGGTGTTCAACCCGGCCATCTATACCAAGCCCACCATTTTTGAGCAGGAGGGCTGGCACTACGAGCTGGACCTGCCGGAGGGCGCCGAGGGCGAGGGCGACAGCAGCTCCGCGTGCCTGCACGAGGGCACGCTGCGCTATAACGGCGTGGTGTTCAACGAGATGAAGGGTGCGTTGTCCGACCCCATGAGCGTGCTGGACGATGCCGTCAACGCCGCGCTCTATCCCGACACCGCCTATGCACACGAGAGCGGTGGCGATCCGCGCGCGATTCCCGCGCTCACCTACGAGCAGTTCCTGGACACGCACGCGCGCCACTACAATCCTTCCAACTCTTATATAACGCTCTACGGCGACCTGGATGTGGACTGCGCGCTGGCCTTTTTGGACGAGCGCTATCTGTCGCAGCCGAGCGCTGCGAGCCGCCGCATGGACGCCGCCGTTGCCGCCGGCGAGGACCCGTCCGCGCTGGCACCCAATCCACTGGGCGTGCAGGCACCCGTGACCTGCGAGTACAAGCGCATCGAGATGGCCACCACGCCCGAGAACGCCCTGGTGGGCCTGGGCCTGGTGCTGGGCAGTGCGCTCGATCGCAAGCGCACGATCGCGGCGGACATCCTGTTCGAGGCGTTGCTGGGTTCCAACGAGGCACCGGTTAAGAAGGCCATTCTGGCCGCCGGCCTGGGCGGCAACGTGGTGAGCTACACCGCGGCCGAGAGCCTGCAGCCCTACGAGCTCATCATGCTGCAAAACGCGCAGCCCGGCGTGGCGCGCGAACTGCGCCGCGTGTTCCAGGACGCCTGCCGCGACCTGTGCGAGCATGGCGTTCCGCGCGAGCGCCTGGAGGCCATCATCAGCAGCAACGAATACGACCTGCGCCAGCGCGACTACGGTATCGCCGACGGCGTGGCCATTGCGTGCGACGCGCTGAGTACCTGGCTCTACGATGACGACGCCGCGACGCTGGCACTCAAGTACGGCCCGGTGTACGAGGAGCTTCGTGGCGAGCTGGACGGCAGCTACTTTGAGGACCTACTGCGCGAGCTCGTGCTCCAGAACGACCACATGGCGCTAGTCGAGCTGGTTCCGATAGACGCTGCCGAGGGTGCGGAGGGCGCCGAAGCTGCCGAGCTGGCTGCCAAGCGCGACGCCATGACCGATGCCGAGCTGGCGGACGTGGTCGAGCGCACGGCCGTGCTGCGTGCCGCGCAGGAGGCCGAGGACACGCCCGAGGACAAGGCCACGCTACCGCGTCTGCGTGTATCCGACATTGGCGCGGCGCGCCCCGAGCCGCCGCTCGTTGTGGACACGACCGCGCCCATCCCCTGCCTGCGCCACGGCATCCCCACCAACCGCCTGGCCTACGCCATGCAGTACTTCGACCTGAGCTGCGTCGCATTTGAGGACCTGCCCTATGTGACGCTGCTCTGCCGCCTGCTCAAACAGCTGCCCACGAGCGAGCACTCGGCCGAGGAGCTCGACAACTTGCTCGCCGGCAAGCTGGGCTTTTTGAGCTTTACGACCGAGGTCATGACGCAGCCCGACGTGGACGGCGTGCGCCCCTACCTGCTGGTGAGCGCCGGTGCCCTGTCCGAAAAGATCGACGCGCTGGCGAGCCTGCCGCGCGAGGTGTGGTCGAACACGCTGTTGCTCGATGCCGATGCCGACCGCGTGCGCGACGTGCTCACGCAGATTCGCATTGGGCTTGAGCAGGGCTTTATCAACAACGGCCACTCGGCGGCGCTCGGTCGCGCGATGAGCTACAGTTCGCCTTCGGCCGTGGTGCGCGAGCAGCTCTCGGGCGTGGACTTCTACCTGTTCCTGCGCGATCTGCTCGAGCACTTTGACGAGCGACTGGACGACCTGCGCGCCAAGCTTGCCGAGCTGGCAGACCGCATCTTTGTGGCCGATGGCTGCCTGGCAAGTTTTACCGGCAGCGATGAGGACTTTGACGCGTACTGGGCCGCCGCGGGCGACCTGGGGCTTGGCGCTGGCGACGGAGCTGGCAGCAGCACGCTCGTGGTACCGGAGCCGCACGACCGTCACGAGGCTTTCGTTATCCCCAGCGACATCTGCTTTGCGGCGCGCGCGTGCGACCCGCGTCGCCTGGGCATCGACGTGACGGGCGCTTGGGCCGTAGCTGCCAACGCGCTCTCCTACGACTACCTGTGGAACGAGATCCGCGTGAAGGGCGGTGCGTACGGCTGCGGATTCCGCGCGGCCGGTGAGCGCCAGACGGCGTTCTACACCTACCGCGACCCGGCAATCGATCCTTCGATTGAGCGCGTGGTGCGCGCAGGCGAATGGCTCGGCAGCTTTGAACCCGACGAGGCCGCCTTTGAGGGCTTTATCGTGAGCTGCGTGAGCGGCATGGACGCGCCCGTGAAGCCGTACGCGCTCACCAAGCGCCGCAACACGACCTACCTGGCTGGGCTCGATCCGCACGCGCGCGAGGAGCGTCGCGCCCAGATGCTCGCGGCCACACCCGGTGAGCTGCGCTCGCTCGGCGCCGACGTGACGCGCATCGCAGCCGCGTCGCCCACCTGTGTCTTTGGCGGCCGCGACGTCATCGCCAAGAGCAACGCCGGCTTCAACGTAGTCGACCTGCTGGGCTAAGGCACGGCAAGCAAAACTACCACGAAGGGCGCAGTTCACAGGCGCCCTTCGTGGTAGTTCGAACACTTGTTCCATACGTACACATGTTCTATAGTAGGGATGCTTGCATCGGACTTAAATTGCAACTAGAATATAGTTGCAGAATGTGAGGCGGGATGACTCGGACCGATAAACTCATCGCCCAACTGCTTAGCTGCCCTTCGACGTATCGGTATACCGATTTTTTAAAAGTCATGGCTTCATATGGCTTTGAAATGGACAACAAAGGCAAGACATCCGGATCGCGCGTTCGCCTCTACAGGCCATCAGATGGCAGGATGTTCGTAATGCACGCACCACATCCATCTGACGAATTGACAGCGGGGACCATTCGAAACATCGTTCGATTTCTGCAAGATGTCGGAGGTAGTCATGAGTAACGTTTTGGCATACAAGGGTTATTTCGCCCCAGTCGAGTTCGATGCCGAACAGCATGTGCTAACAGGTATGGTCGCCGGCATTAGGGACGCAATCGTATTTGAAGGCTCCACAGCTGAAGAAGTGGAGCAATGCTTCCACGACGCCATCGACGATTACCTTGAGTTTTGCGCCGAGAAGGGCAAGGAACCCGAGCGGGCTTTTAAAGGCTCGTTCAACGTAAGGACGGGCTCTGAACTCCACAAGCAAGCAGCGCTGGCAGCGGCAAAGAAGGGTGAGTCACTCAATAAGTTTGTGACTGAAGCAATCGCTGCGGCGTTATAGCATTAACGCATAGGCCCAAACAACCACAAAGGGCGCAGTTCGCAGGCTTATTTGCGGTGACTTTACTGCCCATATCGCGTTTGCCCGGATGAAACCTGCCAAAATAAACCTGTCCCTATTTGGCAGGTTTGCTAGAGGAGGCCGGAATGGACAAGGCTGAGTTGCGGCAGGTGATGATTGCTCGTCGCGATGCTCTTGATTTGGATGTGCGGGCGGCAAAGTCTGCCGCTATCTGTGCGCGGCTCGTTGAACTGCTGGATCGCTTGGGTGCCGCTGCTCCGCACACCGTTGCCGTCTATGCCGCCATGGGTTCCGAAGTCGACCCTGCCGCGTTTGCCGCTGCGGCCGCCAAACGCAGTTGGCGCGTGGCCTATCCGTGCATGCTCTCGGCAACAGACGCCATGGCTTGCGGCCAGCGCATGTGTATGCGGGCAGTCTCTGCCGGCGATGCGTCCGAGGCCCCGTTTATCGCCCACCCTACGCGGGCCTTCGCGGCCACGGACGTCGACAGCGACCACTTCCCTATCGTGCCTGCCGAAGCTCTCGACATGATTATCGTGCCGCTTGTAGCCTTCGACCGCGCCGGCGCGCGTCTGGGCTACGGCGGCGGCTGCTACGACCGCTACCTGCCCACGCTCTCGCCCGCATGTCAAATCATCGGCATCGCCTTTGACGAGCAGCGTGTCGACCATGTTCCCACCGATGCCCACGACCTGCCGCTACCCCACATCATCAGCGCCTAACGGCTGGCGCACCTCCCGACGGCCTAGTGTTCCTCGCCGGCGCGGGCCAGGTCGTAGGGCGTGGTCTGGTAGACGTAGTAGTTGAGCCAGTTGGTGTAGAACAGCTGAGCCTGGCTGCGCCAGACGTTGCGCGGCTCGGCGGTGGGGTCGTCGCCCGGGAAGTAATGCGCCGGCACCTGAGGGTTGAGTCCGCGCTTCACGTCGCGCTCGTACTCCAGGCGCAGCGTGTCGGTGTCGTACTCGGGATGGCCAAAGACAAAGAAGCGGCGGCTATCGGTCGACTTGACGATGTACAGGCCCACCTCGTCGGACACGGCCACGACCTCAAGCTGCGGCTCAGCCTCCACGTCCTCGCGGCGCACGTCGGTGTTGCGCGAATGCACGGCATAGAAACGGTCGTCGAAGCCGCGGACCAGCGGGCTTTGCGGCTTCACCAGATAATGCTCGAACACGCCGCTCGCCTTGGCCGGCAGGTCGTACTTCTGGATACCGTAATGATGGTACAGGCCGGCCTGCGCACCCCAACAAATGTGCAGCGTAGAGTGCACGTGCGTGGTGGACCAATCCATGATCTGGCAGAGTTCGGGCCAGTAGTCGACCTCCTCGAACGGCATCTGCTCCACCGGCGCGCCCGTGATGATCAAGCCGTCGTAGTGGATATCGCGGATGTCGTCGAACGTGCGGTAGAACGTCTCCAGGTGGCCGGCACTCACGTGCGTGGCCTCGTGCGTTTTGGTGCGCAGCAGGTCCACCTCCACCTGCAACGGCGTATTGGAGAGTTTGCGCATGATCTGCGTCTCGGTGGCGATCTTGGTGGGCATGAGGTTGAGGATGAGCACGCGCAGCGGACGGATGTCTTGGTGCAGCGCGCGATACTCGGTCATGACAAAGATGTTCTCGCTCTCGAGCTGCGCGGCAGCAGGAAGGGCGTCGGGAATACGAATGGGCATGGATGCTCCTTACGAGTCAGTTGCAGCTATGGTACAACGAGCGGCCCCATCCGCGCGAGTGCATCGCCCCGAGACACCGTCAGCGGCCCAAATCACTCCAAAAGTAGAGATTAAGGCGTATCCCAAAAATCTACGGCGCTTTAGCCTAGCAAAGTGGCAGCAGGACGCTACAATGGTTCGACGCGAAAAACTCGGCCGAAAGGATACGTATATGTACCAGACGCGTAAGATCGGTGTGGTCGGCCAGGGCCACGTAGGAGCACATGTCGCCAACAGCCTGCTCATGCAGGGCATTGCCGATGAGCTGTACCTCTGCGATATCAACGAGGCCAAGGTGACGTCCGAGGTCCAGGACCTGCGCGACTCCCTTTCGTTTGTCCCGTACAACACCAAGATCGTCAACTGCTACGACCACTACGAGGAGCTGGCCTGCTGCGATGTCATCGTCAACGCCGCCGGCAAGGTCGCGCTGGCCGCTGGCAACCGCGACGGCGAACTGTTCTTTACCACCGACGCCGCCCGCACCTTTGCCAAACGCATCGTCAATGCCGGCTTTGACGGCATCTTCGTGAGCATCTCCAACCCCTGCGACGTCGTGTGCACCGAGCTGTGGCACCTGACCGGCTACGATCCCAAGAAGATCATCGGCTCGGGCTGCGGTCTGGACTCCGCCCGCCTGCGCACCGAGATCTCCAAGAAGGTCGGCGTGAGCCCCAAGTCTATCGACGCCTACATGATCGGCGAGCACGGCTTTAGCCAGCTGGCCGCCTTTAAGGCCGCAACCATCGCCGGCAAGAGCCTTAACGAGCTTCAGGCCGAGAACCCCGACAAGTACGCCTTTGACCACATGGAGGTCGAGGAACTCGCACGCAAGGGCGGCTACGTAACCTACCAGGGCAAGCAGTGCACCGAGTACGCCGTCGCCAACTCCGCCGCGCGCGTCTGCGCCGCCGTGTTGCACAACGAGCACGCCGTGCTTTCGGCCTCTACGCTTATGACCGGCCAGTATGGCGAGGAGGGCATCTTTACCTCCCTGCCGTGCGTGATCGGTGCCGAGGGTGTCGAGGAGGTCTACACGCTGGACCTGTCCGAGCACGAGCTCGAGGGCTTCCACAAGAGCTGCCAGCACATCCGCGATAACATCGCCCAGCTCGACTGGTGGGACGCCGAGGCCTACGACGCCAAGTAGTCCGCCGGTTGATGCGACAACTCACTCATACGGACACAATGTAAAGCGGGCCGCGCCGGAAACCCACCGGCGCGGCCCGCTTTTTGACTCCCGCGACACGCTTGCGAATCGAAGGTGAATGCTTTTCCCGTTACCTAGTACTGTTCGATGCCCATGTAGCGACGAACCTCGGGGCTGTGGTCGAACACCTTGCCGCGCGCGGCGCGCAGCTCGCAGCTCATGTTGTAGAAGAAGATCGGCTCCAGGTACGAACGCACGCTGGCGGGCACCTCGCCCACGCCGTACTCGAGCGCGTCGAGTACCATGATCGTGTCGGTGTGCGTGTTGAGGAACGCCAGCGCTCGCTCCTCCATGGGGCGGCACTCGCCCGATCCAAGCTGCACAAAGTAGAACACGCCGGGCTCGGTAGCCTCGAAGGGGCCGTGGAAGTACTCGCCGGAGTGGATATAGCAGCAGTGCTGCCATTGCATCTCCATGAGCGAGCAGATGGCCATGGCGTAGGTCTGGCTAAAGTTGGGTCCGGAGCCCAGGATATAGAAGAACTTGTGCTGCTGGCAGAGCTCGGCAAAGCGGGCGCCCAGCTCGGCGTTGACCTTCTCGCGTGCGGCGGGCAGCAGCGCATCCATCTGCTTAAGGCCTTCGTACATGTCGGCGAGCGCCTCGTAACCCTCCTGCTGGTCGAGCAGCTCGGCGGCGATCAGAGCGCCGATACCCTGCGGGACCTCGGCCTGCGGCACGCCTTCGCCCCACGGATAGACCCAGGTGGTCCACTTGCCGTTATCGATCTTGGAGCCCTCGCAGTCGGTCATGGCCACGACCTCGGCGCCGGCTGCCAGCGCCATCTCGCAGCCGTCAACGACCTCCTGCGTGTTGCCGCTGTGGCTGCAGGCGATGACGAGTGACTTCTCGCCAAGACTCTTGGGGGCCATCAGGCAAAACTCGCGCGCCGTGTAGACCGTCGAGGTAAACGTGGTTGCCTCGCGCTTGAGCAGCTCGTTGGCCGGCATCAGGTCGATCATCGAACCGCCGCAGGCGATCCAAAAGACGTTCACAATCTTGCCCTTGCGCTCGATAATTTCCTGAATCAGATCGTGTGCGTTCATCCTGATGTTCCTCCTTGTGGGGCGGCTTTGAGCGACGGCGGCTCGTACCTGCTGTCGTTCTATGTTGTCCTATTTATAACACGTGTAACAAAGCCCGTGAAGTCATCTCGGCAAATTTGTTCTATGTTGTTCTATCTGTGTATGTTAGATGTCGAAGACGTAGCGCGAGCCCACGATCTTTTGGCGGCCGAGCAGTAGAGGGCGCCCGCCGGCGTCGGTAAAGTAGGCCTCCATATAGAAGAGAGGCTCGCCGACCGGCACCTCCAGCAGCGGGGCCGTCTGAGTATCGGCAAGCGCAATCTCCACGGTGCAGGGGTCGGACTTGAGCGGCGCGCGACCCGAATGCTCGGCAACGAGCGCAAAGATTGAGTTATCGGTGAGGTCCTCGTCGGCCAGCGTCTGCAGGTAGGGATGGTCGGCGAGCACAAAGGCGTTGTTCTCGAGCATGACGGGGATGCCGTCGGCCGTGCGCACGCGCTCGAGCACGATAAGCTCGCAGCCGGGCTCCACGCCAAAGAACGCCGCATCCTCGTGCGTCGCCGCGACCACCGTGCGCGACACCAGACGCGCACCCGGCACCATGTCGTTGGCAGCACAACCCTCAGTAAAGCTCTGGACGTCGCCCTTCTGGCGAATCTTGCGCTTGAGCTTGGGGGCGCACACAAACGTGCCCCTCCCCTGCTGGCGGTTGAGATACCCCGCGCGCGACAGCTCCTCGATGGCACGGCGCACGGTGATGCGCCCCACGCCGTAGGACTTCGCGAGCTCCATCTCGGCAGGGATGCGCGAGCCGGCGGGGTACACACCGCGCGCGATCTCGCCCTTTAGGTCGTCCATGACCTGCTGGTACAGCGGCACGGCGGGCACGTCAGTGCGGTCGGTTTTATCGTCGAATGCCATCGTTACACTCCATCCCGCGCATGCTCGGACTCAAATTCTTCAATCGCCGCCATAAACTGCTCGCCAAAGGCGTCGGCTTTTTTCTCGCCAATGCCGTTGACCTGGATCAGCTCCTCGCGCGTCTGCGGACGCAGGCGGCACAGGCCGCGCAGGGCCTTGTCGGAAAAGACCATATACGGCGCCATCTCCAGCTCGGTCGAGATCTCCTTGCGGAGGGCACGCAGGCGCTCGAACAGCTCGGCATCGTCGCCAACGCGCGGGCGCTGATCCAGCTCGGCCTCCTCGCGCAGCAGATCGACGGCGCGGCGGGCGCGGGCCGAGGCCTTGCGCTTGGACGCACGACGCTTAACGGTAAAGGCGAACGCCTCATCCTCGACCTCGACGGCACGCGGACCCAGCCCCACGACCGGGTACTGCCCCTGCGAGGTGGCCAGATAACCGCGGCCGCACAGCTGGCCGATGATGTCCTTGATGCGCCCGACCGATTCGCTCGACAGCTCGCCGTAGCCGCGGTCCTCGTCCAGATGCATCTGGCGAATGCGCTCGGTGTTGCCGCCGTGGAGCACGTCGGCGATCAGCGACTTGCCAAAGCGCATGGGTCGCGCGGCCACGTAGCGCACGGCGGCGCGGGCCATATCGGTGACGTCCTCGACCTCGAACTGCGTGAGGCAGTTGCTGCAGTTGCCGCAGCCCTCGGCGTCATCCGTGGCGGTGGCGCCCGCACCAGCCGCAGCAGCATGCTCGGCCGCGGCCTCGTCGCCAAAGTAGCGCAGCATGTATTCGCGCAGGCAGCCGGTAGTATTGCAGTAGCCCTCCATCTGGCTGAGCAGGCGGTAGCGGTTCTGGAGCGCCCATGCGCGCTGCTCGTCGTCGAGCGCCTCATCGGCAGCATCGCCGCGGTCGATCAGAAAGCGACGCATGCGAAAATCGTTGCCGTTCCACAGCAGGTGGCAGCTGGCCGGGTCGCCATCGCGGCCGGCTCGACCCGCCTCCTGGTAGTAGGCCTCGATGCTCTCGGGCACGTTGTTGTGGATCACGTAGCGCACGTTGGGCTTGTCGATGCCCATACCAAAGGCGTTGGTGGCAACCATCACCTGGATATCGTCGTCGATAAAGGCGCGCTGGCTTTGCCGGCGGGCGTCGTTGCCCATGCCGGCATGGTAGCGGCCAACGCGAATGCCGCTGGGGCCCAGTGCCTCGGCAAGCTCGCCTGCCAGCGCATCGACCGTCTTGCGGGTCGAGCAATACACGATGCCGCTCTCGCTCGAATGCGCGATCACGTAGTCACGCACCCACGCGGCCTTGGCCTTGTCGCCCATCTCCTCGCAGCCAAAGTAGAGGTTCTTGCGATCGAAGCCCGTCACCACCGTCGCGGGGTTTTGCAGGCCGAGCATCTGCTGAATATCCGCGCGCACGCGCTCGGTCGCCGTAGCGGTAAACGCCGCCACGATGGGGCGCTGCGGCAGGGAATCGATGAACTCACGAATCTGCAGATAGGCGGGGCGGAAATCCTGGCCCCATTGGCTCACGCAGTGGGCCTCGTCAATGGCCACGAGCGGCACGCCAATGCCGCCGTCCGCCGCGGCCTCCCGCGCAAAGGCCAAAAAACGCGGCTCGAGCAAGCGCTCGGGCGCCACGTACATAAGCTGGTAGCGGCCCTCGCGCGCCCGCTTGAGCACGGTGTTTTGCTGGGCCGGAGTAAGGCTGGAGTTGAGATAGCTGGGTCGCGCACCCGCCGCGAGCAACGCACGGGTCTGGTCCTCCATAAGCGACAGCAGCGGACTCACCACAAAGGTGATGCCGGGCAGCATGAGCGCGGGCACCTGGTAGCAAATGGACTTGCCGGCGCCCGTGGGCATAACACCCAGCGCATCACGACCGGCAAGGATCGCATCGACCATGCGGTCCTGTCCCGGGCGAAACGAGGTGTAGCCAAAATAGGCGCCGAGCGTGTCGAGCGCCATCTGCTGCATGCTATCGGTCATGGTTTCCTAACGTTCAAGTCATCTGCCGCCGATTATACGCCGCCACGCGGACAGCAGCACACGGCCGCCGCCCAGACTAGTCGTTTAAGAACGCCCCCAACGGCTAAGGAGTGTCCCCAGGTGCCGGCAGAAAAGGAACGTCCCCAAGTGCCGGCCCGGCAACGCCGATGTTTTGGCGCGGACAGACACTATGACCCAATCCGAGGGCACTAAAAAGATAGGAGCCCCCGCTCGTGGCCGCGGGTCGGGGCTGCGACAATGATGTTGAAGTGCCATAGGCGCAGCCGCGCCGCAACGAGGTTGGGAGGCTCCCATGCCAAAGTATTCTACCGCGTTCGGGATGGACGTCCACCTGAGGTCGACCACCGTCTGCGCCCT
>DBFRZS010000045.1:0-4276 GCA_048501115.1 Collinsella aerofaciens | reverse complement strand
GTGGAAGAAGTCGGCCGAGGTGATGTAGCGGGTGCGCTTCCACTGCATCTCCTCGAGGATGCACATCGAGAACAGGATCGTCTCGCCCCACAGGGCGCCGGAGCCGATGAACATGGTGTAGGGGGCCAGGGCGTACTTCTTTGCGAGCTCCTCGGCGCGCGGCTCGAAGCGCTTGCGGATATCGAGCATGTCCTTCCAGATGTCCTTGGTCTGCTCGATAAACAGGTCAAACTTGGGGAAGCAGCCGCGGCGGTTGAGCAGGCGCAGGCCGAAGCAGTCGGCGAGGTAGTAGCCCTTCTCGCAGCCGCCCGAACCATGGTCAGAAGCCATGGCGACGCAGTTCTCGGCACCCACAGCCTGGCCGATGGGGCCCTCGGGCTTGGTCATGGCGTAGACGCGCACGCCCATGTCCTTCATCTTCTTGACGGCCTCGAGGACCTCGGGGGTGGTGCCGGACTCGGAGGCGGTGAGCACGACGGACTTCTCGGTCATGCGCTTGTGGCCCATGGCGTTCCACTCGGCGGCGTGGATCAGGTAGACCTCGAGGTCGCGGTCGCCGAACTTGTTCATGAGGTACTCGAGCTGCATGAGCTCGTCCCAGGTGCCGCCGACGCCCATCAGGAACACGGCGTCGTAGCCCTCGTCGGCGACCTTGTCGGCGAGCGCGGTCATCTTCTTGCCGGTCTCGTAGAGCGCCTTGCCGTCCTCGAGATAGCCCTCCTGGTCGAAATGCATGATCTCGATCTTCTCGGTTTCCTTCATTTGTCTCTCCTTTCTGGGGTTGTTTCCACATCCCCCATGCCAACGGGCATCAAAACCCGCTTACATTCCGTAACACTCAGCCGCTTTGGCCTTAAGCGCATTGACTGACTCTTCGTAGCCCTCTGCCTTGACCTCCATTTGCTTGGAGACGGCATCGAGATACGGGTGAACGTCCCATGACTTCAGACGCTCGGCGATTATTGCCGCAATCGTCTGGAAGAACACGAGATTGGGAATTGCACTGAGCAGCGGAGCCACCTGAGGCACCACAACCTCGTGAGCCCCACCCTTGGGATGGGCCGTGAGCAGCACCGTTTTTGCCGTAACGTTCGATAGCGCATCGGCGATATTCGCAAGACGCTCCGACCCCTGCGGATCGTCGACAATAAACACCAGATAGCCCGGAACGATCTGCATCTCGGGACCGTGGACGAACTCCTCGCCTTCGTGATGCATGGCAGGAATCTTGATGGTCTCGCTCAGCTTGAGCGCTGCCTCCTCGGCAACACCATAGTTGGGGCCGTTGCCGACGACCATAGCGGGCGTGTGCTCAGAAAGCTCGAGCATGTGGTCTTGGACATATGCCTCGGCGGTCTTGCACATCACGGCATTGGCCTGGATAGCCTCGCGCAGGTCGTCAAGACGCTGGGCAACGCCCTTGGCGTCAATCGTTCCGCGCGCCTGACCGCCGTAAATACCAAAGAGCACCAGGTACTCAACGAGAACCTCGACGCCCAGAGTCACAAAGTCCACCGACTCGACGCCCACACCGTAGTCAAGAACGATGTCAGCGTGTTCCTTGATGGGTGCCTCGACGTTTGCCGTGAGCGCAACTGCAGCCATATCGTGTGCGCGCATGTAATCGAGCGCCGCAATCGTATTGGTTGAATAGCCGCTCTGCGAGACGGCAATGTTGAGCGCATGCCGCGGATAGGTGTGTTCAAAATCAACGAAGGCCTCAGGCGTCACAACGGACACCTGCATCTGCAGCGCATCTTGCAGGTAATCGCGGGCGCAATCCGCAGCATGGCGCGACGAACCCGAAGCAACGATGCGCAGCGCGTCAAAAGAACCGGACTGGAAAATATCAACGAGCTGCGCTACCAGCTCAGACGAACGCTCGAGGTTCTCTCCCATACGTACATGGGCAAGCTGAACGTAATCGAGCATCTTCATCGTCTCACCTCGTAACAAATCATTAGTATTTGATACCAATCACAGTTACAGGTTACGGCTTTTTGATACCTCTTTGTCGATTAATTTATCCCCATCGGCGAACGGTCGATTTTGAGCCATGTAAGGTTGTATATACAGCTGACCCAACGATCAAAACTGGTTAGTTTCCCAGCCGTTATTCACAAAATACCAGCTAGTACGTATAGGTGTAGCCGCCCGTATCGCCACGATTGAAGGACTTTACATACTCGATAGCCTGACCGCTCGCGTCATAGCTCACGCATTCCAAAAGCAAAACAAGATCGCCCTGTTCCAGTCCAAGGAGGCCGGCATCTCGTGCGCCCAGCGCTTCGATATCGAGCTTTTCCTGTGCCATGACTGGCTTTCGGCCCAGCATCTCATAGGTCTCGTACAAACTGAAGACCGACACGTCAATATCTTCGATGGTTGGGAACAGCAGGCAGGGAATCAGCGCCGTCTCAATCGATACGGGGCTACCGTTTATGCAGTTCAGGCGTCGAACGGAATAGAGCAGGTCGTCCTCGGCGATGCCAAACAGGTCGGCGTAATATGGCCCCGCATAACGCTTGGAACGCGCGAGAATACGGACGGACGGCTCGCCGCCCGAAGCACGGACCGATTCACGGAAACCGACCGTGCGTTCAAAAAAAGCAGGTACTTTCTGCGCCACAAAGGCACCTTTTCCCCGAACACGGCGAATCTGCCCGCGCCGAACCAGCTCATCGACAGCGCTTCGGATGGTCAAGCGTGTCGTACCAAATTCCTCGGCGAGGTCTTTTTCGGACGGAATCATGGAACCCGTGGGATATGCACCGCGCTCGATACGTTCCTCGATGCAGCGTCGAATGCGCATATAAACCGGGGTGGCATCTACTGTTTCAGCCATTGTTCACCTGCCACGCTCCTCATGCCGTTCTCTTCGCCGTTATCGGCAAAGCGGAACTTTGTGGGCAAAATCACCGATTTGCAATGCTCCACAAAACGCATGTCCTTATCAAATTCGATCGAGCTCTCATAGAACACCGGCGTTCCCTCTTCTTGCTGGAGCAGCTCGGCCTCTTCGGCGTTCAAACGCGAGATGGAGATATGCTCACGTCCATGCTCAACACGCACGCCACCTTCTTTGAGCAAGACATCGTAAAGGCTCTCGCACTCAAAATCGTGCTCGATAAGCGATGGGCACAGGGACAGGTTAACGTGAGCCGTCTCGATTGACGTCGGCTCGCCCTCAATAAGTCGAACGCGCTGCATGCGGAGCAAGGGAGCGCCTACAGCCACCCCAAGCTTGTCGGCAAGCGCCTCATCCGCCTCGATGGTCCCGGTGGAAACCAGACGAGAAGAGGGGTGCAGGCCGGCAGTCCGCACAGCATCGGAAAAGTTATACGTTTCCTGGAAGATATTCAGCGGCTTGGGAGGACACACATACGTGCCCGATCCGCGACGGCTCTCGAGCGTTCCACACGAGATAAGCCGCGTGATACCGGCACGCAACGCCGTACGCGAAACGCCAATCTCTTCGCACAGCACGCGCTCGGCCGGCAGGCGATCGCCGCCGGCAAGCTGATGGTGCTGGATATACCAAAGAAATCCCTCAACAGCACGATCTTTGGGGGGAATTGCATAAGATTCGCCTGCCATTGCACAGACTCCTCATTCAGACACGTATGCCGCCAAAATTAGGTCAGCCCTCCCATGGCATCAAATTCGGCCTTGATCTTCTCGGCGACATTCCGATACGACTTATATAGACTTGAATCGCGTTTGACCTCGTCGGTCATAACGGGAATCTCTAATTTGGAAACCTCGTCTTTTCCCGTCTGAACCGCCACAACAACGCCCATACCAAGACACATATTACGCTTGGCAGCATTTATTTTTGCTGCCTTGGCAGGATTTGCCAGGATACGCCGGGCAAATTCCTGTTTAGAGACCGCTTCTTCGGCCTCCGGATCGCCCGCCTCGGCTACTTCGCACTGCAACACGTCCGCATAGTCAAAAATCTTCGGCTCGCCACCGCGTTGATGCACAGCCCACTTGCGGCGCGTGGCATCCTGGTAGATAGCCGGCAAAAATGTAAACCGCGGCGGGTCCAAAATCGTATCCGTGATGGTAAACACATCGGGATCAAAGGCATCCTGCGGGTTTTTCTTCTTGAACAGCCCCATATCAGCCTCCCGTACTAGCATTAAACAACTCAAGCTGAATATAGCACCAATTTCAAGCCGCCGCCTTACCCTATCGGTGCGCGGCGTCTATAGCTCGCCCAGCGGAAGAGTTCACGGACGAGGGCCGGGGTGCCTGCCTTGTTTTGAGAAGT
>DBFRZS010000044.1:0-59842 GCA_048501115.1 Collinsella aerofaciens | reverse complement strand
ACCTGGAAGAGTACATAGCCCATTGGAACGCGCGGCGCAGGCAGGTAAGATTGAAGGGCCTGACGCCGGAGGAGTTCCGGAACCAGGCCCTTGCGGCGTAGTCGCTATTTATTCAGTCCAAGTTTCGGGGCGCAGTTCACTGTCCCCATTGTGGTGGTTAGCAACGGAAACCGAGTAGTTTTCTCAATAGAAAAGCGGCAACGTTCATCACGGGCGTTGCCGCTTTCGTTGTCTACCGGTTTTGTCTAAGTCTGTAACAACTGGACCGCTAAAAGTGGGCTAGGTGTTACAGATCGAGATACTTCCGAGCCGCACCGTCCCTTTGTCTCAATCTGTAACATCTGGGACCGATTTTGCCGAGTTATTGTTACAGATTGAGATTTTTCCTTGAGAGGGATTCGAATGTCTCGATCTATAACAAATAGACCGGAAAATGGGTTCTAACTGTTACAGATCGAGACGTTTTGGGACCGCGGCTGAGCCATCGTGGCGGCTTGACGTTTTCCCAGATAAAACCTGCCAAAATAAACCTGTCCCTTTTCGGCAGGTTTTAGGGCTCCCAGGGGCAGGGGGCTACGATGTGGATGTGCTCGCCGGTTACGGGATGCGTAAAGGACACGCTGTGGGCGTGGAGCATCAGGCCGCAGGGGCGCGGCGTTCCGTACAGGTCGTCGCCAACCAGGGGATGACGCTCGCTCGCCAGGTGCACGCGAATCTGATGCTTGCGGCCGGTGAGCAACTCGACATCGATATACGAGCGCGCGGGCAGGCCACGACGGCTCTTAAGACGTTTGAGCACCTTCACGCGAGTTTGAGACGGCTTGCCGCTGGCGCCGACGCGCATCTTTCGGCTGTCGTGACGGTCGCGGGCGATGGGCTTGTCGATGAGCTTCTCGTTCCAGTCGATCTTGCCCTCGGCCAGCGCCAGATAGTGCTTTTCGAAGGCGTGGTCGATGACCATTTGGTCAAAGGCGGGCTGCGTCTGTTTGTCGAGCGAAAACAACACCACGCCGGTGGTGTTGCGGTCCAGGCGGTTGAGCGGCTGCATGTCGGTCGCGGCAAAGCCGTCACCCATCGCCAGCAGCAGGTCGCTGGCGTAGTCGGTGAGCGTGCGCTCGCCGGTGCCGTCGCCGTGGACGATCATGCCGGCGGGCTTGTCGATGGCCATGAGCCAGGCGTCGCAGTAAAGGACTTGAGGTTCTTCGTTCACGTGTAAGCCTTTCGGTTAGCTAATTCCCACAAACATGCAGCCCGAGGTGGCGCCGCGCAGGCGGGCGGCGGGCTTGCGGCCGGCCTGTGCTGCTTCGACGGCACGACGGACGCGGGCGACGGCACGGACCACCTCATCTGTCTCGAGCAGCGTTCCGTCTACCATGAGACGACGCACGCCGGCATCGAGCAGCTGAGGAACCTGCGGCGTGAGGTCGATGGGGTAGGCGTCGTACAGGCGAGAGCGGCCATGGATGTCGGTGCGTACGGGCATGACCTTGCCGTCGATATTCTTGAGTGACAGCTTGCGGGCGCGCAGGCGGCAGTTAGCGCAATCGTGGATGCAGCCATTGGCCACCTGCAGGATGCAGTGCTCACTCGTCATAACGCGCGGGCGGCCGAACACAGTGATGCCCAGGGCTGCGGGCGCGGCGGTGCCAAGCGAGACGATCTCGTCGAGCGTGATCTCGGGCGAGAGCCAAAATGCACCGGCTCCGCGCTCGGCAAGTGCCTCCATGCAGGGCGTGTTATGCACCGGCAGGCAAGAGCGAATCTCGGCCGTGGCGCCGGCATGAGCGGCTACGGCGAGCTCGGAGATATTGCCGACGGCGACGGTGGCTCCGGCATTGATCCAAGGATCGACGCGCTCGTGGTCGACGGCGCGGCAGACCTCGTCGAGTACGGGCACGATACCCTGCTCAAATGCATCGGCAGGGGAGAGTCCGACAGCCTCGAGCGCGTCGGTGGTCATATAGATGCGCGTTGCACCCTCCGCGCGGGCTGCCTCGGCGGCCTCGAGCGAGGCGACGGTGGCGCAGATCTGCGGCTCGTCGCGGTAGTGCTTGGGCATGGGGCGCGTACATTTGTCGAGCACCGGCAACTCGAGCGTTTTTGCGCGCTCCTCGTACGGTGCCAGAATGGCCTCTTCCAGCGCCTTACAAGCGGCGGCGCGCACCTTGTGCACGGCGGAGAAGCCCATGCCGCAGCCCTCATCGAGCGCCACATCAAAGCTCGCGGCCTCAAAGGGAGAGGAGCCCATGCGCCCGACGTGCTCAACCAGATCGGATGCCTCGACGGCGCGGGTCTTGGCGGCCTCGACGGTGAAGCCCGTGGCGGTGGCGGTGAGCGCGGGGTTGTCACAGCAGGTGAGTGTGACAGTAAACGGCTCGCCCAGGCGCGCCACGACGGACACGTCAACAGCTCGGCGGCGCAGCACATCGCGCTTGAGCGCGGCGCCGGCGGCGTCAATGGCGCTCTGGCTTCGAATCACGCGCACGCGGCAGCCCTCGGGCATGCTACGGGGCACGCGGCACTCAATGATGTCACCGGCGGCGGCATCATCGGCGGCAATGGTGGTCAGGAACTGGTCAAACTCGTTATCGTGGCGAAGCTCCAGCAGGTCGCCTTTGCCCAAGGGCTCAAACAGCTCAATGCGGGCGATGGCGGCGCGGCGACGGCGGTCGTCGGACTTGAGGCCGCGCACATCGCGGTTGGCCGGGCGGCTGCCCAGCACCGTGCCCACGATCTGGCCGCGGTTGTTGGAACGCTCATAGCTCATCATCTCGTCGCCCGAGGTGCCGTCCTGATAGGCGTGCGTAAAGTCGCGGTTGAAGCAGCGCTTGAGCTGGCGCTGGCGGGCGGCTTCCTCGTCCTTGGCAACGGCGGCTCCGGATAGCATGTCGTCAATTTCGTGACGATACACATCAACGATGGAGTACACGTAATCGGGTGCCTTCATGCGGCCCTCGAGCTTGAGCGATGCGGCGCCGGCGTCATACAGACGGCGAACAAGCTGTGAGGTGTTGGTGTCACGCGGGCACAGCGCGCGCTCGCGACCGGCAGGGGAGAGCGCGCGACCGTTCTCGTCGATCAACTCGTAGGGCAGGCGGCAGGGCTGGGCGCACATGCCGCGGTTGGCCGATCGTCCCGCCATGGCAAAGCTCGACAGCAGGCACAGGCCCGAGTAGCAAAAGCAGATGGCGCCATGGCTGAAGACCTCAAGGTCCACATCGGGCGCGGCGTCGTGAATGGCGGCGATTTCGTCGATGGAGAGCTCGCGCGAGAGAGTCACGCGGTCGGCGCCCTGCTCACGGCACCAAAGGGTTCCGCGGTCGTCGTGGATGTTCGCCTGGGTCGAGATATGTGTCTCGATGCCGGGCATGGTGCGCTTGGCCTCAAAGAACAGACCCCAGTCCTGGATAATGAAGGCATCGGCGCCCAGCGTGGAGCAGCGATGAATGAGCTGCAGTGCATCGCCCATCTCGGACTGCTTGATGACGATGTTGACCGTGACGTAGACGCGCGACCCGGCTAGATGCGCGGCGCGGCAGGCTTGCTCAAAGGCCTCGTCGGTAAAGTTGGTTGCCTTGCGGCGGGCGTTGAAGCTGCCCATGCCGCAGTAGATGGCGTCTGCCCCGGCGGCGAGCGCGGCGGCAAAGGGCTCCGGGCCTCCGGCGGGGGCCAAAAGCTCGGGCCTGCGGTTAGTGGTTCGGCTGGCGGTTGCGGTCATATCCTGCCTTTCAAAATGCTCAGATATTCAAAAGTATAGTGGCGTCGCTGCGGTGGGCGACGCCCGCAGCCTAAGCAGGACAAAGTCTTCAGCAGCTTGGACTGGCTGCTCCACATGAGAACCGTTCAGCGGTTCGGGGAAACCGTTGGGCGATAAAATATTCTCGCAAGCTGATAATATTCTTGCATCAAACAGAAACCTTGAGTACTATCCCAATCAAGCGCGGTGTTCAGACCGAACTGTGCCTCCCGGTGTGAACACCGCGCTCACGCTCTCTCAATTGATCGTAAGGAGAAAAACATGAGCAAGACCGTCGTGTCTTCCGATAACGCACCCGCAGCCATCGGCCCGTATTCCCCCGGTATCCAGGCCGGCAACATGGTGTTCCTGTCCGGCCAGCTGGGCATCGATCCCGCGACCGGCAAGATGCCCGAGGGCGTCGAGGCCCAGGCCAAGCAGTCCCTCGCCAACGTCGAGGCCCTGCTGACCGCTGCCGGCGCTACCTTTGCCGATGTCGTCAAGACCACGGTCTACCTGGCCGACATCGCCGACTTCGCCGCCGTGAACGAGATCTACGCCTCCAAGTTTGAGGCCCCGTTCCCCGCGCGCAGCGCCTTCCAGGTTGCCGCCCTTCCGGCTGGCGGTCTGGTCGAGATCGAGGTCGTTGCCGCTCTCTAAGGCGTTGGCCACAACTAAACATGACATGCAAAAAGACCCTGCAGCGCGTGCGAGCTGCAGGGTCTTTTATCAAGTGACGGATCGCTTGTGGAGCCGCACTCCATTTTGCTCGTTAGCCTTCCTTGCGGACTTTTTGCAGGTAGCGGTAGACGCTGGGCTCAGAGATGCCCAGCGCGGCGGCGGCGCAGGCCACGGCGCCCTTGAGCATGAACACCCCGTTACCGTTGAGGTGGCGAATGACGTCCACGCGGTCGCTCTGACCAAGCGACGCTACATCCAGCCCGCGCGCGCTCAGCAACTCGGCAATGCTGCGGTCGATGAGCTCCTGTGTAGACTCCGAAAGGCTTTCGACCTCGATAGGGGCGGGCTCCGTGCGCGTCGGCGCCGCGTCGAAGCACGCCATGAGCTGCTGCGCCATGGCGTTGATGGAGCGCACGGTCGAGAGGTCGGTGTTGACGCAGAGCATACCGACGATCTCATCATTCTCGCGGATAAAGTACGTCGCTGACTCCAACGTCTTGCCGCCGGCACCGCGCCCCTCGTAGCCCGTAATAAACGGCAGGTCGCGATACTTGGCGTCGTGCATGATCTTGAGTGCCAGATCGGTGGCGGGACCGCCGACCTTGCGGCCGCTCACGATGCCGTTGCGAATATCGACGATGGCGTGGTCGGGATCCGAGAAATCGTGCAGCACGATTTCGCTGTTTTTGCCGAGTATCTGCTCCAGAAAATCGACCATCGGCAAAAAGCGACGTACGGTCTCGTTCACGGGCAACTCCTTTGGGTGAAATCGGAAATGTTCATAACAATTTTTTCTCATGGTAACACGCTGCCCATCATCTCGTATATCCGCAGGTACATTGCGTAATGCAGACGAACGGTAGGAATTTAGCGGTAAACGGTTGACCAAAAGAAATGTTAGATGTTATTTTGACCAGACACTTTCCTGACCTGCGGAAATGCGTAATTTCAGCTGAAGAATAGTCTGATAACAAAAAATTATTATTGAGAATGAGAATCATCTTTAATACGATATGCAATGAAGGCACAACCTCAACCCCGCACTGCGTCACAATAGAGCGTCAGATGCGAAAACAACTACTTCGAGGATTGGTGGTCAAATGACCCAGGAGACGGTTACGAACGGTACTGAAGCCCTGTTCACTCGCGAAGGCATGCCTCCCGTTAAGGAAATGATCCCGTGTGCCCTTCAGCACGTACTGGCATCGTTTGCCGGCATCATTACCCCGGCGGTCATCATGGCCGGCGTCTACGGCTTTAATAGCCAGCAGAGTACCGACATCATCCAGGTCGCGCTCATTCTTTCGGCGATCGACACGGCCCTTCAGGCCTTCGCTCCCTTCCGTCGCATCGGCGGCGGCCTGCCCATCGTCATGGGCGTTTCGTTCGCGTTCCTGCCGGCCCTGCAGGCCATGGGTGCCTCGGGCTTTAGCTTTGGTGCGCTGCTGGGTGGCGAGATCGTCGGCGGCGCCGTCGCGGTCCTCTTTGGTCTGGCCTACAGCAAGATCAAGTGGCTGTTCCCGCCCGTCGTGACCGGTACGGTCATCTTCTCCATCGGCGTTTCGCTGTATCCCACGGCCGTCAAGTATATGGCCGGCGGTATGGGTACGCCGCTGTGGGGCACCCCGCAGGCCTGGTGCGTCGCTCTTATCACCTTCGCCGTGGTCTTTGCGCTCGCCAACTTTGGCAAGGGCACGCTCAAGCTGGGATCCGTGTTCTTTGGCATGATCGTTGGCATGATCGTCTCCATCCCCTTTGGCATGATCGACTTCTCCAGCGTCGCCACCGCTCAGGTCTTCGCTCTTCCCAAGCTCATGCCCTACGCGCTCGAGTTTGATCCCGAGGTCTGCATTACCCTCGCCGTCGTGTTCCCCATGGTTGCCATCCAGGTTATCGGTGACGTCTCCGCCGCCTGCCTGGGCTCCATCGACCGTATGCCCACCGAGCGCGAGCTCTCCGGCGCTATCGTGTCCCAGGGCCTCACCTCTATGGTCGGCGGTCTGCTGGGCGGTCTTCCCACCAGCGCCCTTGGCCAGAACGTGGGCATCATCTGCTCCAACAAGGTCGTCAACAAGTGGGTCTTTGTAATCATTGCGGCCGTCTTTGCCATCGCCGGTCTGTTCCCGCAGCTCTCTGCCGTCCTTTCCGCTATCCCGCAGCCCGTCATCGGCGGCGCGACCGTCGGCGTCTTTGGCACCATCACCATGAACGGCGTGCGCATGTTCACCCGCGAGGGCCTCACGCAGCGCACCACCACCATCGTCGGCACCTCCGTCGTCTTTGGCCTGGGTATCTGGATGGCCAGCGGTTGCCTTGCCGGCGAGGGTATGCCCGCCTGGGTGTCCACCGTCATCGGCTCCAATGCCGTAACCCCCACCGCCATCATGGCCATTGTCCTTAACCTGATCCTTCCGCAGACGCCGGTCGTGGCTCAGCACATCGATGCTGCCAAGGACGCTGCCGTGGATCTGGTCTTGCCCGAGAGCAAGAAGTAACCAATTCGGTGCTATTCGTCGGCGGACGCATCGCCTCGTCCGCCGACGCCATGCGGCACCAAGCCGCACTTCAAAGGGTTTGTCCCTTTGGTGAAGCGTTGACGGGAGAGGGCCCGTTTCCGGTGTAGGCCGGCGCTTCGCACTCCGCCATGTCAGAGGTGTCAAACCCCGCCTCTGATGTTGAAGGGAGCATCCATGCTTCTGGTCGCTAACGGTTCCGTCTTTACCCGCAACGCTCAGACCCCGTTTATTCCAAACGGTGCGGTCGCCATTGACGGAGATACGATCGTCGAAGTGGGCCCCGAGCGCGAGCTCAAGGCCAAGTACCCGGATGCCGAGTACGTCGATGCCCAGGGCAACCTCATCATGCCCGGACTCATCAACTGCCACACCCACATCTACTCGGGTCTGGCCCGCGGCCTTGCCATTAAGGGCTGCAACCCCACCAACTTCTTGGAGAATCTCGAGCAGCAGTGGTGGAAGATCGACGACAACCTGACGCTCGACGGCACCAAGGCCAGCGCCTATGCTACGATTTTGGACTCCATCCGTGATGGCGTCACCACGATCTTCGATCACCATGCGAGCTTCTGCGAGATCCCGGGAAGCCTCTTTACCATTAAGGATGCAGCTCAGGAGCTGGGCATGCGTTCGTGCCTGTGCTACGAGGTTTCCGATCGCCGTGGCCAGGAAAAATGCGACCAGGCCATTGCCGAGAACGCCGAATTTGCCCAGTGGGCCGCCAAGGAGCGTCGCGATAACGACAACCACATGATCGCTGCCATGTTTGGCGGGCATGCCACCTTTACGCTGTCGGACGAGACCATGGACAAGATGGCCGAGGCCAACAACGGCCTGACCGGCTTCCACATCCATGTGTGCGAGGGCATGAATGACGTGTGGGACTCCCGCCTCAACCGCGGTGGCATCAGCCCCGTCGAGCGCCTGCTGCAGCACAACCTGCTTGGTCCCGACACCATGCTGGGCCACTGCATCCACGTGACGCCTGCCGAGATGGATATCGTCAAGGAGTCCGGCACCTGGCTGGTCAACAACCCCGAATCCAATATGGGCAACGCCGTGGGCTGCGCCCCCGTGCTCGAGTTCTTCCGCCGCGGCATCCCCGTGTGCATGGGTACCGACGCCTACACCCACGATATGCTCGAGAGCCTTAAGGTCTTCCTGATCATTCAGCGCCACAACGCTGCCATGCCCAACGTGGGCTGGTGCGAGGCCATGACGATGCTGTTTGAGAACAACGCCAAGATGGCGAGCAAGTACTTCGATCGCAAGCTTGGTGTGCTCGAGGCCGGCGCTGCCGCCGACGTTATCGTTATGGACTACAAGCCCTTTACGCCGCTGAGCGAGGAGAACATCGACGGCCACATGCTCTTTGGCATGATGGGTAAAAACTGCCGCACCACCATCATCAACGGCCGCGTCCTGTACAAGGATCGCGAGTTCGTTGGGATTGATGAGGACAAGATCAACGCGTGGACCATGGCTGAGTCCAAGAAGCTCTGGAGCACGCTCAACGATTGCACCTACTAATTCACAAGTAGATTCACGCGCGTCGGGTGTTTCGCCGCATTCGACGCGCGTATAGGCGACCTCCGCGGGGTCGCCGGCGCTGTGCTAGCGCTACACCGTATTTGCGCCCGCCGCGCGGTCTCGCCGGGCGTTACAGAGAGGAGCTCACTATGAGCGACATCATGAGGCCGATCCCGTTTTCGCAGCTGATGAACTGGATCATCGAGGAGCACAAGACTCAGGGCGCCGTCTTTGGCGTGCGCAAGATGGTCACGACCAACCAGGAGGGCGCGCTTCCCATTTTTGACGAGCGCATCGAGACTCCGTTTGGCCCGGCCGCCGGTCCCAACACGCAGCTTGCCCAGAACATCGTGGCCTCTTATGTGGCCGGTTCCCGCTTCTTTGAGCTTAAGACCGTTCAGGTTATGGACGGCGAGGAGCTCTCCAAGTGTGTGAACAAGCCCTGCATCGTGGCGCAGGACGAGTGCTACAACTGCGAGTGGTCGACCGAGCTCGAGGTTCCGCAGGCCTTTGCCGAGTACGTGAAGGCATGGTTTGCCTGCCACCTGATCGCTCGCGAGTACGGCCTGGGCAGCCCGGACGGCTTTGTCTTCAACATGTCCGTGGGTTATGACCTGGAGGGCATCAAGAGCCCCAAGGTCGACGCCTACATCGAGGGCATGAAGGACGCCAGCGGCTCCGACGTCTGGAACGAGTGCCGCGCATGGGCGCTCGCCAACCTGGACAAGTTTGAGCATGTCGACGCCGCGTTCGTCGAGTCCATCCCGGCACGCGTCTCCAACTCCATCACCGAGTCTACCCTGCACGGCTGCCCGCCGGCCGAGATCGAGCGCATCGCGACCTATCTGATCACCGAGAAGGGCCTCAACACCTACATCAAGTGCAACCCCACACTGCTGGGCTATGAGTTTGCCCGCCAGCGCCTCAACGAGCTGGGCTTTGACTACATCGTCTTCGATGACACGCACTTCCGCGAGGACCTGCAGTGGGCCGATGCCGTGCCTATGTTCGAGCGCCTGATCGCCCTGTGCGCCGAGCGCGGCCTGGAGTTTGGCGTCAAGCTGACCAACACGTTCCCCGTCGACGTGACGAGGAACGAGCTGCCCTCTACCGAGATGTACATGTCCGGCCGTTCGCTGTTCTCGCTGACCATCGAGGCTGCCCGCCGCATTACCGAGCAGTTTGACGGCAAGCTGCGCATCAGCTACTCCGGCGGTGCCACGGTCTACAACATCCGCGCCCTGTACGATGCCGGCATTTGGCCCGTTACCCTGGCGACCGACGTGCTCAAGCCCGGTGGCTACGAGCGCTTTAGTCAGATGGCCGGCGAATTTGGCGATCTGGACGGCAAGTCGTTCGCGGGCGTCTCTCTCAAGGCTGTGACCGCGATTCAGGCTGACTCGCTCACCAACCCGCTCTACAAGAAGCCGCTGCGTCCGCTGCCCGACCGCAAGGTCGCCGGCAAGAGCCCGCTTTCCGACTGCTTTACCACGCCGTGCCGCACGAGCTGCCCCATCCAACAGGATATTCCCGCCTATCTGGCGGCTGTTGACGAGGGCCGCTACGAGGACGCACTCAACATCATCATCGAGCGCAACGCCCTGCCGTTTATTACCGGCACCATCTGCCCGCATCCCTGCGGTCGTGCCTGCGAGCGTGCGTTCTACGAGCCCGAGGGTGCCCAGATTCGCGCCAGCAAGCTCAAGGCCGCCCGTGAGGCCATGACCGCCGTGCTGCCCAAGCTGCGCGCCCAGGCCATCGCCAACGACGGTGAGCGCAACGTTGCCGTTATCGGCGGCGGCCCGGCCGGCCTGGCGACGGCGTTCTTCCTGACGCGTGCCGGCGTGCCCGTCACCATCTTTGAGGCCCGCGACTCTCTCGGCGGCGTGGTCCGCCACGTGATCCCCGAGTTCCGCATTGCGAGCGACGATATCTCCCACGATGCCGAGCTCTGCCTGGCCTTTGGCGCCAAGGTGCAGCTCAACGCTCGCGTGGATTCCATCGACGAGCTCAAGGCTCAAGGCTTTACCGACGTGGTCGTGGCCACCGGTGCCTGGATGCCCGGCTCTGCGGGCCTGGGCGAGGGTGCCGAGCTCGATGTGCTGGAGTTCCTCGAGGCCGCCAAGAAGGGCGAGAAACTCGAGCTGGGCGAGGACGTCGTGGTCATTGGCGCCGGCAACACCGCCATGGACGCGGCCCGCGTGGCCAAGCGTCTGGCTGGCGTGAAGAACGTGCGCCTGGTGTATCGCCGCACCAAGAAGCAGATGCCCGCCGACGAGGAAGAGCTCGATCTTGCTCTTGCCGACGGCGTTGAGCTCTGCGAGCTGCTGGCGCCCAAGGCACTCAACGGCTCCGTGCTGACCTGCGACGTCATGGAGCTCGGCGAGCCGGATACAAGCGGCCGTCGCAGCCCCGTCGCCACGGGCGAGACCGTCGAGCTTTCCGCCACCACGGTGATCTGCGCCGTGGGCGAGGGCATCGATGCCAGCCTGTACGATGCCACGGGCGTCGAGCACGACCGTCGCGGCCGTCTTGCCGCCACCTCCACCGGCGTCGAGGGCGTTTGGGCTGCCGGCGACTGCCGTCGCGGTCCTGCCACCGTGGTCGAGGCTATCGCCGATGCCGCCGAGGTCGCCCGTGCCATCGCCGGTGTGGACTTTAACAAGTACGCCGACCAGAATGCTCAGGCCGATCGCGAGGACGCCTGCTACGAGCGCAAGGGGTCGCTGTGCCGCGACAAGCGCAACTGCACCAAGACCCGCTGCCTGGGCTGCGGCTCGGTGTGCGAGGTCTGCTGCGATGTGTGCCCCAACCGCGCCAACGTTGCCATTAAGGTGCCGGGTCTCGCCAAGCATCAGGTCGTCCACGTCGACGGCATGTGCAACGAGTGCGGCAACTGCGCTGTGTTCTGCCCCTACCAGGAGGGCCGTCCCTACAAGGACAAGCTCACCCTGTTCTGGAGCGAGCAGGACATGGAGAACTCCGAGAACGAGGGCTTCCTGGCTGTGGACGAGGACCACTTTAAGGTCCGCGTCGCCGGCACGGTCCGCACCGTCTCGGTCGATGCCGTCAACACCGGCCTTCCCGAGGCCGTCCGCCTGACCATCAGGGCTGTGCGCGACAACTATCCGTATCTCCTTAAGAAATAGGCGAGTCTCTTATGGCCAAATCCATTCAACATAACGTGGCCTACGTTGCCTGCGGAAGCGGTTGCGCCTCCGCAGGCGGCGACGCCCGCTGCAGCGAAGGCTGCATTGGCTGTGGCGCCTGCGTCACGGCCTGCCCCCACGGTGCCATTGCGCTGGTCGATGGCATCGCCCGCGTGGATCGCTCAAAGTGCACGGGCTGTGGCCTGTGCGGCATGGCGTGCCCGCAGCGCGTGATTGCCTTCGTTCCCGGCTACCAGAATATCCTGGTGCGCTGCAACAACACCGATAAGGGCGCCATCGCCCGTAAGATTTGCGATACGAGCTGCATCGGTTGCGGCATGTGCGCCAAAAAGTGCCCTGCCGGCGCTATCCGCATCGAGGACAACTGCGCCCATATCGACGGTGCGGATTGCCTGTCGTGCGGCATGTGCGCCGTCGTCTGCCCGCATGGCGCCATCCACGACCGCACCGGCATCGCCGCCGGCGTGTAGAAGGGAATCACCATGGCACAGGAATTCACTTTTACCGTTAACGGCGTCGAGCGCACGACGACCCAAAACAAACCGCTGCTGCGCTACCTGCGCGACGACCTGCATATCCATTCCGCCAAGGACGGCTGCTCCGAAGGTGCTTGTGGCACCTGCACCATCCATGTGGACGGTGCAGCCGTCAAGGCGTGCGTGCTGACCACCGCTCTTGCCGCCGGTCGCAACATCGTGACCGTCGAGGGCCTGCCCGAGGACGTGCGCGAGGCCTTTGTGTACGCCTTTGGCGCTGTGGGCGCCGTGCAGTGCGGTTTTTGCATCCCTGGCATGGTCATGGCGGGTGCGGCGCTCATCGCCGAGGACCCCGAGCCCACCGAGGAGCAGATCAAGTACGCCATTCGCGGTAACGTCTGCCGCTGCACCGGCTACAAAAAGATTATCGAGGGCATCTCGCTGGCCGCTGCGGTGCTCCGCGGCGAAAAGCAGATCGACGAGGACCTGGAGCGCGGCGATGACTACGGCGTGGGCAAGCGCGCCTTTCGTATCGACGTGCGCAAGAAGGTGCTCGGTGAGGGCAAGTACCCCGACGATATCGACGAGCTCGATCAGCCGGGCCTGACCTATGCCAGCGCCGTGCGCTCCAAGTATCCGCGCGCCCGTGTGCTCTCCATCGACACCTCCAAGGCCGAGGCCCTGCCCGGTGTGGTGGGCATCCTGCGCGCCGAGGACGTGCCGGTTAACCAGGTCGGCCACCTTATCCAGGACTGGGACGTCATGATCGCCCAGGGCGATATCACCCGCTGCGTGGGCGATGCCATCGTGCTGGTGGTTGCCGAGGACGAGGCGACGCTCGAGAAGGCCAAGAAGCTCGTAAAGATTGACTACGAGCCGCTGGAGCCCGTGCGCAACATTGTCGAGGCCAGGGCTGCCGACGCCCCGCGCCTGCACGACAGCTTCTTTGCCTTTGGCAACACAGTGGAGCTCAAGGACAACGTGTGTCAGAGCCGTCACGTGACGCGCGGCGACGCCGCCAAGGCGCTGACGGAGAGCGCGTTTACCGTGACGCAGCGCTTTACCACGCCCTTTACCGAGCATGCCTTCTTGGAGCCCGAGTGCGCCGTTGCCTTCCCGTACAAGAACGGCGTCAAGGTGCAGTCGACCGACCAGGGCGCCTACGATACGCGTAAAGAGTGCGCCCACATGTTTGGCTGGGATAGCGAGCCCGAGCGTGTGGTTGTAGAGACTATGCTCGTGGGTGGCGGCTTTGGCGGCAAGGAGGACGTGTCCATCCAGCACCTGGCCGCGCTCGCCGCCTATAAGTTCCAGCGTCCTGTGAAGTGCAAGCTCACGCGTGCCGAGTCACTCGCTTTCCATCCCAAGCGTCATGCCATGGACGGCACCTTTACACTGGGCTGCGACGCCGAGGGCAACTTTACCGGCCTGGATTGCGAGATCAACTTTGATACCGGCGCCTACGCGTCGCTGTGCGGCCCGGTGCTCGAGCGCGCTTGCACGCATGCTGTCGGCCCCTACAAGTACCAGAACACCGACATTCGCGGCTTTGGCTACTACACCAACAACCCGCCCGCCGGCGCGTACCGCGGCTTTGGCGTTTGCCAGTCCGAGTTTGCGCTCGAGAGCCTGATCGACCTGCTGGCAGAGAAGGCCGGCCTGGATCCGTGGGAGATTCGTTACCAAAACGCCATCGAGCCGGGCGAGGTTTTGCCCAACGGCCAGATTGCCGACTGCTCCACGGCGCTGAAGGAGACGCTGCTCGAGGTCAAGGATGCCTACTATGCGCATCCCGGACACGCCGGTATCGCCTGCGCCATGAAGAACGCCGGCGTGGGCGTGGGCCTGCCCGATGCCGGCCGCTGCAAGATTCGCATCGAGGACGGCGTGGCTGTGGTCTATGCCGCTACGTCCGACATCGGCCAGGGCTGCAACACGGTCTTTTTGCAGGACGTTGCCGAGGCATGCGGCCTGCCGCTTCGCTGCATTGCCAACGGCGAGTGCTCCACCGAGAACGCTCCCGACTCCGGCACCACGTCTGGTTCGCGTCAGACGGTCGTGACCGGCGAGGCCGTGCGCGGTGCCGCCTTCCTGCTGCGCGATGCCATGCTTGATATCGAGGCCGGCAAGTCTGCGCCCGCCGCTCCCGTGAATGCGCATGGCGACGGCGTCAAGATCGAGTACGACGACGGTCGCGCCTATCAGCTGCACACGCAGGAGCTCGTCGCCGGCCAGGGTATGCATCCTCAGGATCCCGCGGCCGCCATCAAGGCGCTCGAGGGATGCGAGTTTGGCTACGTGTACCTGGAGCCGACCGACAAGCTGGGCGCCGACGTTCCCAATCCCAAGAGCCACATCTGCTACGGCTTTGCCACGCATGTGGTCATTCTGGACGATGGCGGTCGCGTGAGCGAGGTCTATGCCGCGCACGATTCCGGCAAGGTGGTCAACCCCATCTCCATCCAGGGTCAGATCGAAGGCGGCGTGCTCATGGGCATGGGCTACGCGCTTACCGAGGATTGGCCGCTCAAGGACTGCGTGCCCCAGGCAAGGTACGGTACGCTCGGGCTGTTCCGTGCGCCCGAGATTCCGGATATCCACGCCATCTACGTGGAGAAGGACGAGCTGCTGCCCGTGGCATATGGCGGCAAGGGCATTGGCGAGATCGCAACGATCCCCACGGCGCCCGCCGTACAGAACGCCTACCGCGCGTTTGACGGCAAGCTGCGCCCGGATCTGCCCATGGTGGATACGCCCTACAGCCGCGCCCGTCGCCGCGGGTAGGGTAGAGCGTGGACGGCCATTGTTGACGAGCTGTTCGCGCTCAACACCAACTGCATATGCTGTGCCTTTGGCCTCGACTTTATCGCGAGCCGGGGCCTTTTGTTTGGAGTGGAAACTGCGTCCCGGATTTGGCGCTCAGAACGGGACACGCTTTCCGGATGGGATGCTTGGCGGAAACTACGGCCCAGTTTTTGGCTCCAGAACGGGATGCATTTTCCGGAACGGTCCACGTGCGGTGGTGTACCGCCCCTTTCGTGTGCGCCGCTTGTCGAATTACGTTATAGCTAGCTATATTATAGGAAGGTATAATATAGCTAGCTATAACGTAAAGGAAGGATGGTCTATGTTTGTCGGAAGAACAGCGGAAATGTCCGAGCTCAATCGACTGTATGGCACGGACTCCTTTGAGATGCCTGTGATTTACGGCCGCCGTCGTGTGGGTAAAACGCGCCTTATCACAGAGTTCATCCAAGGCAAGAAGGCTATTTACTTTCAAGCTCGTCGTACCAATGCGGAGGCAAACCTGCACGGCTTTAGCCAGGCGATACTTGCAGGCTCGGTTGGTGCTGCAGGCGTGTCGTTTCGTAGTTTTGACGAGGCGTTCGATGCATTGGTCACCATGGCTCGAACGGAGCGTTTGATTGTCGTGATTGACGAGTATCCCTATCTCGCCCAATCGAATCCCGAGATCAGCTCGTTGCTGCAAGACAAGATCGACCACTTATACAAAGAGACCAGGCTAATGCTGATCCTATGCGGCTCGTCTCTTTCGTTTATGGAGGAACAGGTGTTGGGCTACGAGAGCCCACTATACGGTAGGCGTACGGCCCAGTTTAAGATCATGCCGCTCGATTTTACGACGACCCTCGGGTTGTGGCAGAGCATGGGTCGCGAAGACGCTGCAGTTTGCTATGGCATGACAGGTGGCATTCCTGCATATATCGAGAAAGTCGATCCTGCCGCACCGCTCAAGGACAACATCAAACGTCTTTTTCTTACTCCTACGGGCTATCTCTTTGAGGAGCCGAGTAACCTGCTATTGCAAGAGTGCCGCAATCCCGAGCAATATGATGCGATCGTGCAAGCAATTGCTCAGGGGCGCTCGAAGATCTCGGAGATTGCGAGCTCTACGGGAATCCCTGCGAGCAACGTAAAGAGCTATGTGGATAAGCTGGCGTCGCTTGGGATTGTCGAGCGCGAGCTGCCCCTAAACGAGACGAGCAATAAGCGAGCCGTGTATCTGCTGAGCGACCAGATGTTTAGGTTCTGGTATAAGTTTGTGCCGCAGAACATTGGGCTGATTCAAAACGATATGGCCGAGATGGCGTATAAGCGCATTGAGCCGCACGTATCGGATTACATGGGTACGGTCTTTGAGCTTATATGCAGACAATACGTGTACGAACTCGCGCGCGCGGACCAGCTCGATGCGGTTCCAGCGAGCGTCGGGCGTTGGTGGGGGACGGATAATCGCACGCATATGCAGGAAGAAATCGACTTGATTGTTGACGATGGCGAGGGCGCTGCGCTGTTTGCGGAGTGCAAATGGCGCAATGAACCGGTGGGCGAGGACGTGCTGCAAAAGCTCGTGCACCGAAGCGAGCTCTTTAGACGGCAACGAAAAAGCTATGCGCTTTTCTCAAAAAGCGGCTTTACGCAGGGATGTCGGGATGCCGCGGAGAGTAGGGGAGACGTCAAGCTGATTTCGTTTGCCGAGATGTGCGAGCGGAGATAACCAAGCACGCTCTGATGTGATGCTCGGAATGGGTCGCGCTAAGGATGCCAAGCGTAAAACCTTCAATGAAAATGGCGTAAAAACTACATCTGTCATGGCGTAAAAACTATATCTGTCATGGCGTAAAAACTACATTGAAAGTAGCGTAAAATCAGCATTGAGAATGGCGTAATTTCGCATATCGCGTGATAGAGAGGGACGGCCGTCTATGGATGCACCAAAGAGATTGACCCAAAAGGGATATAGGCCCCGGCTCATAGAGGAGCGCCTCGACACCCTTATGCGGGCGTTTGGCTGTGTGGAGATCAACGGCCCCAAATGGTGCGGCAAGACCTGGACGGCGCTCTCTCGCTCGGCGAGCGTCTCCAGGCTCGATGAGCCTGCGCAGCGTGCGGCGGCAGAGGTCGACCCAAGCCTGGCGCTCATCGGCGATGCGCCACACCTGGTCGATGAATGGCAGGAGGTGCCCGAGGTTTGGGATGCCGCCCGGCGTTTCGTGGACGCGAGCGGCAACGAACGGGGGACACTTTTGCTCACGGGCTCGACCGCGCTCAAAAGCGAGGAGCGCAGCCATGTTCGTCATTCCGGCACGGGTAGGATCGCCCGTCTGTCAATGCGCCCCATGGCCCTGTGTGAGTCGGGCGACGGCGAGCCGCTCGTGTCACTGGCAAGCCTCTTTAAGGGCGAGGATTTTGCCCCTCAGCGTCGCGAGAGCACTGTGGATGACGTCGCCCGCTGGTGCTGCAGGGGCGGTTGGCCTGCAAATCTTGGGCTTTCGGAAGATCTTGCGCGAGAGACGGCAAGCCAGTACGTGCACTCGGTGCTCGACGTCAACGTGCTGGACGAGGGCATGTCGCCCGAGCTTGCACACGGCCTTTTGCGAGCTCTTGCAATGAACGAGAGCCAGGCTGTCACGTACAAGACGCTCGTAAAGGACGCCTCGTACGGTGAGGCGGGCCCCGACGAGAGGACCATCGCTACGTACTTGGACCTCTTCAACAGGCTCAAGCTGACCGAGGACCTGTGCGGATGGGAGCCGCCCATGCGCTCGAAGGCCCGCGTTCGCGTGCGCCCCAAGCGCTACTTCTGTGACCCGTCACTTGCGGCGGCGTTGCTGGGGGCTACCCCTGAGCGGCTGCTTGGCGATATGCAAACGCTGGGGATGCTCTTTGAGAATCTCGTCCTGCGCGACGTGCGCGTGTTCCTTTCCACCTACGGCGGTGTCGACAACAGTGTCCATTATTTCCGAGATGAGAAGGGCCTTGAGGTCGATCTGATCGTTGAGCACGACGGGCGCTGGGGAGCCATCGAGGTCAAGCTGAGTGATGCGAAAGCAGACGATGGAGCGAGAAATCTCAAGGCGCTGGAGAGGAAAGTGCTCTCCAATCCTGCCGCCCAGAATGCCGCGCCGGCGTTTTTGGCGGTCGTGGTTGGAAAGGGGAGCATTGCCTACACACGCGACGACGGCGTGGCGGTGATTCCCATGGCGGCACTTGGGGCGTAGTGGTTTTGCGGGCGTGCCGTGCTTCCTTTACCGAAAATCCATTTGGTAAACCAGATGCTCGCGGATAGAATAAAGTTGACGGCAGCCCAAGGGTGATAGCTGGGCAGCGCTGTTGCTTGGTCAAGAGGTCAGTGCCTTAATGGCAGCGACTTGTTATGCTTCGAATGCTGCTTGAGTGCCTCGGAAAGTTCGATAAGCGCCGTGAAGAGCGAGACCAAAGCAACCAAGAGCTCTACGAGCTCTGATGGGCCCGGGATGACCGCTGATTCAAGTCACCGGGCCCAAATCTTTTTCATGCATTTGAATAGAGCGGGCGACTCTCTTGGGGCCGTCTGCATGGCGTGTGATTAGCGCATGGTATTGCGCCCTGCTTTCATGTCCGCACGGGCGCCTATCCTTACGGCAATGTAGCCGCCTGTGTAGTAAGCGGCCAGCAACGGAGAAAGGCCCTAACCGTGTCAGCTGAAAAGACGCCGTGTATCTCGGCTATCGATACGACGAACTTTGCGCGCCAGATTGTGCTGGACTTTGAGTTTGCGCCGGTGCCAAAGCAGCGCCAGCGACGTGGGCTGCGTAATGAGATTATCGAGGTCGGCGCCGTCAAGCTCGATTACCACGGCAACGTTATGGGCGAGTTCTCGCAGTTTGTGCAGACGGAATTTACCGAAGGCGTTGCGTTTTCCGTCCGCGAGCTTACGGGGATATCGGCCGTGGACACTGCGATGGCCGATCCGCTCTACATGGTAATCAAAAGGCTCAGCGATTGGATCGGTCGCTACTCCGCACAGGTAGTTTGCTGGAGCGGGGCGGACCGTCGACAGCTTTTGACCGAGTGCCAGGCAAAGCACATCGATCTTTCCGCATTTCCTACGGATTGGGCCGACCTGCAGGCGTTTTACACCTCGATCATGGACGTGGGCAGCCACGGGTGCGTCTCTTTGAGTGACGCGGCGACGTGGTTTGGCATCGAGTTCGACGAGTCGACGGGTCACGCCCACAGCGCCCTTGCCGATGCGCGCGTGACCGCCAAGCTGCTCAAGCAGGTGATGGACGGGGACTACCGCGTGAGCCCGCGCGCCCAGGAAGTCCGCCAGCGGTGGGGGATGGGCGAGCGAGCTCAGACGCGCCTTTCTAGCAAGTGCCCCGAGCTGGGCGACCTGCTGCTGAAGCTGAAGGCGGCGGGAAGGTAGGCGGGTGCCCATTGGGCGTAAGCAGAAGGAATGGTTGCGGGAAGGATTCCAGAATCAGCATCAGAGGGCTGTGCTTGAGATGCTATTCAAGGACACGCTGACGCCCGCCGAGACCAGGCAGGTCAAGAGTATGGACACCGAGATGGCATCCATTGTCGAAGAACGGCTTGCTAACATGATTCGCTGGATGGGCAGGCATAGACCCGTGACGCTGCGCGCGTTATCGTTCACAATGAGGCGTACAGGCTGCCAGAGGTGAACAGTTCCGACGAGGTTCTGAGCAACTGCATCATCGAGATTATCGAGTAGTTCTACGAGAGGGATTTGGCGGCGTGGAGCAATCTAGTTTTACGCGTTTGCAGGAGGAAGCCGGTATGGCAGACGAACTTGTTTTTAGTGGCGGCGAGATAGTTTACACCATGCCTCAACTGCCCAAAGTTGCATCTGTGCCGCTGAACGGTAGCGCCGTGCTGGTTGGTTTTAAGGACGCTCCCGATGGGGAGGAGCTCCTCTTTGATTTTGACCCTCGGGCTGAAAAGGCTACGAAGCTCGACTATGAACTTGCAGCCGTTAGCGGGCTCCTCACGGGCGCGTTGAATATCCTGTGGCAGAAAGACTTCAACCTAGAGGGTGCCAAAGAGTGGGGCGACGAGAAGGTTGGCAAATTCGTTCTTACGATTGCCAAGTCTGCGGGTATGACAAAGGCGGATGCAACTCTAGAAGACGCTATTCGCTTTCTAGAGAAAGGGTTTCCTCTTGCCGCGGACAAGCTGACTGCCGAGTTTGGCGGCGGGCTCCAACATCATCTGCGGGATTTCTCGCACCACCCGAGCTTGGTTGGCCTTGCGTGTTCGATCCTCTCGCAATTCACGTGCAAAGGCTATGGCACCGATACGGCCGGCCGGTTTGTCGCCTTTGACCTGCCTGCCGCCGCCTTCGATCCTGACCGCCCTCTTATAGGCAGGAACGTTCCAGAGAAGATCGCGTTTGGCACTCTGTTCTGGGCAATGCATCTCGTGAGCGACATGGCGGGGTCTAGTTCAAACCCCGGTAAGGGGACGGGTATTCCCGGCGTTGTGCTGTCCCTGCTAAAGGAGCTCTCCTCCCTGCCTGTTTTTCAAGACATGCGGATTGCCTATAAGGGCAAGGATATTCGCATTCAGCAATGGATCTCAAAGCTGTTTAACGGAACGGCGTTCAAAACCGAGGACGGCAAGCCCATTCGCTTCGACCTTCGGACGGAAGTCGGTCTTTTCGATCAAGCTTTAAGCCAGGTGCCAGCAGTCGTGGCCAACGAGGTTATCGTTCGTTGTCTCTACATGCTTTCAAGGCTCAAGGCCGAGCTAGAACGTTGCGAAGTGAGTGATGTCTCCGGCTTGCGCAAGCTCAAGGCTTCGCATTTCATGCCCTACAACAGCAGGGCCCTCACTCGCATGGTCACGGTTTCGAGTACTTCGTTCGTTCTGGCGAATCTGGCGACGGCGGCGGTCAGGGCGGGTATCGAATGCGAGGGGAACAAGGTCGTGTTCGCCCAGAAGTTCTTCTTGCGAATAAACTACGTTGGAGTTGGACGCCTTGCGTTTGCACTCCATGCCGACTGGGGCTATATGGCGGAGGAAATGTCCGAGGCTTGGACTGAGCGCGCCAGGCGCCGCCAGGATATCTTCGATGGATTCCACTTTTATAGCCTAGATAGAGAGACGACGAGGATTGCCTTCTCGCTGAAGCTTGCCGCCATCAACTACGACTGCGGGAACGAGAAGAACGAAGTGCGCAAAGGGCAAAAGAGGAGCTGGGCCCGCGCGTGGCAGGATTCGGTCACGGATGGCCTAGGCATTGATGCAGGCGGCTATTTTTTGAGCGAGGAAGATGCGTACGGAGCCCTTGAGGCTATTTCGCGGCAGCGAGGCGGCAAGGTGCGCGCTTTGCTGATCGCTCAGGAGCTGGTTGAGTTTCGCCCCTATTTCCAGATAGGAGATGAAGAGAAGAAGGAATACAAAGGTTTGAAGGGGAGCGGGGCTTGGGTTAAAGATGAATTTCCCAGGAGACAAGACGCGGTTGATTTGGACGCCGTGCGTTCCCTAGAGAAGCAATGCGGGGCGCATATCCGTGAGCTCTCAGGTACATTGCCAAAGGTCTTGGTAGGCGGCGCCATTGCCGTGGCGGCGGCCCTGGGCACAGGAGGAGTGGCCGCGGCATTGGCTCCGGATATTGCTGTCGGTATCTTTGGAGGCTCGTTTGTCGGCCTTCACGGGGCTGCGCTCGTCAATGCGAGTCTTGCTGCTGCTGGCGGCGGCGCCTTGGCCGCCGGCGGCATGGGCATGGCCGGTGGCACCGCTTTAATTGCTGGCGGCGGCGCTGCGTTTGGCCTTTTGGGTTCTAGCGGCGTTGCCCTGGCGGCGTCGATGGGGGAGGACTATGCGCAGTTCGTGCTCGTTGAATGCTCAAGGCTTCTCGCATTTCTTGATGTGGCAACTGACCGCTGCCCGCATGAGGGAGCCATTTTGGTGCAGAAGGCGGCCGAGGCCGTGCAGCGCAGCATCGCTGGTGTTGAGGAGGATGTCGAGAAGGAGAATGGAAAGGGGGACCGCAGGAATGGCAGGTTGCTTAAGCAGTTGAAGAAGGGTCTTGGGTATTTGACTTCGACCCTTAAGCAGATCGAGAAGATGCAGAAGCGCCTTGGTGTCGCCGGTGAGAGCGAGCCGCTCAACAGCTTGCCAGCATCGGGTGGCGAATAGGTCGGGGCGATTCGGCTGCAATTCCTTGTCATCATCGCCACCGCTTAAGATGGTCCCGTGTTTGCCCATCTTTTTGCGAGGCGCGATGAGCATGTCGGCGACTTGCTCGATGTCTGATTTGCCCTTCGATCAGTTCTTGTCGAGCTCCTTTGGGCGGGAGGGGCAGCGATCTAGATATCCGCTCTTGGCATATGAGACAAGAAACCCGTAAGTCCGTGGCAATGTCAAAAGGCATACACAAGTGTCAGTCTTTTGACATCGTATGATTTTGGGGAGTGGCGCGCAGCGATCGCGCGCCACCCTGACGGCGTAAGCGTTTGCTTGCGTTGTAAAATCTAACGATATGAGCATCCCGGTTGCTTCTGTGCTTCGATGCTCTCGTCTTTGGCACCCTCCGCTCAGTGGGGGACTGACTGCAAACGGCGTAAACAAGAAAGAGGAGACAACCGCAAATGAAAGCAACCGAGGCAAATCTACTCGACCTTATGGGCGTGGCGAAGATGCAGTTCGTCATTCCCGTGTACCAGCGAATTTACTCGTGGAGTGTAAAAGAGTGCGAGGTGCTTTGGGATGACGTCATGCGAGCGGGTCGTGATGGCGTATCGCACTTCGTGGGGTCAATGCTTTATATCCCCGAGTCCGAGAGCTCTGCCACGAGCATTTCGCGCGTGCTTCTGATTGACGGACAGCAGCGCATGACGACGTTTTCGTTGATGATTGCAGCTTTGGCTGACTATTTGGAGAGCAACCCCGACAAGGCTGGCTTCCTTGGCGACCTCAAAATCTCGGCGCTGAGGAAAAATTACCTCTTTAACGATGACGACTACAACGGTCTGGCACGCTACAAGCTGGTGCTCTCGCAGGACGATAAAGAGACGCTGTTCTCCATCGTGTCTGGGGCTCCCGTGCCAGATGAAAAATCGGATCGCATTGTCGAAAACCATGCGTTCTTCCGTGAAAAGATGCACGGGAAATCATTCGACCCTGCAAGGCTTTGGGCGGGGCTAAACCGCGTGCAGGTCATCGACACTAAGCTCACCGCTGGCGTTGATAATGCCCAGCTCATATTTGAGTCCATGAACTCCAAGGGCAAGCCGCTCACGCCCATTGACCTCATCCGTAACTACGTTCTAATGTCGCTTCCCAACGACGAACAGACCAATCTTTATGAGGGTTATTGGCATCCACTCGAGTGCTTGTTCGGAAAAGGCGGCGAGGACGAGTTCAATGCATTTATCTGGTACTGGCTGTGGCTTAAAGTTCCCAATAGGATGCCGAAGGAGAACGAGGCCTACTACGAGTTTAAGCGCTATTTCGCCGACGACTACGATGGTGACACCGAGGGCCTGCTTAAGGAGCTGCGAGGGTATGCACATAGATACGCCAGTCTGTTCCTTGGTAAGGAGAAGGACGACGGACTGCGCCGAGTGTTCGGCAGAATCGTAAGCCTCGACGTGAAGCAGATAAGGCCCCTCTTAATGTTGCTTTATTCGGTTTACGAGGGGAATGGACTAGACCGCAATGCGTTTTTACGTATCTGCGAGACTATCGAGTCGTTTCTGTTCAGGCGAGCGGTTTGCGGCAGACTTACCACGGGCCTAAATAATTTCTTTGCCGGCATGTATCGCAATCTCGAGCAGCAGGACGATATCGAGGAGTACGTTACGGCGATGCTCCTTATCCACAGCAGCGGTATGACCGCATACTTTCCGACAGACGAGCATTTTGTCGAGGAGTTTAAGACGCGTGACTGCTACAACCGCTTCTCTAAAAAGCGCTATTACCTGGAACGCATGGAGAACTGGCACCACCCGAAGGAGTCCATCTCAGCCGACGATTACCAGATCGAGCACATCATGCCCCAGACGATCGATGATGAGCACGGCTGGAAGGAATCGCTTGGTGAGAACTGGGAAGACGTCCACGACAGGCTGTGCAACAACTTGGGAAATCTTACGCTGACGGGCTACAACCAGGAGTACTCAAACCGGTCGTTCTCGGACAAGCTCAATCTGCCTGACGTCGGATTTAAGTGCAGTCCGCTCTACCTGAACAAGTCGATCGCCTCGCGTGAAAAATGGGGTGAGGAAGAGATTGGACAGCGCGCGAACGAGCTGGCGAAAGAGGCGTGTGAGATATGGAAATATCCCGACCTTCCGGCAGACGTCGTCGACAAGTACCGTCCTTCTCGCGGGGAGTCTGATGAGGCTCCTATCTGGACTCTGCAGGAGAATCACCCCACCTTTGCCGAAGGTGGGCTCAACCAGAAGCTTTTCGATGAGGTGCGCGAGTCCGTTCTGAGTGGTAACCCTTCGTGGGAGTCCTACATAGCTAAGTACTATGTAGGCTTCAGGTCGGGCAAGCGAAAACTGCATGCCGTGTTAGAAGGCAGGACCAGCAACGGTGGTTGGCTTGCCGTTGGCTTGGCAAAGAGTGTGGATGATCTAACGGATCCAGAGGACATGTGCCAGGACAAGCGTACGCAGGGTGGATTTGGCCCGGGCCTACCAACCTATGTTGCCCTTCGGAATGCCGATGACATTCCCGCGGTACTCGATCTTATAAAGCAGTGCTAGGCAAGGGCCGGGAATCTAATTCCCGGCCCTTGCCAGCTCAAAATCGTCGATGGCCCATTCGCCCGTCTACGCCCCCACAATCCCGCGAGTCGCTTGATTTGGTTTACGGCCCTCAGTTTTCGGCATCTGTTACTCGTCGTCCCCGTCGTTGGGGTCGCCCTTGAGGGTGTTGATGTCCAGGTACTGGTTGTCGTCCTCTTTTTGCTGGGTCTCCGACTCCGCTTGGGTGGGGCCGCGGAACAGCTGGAACCCCTCAAACGCAATGACACCGAGCAGGGCAATGATAATGGCGATAAAGGCAACCTTGACTGCCTGCGGAAATTCCGAGAAACGCAGCGCCTTTTCCTCGGCGTAATAATCGGCGAAGCGCTCTTCGCCCGTGCTTTTGGTATACGCCGGCGCGGACGCGGCCTCCGGGTCATATTCCGGTGCAGGCGTGGCGGCGTACGGATCGTTGAGATAATCGCTCGATGCGGTGCCATAATCCTCGGTCTCGATGCGACCGGTGCCAGCATAGCCATCGGAATAACCGGAATATGCCGCACCGCCCTCATAGTCCGCGGCGCTCGTGTTGGCGGCAAAAAGCGGGTTAACTGGAACATCGAGCGCCGGCATGCCGGTAGAGGTCTCATCCAGATCGGTTGCAGCCCAGGAATCGTAGGCAACCTGATGGGCAACGGGCTCATCGAGCCTTGCGACCGGAGGCTTGCGTGCCGCAGGAACAGGCAACTGCTGGGCGCTGTACATAACGGTGCTGTCGGCCGATTTGCCCTGCGTCGCTGCTGCGAGAAATGCCGCCGTCTCGGACGGGTCGCTTGCGGGGCGGGGAGCGGGCGTGGGCGCCGAAGTGGGTGCGGGCGTAGGCGCGGGCGTCGAAACAGGCGACTGCGCAGGAGTCGGCGCAGATACGGGCTCAGGCGCAAGTGCGGGATTGGGGCTTGACGGGCGAGCCCCGCCGCCGCCCATGAGTTCGTCGGCGGTCCACGGGCGATCATCCATCACGTCGTCAAGGCTCAGCGAAAACAGGTCGTCTTCACCCTCATCGAACATGCGGTGCACATGTCCACCAATTGCCGGAATCAATCCGCGACCGGTGCATGATGCCTTGCTCAACGCCATTCTGTCCCATCCTTTCGAAATACTAATGACATCGATTATATGGAACTTCCCAAGCGGCTCGGTCTCGGATTCGTGCTTTCCAGAACTCGCGCCCAAAAAGGGAGGGGCAATCCAGGCGAGTGCCTACTTGTCGCCGGCCGCCGCCTTGGCCTCATTGAGGTAGCTATAGAAGCTGTACTTGGAGATGCCAAAGAACTCGCAGGCGCGCTCACTCGACTTGGAAATGAGGAAGGCACCGCGACGGTCGAGGTAGCCAATGGCACGAATGCGCTCGTCTTTGGTCATGAGCGCCGCGGGCTTGCCCACAAACTGCTCGCACTCGTGCAGCAGGTCCTCGAGCAGGTCGCCGATGTTCTTGGTAATGGGCTCGGGCTCGGTATAGCCCGTGCCGCCGGTGCCGGTAAAAGCGTCGAGCGAGCGCTCAAATGCCTTCATAAGCGTAATGTCAAAGTTGATGCCCAAAATGCCGACGGGCTTGCCCTCGTCGTTGCGGATAAAGATCGTCGACGATTTGAGCAGCTTACCGTCGGTGGTTTTAGTGAGGTACGGCTCGCGGTCGTGTACGTCGGTGGCGCCCTCGTGCATGGACTCAAACACGATATGGCTGGGGCCGTCACCCAGTTTGCGCCCGCTGACGTGGCCGTTTTCGATCACTACGATGGAGTGGTCTACGTCCTCGGTCTCCAGATCGTGGACGACGACTTCGCAGTTGGGGCCAAATTGGAGCGCCAGGCCGTGTGCGAGGCGCTTGTAAAACTCAATCTGTGCGGGGGTCATGGGTACCTTCCTAAAAATTAGTTTGGGCTCACTGTGCCATAAACCACACCTGTTCGCAAATAACGAAAGCGTCGCTGCGTTGTGTGACCGTTCGGCGGCGAAAAGGTACCGATTACGGCAACAAACAATTCGTTAGGTATGCCAATCAAAAAGTGTGATAGAACATTACTAACAAACTTTTTGTTTGGCATCCACATAAAAGTTCAGCCGTGTGAATGGGATCGGGCTGAAACGCGTATGCGGGGGCCGGCAAGAGAGGACTTAAGGAGTTCACCGTATGGCCGATAAGATCCAGTGGGCGGGCAACACGATGCCCAAGAGCGATGACAAGCGCTTGGGAATCATGAGTCTCGACCACGTGAAGAAGGCCCGTGCCTTCCACCAGTCGTTCCCCCAGTACACCGTCACTCCGCTTGCCCGCCTGGACGGCCAGGCCGCGCGCCTGGGCCTGTCCAACCTGTGCGTTAAGGACGAGAGCTATCGCTTTGGCCTCAACGCCTTTAAGGTCCTGGGCGGCTCGTTTGCCATGGCCAACTACATTGCCGACGAGACCGGCAAGGACGTTGCCGACTGCACCTTCGATTACCTGACCTCCGATCAGCTGGCCGAGGACTTTGGCCAGGCCACCTTCTTTACCGCCACCGACGGTAACCATGGCCGCGGCGTGGCATGGGCTGCCAACAAGCTGGGCCAGAAGGCCGTCGTTCACATGCCCAAGGGTTCCACCAAGCCCCGCTTCGATAACATTGCCGCCGAGGGCGCCACGGTGACCATTGAAGAGGTCAACTACGACGAGTGCGTGCGCATGGCCGCCGCCGAGGCCGACGCCTGCGAGCGCGGCGTCATCGTTCAGGACACCGCCTGGGAGGGCTACGAGAAGATCCCGTCCTGGATCATGGAGGGTTACGGCACCATGGCTTCCGAGGCTGCCGAGCAGCTGCGCGAGATGGCCATCAACCGCCCGACGCACGTGTTTGTCCAGGCTGGCGTGGGTTCGCTCGCCGGCGCCGTGGTGGGCTACTTCACCAACCTGTATCCCGATAACCCGCCCACCTTCGTCGTGGTTGAGTGCGCGCCTGCCGCCTGCCTGTACAAGGGCGCTGCCGCCGGCGACGGCGATCCGCGCATCGTGGACGGCGACATGCCCTCCATCATGGCCGGCCTGTGCTGCGGCGAACCCAACATCCTGGGCTGGGATATCCTGCGCAACCACACCACCGCCTTCGTGTCCTGCCCCGACTGGGTCACCGCTCGCGGCATGCGCACCCTGGGCGCTCCCGAGAAGGGCGACCCGCGCGTCATCTCCGGCGAGTCCGGCGCTGTGACCACCGGCCTGGTCGAGACTCTCATGCTCGATCCCGAGTACGCCGAGCTCAAGGAACTCATCGGCCTGGACAAGACGAGCTCTGTGCTCTGCTTCTCCACCGAGGGCGATACGGATCCTGACCAGTATCGCCGCATTGTTTGGGAAGGCGAATATCCCACTTGCTAATCGTTGGGGCGGAGTAAATAGGTATCGCTCCGCCACCTCACAGGTAGATTCCTTCGTTTGAAAGGTTATGAACAATGGCTAAAGAACTCGATTTCGACGCTATCAAGGCTGCTGCTGAGTCTCATCGTGCTGATATGACTCGCTTCCTGCGCGCTATGATCTCTCACCCCTCTGAGTCTTGCGAGGAGGGTGAGGTTGTTGCTTGCATCAAGGCCGAGATGGAGAACCTTGGCTATGACGAGGTCAAGGTCGACGGCCTGGGCAACGTCATGGGCTTTATGGGCGAGGGCGACAAGATCATCGCCATCGACTCCCACATCGACACCGTCGGCATCGGCAACATCGAGAACTGGGATGCCGATCCCTATGAGGGCTACGAGACCGATGAGATCATCTACGGCCGCGGCGGCTCCGACCAGGAGGGTGGCATGGCTTCCGCTACCTACGCTGCTAAGATGATGAAGGACATGGGCCTCATCCCCGAGGGCTACAAGATCATGGTCGTCGGCACCGTCCAGGAAGAGGACTGCGACGGCATGTGCTGGCAGTACATCTACAACAAGGACGGCATTAAGCCCGAGTTCGTCATTTCCACCGAGCCCACCGACGGCGGCATCTATCGCGGTCACCGCGGCCGCATGGAGATCCGCGTCGACGTTCACGGTACCTCCTGCCACGGCTCCGCTCCCGACCGCGGCGACAACGCCATCTACAAGATGGCCGACATCATCGCCGACGTCCGCGCCCTCAACAACAACGGCTGCGACGAGTCGACCGACATCAAGGGTCTCGTCAAGATGCTCGACCCCAAGTACAATCCCGAGCACTTCGAGGACGCCCGCTTCCTGGGCCGCGGCACCTGCACCGTCAGCCAGATCTTCTACACCAGCCCCAGCCGCTGCGCCGTGGCCGATTCCTGCGCCATCTCCATCGACCGTCGCATGACCGCCGGCGAGACCTGGGAGTCCTGCCTGGACGAGATCCGCAACCTGCCGGCCGCCAAGAAGTACGGCGACGACGTGAAGGTCTCCATGTACATGTACGACCGTCCGTCCTGGACCGGCGAGGTCTACGAGACCGAGGCTTACTTCCCCACGTGGATCAACAAGGAGACCGCTCCGCACGTCAAGGCCCTCGTCGACGCCCACAAGGCCATGTTTGGTGACGAGCGCATCGGCTGTGAGCCCAGCATGGACAAGCGCACCGGTCGCCCGCTGTGCGACAAGTGGACTTTCTCCACGAACTGCGTCTCCATCCAGGGCCGCTACGGCATCCCCTGCGTGGGCTTTGGCCCGGGTGCCGAGTCTCAGGCTCATGCTCCCAACGAGGTCACCTACAAGGACGACCTGGTCACCGCTGCCGCCATGTACGTGGCTGCCCTGAACCTCTACGATCCGAGCCAGGCCGATGGCGACGCCACCGTGTTCCGCGCCGGTCTGACCAACAACAAGATCGATTAGTCCCATTCCTCGATTTTGTTGAGCCGGGGGCCGCTCGTGTCCCCGGCACCCCCTGTTGACTTGGGGCCCGCGGTCGTTATCTCCCATGCTTCCTCAACGGTGGCGGGTCCTCGTCATGGTGCTCTGCATGTTCTAGCCACACGCGCATGCCGGAGCACATCTACTCACTGCGATCGTTTCATCTTTAGAAAGGACATTTCCATGGACGCTAAGTTTACCGAGCTCGTCGAGCAGCTGAACGGCCTCGATTTTAAGGGTATGTACGGCAGCGACTTCCTGCACACCTGGGACAAGACTACCGATGAGCTCAAGGCTCTCTACATCGTCGCCGACGCCCTGCGCGAGCTGCGCGAGAACAACGTCTCGTCCAAGATCTTCGACTCGGGTCTGGCCGTCTCCCTGTTCCGCGACAACTCCACCCGTACGCGCTTCTCCTTCTCTAAGGCCGCCAACCTGCTCGGCCTTGAGCTGCAGGACCTGGACGAGAAGAAGTCCCAGATCGCTCACGGCGAGACCGTCCGCGAGACCGCTACCATGATCTCCTTCATGGCCGACGTCATCGGCATCCGCGATGACATGTACATCGGCAAGGGCGACGCCTACATGGCCGAGGTCTCTGAGTCCGTGCAGCAGGCCTACGAGGACGGCGTTCTGGATCACCGTCCCACGCTCATCTCCCTGCAGTCCGATTCCGACCACCCCACGCAGTCCTCTGCCGACATGCTCTACCTCATCAACGAGTTTGGCGGCCTCGAGAACCTCAAGGGCAAGAAGGTTGCCGTCACCTGGGCCTATTCGCCCTCTTACGGCAAGCCGCTGTCCTGCCCGCAGTCGCTGATCAGCCTGCTGCCCCGCTTTGGCATGGACGTCACCCTGGCTCACCCCGAGGGCTATGACCTCATGCCCGAGGTCGTCGAGCGCGCCAAGGGCTATGCCGCCGAGTCCGGCACCACCTTTAAGCAGGCCAACACCATGGCCGAGGCATTCGAGGGCGCCGACATCGTGATCCCCAAGAGCTGGGCTCCGTTTGCCGCCATGGAGAAGCGTACCAATCTGTACGCCGAGGGCGACGACGCCGGCATCGCCGCGCTCGAGAAGGAGCTGCTCGCCCAGAACGCCACCCATCAGGATTGGTGCTCCACGACCGAGCTCATGGAGAAGACCGCCAACGGCCAAGACACCATCTTTATGCACCCGCTGCCCGCCGACATCTCCGGTGTTTCCTGTGAGCACGGCGAGGTTAACGCCGACGTCTTCGACATGCACCGCGTGGGCATGTACAAGGAGGCCAGCTACAAGCCGTACGCCATCGCTGCCATGATGTTCCTGCAGAAGGTTGCCGATCCCGCCGCTACCCTCAAGGCCCTCGACGAGCGCAACACCGCCCGTTGGCTCCAGGCCTAAAGCCGGGTTGAGGTAAGCCATGTAAAGGGGGCGCTCTGCCAACCGGCGGGGTGCCCTTTTTTGCATCGCGGGCGTGCGGGATAAGCGCTTTCGATGTGGATGCCCGCGGCGCGAGTTATGGGTACGATGGTTTCGGGGGAGGTATCACCATGAGACTTGGATGCGTCATTATGGCTTCGGGCGAGGGCAAGCGGTTTGGCTCTAACAAGATGCTTGCCGATATCTATGGCGAGCCGCTGATTGCCCGGGCCATCGATTCGGTTCCCCGGGGCTTTGACGTCGTGGTTTCGACGCGTTGGCCCGAGGTCGCTCAGATTTGCGAGGACAAGCATTGCCCGTGCGTTCTGCACGATGGCGAGCTGCGCAGCGAAAGCGTCCGTGCGGGCCTTTCGTGGGGAGTCGAACGCAACTGGAAAGGTTGCCTCTTTTTGCCGGGCGACCAGCCGCTTGTGAGCACGGACTCTTTTGAGGCCATGGTTCGCGCGTTTGACGAGCGTGGCCGCAAACATCCGGTGCGCTTGGCGTGCAACGGTGAGCCTTCGAGCCCGGTGCTCTTTCCGGCGGAACTATTCGATGCACTCATGCGTCTTGAGGGCAAGGACGGCGGGGGCTCGATTCTCAAGGACCGTACCGACGTGGTGCTGGTCGAGGCGCGTGCCTACGAGCTGTGGGATGTCGATACCGCAGAGGGACAGCGACGCATAACGGAGCATATCGCGGCCTGCTCGTATTTTGATCGCGTGGCCAACTGTATTAATCAATAAGGAGCAACATGATCATCATCAAAAACGGCGCGCTCGTGACGCCCCAGGGGCTTCGCCGCGCCGATCTTGCCATGGAGGGCGACAAGATTGTGCGGATTGCCGCGGCGATTGAGCCGGCCGAGGGCGATACCGTCGAGGACGCCGCGGGCTGCTGGGTGTTTCCCGGCTTTATCGACGGCCACACGCACATGCAGTGCTGGACTGGCATGGATTGGACAGCCGATAGCTTTGAAACCGGCACGCGTGCGGCTGCCTGCGGCGGTACGACGACCATCGTGGACTACGCGACGGCTGATCGCGGCGTGACCATGCCCGATGCCTTGGCCGAGTGGCATCGCCGTGCCGACGGAACCTGCACGGCCAACTACGCCTTTCATATGGCACTCGCCGAGTGGAATGAACGCAACCGCGCCGATCTTTCGGCTATGCGCGAGGCGGGCGTATCGTCGTTTAAGACCTACTTTGCCTACGATCATTTGCGCCTGGACGATGCCGAGACGCTCGAGGTGCTCGAGGAGCTCAAGCGTATTGGCGGCATACTGTGCGTGCATTGCGAGAACGGTACGCTGGTGAATGAGCTGCAGAAGCGCGTGTACGAGCAGGGGATTCATGGGCCCGAGGGGCATGCGCTCAGCCGCCCGGACGTGTGTGAGGCCGAAGCCGTGAGCCGCCTGCTGTATCTGGCGCACCTGGCCGGCGACGCCCCAGTCAACGTGGTGCACCTTTCGACCAAGTTGGGGCTCGGGGCCATTCGTGCTGCCAAAGCGCGCGGGCAGAAGAATATCTATGTCGAGACCTGCCCCCAATATCTGATGCTTGACGACACCTGCTATCTGGAGCAGGGCGAGGACGGCTTTGCGGGCGCCAAGTACGTGATGAGCCCGCCGCTGCGCCATGCCGGTGACCGTGCGGCACTGCGCGAGGCGCTTGTGGCCGGCGAGATCGATACGATTGCGACCGATCATTGCAGCTTTAACCTGCACGGGCAAAAGGACCGCGGGCGCGACGATTTCCGCGCGATTCCCAACGGCGGGCCCGGCGTGGAGCATCGTCCCGTCGCGATTGCCACGAGCTTTGAGGGACAGCTGGGACCCGAGGACCTCTGCCGCTTGATGAGCGAGAACCCGGCGCGCGTGTTTGGCATGTACCCGCGCAAGGGCTGTCTTGCCGAGGGTGCCGATGCCGACGTGTGCGTGTGGGATCCTTGCGCGCGTTGGACGATCAGCGCCGCGACACAGCATCAGGCCGTGGACTACACGCCGCTCGAGGGCTTTGAGGCACATGGCCGCGCCAAGGCCGTGTTTGTGAACGGCGTGCTGGCGGCACGCGACGGCGAGCCCACCGGAGCCCAGCCCGGCCGCTACGTCCCCCGCTAGCAGCAAAGATGCCGTGTCCCCTCCTCAGTTGCGGTGAAATACGGACTGTTTGCGGCCGTCGGGCGGCCAAACAGTCCGTATTTCACCGCAACTGACGAGATGGGGCCGGCTACTTGAGGCTGGTGGCGATGAGGGGGCGGCCGAGGGCTGCCTCGAAGCGGTCGGCCATCGTGGGGTCGCTGAGCGTGTCGACTTGGTTGAGCATGACGCGGGCATTGTTGAGGTTCAGCATCCGCAGCTCGGCATTGAGCACCTGGGCGACGCGCTCTGGGGTGGCAGTGTCGGTGAGCTCGCAGCCGCAACGCTCGCAAAAGAGCTCGGGGCGGTGGACAACCTCGGCGACGGGTTTGCCCAGTCCCGAGGCGCCGACGACCCAGACAACGTTTGCCGTGGCGGCGGGAATTACCGGCTCCCAGGCGGCATGCGCCTTGAGCGGGAGTCGCTTGCTGCCATCTGCCTCGGCCAACACATAGTCAAAGCGCTGCGCCAGCTCGTTGAGCGGCTCGGCGGGGGCGGAGAGCTTGCCTGTCTCCGGGTCCAAGATGCCTGCCTGGCAGATGCCTCCGCGTGCAAGGCCCGCGCAGGCCTCGCAGGTGCAACCGGGGACATGCGAGGCGCCCGGCTTCCAAGGCACGGCGTCCAGGCGACGATTCGACCCGTCCCATGGCACGCCGGCAACGGGAAGCATATGCGTGGTGGTGCAGAGGAGCACGCGGCCGCCAGCGCGCATGAGCTCAAGACCCAGCGTTTTGAGCAACGTCGACTTGCCGCCGCTGCCGATAATCGCGGTAATGTCCGGCTCGATCCTGAGCGCCGAGGCAAGATTGCCGCTAACCGTTTCCATCTGTTCACCGCCGTATAATACTGTGATAATAAATAATCATCAGAGTAGCGGTCGAGCCGCTTTTGCTCTGCTCAAACCGTAGCACAGGGAGGTGCCCCGGGAATGCTCGTTTATGTTCGCGGCGCCGGCGATATCGCCACGGGTGTCGCCGCTCGCTTGGTGCGCGCCGGCGTGTCGGTCGTTATGGCCGATATCGCGGTTCCCACGTGCATCCGCCGCACAATCAGTTTTTGCGAGGCTATTCGCCTGGGCGAGGTCCAGGTCGAGGGCATTCGCGCTCGCTTGGCGCAGACGCCGGCAGAGGCGCTCGAGATTACCCAAGCAGGGGATGTTGCCGTGGTGGTGGATCCCCAGGCACAGATGCTCGACGAACTGAAGCCCGCGGCTGTGGTCGACGCGATTCTGGCCAAGCGCAATCTGGGTACCACGCGCGACATGGCTCCTGCCGTCATTGCAGTAGGGCCGGGCTTTACCGCGCCGGTTGATTGCGACGCCGTGGTCGAGACCATGCGTGGGCATTTCCTGGGCCGTGTCATTACCCAAGGTTCGCCCCAGCCCAACACGGGCGTGCCGGGCGTCATCGCCGGATATGGCAAAGAGCGTGTTATCCACAGCCCCGCCGCCGGCGTGTTTAGGTCCGACCATGTGATCGGCGACATCGTGAGTGCCGGCGATGTGATCGGGTATGCGGGCGATACGCCCATGCGCACGCAGATCGATGGCTGTCTGCGCGGGCTTTTGGCGAACGGCGTGCAGGTGACTGAGGGCTTTAAATGCGCCGATGTCGATCCGCGCGGCGATGCCAGCTATATCAACTACATTTCGGACAAGGCGACGTCGGTCGGCGGCGGCGTGCTCGAGGCACTCGCTATGCTCACCGATATCTTTAGAGGATAGAAGGCGGCAATGGAAAAGCTCGATGTTGTGAATGCGGCGCTTGTCGCCCTGCGTGCTGGAGAGACGTGCGAGCTCGTGGTCGTAGCCGGCACGGCGGGGTCGTCGCCGCGCGGCGTGGGCGCCTGGATGGCCGTCTTTGCCGACGGTAGCCAGGCGGGCACCATCGGCGGCGGCAAGATCGAGCTCTTTGCGCTGGACGAGGCGCGAGAGCTGCTGGCCGCGGGGCAATCGCGTCTGGTCCGCTACACCATGGGCGGCGAGAACTCCGATACCGGCATGATCTGCGGCGGAGCCATCTGCCTGTGCTACCTACATCTGGATGCGACCCAGGCACCGTTGTTCCAGGAAATTGCCGACGTCTTGGTCTATCGGCGCATCGGCGACTTCGTCATCGACTTTGAACCGTTTATCGCGAGCGCGCTCGAGGGCGATGTGGCCGAGTACCATGGCGAGGAATCGCGCCGCACCATTGCGGGCTGCCCCGGGCTTTCGCTGGTGGAGGAGGGGAGTAGGGTCACCTACACTAACGCCGCCTCCGAGATTCCCGCGGCGCACGTCGAGACGCTCTGCCCCGAGGGCCTGACCTACATCTTTGGCTGCGGACACGTGGGCGCCGCGACGGCGCGCGTGCTCACGGCGGCGGGCTTTGCCGTCGTGGCCTGCGATGACCGCCCCGGCACGTTGACGCCCGAATGGGTGCCCGGTGTCTACGATCGTCGCCTGGTCGATTACAAGAACCTGAGCGAGCTGTGTCCCATCGGTCCGCGCGACTTGGTGGTCGTCGCCACGGCGGGTCACAAGTCCGATATCGACGTGGTGATTCAGGCCATGCGTGCCAAGCCTGCCTACCTGGGCTGTCTGGGTTCGCGCCGCAAGACGGCCTTTGTGCGCGCCCGCCTGGAGCAGGAAGGCTTTACGCAGGACCAGATCGACGAGCTGCACCTTCCGATCGGCGTTGCCATCGAGGCCGAGGACCCCGAGGAGATCGCCATCTCCATCGCCGCCGAGATGATCCACCTGCGCCGCACCAAACTCGTCCCCCGCAAGCGCTAATCGCATCCCCACCAATAAGTTGCGGTGAAATACGGACTGTTTAAGCCTGTTAGGCCGCCAAACAGTCCCTATTTCACCGCAACTGCTTTTTGGGATCCATTTGTGCGGGGGAGTTGTGGAGTTGTGCAGGCAGACGAGGTTTTTCTGGAAATACGCTCCCGATGCGCGTATAGTACCGATTGTTTTGTCGGCTCCTGCTGCGTCGAGTCCAAACCGCAAAATGCCATGAGCGGCGCGGATGCAGCCAGGAGGCACGAGGACAACCCATCGTGGCCACGCCCCGTGCTTAAAACCCCAAGAAGGAGTGAACAATGGCAGAAGAGAAGTATGTGCCGCGTCTGAAGACCAAGTACAACAACGAGGTCAAGCAGCAGCTTCAGGACAAGTTCCAGTACGAGAACGTCATGATGATCCCCAAGTTTGAGAAGATCGTCGTGAACATGGGTGTCGGCGAGGCCGCTACCGATTCCAAGGCCATCGACGGTGCCGTGCGCGACCTGCGCGCCATCACCGGCCAGCAGCCGATGATCACCCGTGCCCGCAAGTCCATCGCTACCTTCCGCCTGCGCGCTGGTATGCCGATCGGCTGCAAGGTTACCCTGCGTGGCGACCGTATGTGGGAGTTCTTCGATCGTCTGACCTCCGTCGCGATCCCCCGTATCCGCGACTTCCGCGGCATCTCCGCCAAGAGCTTCGACGGCCGTGGTAACTTCTCCATGGGCGTCACCGAGCAGCTCATCTTCCCCGAGATCGACTTCGACTCCGTCGATCACCAGCGCGGTATGGACATCACTTTCGTGACCACCGCCAACACCGATGAGGAGGCCAAGGCCCTTCTGGACGCCTTCGGTTTCCCGTTCAAGAAATAGGTTCACCTGCCCTATAAGCGCCGTTCCCACAAGGGGGCGGCGCTTGGGGCGAACAATACTCTATGTGAGGAGGATATAAGTGGCTAAGACATCGATGATCGTCAAGTGCAATCGCAAGCAGAAGTTCTCTACTCGTGAGTACACGCGCTGCCAGCGCTGCGGCCGTCCGCACTCTGTGTACCGCAAGTTCGGCCTGTGCCGTGTCTGCTTCCGCGAGCTTGCACTCAAGGGCGAGCTTCCCGGCGTTAAGAAGGCCAGCTGGTAAGTCACTACCAGCGTTTCAAGCATCAGTTTGGAACAGGGAAAACGCGCTAAAAAGGCTTTGCCGTTAAGGGCGGCGAAGAACCAAGAGCACGTGTTCATCAAGAACGAAGGAGAATCTGTATGAACCTTACAGACCCGATCGCAGATATGCTTACGCGCATCCGTAACGCTAACTCTGTGAACAAGGCCACGGTCTCCATGCCGAGCAGCAAGAAGCTCGTCGAGATCGCTCGTGTTCTGCACGAGGAGGGCTACATCGAGGGCTACGATGTCGAGGACACCGTTCCCCAGAAGACTCTGCACATCACGCTTAAGTATGGTCCCAAGAAGGCTAAGGTCATCAACGGCATCCGCCGCATTTCCAAGCCGGGCCTGCGTAAGTACACCGGCGTTGCCGACATGCCCCGCGTCCGCGGTGGCCTTGGTACCGCCATTATTTCCACCAGCCATGGCGTCATGACCGACCGCGATGCTCGCAAGCACAACGTCGGCGGCGAGATCATCGCTTACGTCTGGTAATTCGCTCGGTAGGTAGAAGGAAAGGAGATCACCGTGTCTCGTATCGGTAATAAGCCTGTCCAGATTCCCGCCGGAGTCGAAGTGGCAGTCAACGGCAACAACGTTGTCGTCAAGGGCCCCAAGGGCCAGCTCGAGCTCGATGTCTTTGAGAAGCTCGCTATCAACGTCGAGGACAACGTCCTCACCGTTTCCCGTCCCGACGACGAGCGTGAGACCCGTGCCCGCCACGGCCTCACCCGCGCCCTCATCCACAACATGGTTGTTGGCGTTTCCGAGGGCTTCGAGAAGAAGCTCGAGCTCGCCGGCGTCGGTTACCGCGTGCAGCAGAAGGGCAAGAACCTCGAGTTCTCCCTGGGCTTCTCGCACCCCGTGATCGTCGAGGCTCCCGAGGGCATCACCTTCGAGGTTCCCGACAACACCCACGTGAACGTCAAGGGTATCAACAAGCAGCAGGTCGGTCAGATCGCCGCTGAGATCCGCGGCCATCGTCCTCCCGAGCCTTACAAGGGCAAGGGTATCCACTACGTTGGCGAGCACATCCGCCGCAAGCTGGGTAAGGCCGCCAAGTAGTCGTAACCGACTCACTCGCATAAGACCAGCACCCCGTCAGGTGCTGGCAAGATCAACCTTTTTAGGAGTTTACGTATGAACAAGCATAAGGCGAAGCTGGAAGGCCTCAAGCGTCGTCAGCGTCGTGTTCGCGGCAAGGTCTCGGGTACCTCCGAGCGTCCGCGTCTTCGCGTGACCCGTACTAACGCCAACATCTATGCCCAGATCATCGACGACAGCAAGGGCTCCAGCCTGACGCTCGTCTCTGCCTCGACCCTCGAGGCCGAGTTCAAGGGCACCCACACCTCGAACAAGGAGGCTGCGGAGAAGGTCGGTCAGCTCGTTGGCAAGCGCGCCATCGAGGCCGGCATCACCAAGGTCGCCTTCGATCGCGGTGGCCGTATCTACCATGGCCGCGTCAAGGCCCTCGCCGACGGCGCTCGTGCCGCCGGTCTCGAGTTCTAGGAGGTATGTAGCACATGGCTCGTAATCAGAAGCAGCAGCGCGAGGCCTCCGAGTTCGAGGAGCGCGTCGTTTACATCAACCGCGTGTCGAAGACCGTCAAGGGTGGTCGTCGCATGAGCCTCGTCGCTCTCGTCGTCGTTGGCGACGGCAAGGGCAACGTCGGCGTTGGCATGGGCAAGTCCGCTGAGGTGCCCATGGCCATCTCCAAGGCATCTCTCGATGCCAAGAAGAACATGTTCCACGTGCCGGTGACCGAGCAGGGCACCATCCCGCACGAGGTTCTCGGCCACTTTGGTGCCGGCCGCATCATCATCAAGCCCGCTGTCGAGGGTACCGGCGTTATCGCCGGCGGCGCTGTGCGTCCCCTCTTTGAGCTTGCTGGCATCAAGAACGTCCTGTCCAAGTCCCTCGGTACCGACAACGGCCTCAACATCATCAAGGCTGCCGTCGAGGGCCTCAAGGAGCTCTCCAGCCCTGAGGACGTCGCGGCTCGCCGTGGCCTGACGGTCTCTGAGATGTTCGTCGGTAAGGAGAACTAAGCATGGCTGACACCATCAAGATCAAGCAGGTCCGCAGCACCAACGGTTGCAAGCAGGACCAGGTCCGTACTGTCCGTGCCCTCGGTCTCCACAGGATCCGCGAGGTTCGCGAGATTGCTGACAACGAGTCCGTCCGCGGCATGATCTTCAAGGTCAAGCACCTTGTCGAGATTGTAGAGGAGTAGCAAATGCAGCTTCACGATCTTACTCCCGCGCCCGGTTCCACCAAGAACCGCAAGCGCGTCGGCCGTGGCAATTCTTCGGGTCACGGCACCACTTCTGGCCGCGGTCAGAAGGGCCAGGGTTCCCGCTCTGGCGGCACCAAGGGTGCCGGCTTCGAGGGTGGCCAGACTCCGCTGGCCATGCGCCTGCCCAAGCTTCCGGGCTTCCGCAACCCCCGTCGTATCGAGTACACCGCTGTTAACGTTGAGCGTCTCGAGCGCAAGTTCGAGGACGGCGCTGTGATCGACGGTGCCGCTCTTAAGGCCGCTCGCATCACCAAGAGCGAGTTCGAGCCCGTCAAGGTGCTCGGCAATGGTGAGCTCACTAAGAAGTTCACGGTCAAGGTCGACAAGGTCAGCGCTTCTGCGCAGGCCAAGATCGAGGCCGCCGGCGGAAAGGTCGAGCTGCCGTGCTAAATGGTCTTAAGAATGCTTTCCGCATCAAAGAATTGCGCGAAAAGATTCTTTTTACCATAGCTATGCTCGTCGTGTACCGCATTGGTGCGCACGTTCCTGTGCCCGGCATTCCCTTCCAGGGGATGCTGGGCCTTTTCTCGACCGATAACAATTCGGTCGCCGCAGGTGCTATGGCCCTCCTGAATCTTTTCTCTGGCGGCGCGTTGAGCTATGTGTCGGTGTTTTCGCTGGGCATCATGCCTTACATCACCAGCTCGATCATCCTCCAGATGCTCCAGGCCGTCGTGCCTTCCCTGCATGAGCTTGCCCGCGAGGGCGAGGTCGGTCAGACCAAGATTACGCAGTATTCGCGTTACCTCACCCTGGCTCTGGCAATCCTCAACTCCGTGGGTTACCTCTTCCTCTTTAAGAGCTTCGGCATCAGCTTCAATGGCGCCGGCGCTCCCGAGATCATCTTCGACCTCATGATCGTCGGTACGCTCACCGCGGGCGCCATGCTGATCATGTGGATTGGTGAGCTCATCACCCAGCGCGGTATCGGCAATGGCATGTCGCTGATCATCTTCGCGAACATCATGGCCGGTCTGCCGCAGGCTATCTTCTCCAGCACCGAGGGCAATGCCGGTGGCATCATCACCATGGTGATCATCTGCGCCATCATCCTGCTGGTTATCCCGCTGATTGTTTTCCTTGAACGCGGCCAGCGCCGCATCCCGGTCTCCTACGCTAAGCGCGTCGTGGGCCGTCGCATGATGGGTGGCCAGACCACCTACCTGCCCATCAAGGTCAACACCGCGGGTGTCGTGCCGATCATCTTCGCTTCGGCGCTGCTGTACTTCCCGGCTCAGATTGCCGTGTTCTTCCCCGGCATCGGCTGGATTCAGGCAGTTGCCTCCGCGCTTTCGACCGGTTGGCTCAACTGGGTGCTTAACGTTGTCCTCATCGTGTTCTTCGCGTACTTCTACACCTCCATGGTGTTCAACCCCGATGAAACGGCCGATAACCTTAAGAAGCAGGGCGGCTTTATTCCGGGCGTCCGTCCGGGTAGGGCTACCGCGGCCTACATCAAGAACGCGCTCAACAAGATCACGCTTCCCAGCGCTGTCTTTTTGGCGCTCATCGCCATCGTGCCTTCGATCATCTTCTCCTTCACGGGTAACCATCTGATCCAGGCATTTGGCGGCACGTCCATCCTCATCATGGTCGGCGTCGTGCTCGACACGGTCGATAAGCTCGAAGGCCAGATCAAGATGTATGATTACGATGGATTCTTTAAATAGGCTAGAGGAGGATTGCTCATGAACCTCGTATTGCTCGGAGCTCCGGGTGCCGGTAAGGGCACCGTCGCACAGGAGCTCGTCGCCGAGTTTGGCGTCGCCCACATTTCCACGGGCGACCTGCTGCGTGCTGCCGTCAAGGGTGGCACCGAGCTTGGTATTCAGGCTAAGAAGTACATGGACGCTGGCGAGCTCGTTCCCGACCAGCTCGTGATCGACCTTGTCAAGGAGCGCCTTGCCGCCGATGACGCCCAGCAGGGCTTCATCCTCGACGGCTTCCCGCGCAACACCGCCCAGGCTGTGACGCTCGATTCCGAGCTCTCCGCCATGGGTCGCGAGATCGACTGCGCCCTTCTGGTCGATGTGGCCCCCGAGGTCATTATCGATCGTCTGTCTTCGCGTCGCACCTGCCGCGCATGCGGTTACACCGGCACCGCTGCCGATGCTACCTGCCCCAAGTGTGGCGGCGAGATGTATCAGCGCGACGACGACAAGCCCGAGACCATCAAGAACCGTCTCGACGTCTACGAGAAGTCCACGAGCCCGCTCGTCGACTACTATCGTGGCCAGGGTCTGCTCAAGTCGGTCAACGGTGACCAGGCTCGCGAGACCGTGTACGGGGATGTCAAAGAGGCTCTCGGTCTATGATCAAGATTAAGTCTGCAACGCAAATCGAGCAGATGAAGAAGGCAGGAGCGCTATCTAAGATGGCGCTCCGCCACGTTGGAGCCATGGTGCGCCCCGGCGTTTCCACCTTTGAGCTCGATCAGCTCGCGGAGCAGATTATCCGCATGCATGGCGGCACCCCGGCCTTTAAGGGTTACGGCGGGTTCCCGGGGACCATTTGCGCATCGATCAACGATGCCGTGGTCCACGGTATTCCCAACCCCGACATGATCCTGCGCGATGGCGATATCATCTCCATCGATACGGGAGCCGTTGTCGACGGTTGGGTCGGCGATAACGCTTGGACGTTTTTCGTCGGCACCCCCACGCCCGAAGCCAAGGCTTTGTGCGAGGTCACGCGCGATTGCCTTAGGGCAGCCATCGAGCAGGCTGTTCCCGGTAACCATATCGGGGACGTCGGTTATGCCGTTCAGTCCCTCGCCGAGTCTCACGGTTACGGTGTGCTTCGTGATTATGTAGGCCATGGCATTGGCCGCGTGATGCACGAGGACCCCAACGTTCCTAACTATGGAAAGAAGGGGAGGGGCGTTCGCCTCCAGGCCGGCATGGTCATTGCCATCGAGCCGATGGTTACGATGGGTTCCAACCATGTGAGCACGGGCTCCGACGGTTGGATTGTTACGACCAACGATCACCTGCCCGCCGCGCACTACGAGAACACCGTCGCCATTACCAATGACGGTCCGGTGATTCTCACCACGGATGCCCAAGGTGCTTGGTGCTCCCTCCAAGGCGGAGAAATGTAACAAGTTCCATTTAGTTGTGGAGCCATTACGAAGTTATTACGATGCGTGCATACGTGTTGTAGAATACTCAATCGCTGTCGTTTTCTAGAGAAAGATGATTGCTTGTGAAGAAGGAAGACGCAATTGAGCTCGAGGGTACGGTAAAGGAACCGTTGCCCAACGCCATGTTTAAGGTCGAGCTCGAGAACGGTCATTCGGTTCTGTGCAACATTTCTGGCAAGATCCGAATGAATTACATCCGTATTCTCCCCGGTGACAGGGTTGTCGTGGAGCTTTCCCCGTACGACCTGACCCGCGGCCGCATCACCTATCGCTACAAATAGCGGCACGCATACACGCACTCCATTTCCGACTGCAGGCTTAGCTCAACCTACGGTCGGATTGTGTGTGAAGACCAGCCATAGTTTTAAACGCCTGCGGCTGGGCGAGTAGATAGTAGGGAAGTAGTTTGAGCGCTACCGAAAGGAAGAACGATGAAGGTACGTCCTTCGGTCAAGAAGATGTGCGATAAGTGCAAAATCATTAGGCGCCATGGCAAGGTCCTCGTCATTTGCGAGAACCCCCGTCATAAGCAGCGTCAGGGTTAAGAGAGGAGACTACGTTGGCCCGTATTAATGGTGTCGACCTCCCGCGTGAGAAGCGCGTTGAGATCGGTCTGACCTACATTTACGGCATCGGCCGCACCACTGCGACGAAGATTTGCGTCGAGTGCAACGTTAACGTGGATACGCGCGTTAAGGACCTCACCGAGGATGAGGTTAACGCCATCCGCGATTATATCGATAAGAACCAGATCATGGTTGAGGGCGACCTCCGCCGTGAGCGCAACCAGAACGTCAAGCGCCTTATGGACATCGGCTGCAACCGCGGCCTTCGTCACCGCAAGGGCCTCCCGGTCCGCGGCCAGCGCACCCACACTAACGCTCGTACCCGCAAGGGCCCGAAGCGTCAGATCGGTGCTAAGAAGAAGAAATAAGGAGCGCTAGATAGATGGCTACTGCTAAGAAGAACGTTCGCGCTGCCCGTCTGAAGCGCGCGGACCGTAAGAACATTTCCGTGGGCCAGGCTCACATCCGTTCTACGTTCAACAACACGATCGTTTCGATCACCGATCCCCAGGGCAACGTCATTTCCTGGAAGTCGGCTGGCCAGGTGGGCTTCAAGGGCTCCCGTAAGTCCACGCCGTTCGCTGCCCAGATGGCTGCCGAGGCTGCTGCCAAGCAGGCCATGGAGCACGGTATGAAGAAGGTTTCCGTCTTCGTCAAGGGCCCCGGCTCCGGTCGTGAGACCGCCATCCGCTCCCTCCAGGCTGCTGGCCTCGAGGTCTCGAGCATCCAGGACAAGACCCCCATTCCGCACAACGGCTGCCGCCCCAAGAAGCGTCGCCGCGTGTAACTGAAAGGATCGTATCAATATGGCAATCGACAGGACTCCTGTTCTTAAGCGCTGCCGTCAGCTCGGGATCGATCCCGCTGAGCTCGGTTACAGCAGCAAGAAGGAATCTATCCGTCAGCCCAAGCGCCGTCGCAAGGAATCTGAGTACGGCATGCAGCTGCGCGAGAAGCAGAAGGTCAAGTTCATCTATGGTGTTCTGGAGAAGCAGTTCCACGGCTACTTCAACAAGGCCCGCAAGATGAACGGCGTCACCGGTGAGAACCTCATGATCATCCTTGAGTCTCGCCTCGACAACGTCGTCTTCCGTCTTGGCTTCGCCCGCACCCGCAAAGAGGCTCGTCAGTCCGTCCGTCACGGTCACTTCACCGTGAACGGCAAGCGCGTGGACATCCCGTCCTACCGCGTCAAGGCCGGCGACGTCGTCGCTGTCGGCGAGAAGTTCCGTGACCTCCTCCCCATCAAGGAGGCCCTGATTTCCTCCGAGCGCTTTGAGGTCCCTGGCTGGCTCGAGGTCGATATCGAGAAGCTGTCTGGTAACGTGCTCGCTCTGCCGACGCGTGAGCAGATCAGCGGTGATATCAACGAGCAGCTCATCGTCGAGCTCTACTCTAAGTAGTCCATCCGGGCTGCTGAGGCTGGAGGTAATACATGTCAGAATTCATTAGGCCTCAGGTTCAGGTCGAAGAGATCAACGAGACGTCTGCTCGTGTCTCCGTCGAGCCGCTCGAGCGTGGCTACGGCGATACGCTGGGTAACTCCCTTCGTCGCGTTCTTCTGTCCTCGCTCGAGGGTGCCGCCGTCGAGGCTATTCAGATCGATGGTGCGCAGCACGAGTTCATGACCATCCCTAACATGGTCGAGGATGTCACCGACATCGTCCTGAATGTCAAGGGTCTTGTCTTCAGGGCTCTCGGCACGACCGACGAGGCGACCGCCACCATTTCGGTTGACGGCCCCTGCGAGGTCACCGGTGCGGACTTCTTTATTCCGTCCGAGTTTGAGCTGGTCAACCCCGAGCAGCACATCGCTACGCTCACCGAGGGTGGCCATCTCACCATGAGCATGCGCATCGGCTATGGCCGCGGCTATGTTTCTGGCGAGGCCAACAAGCGCGACAACGATCCCATCGGTGTGATCCACGTCGACTCGCTGTACTCGCCGGTTTCCCGTTGCGCCAAGCTCGTTGAGGCTTGCCGTGTCGGCCAGCACACCGACTACGACCGCCTTGTCCTCGAGATCGAGACCAACGGCTCCATCGTCCCGCGCGACGCCGTGGTCCAGGCTGCCAATATCATCAACCAGCATATGGCCGCCTTTATGAACCTTGCCGAGACCCCCGAGGTCGAGGAGGAGGCTTCGATCTTCGCTCCCGAGGTCACCAACGACAACGCCGAGCTGGACAAGCAGATCGAGGATCTGGACCTTTCCGTCCGTTCCTACAACTGCCTTAAGCGCGCCAGCATTCACTCGGTCCGTCAGCTCGTTGAGTTCTCGGAGAACGATCTGCTCAACATCCGTAACTTCGGTGTTAAGTCGATCGAGGAAGTGAAGGACAAGCTTGAGTCCATGGGCCTGAGCCTGAAGGCTTAATGCTTCGCATATTTGAGGAGAAACTAGACCATGCGTCATAACGTTAAGAAGGGCCTGAAGCTCGGCACCGATGCGAGCCACACCAAGGCCATGAAGAAGAGCCTTGCTAAGGCCCTCTTCGAGAACGACCGCATCAAGACCACCGAGACCCGCGCTAAGGCGCTGCGTTCGGTCGTCGATCCGATCATCACCTGGGCCAAGAAGGGCGACCTGCACTCTCGTCGTCTGGCTATCGCCAAGCTCGGCGATAAGCAGCTCGTTGCCGAGATCTTCGACAAGGCTGCCCAGGGCATGTGGCAGGACCGCAACGGCGGTTACACCCGCATCATGAAGCTCGGTAACCGCAAGGGCGACAACGCTCCCATCGTTATCATGGAGCTCGTCACCGAGCCTTGCACGCCTAAGGCCAAGAAGGCTGCTCCGGCCCCCAAGAAGGCCGCTGCTCCCAAGAAGGTCGAGGCTGCCGAGGAGGCTCCTGCTGAGGAGACCGCTGAGTAGACAATCCGTCTGCATAGGCTATATTCGAGGGGTACGTTCGCGTACCCCTTTTTTTTGTCGAAATGCCATTGCCTGTTTGTTGGGAGCGTCCATGACCGCGCCGTCTGATTTCAATTCGATTCCCGAGCTCGATGCCACGCTCGTTTTCCGCGTGGCCTACGATGGCTCGTCCTACAGCGGCTTTGCCGAGCAGCCCGGTCAGACGACGGTTGCGGGCGAGCTGCGCCGCGCTATCGAGACGCTCCTGCGCCGTCCGATTGTCCTGACGTGCGCGGGGCGTACCGATGCCGGCGTACATGCCGTGGCTCAGTACATCAGCGTGCCCGTAACGGACGCTGAGCTCGCTTGTACGCGCCGTAGGTGGCTGCGGGCTATGGATGCCCTGCTACCCAAAGATATCGCCATAAACGAGGTCTACAAGGCCCGTAAAGGCTTTTCTGCACGCTTTGATGCGCGTTCACGTACATATACATACCGTATTGCCGATCGCGATGCGCGCCCCGTGTTGTCCCGCGGTGCCGTGTGGTGGCATCGCTGTCCCCTCGACGTCGATGCGATGGCGGCCGCCTGCCCTGCGCTTTTGGGCGAGCAGGACTTTAAAAGCTTTTGCAAGGTTGCCTCTGCCGTGGGCAAACCTACGCACCGCTGCGTAATGCGCGCCGAGTTTGGCCATGAGGTTGCGTTTGGCGAGGACATCCTGACGTTTACCATCGAGGGCAATGCGTTTCTGCATTCGATGGTTCGCACGATCGTGGGCACGCTTGTCGAGATTGGCATGCATCGCCGTGAACCCGAGTGGATGCGTGAGGTCATCGATGCTTGCGACCGTACCGCTGCGGGCCCCACGGCTCCTGCCTGTGGCCTTACGTTTATGGGCGTGGATTACGATCCCGCCGAGCTTGTCGTGCTCGACTAGGGGAGGGCTCGACGCGTCGTGCGTCGACACCTGTCATCTGTGGGCTGAGCGTGTGCAACATCTGTTCTTGGCGTGCAATACAACCGGTGTCTCATTGCTTTTATTGCCGGGGTGTACCATGAACCACGATTTGATTCATTGCTGTCGAGAGGACGGATAACTTGGTTCGACGTGGCTCGCATCCGCGACTTTCGGTGATCCTTGTGGTAGAAGGTTCGCCCAGCTATGCGATGCGTGCGCTCGAGAGTATCCAGAACCAAGACCTCTACGATTTGCAGATTGTCGTTGTCTGCCGCGATGCTGCGCCCGGTGTGCGCCATTCGCTTCAAGTTGCTGCCGACAGGGACATCCATATTGATTTGATTGACGTCGAGGACGCGAAGCGCGGTGCTTGCCTTCGTGCCGGTTTTGCTGCCTCGCGTGGCTCTCAAATCATCGCTATGAACGCCGATGAGTGGTTTGCTCCGCAGTCCCTTTCCAAGATGGTCGATATCGCGTGCGATACCGCAGCAGACATAGTGTTCCCCACGGTGTCGCTCGACCGCTATGATGCACATCGAGAGCGTCATTCGCGCGTCTTGGATGCTGCTCATATTTCCATTGATGGCAAATCTTCGATGGTGGCCGGGCTGCCTCAGTTGATTTTAGGCGGCCTTGTCGTTCAGACCTCTGGCGTGATGTACAGCCGCTCGCTGTTTGAGGCATGCCTTTTGTGCGACAAGGTGTTTCGCACAGTTGGGTTTATGGCATGCGCGCTTTCGCAGGCACGATGCGTGTCCGGCTGCGGCGATGCTTGTTTCCACGCGGCGGCACCTAAGCTTACAGATGCCTTTGATCCCACCATGTATGCCAAGGTATCCGATGATGCCCGAGCGCTCGACGAGCTTGCGGACTCACTCTCGGAAGCAGATAGCGGTGGTCGGCTCAAGCTGGCAAGCCAGAAGTTCTACTTTGCCGGACTAGTCGCCTGCATCGAGAATTTGTGTCTGAGCCCGCATGGGGTGTCGTCAATCGAGCGTTCCGCCCGCATGCGTGATATGCTCGAGGCGCCTCGAACCCGTCAGATGGTCGCCGCGCTCAAGGATAACCATCGGGGACTCGGTCTGTTGTTTGGGCCGATCGCCAGCGCCAAGCCCGCGCGCTGCGTGATGTGTACGCATCTGGCAGCTTTTCTTAACCGGACGGGTGCAAAAACCGCCTAAACGGCTCATTTCGAAACAAATTTGCATAGAATTGTTTCGAAATGCGTTCTTATACACAAAAGCCTTCAAATAGCGTTAAACTATTCAATCACTGATTGATTGTCTCCGCCATCTTTTGGAGAGAGGGTTTGTATGGCTAAAAAACGCAATGGGCGCCAGGATGCCATTAGAGATATTGTGCGCAATAAGGACGTCCGCACGCAGCGCGTGCTGGTCGATGAGCTCCGCGCTATGGGCTTTGATTGCACGCAGGCGACTGTCTCTCGCGATATTGCCGATATGGGGCTGCGTAAGCTCCCTGAGGGCATCTATGTTCTGGCAGAGGACCTGCACCTGCAGCGTATGGTTTCCGAGCTCGTAACGGGCGTTCTGCGCACCGATAATCTGGTTATGATCAAGGCTCAGCCTGGTACGGCTTCCGGCATCGCCGCCGCTGTTGATGCGGCAGAGCTGCCCGATGTGCTTGGCTCGCTTGCCGGCAACGATACGATTTTGGTTATTGCCCAGACGGCCGAGGACGGCGAGCGTCTTGAAGCGCTGATCAATAAGCTGAGCAATTCTCGCAAGTAGGCGTGCGGGTCGTGCGCTCGGCACTGTGCGCGCTGACATAGTGGCTTGTAAGGGGTATCGACGTTGGTCGGTACCCCCTTTTTGTCTGCCGGTATAAAGATCGCCCATCAGGTCGCTTTAAACTAAAAAGGCCCCCGAGCAGTTTAATAAGCTGCTCGGGGGCCTTGTTGCTTATGGCTGGATGAATTTCTAGCCGACCGTATCGTCAGGCGTGGGCGAGGGGTCGGGAGTGGGCGTAGGCGTAGGCGTAGGCGTGCCGCCATCGCCGCCGGTCGAACCACCAGTGGAGCCGCCCGTCGAGCCACCGGTCGTACCGGTGCCGCCGGTGGTGTCGCCGCCCGTGGTCTCGGTGGTCGTGGTCGTCGTTGTCGTCGTTGTGGTGGTTTCCTCTTCGTCCTCGTTCTCGTCCTTGTCGTCGTTCTCCGTCTTCTTGGTGTTGTTGGTGCCGTAGAACTTCCAGACGCTGTTGTTCTTGTAGGTGGGCGCCGTTCCGGTCGCAAACTCCTCGCGCTCGGTACCGGTCAGAACGGTGTTCATAAACCGCTTAAAGACAGGCAGGTTGGTGCTGTCGCCCAGCAGGTCTGTGCCGTATTTTTGGATGGGAATCTCGCCCGCGGAATAGCCAGTCCACAGGGCGCACGCCAGCTGCGGGGTATAGCCGCAGAACCACAGGTTGGTGGTGTTGTCGGTGGTGCCCGTCTTGCCGGCATAGGGCTGGTTGACGCTCAGGGCGCCGGCAGCACCCGTACCGCCGCCCTTCATGACGCCGGACAGAACATCGGTGACCGCGGCGGCCTCGCCCTCGGTAAGCACCTGTGAGGGATTGTCCGTGTGCTGGTACAGCACCGAACCGGTACGAGAGTCAATCTCGGTGATGGCGATCGGCTGGCGATAGTAGCCGCCGTTGGCAAACGTCGCGTAGGCGGCGGCCATCTCGAGCGGCGAGATCGAGCCGGTGCCGAGGGTCATGACGGGAACGTCCTCGATGTTGTCCTTGGCGGGATCGATGCCGAGCTTTTTGACGAGCGAGATGATCTTGCTGTTGCCGACGGCTTCCGCCACCTGGATGTAGCCGGTGTTGGAGGAGTACGCCGTCGCCTGCTTAAGCGTGATGTTGCCATAGCTATGGTTGGCGTAGTTTTGGACCTCGGTCGTGGTGCCCTTGGCCTTGAGCGGTGAGTTGCAGTTGAGGGTGACGTTGGGGTTCATGCCGTTTTGGATGGCAGTTGCCAGCGTAAAGGCCTTGAAGGTGGAGCCGACGGGACGCTTGGCCGTGGCATGGTTTACGTGGTTCTCGTCGGCGTTGTAGTCGTAGCCGCCCACCATGCACTTGATGTAGCCGGTCTTGGGGTCGACGACGACCATGCCCATGTCCAGGCCGTCGAGTGAGAGCGTGTCGAGCTGCTCGCGGACGGCATTCTCTGCCACCTGCTGCATCGTGGGGTCGATCGTGGTCTTGACGGTCAGGCCGCCCTTAAAGAGCACGTCGGTCGAGAACTCCTGCTCCAGCAGCTGCTTAACATAGGCGACAAAGTAGGGCTGCGAGTATACGTCTACGCCGCTGCCCGAAATCTCGGTCACGTTGAGGGTGATGGGCTCGGCCTGTGCGGCATCGTGCTCCTCCTGCGTGATGTGGCCCAGGCGCAACATGTTGTCGAGGACCTTGTTGCGACGGGACAGTGCCAGGTCGGGGTTGACCGTGGGGTCGTACTGCGAGGGTGAGTTGGGAAGGCCGATCAACAGCGCGGCCTCGCTGAGGGTGAGGTCGGCGGCGCTCTTGGATAGGTAGGTCTCGGCGGCGGCCTCGATACCGTAGGCGCCGTGGCCGTAATAGATGGTGTTGAGGTACATCATGAGGATCTCGTCTTTGGAGTACATATCCTCCATCTTGACGGCGATGTAGGCCTCGCGCACCTTACGCTCGATGGTCGAGTCGAACTGCTCCTCCTGTAGGATGGTGTTGCGCACCAGCTGCTGGGTGATAGTCGAGGCGCCTTCGTGCCCGCCGCCGAGGGTTGCCACCGCAGCGCGCGCGATACCCCACAGGTCGATACCGCCGTGCTCGTAGAAGCGCTCGTCCTCGACGTCAACGGTGCCCTGCAGCACGTAGGGGGAGACCTCGTCCTTGGTGATGGACTTGCGGTTTTGCGTGTAGAAGCTTGCGATCTTGTTGCCGTTGCAGTCGACGATCTCGGTGGGCTCGCTCACCAGATACGCGTTGGCGTCGGTGTAGTCGGGCAGATCGGACAGCCAGCGGTTGACGTTGCCGACCATGCCGATGCCAAATGCCACGCCCGCGATAAGCAAAAAGCCCAAAAACGAGAGCAGGATTATGGGCAGAGCATGCGTCTTTGAACGGCTGCGTCCCTGTCGTTGGCGAGGACCCATATATTGACCTCCAGGTATGTCGTGCCGGACGGCGGATGTGCCGTCGGGGCAGGATGGACATAAGTTATTACACGATAAACCAAACGGGGCGCGCGAGGCCTCGTGTATGCTGGAAGACGGCATTTTTCAGAGTGAATGCATACCTTGGTAAGGAGTTTGCCGATGGCGATTCGGGCGATGGGGCCGAGCGGACAATACGAGACTGGATTGGATGCTGCCAGTGCGGCGCTGCCCGAGCTGCTGGCGCCGGCGGGAGGACTCGACCAGATGTTTGCGGCCATCGCCGCGGGCGCCGATGCCATCTATGCGGGGTTGGGCGGCTTTAACGCCCGTGTGAGTGCGCACGGTTTTACCGACGACGAGTTTGCGCGCGGCTGCGCCGTGGCGCATGCCCATGGCGTGCGCGTGTACGTGACGCTCAACGTGTTCGTGTTTGACGATGAGTTGTCCGACGCGGTGGCGTTGGGAGCTCATGCACTGGAGCTGGGCGCCGATGCTCTGATTGTCGCCGATGCCGGGCTGGCCTGCGCGCTGCGCGCTGCGATTCCCGGGGTCGAGATTCACCTGTCCACGCAGGCGGGCGTTCATAGCGAAGGCGCCGTGCGGCTTGCCGCCGACGAGCTGAGGGTTGAGCGCGTGACGACGGCACGCGAGCTGACGGTCGACGAGATTGCGGCGCTATGTGCCACGGGCGTGCCCATCGAGGTATTCTGCCACGGTGCGATTTGCATCGGCTATTCGGGGGCGTGCGAGTTCTCGGCCCTGCGGCGTGGGCGCTCGGCGATGCGCGGCGACTGCACGCAGCCGTGCCGTCTGGCGTACGACCTGGTGGACGAGGCGGGGCAGAGCGTTGTCGCCGTCGAGGGAGATCGCCTGCTGTGCCCGCGCGACTATCTGGGTATTGCGCATCTGCCCGAGCTTATAGATGCCGGCGTGGCGTCGCTCAAGATCGAGGGGCGCATGAAGAACCCCGATTACGTATTCAACGTGGTGCGGGTGTGGCGCCGGGCGCTCGATATGCTGTGCGACGGCGCGTGGGACCCCGGTGCCGTGGAAGAGCTTGAGCGCGAGCTGGGAAGGTCGTTTAACCGTGGGTTTACCGATGCGTACCTGCGAGGGCGTTCGGGTGCCGAGCTGATGAGCTTTGAGCGTGCGATTAACCAGGGCGTGCGCGTGGGGCGCTTGGTCGCTGTGGGCCACGAAGAGGTGACCGTTGAGCTCGACGCCGCCGTGGCGGCGGGTGACACGCTCGAGATCCGGTTTTATCCGGATGCCGACGCGCGTCCCGATGTGCCCAAGCGCTGGCCGCAGGTGCCCTGTCCGGTGGATGCCGCAGCGGGGGAGCGCGTCGTCGTGCATTGCAAGCGTAAGGTTGACACGGGCTGCGAGGTGTACCTGATTCGCAGCGCCGGCGTGTTGGATCAGACGGCGGCGGTGTTGGAGCGCATGCGGGCCGAGGCGGATGCGATTGCGCCCGTTGCGCGTGCCGTTGAGGTGCTGCCCTTTGAGGACGTTGCGGTGGATGGCGGTGCGTCGACGGAGTTGGTGGAGTGCGCGGTTCCCGCTCGCATGGTTTTTGCTTGGCAGCTGATGGATGCCGACCCGCGCGGAGAACTCGATTTGTCCGACGCCGTTGTGGTGCTTGACGAGGTGTGCCGCACGGGTGACGCTGACCGGACCCGCTCACTGATACAGCGTGCCGGGCGCGTCGTCTGCCGCAACCTGGGACAGGTGGTGATCGCTCGCGAGCTGGGCGTGACGTTTGACGTGGCGGCGCCGGTGTTCTGCGCGAATCGGGCCACGCTTGCCTGGCTGCGCGAACTCGGTGCGGGGCGGGTGTACTTGCCGGCCGAGTTGCTCGGCAATGATGCGGAGCGTATTGCCGAACTGGCTGCTGAACCCGGCGTCTGGGGTCCGGTCGACGCTGACCGTCCTGAGCTCATGGTGTGCGAGCACTGCCTGCTGACCGCCGAGGGCGCCTGCGCTACCGATGCGACGGGACAGGTCCGTTGCCGCGACTGCTTGCGTCGTCGGCAGGTACGCTATCTGGTCGAGCGTGACGGTACGCGTCTGCCGGTCGCCGTTGACGCGTGCGGCAGGACGAGGATTTTCCTGTCGTAGGTGCCGCGTCGCGTCAGTTTGTTATCATAAGAGAGTTTATGGACTTCCAGCACCGCCGTTTTCGGCGAGGGTGCTATAGCAAAAGGAGGATACCCAATGCTGTCTGTTGACGAGCAAATGCGTATCATCACCTCGGGCGCCGCGCAGATCGTTCCCGAGGCCGACCTTCGCAAGAAGCTTGAGAAGGGCGAGCCCCTCAACATCAAGCTCGGCGTCGACCCCACCAGCCCCGACCTGCACCTGGGCCACGCCGTGCCGCTGCGCAAGATGCGTCAGTTCCAGGACCTGGGCCACAACGTTACCCTCATCATCGGTAACGGCACCGCGCTGATCGGCGATCCCTCGGGCAAGAACTCCACGCGTCCGCAGCTTTCGCAGGAGCAGATCGAGGCCAACGCCGAGACCTACGTGAGCCAGGCCATGAAGATCCTGGACCCCGAGAAGACCACCATCGTGCACAACGGCGATTGGATCCTTTCGATGGATTTGGCCGGCCTGCTGCAGGTGTGCTCCAAGTTCACCGTCGCCCGCATCCTTGAGCGCGACGACTTTACTAAGCGCTACCAGTCTCAGACGCCGATCGCCCTGCACGAGTTCCTGTACCCCGTGATGCAGGCCTTCGACTCCGTTCAGATCAAGGCCGACGTCGAGATGGGCGGCACCGATCAGCTCTTCAACCTGCTCGCTGGCCGTGAGCTCATGGAGAAGATGGGCATGGAGCCGCAGATCGCGCTCACCATGCCGCTGCTCGAGGGTACCGACGGCGTGCGCAAGATGTCCAAGTCCTATGGTAACTACATCGGCCTGACCGATGCTCCCAAGGATATGTTTGGCAAGACCATGTCCATCCCCGACGAGATGATTGGCAAGTACTATCGTCTGGCCAGCTCGCTCACCCCGGCCGAGGTCGACAAGATCGACGCCGCCCTGGCCGACGGCTCTGCCGATCCCTATGAGCTCAAGCGCGCTCTGGGTCGCGACCTGTGCGACACCTACCACGGCGCCGGTGCCGGCGACGAGGCTCAGGCCGAGTTCGACCGCGTGTTCAAGGAGGGCCAGCTCGCCGACTTCCCCGAGAAGCACGTTGAGCTGACTGTTAACGACGAGGGCCAGATCTACCTCGCCGGCCTGCTCAAAGACTTGGGTCTTTCGGCGAGCGCCGGCCAGGCTCGGCGCGATATCGACGGCGGCGGCGTCAAAATCAACGGCAAGGCCGTGGCTCCCAAGAGCTACAACATCGATCCCAGCGCCCTCAAGCTGGGCGACACCCTCTCCGTGGGCAAGCGCAAGGGCTTTAAGTTGATTTAGTTCCGCCGTTCTAACGAACGGCGGACCGGCCGACGCTGCGCGGGCCGCATTTGGACAATCTGACGTTCAACTTCAAGGGCGCGACCAGAAGGTCAGCGCCCTTTCGTTTCACGTCACCTTGTCTCAAATGCGACCCGCTCGCTGGCGATGCCAAAACATCGGCGTTTTTGTTGTCGGGACGGCAGTTAGTAGTCGTCGAGTAGTCATTGGTGCTCAGCGGCAGTCCCCATTGCACCAAGTGGCGTGTGCCGTTAAGCGGAGAGGCGTATTGTTGACCCATCGTTTGGGCATACAATGGCTATTGGTCTGCTGCGGTGAAGGTCTGTCCGCTCCGCAGCTTTTTTCTACGGTTAAAGGAGTATGTATGTCCGTTGAGGTCATGAGGTCTGTGATCGAGGCCGCCGAGGGCCGCGTGCCCGTCGACACGCTGTTTATCAATGCGCAGATTGTCGACGTGTATGGCCAGCGTGTGGCGCCCGGCAGCGTTGCCGTCAAGGACGGTGTGATCGTCGGCGTGCTCTACGATGGTCGCGACGATGCCGCCGGCACCTACGAGGCTGCCGAGGTCATTGACTGCCAGGGCCGCTATCTCGCCCCCGGCTTTATCGACGGACATCTACACATTGAGTCCTCGAACATCCGTCCCGCCGAGTATGCGCGCATGGCGGCGACGCGCGGTACCACCACCGCCATTGCCGACAGCCACGAGATCGCCAACGTGGCGGGGCTCGACGGCCTGCGCTTTATGATCGAGGACGGTCGCCGCGCGCCCATTTCCATCAAGTACATGATGCCCTCATGCGTGCCCGCGCTGCCCGATGAGCAAGCGGGCGCTGTGATTACCGCTGCTGACATGCAGGCGTTTTTTGCCGAGCATCCGGGCGACGTTTTTGGCCTGGGCGAGATGATGAACCTGCCGGGCGTCTTTATGGCCGATCCCGAGACCTGCGCTCGCATCGATGCTGCCAACCAGACGCCGTCCAAGCAGGTCGACGGCCATGCGCCGCTCGTTGCCGGCAAGGACCTCAATGCCTATGCCGCAGCGGGTATTATTGCCGACCACGAGTCGACGATTCCCGAGGAGGCGCTCGACAAGCTGTCTCGCGGCATGTACGTGATGCTGCGCGAGGGTACGTGCAGCCATGATCTGGCCAACCTGTCGCCGATGCTGCTGGAGAATCCCGCGCGCGCCCGCCGCTGCTGCTTTGCGACTGACGACCGCGCTCCTTCCGATGCGCTTGCAACCGGCATGATCGACAATGCCTGCCGCGTGGCGATTGAGGCCGGTATCGACCCCGTGGTCGCTATCTCTATGGCGTCCCTCTTCACGGCCGAGGCGTTTGGCCTGGATCACGGCTGCCGCGACCCGCACGAGCTCCGCGGTGCGATTGCCCCGGGCAAGCGTGCCGACCTGCTGGTGCTCAATGACCTGACGTTTGCCACGGCTCCGCATCGTGTATATGCCGCCGGTGCCCTGGTGGCGCAGGACGGCACCTTTGTGGGCGAGATCGCACCCGAGATGGCCGAGGTTGCGGCCCTTGCCGATGAGCTGCGCGCCTCCGTTAAGCTGCCGAAGCTTTCGCTCGACGTATTCGACTATGCCTTTAAGCCGGGCGAGGCCGTGATTGACGTGGTGCCGGGCAAGGCCATCACGGGCATGGTTCGTCCCGAGAGCGCCGAGGGCCTGCGCCGTATTATGCTGATCGAGCGCCACGGCCGCGGCGTGTCGCTGCAGGCCGAGGGCGCCGACGGTGACGGCCCCGCTGGCCTGGGACTCGTTGGCAAGCATATCGGCCGCGGCTGGGTGCGCGGCTTTACCATCACGGGTGGTGCCATCGCCTCGACGATCGGACACGACTCGCACAACGTGTGCGTCGTGGGCGACAACGCCGCCGATATGATGGCCGCCGTTGATGCCGTGGGCCAGGGCGGTCACGTGCTGGTGCGCAACGGCGAGGTCGTGGCGCGCATTCCGCTGGCGCTCGGTGGCCTGATGAGCGAGGGCACGGCCGAGGATGTCGCCGCGCAGCACGACGACTTTATGGTCAAGGCACGCGCTATGGGTATTGAGCCGCCGCTCGACCCCATCATGGGCATCATTTTCCTGCCCCTGCCGGTGATCCCGACGCTCCGCATCCGCCCCGAGGGCATGTTCGACGTCACGACCTTCACCTACGCCGACTAGTCATCGGGGACACTCTTTGGCGGGCTGCCTGACGCCGCGACCGTAGGACCTCTGGCATGTGTGAGCTATTTGCCAGGTCCTTGTAACGTTTACGCCCGCGGAGTCTTATTTGAGCTCCCTTTGGGTACGTTGGAATCGGATACACGTTTGATTCCAACAAGCCCGAAGGGAGCTTTTCTATGTTTAAACTGATTGCATCCGATATGGACGGCACGCTGCTTGACGAAAACGGCCAGGTGCCTCCCGAGACCTACGAACTGATTCTGGCGCTACACGAGCATGGCGTGCATTTCGCCGCATCGTCAGGTCGTCGCTACGATCGCCTGTGCGAGTTCTTTGCGCCCGTTCGCGACAAGATGGACTTTGTCGCCGCTAACGGCGCTCAGGTCTACGCCGACGGTAAGATGGTGGACCGTGAGGTGTATTCCCACCTGGCGATTCGAAGGCTCGCCCAAGCCGTCAGGACGTTTCCCAATCTGCATCTTGCGCTCTTTGACCGAACCAAGTCCTTCCTGCTCGATGACGAGTGCAAGTTCGTGCGTGAGGTCGATAAGGACCTTCCCAATGCCGAGCGCATTTGGGAGCTGCCCGATCCCAGCGTAAATATCATCAAAGCGAGTATCTTTTGCGACGACAGTGCGGTTATGGACAGTGCGTACGTGCTACAGCGCGAACTCGGTCAGCTCTTTACCTTTGCGCCTTCGGGCAACGCGTGGATTGATGCCATGCAGCCCGGTGTGTCGAAGGCCTCGGGTATTGCACAGCTCGCGGAGCATTACGGCATTGGGCGCGACGAGGTCATGGCGTTTGGCGACTCGATGAACGACTACGAGATCATTCGCTTTGTCGGCACGGGCTGCGCGATGGAAAACGCGCGCCCCGCGCTCAGGGCGGTGGCCGATCGTGTGGTGGGTTGTAACCGCGACCACGCCGTCCAGCAGGAGCTCCGTCGCGTGCTGGAGAGTCTCTCCTAATCCGGCAGCTGGGGACGTTCCCGTTCTGCCGGCAGTGGGGGACAGTCCTTGCAGCTTTTCACGAAGAGTGTCCCCAACGACTAGTCATTCAAGAACGTCCATTACAGTCGAAATTGTCAGCCCGGGACCGTCTCGGGCTACGATTGAGGCGCGCCCAGAACGGGCCGCCGACCGGGCGCCCGCGCACGGCCGAACGTCCCTGCCCCGAGAGGGCCCGTTGGGTGCTGCCGGCGCGGGGCGCGCCGCCCCCGACGGCTGATAGGAAAGTGCCGGGCAGGTGCCGCGGCTGGTAATGTGAGTGCCGAGGGGGAGGCCATCCGGTCGAACGACTACCGGAAGGATACCACCGTGAAAGCGCCATCCACCAGACCCGCGGCCGTGCTCGGCCTGGACGTCGGCAAGTCATCGCACTGGGCCTGCCTGATCGACCGCGACGGGGAGGTGCTGGACAGCGCCCCCGTCCGCAACAGGGAGGCCGAGCTCGACGCGCTGTTCGCCTCCGCGCCCGCCGACACGCTCGTCGTCGTCGACCAGTTCCGCAACATAGGGTCCCTCGCCGTGAGGCGGGCCCGCGCCGCGGGGCTCGGGGTCGCCTACCTGCCCGGCCTCGCCGCCAGCCGCGCCGCGGGCCTGTTCGCCGGCGAGGCCAAGACCGACGAGCGCGACGCCGCGGTGATCGCGCGGACCGCCCTGGGCGTGCCGGACTCCCTGTCTGGATTGGCAACATCTATTTGGACGATTCCGGGAGGGACAGCCCCGCTTCCCTGAACTCGACCGGCGACATGTAGCCCAGCGTCGAGTGGATCCTGAAGTTGTTGTACCAGTGCACGTAGTCCGAGAGCTTGGCCCGGAGCTCGCGCGTCGTGCCGAACGTCTCGCGGTGGACGAGCTCGGCCTTCAGTATCCTGTTGGTCGACTCGTCGACGGCGTTGTCGTAGGGGCAGCCCTTGGCCGACAGCGACCTCTCAATGCCGAAGGCCTCGAGCATCAGGTCGATCTCGGCGTTGTCGAACTCGCTGCCGCGGTCCGTGTGGAAGACCTCGATGTCCGAGATGGGGAAGGAGAGCGTCGCGAACGCCGACTTGACCAGCCGGGCGTCCTTCCTGGGCCCGGCGGAGTGGCCGACGATCTCCCTGTTGTAGAGGTCGACGAGCAGGCAGACGTAGTTCCACGAGGCCCCGACGCGCACGTAGGTCAGGTCGCTGCATATATGGGTGCGCGGCGCCCTGCCGCCGAAGCCGCGCGCGACGACGTTGGGCACGTCGGCCTCGTTGACCGCCCCGGGGTGCACCTTGAACCTCTTCCTGCCGTATGCGCTGACCAGGCCGTTCTCCCTCATGATGCGGCAGACCCGGCGCCGGCTGACGGTGACGCCCGACCTCTCGAGCGACGCCTTTATCTTGCGCGAGCCGTACCGGCCCTTGCTGGCGGCGTGGGCCGCGACCACGGCCGGCGCGGCGGGGTCCGGCGCGTCGGGCCGGTCGGCCCGCGAGCGCATGGAGTAGTACGTCGACCTCGCGACGCCGAGGAGCCTGCACTGCGCTGATATGGGGTAGCGGCCCTCGTTGGCCGCTATGGCCCTCACTTTCGAGCGTATATCAGCGCCGCTTGTTTTAAGACGTCGACCTCCATCCGGAGCCTGCGGTTCTCGCGCTCGAGCTCCAGGATCCGGTTCTGCTCGGGCGTGCGGTTGTCCGCGGCGCGCGGCGAGCCGGTCGCGTTTATCGACTTGATCCACCTCTCCACGGTGCTCTTGCCGAGGTCGTACTCGTCCATGATCTCGCGCTTGGGCTTTCCGGCGTTGTAGAGGTCGACTATCTGCCTCTTGAACTCGTCGGTGAAATGCCTCGGGTGCCTGGGGTCCCTCATATACGGCCCTCCCGTCTCTCGCGCCCCTCCCGGAACTGTCCACATCAGTGTAGCCAATCCAGTCGGGGGTCCCGGGCCGCGGCGAGGCCCTCGAGGCCGCCCGCGCCCTCTCGTCGCAGCGCGACCACGTCGTCGCCTGCGCGACCAGGGACAAGAACCGCCTGCGCGCGGTGCTGCTCGAGTCCTGCCCGGCCCTCGAGGCCGCGGTCGACCTGTCGGACCGGCGGTGGCTGGAGCTGCTCGCCGGGTTCGGCGGGGCGTGGGTGATCGCCCGCTCCGGGGCCGAGGGCCCGCGGGCCGAGGCCGCCGGGTGTTAGCGCTACTGTAAAAACAACCAATTTCGCCATCGCACTTCAGCCGATTCCGCCAACGCAATTTCCCCGATCGCGCCAACGCATTTTCACCATTTCCACCAACGCCGGGGCTTACGCTTCGACCGACAAGCGAACGA
>DBFRZS010000043.1:0-7257 GCA_048501115.1 Collinsella aerofaciens | reverse complement strand
ATGGCACTGGCTCTGGCGTGCGTTGGGGCTGGCTTGGCGGTATTGCGCTGTCGTAGCTGCGGTTTGAAGCAAGTTGGTCGCGAGTTCCGCACGCAAAGAAGGCCACTTAATGTGGCCTTCGTCTTGCGCAGGACTGTAGAGCAGGAAACCTTATATCCGGCCCCTCCGTCCGGGGACCGCGCCGTACCAGCTACAGCGTCATGTTCGGATCGGCGTCGACGTCGAACGGCGAGATTTCACCTCGGTCGAATTTACGGCGGGCGACCTCCGCGATCATGGCTGCGTTATCGGTACAGGCAGACAAGGGCGGCACCGTTACGCGAATCCCCTGACGCCCAAGCTTCTTGATCATCATCTCGCGCAGATGCGGGTTGGCCGAGACGCCGCCGCCGATGCAGTATTCCTTACATCCGGTAGCGTGCAATGCGTTTTTGGCCTTCTTGTACTGCACGTCAAAGACAGCCGCCTCAAACGAAGCCGCCAGATCGGACAGGTGAATCGTGCGCCCGGCCTTGGTCTCCTGCTCGATGTAGAGCGTCACGGCCGTTTTAAGACCCGAAAGCGAGAAACGATAGTCTCCCCTGCTGTTAAGCGCACGGGGGAAATCGATCGCGCGGGGATTGCCCGTCTCGGCCAGCTTGGAAATGATGGGGCCACCGGGATAGCCCAGGCCCAACGCCTTGGCCACCTTGTCGAAGGCCTCGCCCACGGCGTCGTCGAGCGTCTCACCGAGCACCTCGTAGTCGCCCCATGCCTTTACGTGCACGAGCATGGTGTGCCCGCCCGAGACAAGCGTGAAGATGAACGGCGGCTTGAGGTCGGGCTGCGCCAGCAAGTTGGCAAACAGGTGCCCCTCCAGATGGTTGACGCATACGAGCGGCTTACCGGCAGCGTAGGCAAAGCCTTTGGCAAAGGCAACGCCCACCACGAGAGCGCCCACCAGGCCCGGACCCTGTGTCACGCCCACGGCGGCAAGCTCGCTGGGGGCAATGGCTCCACCCTCAAGACCAAGCGATGCTGCGGCATCCTCGAGCGCCGCATCCACGACACTCACAATCACCTCAACGTGTTTGCGCGAGGCGATCTCGGGCACCACGCCGCCAAAGCGGGCGTGAAAATCAATCTGTGTCGACACCTGGTTGGCCAGCATATTGCCATCCGCATCGATAATCGCCACGGCCGTCTCGTCGCAGGAACTCTCGATAGCGAGCACTAGGCGACGGCGCTCAATTTCAGCGCGCTCCTCAACGGTTCGCTCGGGCGCAGGCAGCGGCCATACACGCTGCTCAGCCGCCGTCGGCTCGGGCGAAGCGTTGTCGACCGGGAGCACCAAGGGCAGCGGCGCCGTCATGACGATGGCATCTTTGCCAACACCGTAGTAACCGCGGCGACGGCCAGCCTCGGTAAAGCCCAGAGCGTTATAAAGCGCGATCGCTCCCTCGTTACCGTCCTCGACCTCGAGCGAAGCCGTGGTGCAGCCGTGCATCTGGGCATCATAGCTCACGTGCGACAGCAGCTTGCGGGCAATGCCCTCGCGGCGATGTGCCGGGTCGACGGCGACATCCAGAATCTGCACATCACCGTCCACAACCATACCGCCGGCAAGGCCCAGCAGCTTGCCGTCGTCGTGTGCCACCCACCAACTACGCGGCGCAGCAACGTCCTCGCCCAGTTCGGACAGGAACATGCCCGGCGTCCACGCCTCGTGTCCGGCACCTTCAAAGCAGGCAGCCTCCAGCGCGCTCGCGCCCTCGGCATCCGCCGCGCCCATGGGGCGGAACTGCAGATGACGACCGGCGAGCTCATCGGCAACACCCGTAATTTCGCTCTGCGCACTCTCGGCAAGACCAAGACGCTTGCGCTCGTTTTCCTCGGCATCCGAAAGGCGCGTGTAAATCGGCAGGACGCGAGCCGGATCGCCGTCACCCGCAGCGTGCGCGAGCAGCAAGCCCTCGCCCGAAGGCCACCACAGGTCGCGCTCCACGCAGCGGGCGGTCTCGTCCTCACCCAGCAGCTTGCCATAGCGCACGAGACCGTCACCGGTCAGCTGAACCTGGTCCCAGTCCGCTGCTTGGCGCCACTCATCGAGCGCCACGGCGGCCTTGGCCACGTGTTCGCGCTCAAATTGACGCTCGGGACCCTCATCGACCAGCATATACAGCGCCGGATATACCTCACCGCGCATAGCATCGGCCAAGATACCAAGCTTGCCGCGCACGCCAGCCTTCCACGCCGTCCAAGCGCAAGCGTCGAGCGTCGACACGCCCAGCAGCGGAACATTGGCACCACGCGCGAGGCCCTTGGCAGTGGAGATGCCGATGCGCACACCCGTAAAGGACCCCGGGCCGCGGCCGACCACATAGCAACCAACATCGCTGCGATCCAGACCGGCTTGAGCCAGCACGCCATCAACGGTATTCACGAGCTCAACGTTGGCGTGACGGCGACACATGTGGTCGCCACTCACGAGCTTCGTCTCGCCCGTCTGCCCATCAATCCAGCTTGCCGCGCAGGCAAGCATGTCGGTCGAGGTATCGAGCGCCACCACCAGCGCGTTGTCGTTATGCAAGCTCATCTTGTACAGCCCTATCAATCAAATGGGAAAGCTCCATTGCGCGGTCACCGTGCGCCTCAAGCGTTATCGTTCGCACATCGCTGTCGCCCTCATCACGCTTGAGCGTCACCGAAAGATACTCATCCGTCAGCTCGTCCTGGAATTGTTCGCCCCATTCCAGCAGGCAAGCACCCTCATAGCCCAGCACATCGAAAATGCCCGTATCCTCGAGCTCGTAGGCATGCTCCAGGCGGTATAGATCAAAGTGAAACAGCGGAATACGACCTTGATCGTGAACGGCCATGAGCGCAAACGTAGGGCTCGTAACCATATGCCCATCGCCCAGCCCGCGCGAGACGCCCTTGGTAAAGTGAGTTTTGCCCACTCCCAGGCCACCGGTCAGGATGAGCACATCGCCGTCCTCAAGGCACGGTGCAATTAGCTCGCCAAAGTACTCCGTATCGGCAGCGCAAGTCGTTTTGTAAGTACCTACCCCCAGGCGCTCCAGGGACATATATGCTCCTTATTATTCCGAGGCGTCCTCTGGTGCGGGATGTCGCTCCAGATAGTCGCCCAGCATCTTAAAGTCTTCCTCCAGCAGCTCCTGCCACGCCGGATTGCGCAGCGCTGCTGCCGGATGGAACGTGGGCATTACTACAAAATGCCCCATCTGGTGGAACCTGCCGCGCAGCTTAGTAATGCCAATCTCGGTCTTAAGCACAAAGTGCGTCGCGGGGTTGCCGAGCGTCACGATAATATCAGGCCAGATGCTTCGAATCTGCTCACGCAAAAACGGCGAGCAAGCCAGCACTTCCTCGGGACGCGGATTGCGGTTTCCCGGCGGGCGGCACTTAAGCACGTTGGCAATGTAGACGTCTTCGCGTTTGAGCCCCGCCAGCGACAAAATGCCGTTGAGGTCCTCGCCTGCCGCCCCCACAAAGGGCTCGCCCTGCAAATCCTCATTGCGGCCCGGCGCCTCGCCAATAAACATCACGCGAGCGCGGGGGTTTCCCACGCCAAACACGATATTGTGACGCGACTGGTAGAGCTGGCAGAGGTGACAATCGCCCAGAACGGCCTCAATTTCCTCGAGTGCGACCTCACGTGGTGCCTGATGGGTATGGCCGGGGATGTGCATGACGCCCATAGCGGCTCCTACACGTAGACCTTGTCGAGACGCATGCCAAAGCCGCAGGCGACCTCGTAGTTAATCGTTCCGCGCAGTCGGGCCATCTCGTCCATAGTGATCTCGGCATCGCCATCGCGGCCGACAATAATCATCTCATCACCATGTTCGGCCTCGGGAATCTCGTGTGCCGGGTTGGACTGAATGGCGACCATAAACTGGTCCATGCAGATATTGCCAACCTGATGCACACGCTCGCCGCGATACAGCACATCCATACGATTGGAAAGCGTACGCGATAGGCCGTCGGCATAACCGATCGGCAGCGTGCAGATCTGAACGCGTGTACGCGGTACGCGGTAGGTAAAACCGTAGCCCACGCCCTCACCCATCGCAGGGTGCGCCACGCGCGTCACGCGCGCATGGACGCTCATAACGGGATCAAGCTGCATCACGCGGCCACTCAGCTCGCACGGCTGCATGCCATACAAGCCAACGCCGGCGCGAATCATATCAAAATGCATCGAGGGGTCGAGCATCGAAGACGGCGTGTTGGCGCAGTGCACGATACCGCACTCAAAACCCGCATCCTTAATGGCCTGAACGGCCTCGGTAAAGCGCTGACACTGCAGCTTGTAGTCCCAGCCCGAAGGTTCATCGGCCGTGGCGAAGTGCGTAAATACGCCGTCGCACTGAATACCGCGATGGAAATTAATACCGCGGACAAAGTCGAGCACCTGCGTGTAATGTACGCCGATGCGGTTCATGCCCGTCTCGATGGCGAGATGATACTTGCCCACCTTGCCCGCCGCGACGGCACATTCGCCATACGCAAGAGCAAAGTCAGACGTATAGACCGAGGGCATGATATCAAACTCGAGCAACGTCGGAATGGCCTCGATAGGCGGCTCGCTTAGGATGAGAATGGGTTTCGTAATCCCGCCCTGTCGGAGCTCAACGCCCTCGTTAACCGTCGCCACGGCAAACATATCGGCACCGGCCGAATACATGATCTTGGCGCACTCAACAGCTCCATGGCCATAAGCATCAGCCTTGACCACGCAGCACAGGCGCTGACGTGGATTCAACAAGTTCTTATAGGCCCTCGTGTTGCGACGGAGCGCCCCGCGGTCGATCTCAACCCAGGACCAGCGCGTCAAATCGGCTTTATTCATGATTAGTCATCCGACCCTTCGTCCATGATTCCCAGATCTTCGAGCGCATCCTTTGCCGCCAGTTCCATGGCAGGACCGATCAAGTCAATAAGATCGGTCGCGATAACGCTCTTCTCACCATACTCCGTCGCCGCGGCAAAACCGGCGTAGCTGTGAAGTGCGACGGCGTACGAATACAGCAACTCCCAACGATCCATCTCGTCGCGCATGGTGGCAAGCGTGCCGGCCAAAATACCCGCGAGAACATCACCCGAACCGGCAGTTGCCAGAGAAGCCGGACCCGAGAGCGGCAGCAGCACACGCTCAACGCCACAGATAGCCGTCGTCGGCCCCTTGGCAATGACCACCAGATTGTCAGAGCCTGCAGCCCAGACAACCTTCTGCGCGGCTGCAATCGCAGTACCAAGGTCGTTCACCTCGTCACCGGCAACCAGACGCGAAAGTTCACGATAGTGCGGCGTCATAACCAACGGCTGCTCGCGACGATACATCTCGGGATTACTATCAATACCGTCAATGGCAATCTTAGCAAGGCAGTTGAGTGCATCGGCGTCCAAGATAAGCGGCACATCAAGCTCGAGCAAGCCCGAAACCACCTGCATAGCGCCGGCAGATGTCGTCATACCGGGACCGCACAGTACACAGCTGTACTTCTTTGCAATCTCGCACACCGTCATGCGCGCAGCGGCGCCAAAGGAGCCGCGGGAATCAGACGGAATAGCAAAGACGGGAATCGAAGGAAGTGCCATGCGAATAAGATTGGCGCAGGCGTCAGGAGCCGCGACTGCCACGTAACCAGCACCCGCGCGAGCTGCAGACTTGGCCGCCATAATGGCAGCACCAGGATATTGCGCAGATCCGGCGACAATAAGCACAGAGCCACGGGAATACTTATCGATATTCGTAGGTAGTGGGGCAAAGTAATCAACTAAGTCACCGGGCTCGACAATCTCGGCGGCGTGGTCGACATCATCGATGACCTCGTCAAGACGGTCGTAAAGATTGCCGCAGATCAAATCGCCAGCATACTCAGGACCATCAGCGCTATACAGACCAATCTTGGGCGCAATCATCGTCACCGTATGCTCGGCACGAATGCAGTCGTCATCAACAACGCCCGTCTCGGCATTCAGGCCCGAGGGAACATCAATGGATACGACACAATCGGCGCATTCATTGACCGTAGGAATCCAGATGGAGAACGGCGCACGCAGATTTCCGTGGAAACCGGTACCAAAAATGGCATCGACAACAACATCGGCCTTATCGATCAAAACCTCGAGTTCGTCACGCGAGGGGCCGACGCAAACGTGCACATCGCGGCCGGCAGTACGACGAGCAACATGACGTGCCAGAGCAGCAGGAATCTCATCCGGCTCAACCGGAGAAACGATATCCACGTCCACACCCTTATGGCTCAGGATATCGGCGGCAACCCAACCGTCGCCGCCATTATTACCAAAACCGACCAGAACGAGAACCCGATCGGGATTGAGCTTCAAGACCTCGTTGGCGGCAAACTCACCCGCTAGCTCCATAAGCTCGGCCTTCGAAGTCCCTTCGCGTTCGATGATATCCTCGAGACGAACGACTTCTTCGGTACTCAAAACCGGTTTCATCTATGCTCCTAGCGTATCTTGCGAAGCATCGCCCAGGTGCTCCGTCAATGCTGAATTCTGCAGCTGCTCAAGCTCATCTAAAACAGAGCGAGCCTCTTTAAATGTCTGCGCTACGCGTTTCTTGGTGCTCACCTTTTCCTCTTTTGGCTTAGGCCGAGCATCTTCGGTAATCGCGATGGCATTCGCAACGGCCAAATCTCCTGTAAGCGTAATGGAAAGAGCGACTTCAACAACACCCAGTTCTTGAGCGATCTCGAGAGCACGGCCCGAAAGCAGCGCCTTCGGTTTGCCGAGTTTATCACGCGTAACCGAAACATCCTTGCGACCCACGCCTTGACTAAAACCCGTGCCGAGAGCTTTAAGTACCGCCTCGCGCGAAGCAAAGCGGCTCGCATAGTGAGCAGCGGGACGCGATGATGCATCGCAATACGCACGCTCTTCTTCGGTAAACACGCGCCGAGCAAACGACGGCGTCTTTTCAAGAATTGATTTCATGCGGGAAATCTCGACGATATCAACGCCGATACCAGCTTCAGCCATGTTCACCTCCATATCGCACAGACTAAGTTATTGTAGCCCGTTCGCAGAAGATGCGACAAACGAGGGTTATAAAACACAGCTACTATGTGAGACAAAAGCCCGTAAACGCAAAAAAGGGGGAGGCCGCGAGGCCTCCCCCTTCCAAGTTCAAGCGTACGGCTCGGTGCCGTCCACCGGTCAGCGGCGCCCTGGCCTCCCACGGGCTGACCCCGCAGTACTCTCGGCGCGATGGGGCTTAGCTTC
>DBFRZS010000042.1:0-2370 GCA_048501115.1 Collinsella aerofaciens | reverse complement strand
GTGGAAGAAGTCGGCCGAGGTGATGTAGCGGGTGCGCTTCCACTGCATCTCCTCGAGGATGCACATCGAGAACAGGATCGTCTCGCCCCACAGGGCGCCGGAGCCGATGAACATGGTGTAGGGGGCCAGGGCGTACTTCTTGGCGAGCTCCTCGGCGCGCGGCTCGAAGCTCTTGCGGATGTCGACCAGGTGGGTCCAAACGTCCTTGGTCTGCTCGATGAACTTATCGAACTGCGGGAAGCAGCCACGGCGATTGAGCAGGCGCAGGCCGAAGCAGTCGGCGAGGTAGTAGCCCATCTCGCAGCCACCGTTACCATGATCGGAAGCCATCTTGACGCAATTCTCGGCGCCGACAGCCTGGCCGATGGGGCCCTCAGGCTTGGTCATGGCGTAGACGCGAATGCCCTTTTCCTTCATCTTCTTGACGGCCTCGAGGACCTCGGGGGTGGTGCCGGACTCGGAGGCGGTGAGCACGACGGACTTCTCGGTCATGCGCTTGTGGCCGGAGACGTTCCACTCGGCGGCGTGGATCAGGTAGACCTCGAGGTCGCGGTCGCCGAACTTGTTCATGAGGTACTCAAGTTGCATGAGCTCGTCCCAGGTGCCGCCGACGCCCATCAGGAACACGGCGTCGTAGCCCTCGTCGGCGACCTTGTCGGCGAGCGCGGTCATCTTCTTGCCGGTCTCGTAGACGTTCTTGCCGTCCTCGACGTAGCCTTCCTGGCTAAAGTGCATGATCTCGATCTTCTCGGTTTCCTTCATGACTTTTCCTTTCTGTCCTGCACGCAACTCTATACATCGCGTTTCTTTTCGATACCAATTATAGACATACACCTAATGTGTTTTTAATACCACTTATCAATCTGCTCCAATCCTCGGTGAACGGTCGAAATTCTCTGGTGAGTGGTATTAAATTAGAATTGAATGTATAGCTAACGCCTCTGGCGCCTCCCTTGTGTGACAAAGAACAGCGTTCCTACCAGCGCAATAATGGTCGATGCCCCAAACAGTACCGTCTGGACACCCAAAGCCTCCGCCAAAAACGGAGCCGCCAGCAGCGGCAGCACGCCGGCGCTCATCAGGCCAAAACGCACAAAGCCGGTAATGCGCCCCAGGTATTTGATGTCAGCGCGCTCCTGAATCAAGATCATCTGTAGCGGTTCCAGGAATCCCCAGGCCAGACCGTTAATCGCCTGACCGATAATCGCGACCCCCAGCATATCGGTGCCCACGTACACCATGGACCCAATGCCCACGGCCATGAGCGCGCCGAGCAGCAATCGCAGGTTGACATGGCGGGCAGAAAGCTTGGTCAGGATGAACGCGCCCACCGAGGAAGTGAGGCCCACGACCGAGGACAGCCAGCCCAGCCAGACGATATCCACGTTGAGCACATCGCGATAGAACAACGACTCCAGCGAATCGAACGCGCCAAACGCAAAGAAGCCCAGAAAGCCCGAGATAAAGATAAGGCGCAGGTCGTGGTCGCGAAACGTAAGTCGCGCGCCCTCGGCCATGCCGCCCAGAATGCCGCCCTTCGGCTTCTCCCCTTTTGCGGGAGCAACACACTCGTGACAGCCCAAGGAGAGCACGGCCGCCACACCCATCATGCCCGCCATGAGCAGATAGACCGATTGCGTGGCAAAACAGCTCACGATGGCACCGCCGAGCAGCGGGCCAGCGGTATAGGCGATATTGCTGTAGAACACCATGAGACCGTTCACGCGGGTACGGCCCTCGGTGGTCGACTCCAGGTATCCCGGAAACGCATGCGTACAGGTGTTGATAAAGCCGCCCGCAAGCCCCAAGACGCACGCGGCAAACACAAGCCCGGGGACAGACAACGGCGCCAACCCCACGCCAAGCGATAGCACCGCCGTAATCACGCACGTCACAAACGACGTCCGGCGCGGTCCAAAGCGGTCGATGACCGAGCCCGACACCATATTGCCCGCCGACGTCATAAGATTGCGCACGAGCGTAATGGCAGCAACCAAAAAGGCCGTGCCAGCCAGATCATACGTGGCCGCACCGATAAGCCCCAAAAAGTAGACCGCGTTGTTGGCGCACCACTGCAGGGACTCAATAAGAATCAGCCTGACCTCTGCCGGCGTCAGGCGCATTGCTTCGCGATCCTTCGCGAACATACGAACTCCTTCTATACAAAAAGGGGATGGAGGGCATAGGCCTGCTCCATCCCCTTTCCAGGTTGCAACGAAAATCTATGCAGCCGGGCCCTTACGCCAGCACGCCGAAGAACGCGCCGATGATGCCCACGACCATGGTGGCAACGATCAGCACCATGGGGTTGATCTTCTTGGACAGCAGCCAGTAGTACAGCCAGAAGGCGATCATGCCGAGCATGCCGGG
>DBFRZS010000041.1:0-31118 GCA_048501115.1 Collinsella aerofaciens | reverse complement strand
ATGTTGGCCTTGTGCACGGCCGTCACCTTTTTGCGGCCGCAGCGGCGGGCATACTCAAAGGCATACTCCACAATGCGGCGGCTCTTGGCGATAGAGATCGGCTTGATCGAGATCGCGGAATCGACGGCGAAGGTCTTTTGGCCCGAACGCTCGACGAGCTGCGAGAGTTCCTCGACCTCGGCAGCGCCCTCATCGAACTCGATACCGGCGTAGAGGTCCTCGGTGTTCTCGCGCACGATGACCAGGTCGACGTCGCGGAAGCGCGAGCCATCGCCCGGCTGCGACAGGCAAGGTCGCACGCAGGCGTACAGGTCGAAGTGCTTGCGCAGGGCCACGTTGACGCTGCGGAAACCCGTGCCGACCGGTGTGGTGATGGGGCCCTTGATGGCAACCTTGGTCTCGGCGACCGCATCGAGCACGTGCTGGGGCAGCGGCGTGCCAAACTCGTCCATGACGCCGGCGCCGGCCTCCTGGACGTTCCAGTTGATCTGGACACCAGTGGCCTCGACCACGCGGCGCATGGCCTGCGTAATCTCGGGACCGATACCGTCACCGGGAATCAGGACTACATCGTGCGCCATAATCTGTTACTCCTCGTCTTCGGCGGCCTCAGATTTTTTAACGCTAGCACGCTTCTTCTTTTTGGAGAGATCCAGGCCAAAACGTTTAACAAGCATTTCGCAAATCTCGCTCGAACGGGCCTTGAGATAGCTGCCCTTGCCGTTCTCGGCGTCGAACTTAAGGCGCAGCGCGAGCTTCTCGGCAACCTCGGCGTCGATCTCGCCCTGGCAAAACTCGTACAGGCAACCGAGCATGTCGCGATACTCAAGGTCGCCGTGGTAGCACTGGATAGCCTCGTCCAGGATGGGCCAAGCCTCGCGCGAACGCTCGACGCTCGTGGCACCCCACACGCACAGCAGGCGGAAGGCGGCATAGCGCAGCGTGGAGGAGATCTCGTCGAACAGTGCAGTCTCGGCGCCCTCAAAGGCATCGCCCAGCTGCTCGGGGCAGGTGGTAGCGAGCGCCGTCAGGGCATCGAGGGCCTCCCAGCGGGTCTGCGCCTCAGGGCGGTCGAGCGCCTCGATCAGCGCGGGCACGCAGGGCACGACGCGCTGCGGATCGCGCTCGGCAAGCAGGTGCAGCACGCGAGCGGCAAACTGGCGAATGCGGCGCGTGGGGCAGCCGAGCTCCTGGACCAGACGGTCGACGGCGTTCTCGTTCTCCTCTGCCAGCTGAAGCTGTGCCAGCTCCTCGTCGGTGAGCTGTTCGTCTTTGTTTTCTGCCATAGTTACCTCTTTTTACTATTTCTTAGCGTGCTTGTCAGCACCCTTGCTGTCATCGGTGACCGAGATGAGCTGTCGGTCGGCCGCGCCATTGCGACGCGCACGGCGGCGCTCCTCGGCATCGCCCGCGTCGGCGGCGGCGCGGTGAGCCTTGTTAACGTTAAAGACCTCGTCGTGTTTGCGCCACGGACCGACGGACTCGCCAAAGCTCATCTTAAGGCCGGCGATAAAGCCGCCGAGCCAGCCGATCGGCGCAAACTGCACCAGCGGGAACAGCGAGAACACCCAGGTCAGCAGGATGACTGCCGCCGCTCCCGCAAAGTTGGCAATCCAGTAGTCGCGCTTGGTGATGACGCGCTTTTCGCACGCCCACTGGCCGCACAAAAAGCCAATGTAGATCGCAAAGAGAAAGAGCACCAGCGCAAGCACCACGAACGTCCAGCTCATGGGCGCTACTCCCCGTGATGGTGGCCGCAGCAGCACTCGTGGCCATCATCATGGCCGTGGCCGCCGCAGCACTCGTGGTCCTCGCCATGGTGGTGGCCGCAACCGCACTCATGGTCGTCGCCGTGCTCGCCGCAACCGCAGCCGTCCTCGTGAGCACCGTGCTCTTCGGGACGATACTGCGACCAGTCCAGACCGGCGGCGATGGCGTCGGCCTCCTCCTTATAGAGGACCGTGATGGCCTGGGTGCCCAGCTTGGCACCACCGATGGCATCGAGCATGTCGTAGAGCGTAAAGGCCACGTCGGCGCCGGGCAGCGCAAGCTCGCGATCGTCGGCATAGGCGAGCGCCAAGCGCAGGTCCTTGATGAAGTGCTCGACCATAAAGCCGGGCTTGTAGTCGCCGTCGAGCGCCTTGGTAGCCAGGCTCTCCATGGCGCCGGACTTGCCGGTACCGCCCAGGATCATCTGGCGGGTCTTCTCCAGATCAAGGCCGCTCAGCTCGGCAAATGCCATGGCGTCTGCCATGCCGACCATGCAGGCGCCCAGCGACACCTGGTTGGCGAGCTTGGCAGCCTGGCCCTTGCCGGCGCCGTCGAAGCAGCAGATGTTGGCCGCAAAGGTGGCAAGGATGTCGCGGACCGGCGCGATGTCGTTCTCGGTAGCGCCCACGATAGCCGTGAGCGTACCGGCGATAGCGCCCGACTCGCCGCCGGTGACGGGGCAGTCAAACGCCATGCGACCAGAAACCTGGGCGGCCTCGGCAATGTCACGGGCAAGCTCGGGCGAGCTCGTGGTGAGGTCGATCAAGACCGCGCCGGGCTTAGTGCACGCGAGCAGGCCGTCGCCCGCCAGGTAGAGTTCCTCGACCTCGGAGGGATAGCCCACCATGGTAAAGACGACATCGGCGTTCGCCGCGGCATCGGCCGGCGTATCTGCCCAGACGGCGCCGCGCTCGATAAGCGCCGCCGCCTTGGACTTGGTGCGGTTGTTGACCGTGACGGGATAGCCGGCATCCAGAATGTGGCCGGCGATGGGGGCACCCATGATTCCGGTGCCGATGAATGCGACGGAGAGCTTGTTTGCCATGAAACCTTTCCTTTTGGGTTGGGTGTTGTTACCAGGTTGAATACTCGGTGCCAGCGTTTGGGCTGTGAGTCGAGGGCGATTACGGACGCAGCGCTTGCCTACTGACCGCGCACGCGGCGGGCGATACGGTCGGAAAGCGACGCCTTGTCGGCGCGGTTCTTACCCCAAAACGCGCAGCCCACCATGCCGGGGCCCACGTGCGAGCCGATGGTGGGACCCACGGAGCCGCGAATGATCGTGACGTCGGCGCAACCCTCCTCCTTGCGGATGGCGGCTTCGAGCCAGTCACCATCCTTTTCGGCATCGGCCGTCATGATGGCGATGGGCATGGTGCGATCGGGCACGTAGTTCTCGCGGAACGACTTGAGGATGGACTTGAGCGCCTTCTTGCGGCCGCGGTTGACGCCGATCAGCGACAGCGAGCCGGCCAGGTCGTAGGAGAGCTCGGGCTTGACGTCGAGCTTTGCCGTGAGCTGCGCCGCCGCGGGAGGAATGCGGCCGCCGGCAGCCAGTGCGTCGAAGCTCTCGAGCGTAAAGTAGCCGTGCACGTAGGTTTTTGCCTCGTTTGCCCAATCGACCAGCTGTTTGGCGGTCAGTCCCGCCGAACGCTGGCGCACGGCCTCGAGCGCCAAGAGCGCGCCGGTCGCGCAGGGCAGAGCGTTGTCGACCACGTAGAGCTCGAAGTTGGGATACTCGGCGCGCACGGCATCTGCCGCCTGGCACGCGGAGTTGTAGCTCGACGACAGCGCCGAGGTAAAGCACAGGTAGACCGTGGGTGTGCCCTCTTTGGCGCACTCGGTAAAGAACTCGATATAGCGACCGAGCGACACAGCCGAGGTGGACACGCGGGCACCGGCGCGCATGCGGTCGTAGAACTCCTTAGGGCTCATGCTCGACCAGATATCGTCCGTGCGCTCCTCGCCATCGATGATAAAGGGGAAGCCCAAGATATCGACATCGAGGTTCGCGGCGACCTCGGGGCTAAAGTCGCAGCAGGTATCGACGACGATGCGGCAGCGGTCAGAATGGCCGGTAGATGCAGCCTTGTCCATCAAAGCGACTCCTTACGTAAAAAGGCGGCCACCCGCATGGGATGGCCGCCAGCCGTTAACTCATGCAAGTTAACGTATTTTACTCGTCAAGTGTTTCGATGCGGGGCTTGATGATGCCATATCCACCATTCTTACGGTGATACACCACATTGATGAGGCCAGTCGTCGCGTTCTCGAACACGTAGAAGTCGTGGCCGAGCAGATCGGTCTGCACCAGCGCCTGCTCCTCAGTCATCGGGGTGACATCGATGACCTTCTCGCGGACGAGCAGGTCGTCCTCCTCCTCGGGCAGCAGCAGGTCGGCCAGATCCTCGACGCGCTCGACCGGTGCGACATCCGCTGCGCTGGCACCGCCCTGGCGGTTGTCCACGACCTTGGTCTTGAACTTGCGCAGCTGGCGAGTGACCTTATCGGCGGAGAGGTCGATGGCGGCGTACATATCTGCACCGTGCTCGGCAACGCGAATCACCGAACCGCGGACACGAACCGTAACCTCGACGATTGCCGGGTTGGGGTTCGAGGGGTTCTTCTCATAGCGAAGTACAACGTCGACCGTCATGGGCTCGATATCGAAAACCTTGAGCGCCTCGCCGATCTTCTCATCCACATGCGCACGCAGAGCATCGGTTACCGTCGTCTTGCGTCCAGAAACCTTGATATCCATACGTGGCTCCAATCTGCCTCGGGGACTTACTGTACTGGCTATGTACCCATTGCCGTGCATTTAATCACGCGGATTCCCAAAGACCCGAATAACGATTGCTTGATACCGCATACCGAAGTCTCGCACTTTTCTGTGGCAAAGTGCGCTATAGGAGGGCGACGGCGACTTTGGTTTTGCACCTAAAAAATGTCTTTGACCTGCTGGTTTTACGGAAACGAAAAAGCCGGGCTCCCCTGTTGGGAAAGCCCGGCAATGCGTGTTGAAACCGTGAAGAGGCGTCTCTCTTAGCGCATAGGAGACGCCACCCCTAGCAATAACTAGCTATTGAGCTTGTTAATGTCGTCGTCGGTGATAGTGCCCTCTTGGCTGGACGATTTGCTCTCGGAGGACAGGTCATCGCTGCTGGAATCGGAGGATTCATCGCCGGAGGACATGGTCTCACTGGACTCAGAGTCGCCCGACTGCACGTTAGCGCCCGAAACCGTCTTAGTGGTGAGGTCGTAGGGCATCGTGCCATACCAGACAGAGTGGACCGCCTCGAGCGTGCCGTCGGCCGTAATACCGTCGAGGGCATCACTCACGGCACGGCACAGTTCGTCATTGGACGAGAGGCCCGCAACACCAAGCGTCGAGGGCGCCTCGAGCGCACCGACATAGGAGACCTCGCTCATCAGGCGTGCAAGGTAGCCGCCGGCCGTGGAGTCGCAGATCACATAGTCGACCTCGCCGGACTCGAGCGCCTCAAAGCACTCGTTGATGTTGGAGTAGGTCTTTTGGTTGGCGGTAATGCTCTGCTTAGCAAGCGCCTCCTGCGAGGCCGAGGACATCTGGACACCCAGGGTAGACGTGTTAAGGGTATCGGTGGAAACGCTTAGCGACCCACCATCGCTGGTTTTACCGAACACAGAAGCGGCATCGTACAGGCAGGTGCCGAGCGAGCTAACGTCCCCGTCTGTGGAGTTGATCTCGCCGATAAAGATATCAGCCTTTTTGTCGCCGAGCGCGGAACCTGCCGAGGACGCATCGACAAAGGCGACCTTAAGGCCCATGCGGCTTGCGAGGGCGCGGGCGGCGTCAACCGCATATCCCGTGAGCTCGCCGTCGGCGCCTTGCATGGCCTGCGGCGCATCGGAAGTATCGAGGGCGACCGTCAGGGTTCCGGGAGTGACCAGGGCATCGTCCGACACCGCCGGCGTGACGGTCTCGTACTCGATCTGGTCGATCGTGGGAGTCGTGAACGTAGACAGCGGGTTGAACGCGCATCCGCTCAGGCCCAAAACGGCAATGACCGCTGCGGTCCCAGCACCTAACCGAGCCGCGTGCATCAAGCTGCCCCTCACCATGTCCACTACCCTGCCTTCTGTGTCGTATACAATCCGTGCGTTGCGCGGAATATCAGATTGTTCCCACCAGCTGACCTGGTATTTGACCCCACACTTGCGCACCGGGGTGTTTGCTCGGGAGGCCGCAGCCACCTTCACGACTGACCCGCTCGCCCGCGAGGCGGTATTGCCCCAAAGAAAGTAGAACGGACGGTGCGGCTTACATCTAGGACGCGCCATGATCGCGCCGCGCACACGCGGTCGCTTACGTGGATCCCTTTGACCGCGTCTGTCTTGGACTAGGACGGGCATTTCGTCCGTCCGCAACCACAGCCTGGTAGGAACGAAGCGCATTATAGCTAAGTTCAAGCTAAAGTTTAAGGTTAGGGGCGTCATTCGCATCGCGAGTACAGATTTCGCAGGTCGGAGCGGGCTATTCGTGCCCCCATGAAGCCCGGAGCTCCCCCACGGGGAGCTCCGGGGCACCCGTCTCAGGGCGCCCTGTGCAAAAAACGGCAAATATGAGTACTATCACCAATTTAGTAGCAGCGTATTACCGCCTCACGAGCCCTTTTTGAGTTCCGCACAGCCTGCTTGGCGCCAAGATATTCCACATTCGTTTACTATCTCTTCGCTGAATCCAGATTTTCGGCCCAAGTTTCTTTGTTTTTGCTGTCACTAATCTAGTAACAGTACTCATATTTGCCGTTTTTTGCACAGAGCATATAAACAGACCCCCTATAAAGCCGTAGTTTTACGCTGGCTTGAGCCCAAAGCACGCTCGGAGCGTATTCAGCAGAGCATCTTGCCTCTTTCGACGAGCCTCTACGCGATTCTGATATCGCTTACCCATACGCTGGTGGATGCGCCATGCGAGCGCTTCCATCGCTTCCATGTCACAGAGCATTTCGTTGTTGACCGTCGCGACCTCGATTCCCATAGTAATCAAGCCCGTGTTGCGCTTTTCATCATGGATACGTCCCCTCCGGGAGGAATGACCCAGCTCACCGTTGTATTCCAGGTCAAACCGGGCTGTTTCCTGATACGCATCGCAAACTGCATGCGGCATCCCCGAGATTGCCTGCGCGCGGTCATCGAACTCCATCTTGTAGTCGGTCTTAAAGGGACCGCAGGCAAATCCGCCATATGAAAACGGAAGCGAAAACAGTGCGAGCATGATGCACTCCATGGGTGAGCGCAAGTTTTCCGACAGATAGGGACACAGGCGCAGCAGTTGTTTGGCCACATTCCCCTTGCATGCCGCAAGGTAATCTGCCAGGCGATCGGGCGTCAGCACCGGCTCGACTTCAAAGTAGCCCACGTCTGCCGGTTGATCCTTGTCCTTTGCAAGTCTATTCGCAACAGGCGAGGTGTAGGGAGGCAGATACTTCCCGCGATCGCTCAGTGAAATCTTGGAACACAGTTCCTGGGCCAGGGCAAACCCCTGGATACAGCCGACCTCGCGGGCGACGGCAACACAAAGGGCCTCGGGAGATAGGCTGTACACCCCCGGTTCCACCTCTAGAATCGAGCCGACGGGCAACCCGGAGCATACGGACCAGCTCACGCCAAGAATGCGGCGGCGCTGCGCTGCAGACCCTACCAGCAAGCACAAATCCTCTTGCACCTCGCCGCTTGCGGCCCCAATCCGCACCAAGTCGGGAAGATAGATGTCCTCGGTCGAGGGCGACGACGTGCGCAGCACACGGCGCTCTTCATCGGAATCGAGGTCCTTCCAGCTTATGTAGCCCATCTGCCGGCGTTCGGCGCGCATCATGCGTAGCGCCGAGGCGCCCGTTAGGATTACGGAAGCCGCTAGCTGTTCGTCTGTCGGCTCGTTGCGCCGCTCAATCTTCACTGCCACAAAACCACCCCTACCAAACGCGTGCGATAGCGAGGCCATCGACCGCTACGGCGCCGGCGCGCTTGAGTTCCGCCGAAGCCGCTGCCATCGTCGCGCCCGTGGTGATAACGTCATCGATAAGCAGCAAGCGGCGGCCGTGCACGTCCTCAACCGTCTCATACATGCCTTGGGCACGCTCGCGGCGCTCCTCACGACCGAGTTCGCGCTGGTCGCCATGCCCGTACTTGACGAGCGCATCGAGCAGGGGAACACCCGACAGCTCGCAAAATGGGCGCGCAATAGCCTCCATATGATCAAAACCACGCCGCCGAAACGCTGCCGCCGTCGCAGGCACAAACACCACCGCATCCGCACCGGACAGCACACCTCCGTAGCGATCGGGCGCTACGACCTGGGCATGCAGGGCGGTGTCGTAGAGCAGCTCCGCCAGATACGGAGCCAGACGTCGCTCGCCCGCATCCTTGTACGCTTTAATGATGCGCGGCAGCGGATGCGCATAGACGGCGCACGCCAGGCAGCGGTCGAGCGCCTCCGCCATTGCCGAGGACGTGCCCTCGACCGAACACTCAGTGCACAGCAAATCCCCAAACGGGGCGCCGCATCGGGTGCAGCTATGACGTGGGTCGATGAGCGTGAGCGCAGCCAGGCAGTCTTGGCAAATAAGCGCACCGGCGCGCTCGCAGCCGGCACATCGTGTTGGCGACAATGCCTCGAGCGCCTCGCGTGCCACCCGCTCGGCAAACGGTAGCAATTCGTCCGCAAACGGTAGGGCACCGGCACCCTGCAGACAGCTCAATATGTTCAGATGGCTCTTCAAGACACAACCCTCCCTACGTTCGGTCGCAGGGAGGGTTGTTGATTCGGCGCTATGATACCCCGATGCGCTCGGGGCAAGGCGGGCTAAATCCGCTCGCGGGTGTTATTCGCCGGCGGGCGGTTGTGGTGCGGACGAAGACGGGGTCGAGCCCTCGCCACCATCCTGGCGCGGCTTGCGGGAACGGCGACGGCGACGGCGCTTTTGACCCTGGTCGGCCGAGCCCTCGCCACCGCGATCCTCACGCGGTTCGCACTCGTCGCGAGCGCCGCCGTGTGAAGCCTTGGCGGCAGCTCCTCCGCCATCGCCGGGGCGACGGCGCGTGACCTTGACTTCGCCATCCGAAACCTGATCGGCCACAGAAGGAACCGAGGGCTTCTGCTGCGCGCCCGAGGAATGGCGACGACGCGGACGTGACGCGCGCTCCTCCTCGCCACGCGGCTTGCCAGCCTTGTCGGCAGGCGCGTCGGAACCCGAGCCACCCTTGGGAGCGGCACCGGCCTCGCGAGCGGCTGCGGCGCGGAAGGCGTCCTCGCGCTCCTCGCTCGACAGGTGACGGCGGCGACGGCGCGTGGGGTTCATGCCGCCGCCGCGGTTTTGCTGCTGGGGCTGCTGAGCCTCGCGCTCGCGAAAAGCGTTCTTGCCCGCGGCCTCGCCATTGTCGACGGACGCCGCGCGCTTGCGGCGGCGACGGGCACCGGCGGCCTCCTCGGCCTCGGGTGCCTCGGCCTTGCCGCGGCCCTTTCCGCGGCCACGGCCCTCGCCCTGACCCTGACCGGCGCGAGCATCGGATTCAGCATCGCGACGACGGCGCTTGGGCATCGACGTGCCGGCCAGACGGTCGGCACTCGACAGGCCATCGCCCACGTCGACGCCGTTCTCGCGATCGAGCTCCATGAGCGCCAGGCGCATCTCGGGCGACTCAATGCGCTCGAGCACGTCGCGCGTCACGCAGTCGGGGCGGCAGTTGCAGCCCTGCTCGGCGGCCTTCTTTTTGCAACCCTCCGAGCACGTCATATCGGCCAGGTTGACCTTAAAGACTTTGCCGTTCTCCAGGCGCAGCACCAGCTGCTCACGCGGCGTGTCATACTCCTGGATACGCGCCTTACCGAGCGGCGTATCGATGAGCGTCTTCTTTTTGGGCGCACGGCTCTTAAAGTCCTTGTACGCCTCGAACTCATAACGCAGGCAGCACATCAGGCGGCCGCACACGCCGCTGATCTTGGACGAGTTGAGCGGCAGGTCCTGCTCTTTTGCCATGCGGATCGAGACGGGCTCAAACTGTCCGCCAAAGCGCGTGCAGCAGAGCTCCTGTCCGCACTGGGCATAACCGCCCACCAGGCGGGTCTCGTCGCGCACGCCGATCTGGCGCATGTCGACGCGAATGTGCAGCGTCGAGGACAGGTCCTTGACAAGCTGACGAAAATCGACGCGCTCCTCGGCCGCAAAGTAGAACACGGCCTTCTCGCCGCCAAACAGGTACTCGACGCCCACCGGTTTCATCTCGAGGTCGAGCTCCTTGACCAGGCGACGGAAATCGACCATGGCCTCGTCACCCTGGATGGCCAGATCATCGGCAAGCTGCAGGTCGATGTCGCTCGCCACGCGCAGCACGGGCTTGAGCGGCTGACCGATCTCATCTTGCGGCACCTCGAAGGGATCGGCCGTGACCAGGCCGATCTCGGTTCCGCGCTCGGTGGAGCAAATGGCATAATCGGCCTCGAGGATATCCAGATCCTGCGGATCGAACCACAGGTCGCGCGAGGCGTAGGTAAACTTAACGGGTACGACTAACGGCATTTCAGTGCCTTCCTGATATCGAACAGCATGACCTCGATGGCCAGCTGGGGAGTAACGTTTCTGGCGATGTTGCGCTCGGCGGTTGAGACTGCCTCGAGCGCCCGCGTGGCACCCGCAACATTGGTCGCAGCGGCAAGCCGACCGATCGTGTCGCGCACGTCTTCGTTCACCACGTCGGCCGCCTCGTCCTGAAGTGTCAGCAGCACATCGCGCATGAGCGTCCGCGCGCTCGCCAGCGCTTCCATGATACCCGAACGCTCGCGCGCGTTGAGCTCGCGCTTGTTGCGGTCCTCAAGCTGCTTCAATGCTCCACGCGACAGGTAGTCGGCGTTTTGCTCGAGCACCTTTTCCTGCGTGGACTTGACCTCGGCGAGCGGCGCCTTAACGGCGACGATGAGCGACTTGGCGCGGCTGAGCACGTCGGCCTCGTCGGCGGCAATGAGTGAGTCGATGGCACGGACCATCTGACGGCGGGCGTCCTGGCGCTCGGCACTCTTAAGGAACTCGATGCCGCGCGTGGGGCTGCCCGCCACGGCGACGGCCATGCGACAACGCGCGATATCCTGACCAGTGGCACGGCTCACGGCGTGCGCGGCGACGGCGGGCGACACCAGCCGAAACGGCACGCACTGGCAGCGGCTCACGATGGTGGGCAACATCACGTCTGCCGAGGTGCCCAGCAAGATAAACATAACGCCCTCGGGCGGCTCCTCGAGTGTTTTGAGCAGTGCGTTGGCGCTGTTGGCGCGCAGCTGCTCGGCACGGTCAATGATGTAGACCTTGGCCTTGGCGCGGATGGGCGCCAGGGGTACGTCGTCGAGTAGCTCGCGCGTCTGGGCGATGAGGTAGCCCGTGGCGCTCTCGGGCGTGTAATAGTGCACGTCGGGGTGCGTATGGCGGGCGACGCGCACGCAGCTATCGCATGAGCCGCAGCCATCCTGCTCGCACAGGAAGGCTTGGGCGAGCGCCCACGCGGCGTCGAGCTTGCCCGCGCCGGGCGCGCCCAAAAACAGGTAGGCGTGCGATGCGCGACCGCTGGCGACGGCATTGGTCAAAAAGTCGCGCACGCGCTCTTGGGTGTCAAGCTTGGCCAGCAGGCTTGTCTGAGCGGGGGCCATGTTACTCGGCCTCCTGGGCAAGCGCGGCGGTGACGGCGTCCTGGGAAATGTCGAGGCCGTAGACGCGAACCTGCTCAACCGTCTTCTCGAAGACTTCCTCGACGGTCGCAGTGGCGTCGATGAGCTTTACGCGGTTTGGCTCCTCGGCGGCAATTGCGCAAAAACCCTGGTAGACACGCTCTTGGAAGGCCATACCCTTAGCCTCCATGCGATCTGCCGCGCCACGGGCTGCCATGCGCAGCGCCGCCTGCTCGGGCGTGATGTGATAAACGAGTGTGAGCGCCGGGTGCGTACCCGCGACGGCCAGGTTGTTGGCGTCGCGCACTATCTGGCGATCGAGGCCGTCGGCAAACGCCTGGTAGCAGGTCGTGGAATCGTAGAAGCGATCGCACAGGACCACCTTGCCGACAGCAAGGGCGGGCACGATGACCTCGTGCACCAACTGAGCGCGCGCCGCTTCGTAGAGCAACAACTCGCAGGTGTCGCCCATCGCTGTATTGGCGGGGTCGAGCAGCAGAGCACGGATCTTTTCGCTGATGGCGGTACCGCCCGGCTCGCGCAGGCTCACAACCTGGTAGCCAGCGAGTTCAAGAGCGCGGGCAAGCAGGCGCGCCTGCGTGGACTTGCCGGCGCCATCGACGCCCTCGAGCGTGATAAAGCTATGTTGAGCGGGCTCAAAAGCCATGGGCGCAGCCCCTTCCTACAAGGCGCGTAAATGCAGATATATCAACCAAGCCATGATACCCCAGTGCTCGGTGCGTCCCCAATGGCTAAAGGTGCCTTTCCAAAGTTGCGGTGAAATAGGGACTGATTGAAGCTCTGAGACCGCCAAACAGTCCCTATTTCACCGCAACTTATGATGGGGAATTTTGGACGCTGGGTATAATCGTCGTATTGCATTGAAATGTGGCGAAAGGAGTGGCAATGTCTCGGTATTGCGCCTCGTGCGGCAAGCTTCTTGCAGATAATGCCAAGTTCTGCACCTCGTGCGGTGCACCCGTTGAGCAAACAACCGCGGGCGATAGCCAGCCCGCTTTTGAGCAGACCGGCTCCCTTGATGCGCCGCAAGCCAAGGCGGACGACCCCCTCGCCTATCGCCCCGACCCCGCCGCAAGCCCCGCGGCCGTCGAGACCACGCAGCGCATACCCATCGCGAGCGGCTCGCCCCAACAGCAGCCGGCTCCCGCATACGCGCCCGCTTCGCCACAGACCCCCGCTCCCAAAAAGAGCGGCGCCGGGCCGCTTATCGCCGTTATCGTTGTGCTGGTGGCGATCATCATCGCCCTGGTCGTTTTCTTTGTGATCAAGCCTTTCGACAGCGCCGCCACGCAGACGACTGCCGAGGTAGCTAAGCTGCACCATGACGTCGACGACGATGACCTAAAGCCTCTCGGCGATCCCAACAGCCTGTACGACGATGATGACGATGACGACGAGGATGGCGGCGAAGCAACGCTCTCCGAGCAGAACCTCTACCGTCGCCTGAGCGAATACTACGACTTGCTCGAAGACCTCGACAACTACGTCCGTGGCTGCGCGCAGAACTTCAACGGCAGCTATCTGGAAGAGGATCGGACCACCCGTCAAAATCTCGCCGACGTCGCCGAGCGCACAGAGGACACCATCGAGCAGTATTACGACATCGTCGAGGACCTAGACGTCCCGACGAGCTCCAAGAACTATAGCTCCTGGAAGGACATCATCGCCCTGTACGACGACCTGGATCACCGCATTGACGCAATCTGTGATGCCTGGGAGATCAGCCTGAAATACGCCAAGCCTGCGGACCACAAGAATGAGATCGTGGCGCCGCTGTCGCGCGACAACGTGGCGGGCACCAATGACAATAAGTATCGCCTAGACTTTGAGGAGCGCTATCCCGGCGCCAAACCCGTCGAAGTGAACTAGCGCTTTGTCGTTCCCGAGCCGGCAGTTAGGGACGTTCCTAAACTGCCGGCAGAAAAGGAACGTCCCTAACTGCCGGTCAAAAAAACGAGCGAGGATCGTGGGGTCCTCGCTCGTTTTTTAGGCAATGTTTCGACCGCGCCGTTACTTGTCGGAGGCTACTTTCTTGGCAGTCGACTTCTTCGCGGTCGTCTTCTTGGCGGCAGTGGCTTTCTTAGCCGTCGTCTTCTTGGCCGCCGTCGTCTTCTTTGCCGTGCTCGCCTTGGTCGTGGTCTTGCGGCCGCGGGCGGGCTTCTTCTCCTTGGTCGGGCAGTCCATGTTCACGCAGATGCGCCACGGGCCGCGCGCCGTGTTGACCACCACGATGGGGGCGCCGCACTCGGGGCAAGTCTCACCCGTCGCCTCGAGCTTGCCGCGCGCCGGCAGAGGATAGCTCACGCCGCAGTCATCGTAGTTGGTGCAGCGGATAAAGCGCTTGCCGCTCTTCTCGCTCTTGTGCGCGATCAGGTCGCCATGGCGTCCGGCCTCGGCGCACACCTTGCACTCGCCCACCTTAAGGTCGGGCTCGTAGTTGGTGGGGCACGTGGGGTTCACGCAAATCTCGAAGGCCTTCTGGCGGAACGGCTGGCATTTTATGCGCGGCGCGCCGCACTCGGGACACACGGCCGCCTCGCCCTCGAGCGGGCTCACCTTGACGCCGCTCGGCACCGGATAGGTAACGTCGCAGTCGGGCCAGCCCATGCAGCCAATGAAGCTGCCGCGGGTCTTGGCGCTCGTCTTCATAACCAGGTCCTTGCCGCACTTGGGGCAAGCGCCCACGCGCGCATCGGCCGTGACGGCGTCGCTGATGGCGTCGCCCAGCTCCTGCGTGTGCTTGAGCAGCTCGTCGAGCACGCCAGCCAGCAGCGCGCGCGAGTGCGTCACGACATGCTCCTCGGTGTCCTCGCCGCGCTCCACGCGGGTCATGTCGCCGTCGAGCTCGCTGGTCATATCGGGGCTCGTGATGCGCGGGGCAAACTGCGACAGCGCGTCGATGATGGCGATGCCCAGCTGGCTCGGCTCCACGGGATCGTTTTTGAGGTAGCGCACGGCGTACAAGCGCTCGATGATGCTCGCGCGCGTAGACTTGGTGCCCAGGCCGCGCTTTTCCATCTCCTGCACGAGCTTGCCCTGGCTGTAGCGCGCGGGCGGCTCGGTCTGCTTGGCCTCGAGCTTAATGTCGAACACGTCGACCGTATCGTCCTGCTCCAGCGGCGGCATCTGCTCGTCGCGCTTAAGGCCGTACGGATAGGCCTCGCGGAAGCCAGGGGTCACGAGCACGTCGCCCGAGGCCACGAACGGCTCGCCGTTGACGTCGAGCTCGAGCTTGGTGTTCTCGATGGTCGCGGGCCCCATGAGCGTCGCCAGGAAGCGACGGGCGATGAGGTCGTAGAGCTTACGCTGGCCGCCGTCGAGCGCGGACGGATCGCCCTCGCCCGTGGGATAGATAGGCGGGTGGTCGGTGGTCTCGACCTTGCCGCGCGTGGGCTTCATGGGACCGGCGAGCACCTTTTTGCACACGGGTGCCAGCGCCGGGTTGATCTTTGCCAGGTCGCTCACCACGGCGCCCAGATCGAGCGTCGCAGGGTACACGGTATTGTCGACACGCGGGTAGCTGATGAGACCGGCCATGTAGAGGGACTCGGCGATGCGCATCGTACGCGCAGGCGAGATACCCTCGGCCGCGGCGGCAGCCTGCAGCGAGGTCGTCGCAAACGGCGTGGGCGGCTGCTGCTTACGCGAGCGCTTGGTCACCGCGGCAACGGTCGCCGTCTTGGCGCCGTCGACGTGACCATACGCCGTCTCGGCAGCATCCTTGTCGGTAAAGCGCGCCGTCTTGTGCGCAATCTTAAAGCGGTCGTCCTCGGCAGCGCCCTGCGCGGCACCCATGCCGCGAATCTGCCAATAGTCCTCGGGCACAAACGCCATGCGCTCGCGCTCGCGCTCGACCACCAGGGCGAGCGTCGGCGTCTGCACGCGGCCGGCAGAGCGCACGTTACCAAAGCCGCCAAACTTGGCGAGCGTCAGGTAACGCGTGAGCACCGCACCCCAAATGAGGTCGATGTGCTGACGGCTCTCGCCGGCGTCGGCCAGGTTCTGGTCGAGCGAGACGAGGTTATCGAAGGCCTGCGTAATCTCGGCCTTGGTAAACGAAGAATACTGGGCGCGGGCGACCGGCAGGTCGGGCGCAACCTCGCGCACCTTGTTGAGGGCGTCCGAACCGATCAGCTCGCCCTCGCGATCGAAGTCCGTGGCGATGATGACACTGTCGGACTTCTTGGCAAGGTTCTTGAGCGAGCGAATGAGCTCTTTCTCGGCCGGCAGCTTAATGACGGGCGCCCAGGTGAGATAGGGCAGGCTCTCGAGCTTCCAGCCCTTGATGGAGATGCCATCGGCAAGGAACGGCTTACGCTTGGTGTCGTAAGGCGGACGAGCCAGACCATCGGGCATGTCGGCCGGCAGCATCTCGCCGTCCTCGGTGACCGAATACCAGCCCAGCTTTTTATCGAACAGCACGCTGTCGCAAAAATCGGGCGCAAGGATGTGACCGGCAAGGCCGATCGTCACACACTCCTCGCCCTTCCACTCAAAACGGTAGATGGCGGTGTTGTACACCTTGTCCTTTTTGGGCTTACCCGTGGACAGCCGCTCGGCGATCTGACGCGCGGCGTCGTTTTTCTCGGCGATGATGAGCTTCAAAAGAGGCTCCTATCTCGTATCTCTGCGGCTACGCCCGCCCGTATGGCGGCCGACTTACGCCCTTGCTTGCTCAATCTGCCCGATGAGCCAATCGCACCAGGCATCCATGCCCTCGCCCTTGCGCGCGCTCACGGCAAACCGCGGCGCCTGCGGATTGAGGTCATCGAGTGTCTTAGTATACCTATCCATGTCAAAATCGAAAGCCGGAGCCACGTCGACCTTGTTGAGCAGCTGCGCGCCGGCGTGTTGGAAGATGCCCGGGTACTTGATAGGCTTGTCGTCGCCCTCGGGCACCGAAAGAATCATGATGGACAGGTTCTCGCCCAGGTCAAAGTCGACTGGGCAGACCAGGTTACCCACGTTTTCGATAAAGATGACGTCAATATTTTCCAGACCCACAGCCTGATCGAAGGCATCGACGGCTTCCATGATCATGTTGCCCTCGAGGTGGCACAGACCGCCCGTGTTGATCTGGATGGCGGGCATGCCGGCTTCCTTCATGGTAATGGCGTCGACGTCCGAGGCGATATCGCCCTCGATGACGGCGCAACGCAGGCCCGCCTTGTCGCGCAGGCGCTCGTTGGTGCCCAGAATCGTGGTGGTCTTGCCCGAACCGGGGCTCGACAGCACATTGATCACATAGGTGTTTGTCTCTTTAAATCGCTGACGCAGCTGATCTGCCAGACGCTCATTGCGCGACAGAATCGGCGACGCGATATCAATCGTTTTCTCGGCCATACTCGGCACTCCTTACTTTGGCCCCTTTATACCCCATCACCAGATGGCTAGCGGGCTAATCGTCGGGGGTTTCGATTTCGATACTTGCGATGTCGAGCTCGCGACCGTGCAGCAGGCGCACGTTGGCGCCGCCACACTGGGGACAACGACAATGAAAGCGATCATGCTCGAAAACCTCGCCGCAATCCAGGCACTCGCTTTGCGGATGGACTTCCTCCACGGCAAGCTCGCAGCCGCGCGTGAGCGGGTCCTCGTCGCGGAACGTCTCCCACGCAAAGTCGAGCGCCTCGCGCACCACCTCGGTCATATCCCCGATACGCAGCGTTACCAAAACGGCGCGCGAGGCCCCCGCCCCACGCGCCGCGCGAATCACTGTATCGAGTATGCCGTTGACAATGCCAACCTCGTGCATACCGATTTACTCCTCGTCGTCCTCATCGTCCGAGAACAGGTCCAGACGGCTCACAAACAAGCCCTCCTTGCCCTCGCGCGCGGTAATGACCACGCGGGCAATGGCGAGCGAAATCTCGTAGAGCGAGAGCAGGGCACCATACATGAGGCCCAGCGTAACGGGCGAGCCGTCGGGCGTAATCACAGCCGAGCCCACAAGCAGGCCCACGTACACGTAGCGCCAGGCGCCGCGGAAGGCCGCGTAGGACACGATGTGGAAGACGGACAGGTAGAAGATGATGAGCGGCAGCTCAAACGCCACGCCAAAGCCGATCATAAAGAGCAGCTCCATGTTGACGTAGTTCTCCAGGTCGGGCAGCGCCGTGGCGACGGCCGAGGTCTCGCCGATAAGCCACTCAAAGCCCGCCGGGATGATGATGAAATAGCAGAAGATGGCGCCCAGGAAGAACAGCACCGTCGAGGCGAGCACCGTGGGCACGACCCATTTGCGCTCGTTGGGACGCAGCGCCGGCAGGAAAAATGCTAGAATCTGCCAGATGATCATGGGCGTGCACATGACCACGGCCATCTTGATGGCCAGCGAGAAGCGCAGGCCAAAGCCGCCGAGCGTGGTGGTGATGTAGAACTTACCGTCCGGCACAAAGGAGCGGATGGGGTCTTCCAGGATGTCGAGCACCACGGGCGTGGCGAAATACAGCACGATGGCGGCGGCAAACACCGACACGACCACGATAGTCAGGCGGCGACGGAGCTCTCCCAGGTGATCGAAGAGCGGCATACGCGCAGGTCCGATAGGCATTACTCATCGCCTCCCTTCGGGGCGTCGGCGGCAGCGGCGTCGTCCTCGGCCTCGAGTTCGCGAGCGAGCTGGTCGACGACGGCCTTGCGCTTGCGGGGACGACGGGCGTAGAGGTCAGCCGTCGTGGGCTCTGCCGGCTCGGGCTCCGGCTCTGCAGCAGGCTCGGGCTCGACGACAAGCTCGGCGGCAGCGGCAGACTCGGCACCCTCGGCCTCGGACTCCTCAGCAGCACCCTCGCCCTCGGCGGCAGCCTCACTCGCGGCCTTCTCGGCAGCAAGACGGGCGCGACGCTCGGCAAAGGTCTCCTTCTTTGCGGGCGCAGCCGTCTCAACGGCATCCTCGTCTGCATCGGAATCGTCATCGACGGCAGCCTTCTTGGGCTTGACCGGGGCCGACGCGGCCTCGCTCACCGGATCGATTATCTCGGACTGAACAACGGCCGTCATCTTTTCCTGCGTCTCGCGGAACTGACGGATGGCACGGCCGATCGTGCGGCCCATCTGTGGGAGCTTATCCGGGCCAAACAGCAAAAAGCCGAAGACCACGATGATCGCGAGCTCACCCTCTCCAATACCAAACACACATACCTCCAAGGCTCGATGTGAGTCGAGCCCGCACCGCGCCATTCGGCCGGAACTCGTCTATTCATTCGGTCAAGTATAGCGCCCGGACGCCAAAACGTCCGAGCGCATCACAAACATATGCCAAACGGCACGCCCTTTTGGGGGCAAAGATTATGCAGCGGTGATCGAAATCTCCTGGTCGACACCCAACAGCTGAACCACGCGCATTACCGGGGGCTGCACATTGGTGCAGCTAAAACGCTTGCCGTGGTCGACCGCGTGGTGCGCGGCGCCCACGAGCACGCCAATGCCCGTTGAATCGATGTAGCTCACCTGGGCAAAATCGAGCTCAACGGCCTCAGTGGGCTGCTCGAGCGCCAGGTCGATGGCATTGCGCAGGCTATCGGCGTTAGAGATGTCGATCTCGCCGGTTACCTTAATGGTGTAGAGCTCTGGCGTGGGGTTGGTGGAAATACCCAAATCCATGTATATGCTCCTTTACGTATCGAAGGTGCGGATAGTACGGGAAGCCGCGCGTTAGGCGCGCTCGGCACGCGCGAGCTCGGCAGCGACAAGCTTAACGGCCAGCACCAGCACATCGAGCGCGGCCTCCAGGTCCTCGACCGTGGGATAGCTCGGCGCGATGCGGATGTTGGTATCGCGCGGGTCCTTGCCATAGGGCCAGGTAGCACCGGCCGGCGTGAGCTTGACGCCCAGGTCAGCACAAAGCGCAGCGACCTTTTGGGCCGAGCCCTCGGGACCATCAAAGCTCACAAAGTAGCCGCCGCGGGGATGCGTCCAAGTGGCGCAACCCGTATCGCCCAGGCCCTCGGTGAGCTTGCGCTCAACGGCCTCAAAGCGCGGGCGCAAGAACTCGGCGTGCTTTTTCATGTGCTCCCTGACCGCCTCGATGGTGGGAAGGAAACGCACGTGGCGCAGCTGGTTGAGCTTGTCGGCGCTGATAAGGCCTGCCTTCAGGCGCTTGGAGAACTCGGCGATGACCGCGGGGCTCGCACCGATAAAGCCGATACCGGCGCCCGGGAAGGTGATCTTGGACGTCGAGGCGAAGGCCACCACGCGATCCTCGGTGCCCGCCGCGCGAGCGAGGTCGAAGATATTGGCGAGCTCGTCGGTCTCGTCGTACAGGTCGTGCACGCAGTAGGCGTTGTCCCAGAAGATGCGGAAATCGGGCGCGGCCGTGGGCATCTCGACCAGGCGACGCACGGTGTCCTCGCTAAAGGTAATGCCCGTGGGGTTGGAATACTTGGGCACGCACCAGATACCCTTGATGGAGTCGTCGGCGGCAACCAGGCGCTCGACCTCGTCCATGTCGGGGCCGTTGTCGGTCATCGCGACGGGGACGTTCTCGATACCCAGATCGGCGGTGATGCCAAAGTGGCGGTCGTAGCCGGGAACGGGGCACAGGAACTTGACCTTCTTGCCGTCGTGCGCGGCCTCATAAGCCTCCCAGGGCTCGCTGCCGCACGAGCCGCAACGCCAGAACATACCGGCAATATCGTGCTCGATCAGCAAGCTCGACGAACCCAGCACGAGCGTCTGCTCGGCGGGGCAACCCAGGAACTCCCCCGCCAGCTTGCGTGCCGAGGGAATGCCCTCAAAGCAGCCGTAGTTGGAGCAGTCGACATTGCCGTCGTGCAGATCGGCATCGGCATTGAGGATATCGAGCATGGGTCGAGAGATGTCCACCTGGGAGGGCGACGGCTTGCCGCGGGCCATGTCGAGCGCCAGGCCCTTGGCCTTGACCTCGGCGACCTCGGCTTTGAGCGCCTCGATGGCAGCATCGAGTTCGGTGGTTTCCATCTTCTGGTAGATCGTCTGCATGGGTGCGACCTTTCACGAAGCGGTACGTTGCAATTCTTCTAAGTATAGACCGCCACCGTCGCAACGTTATGAAGCCGTGATAGATTAAGTCCATCGCAATGAATTACGAATCGCCGCGCATGCCGGCATGAAGCGCCAAGGAGGCACTATGGAGTACGGATCGTTCCAGGCCGAGGAATTCGGCGACCTTCAGCGCCTGGTCGACGGACTGTTTTACGACCGCCACGCCATCGACCGCCTGGATCTGATCGTACAGGCCGAAATCTTGGACCTGGCGCCCGATCTCATGGAAATCGTGAACCTGCTACCGCCCGGCTATTACGACCGCCAGTCACTTTGCGACCAGCTCAACTCCGCCTTGGCCGCCCACGGCTGGGGCGCCGTCTACGGCACCGTGGAATAAACCTAGTCATTGGGGCCTGTGGTCAAAAAATAGCAAATATGAGTACTGTTACTTTTTTAGTAACAGCGATTTTGAATTAAAAAGGCCAGTCTTGGCCTTTTGTGTCCGGTTTTGGAAGGATGCATCAGCATTTTTCGTCCAGCCACGCAATCGTTAATGCACAGACAGAATAGATTTGTACATTATTTTTCGCGCCTAAAATGAAACGCCGTTTGTGACAGTACTCACAAACGGCGTTTTTTGGCCACTGGGGTGTCCGGCAGGTGGCAAGTACCACTCAAAACCGCGTTTTACACGCGCTCGAGCAGGCTCTGGCGTCTGTTTCTACGCGCCTACTCGTTCTTGGGCGCGGGGTGCTTGCAGATCACACTCATGTAGATCATGCCAAGTACGGCCGCGGTGACAGAGCCGGCGAGAATAGCGGCCTTGGCAGCCAGAACCTCAAACTGGGCCGTCGGGAAGGCGAGGCCGCTGATGAGAATCGACATGGTAAAGCCGATACCGCCCAGAATGCCCACGCCGGCAATCATATGCCAGTTGACATTGTGCGGCAGCTCGCAGGCCTTGAGCTTGACCAAGGCGAACGTCATGCCAAAGATACCGATCGGCTTACCCAGCAGCATGCCAAAGTACACGCCGAGCGTCACCGGGTCGGTGAGCAGCGTGCTCATGTCCACGCCCACTAGGCGAACCTGTGCGTTGACGAACGCAAAGATCGGCAGGATCACAAAGTTGACCGGCATGGAGATCAGGCGCTCCATGCGGATGAGCGGCGGGGTCACGCGGTGCATGACGCGCTCGACTTTGGTGGTCGAGACGGTAAAGTCATGCTGGCCCAGGATGTGCGCCTCGTCGTCGTAGCGGTCATCGAGCAGCGGCAAGCACTCGCCCAGCCAATCGGTGAGGCTATCAAGCTTAACACCGCACTTGGCCGGGATGGTGAAGGCCAGGATGACGCCAGCAAGCGTAGCGTGCACGCCGCTCTTGAACATGCAGAACCACAACAGCAGGCCCAGTACCGAATACGGGGCAAGGCGGTAATGCTGCGTCTTGTTGAGCCACACGAGCGCACAGGTCACAAGCGCGGCGGCGCCCAACCAAAACGGATTGGGGCTCTGACCGTAGAAGATGGCGATGGCGGCGATGGAGATGAGGTCGTCGGCGATGGCGAGCGTCGAGAAGAACACGCGCACGCCGTTGGGCACGCGGTTGCCCAAAAGCGACAGCACGCCCAGCGCAAAGGCAATATCGGTTGCCATGGGAATGGCCCAGCCGTTGTGCGCGCCGGCATGGTTAAAGATCAGATAGATGCAGGCGGGAACGACGACGCCGCCCACGGCCGCCAGCATGGGAAGCATAGCCTGGCGCGGGTTCTTGAGCTCGCCAACTGTCATCTCGTACTTAAGCTCAATGCCCACCAACAAAAAGAAGATCGCCATGAGGAAGTCGTTGACGAAAAGCTCAACGGTGAGACCGGCCGTAAGGTTGCCCAGACCCACATACAGCGGGGTCTCCAAAAAGTGATGGATGGCCTCGTAGGCATCGGTGTTGGCGCAAATGACGGCGGCGATGGCGGCGAAGACCATGACGGCGGCGGAAATCGTGCCGTTCTCGGTGATGCGCTCCCAAATGTCGTGGCGCTCAAAACGCTTGCGCTCACGGACGTTGAACAGCTGCTCGGGTGCTGCCATGGGCGGCTCCTTTCACGGGAAAGCTCCCGTCTTAAAAAAGCACGGCCCGCCCAAGTGGCGGCGCCGCGCTCTAACGTATTACGCTTGCATCTAGCCTACCCTGCACGACAGGCACGCAGGCGTGGCCGAAAAGCGGAACCACAGGTTGAACATTATTTGCTCAACGGCACGGGCACGCCTGTCCAAGAGACAACGCGGCGACGTGCACAAAAAACGACCGGAGCGCGGGGCGTCCGCGATCCGGTCGTGGCGTTTGGTCAACTAAACCTAGCAGGCGGCCATGATGGGGGCAGCGACCTGCTTCTTACGGGAGAGGACGCCCGGCATCCAGACGCCGTCGTGCTCGTCGGCAATGCCCAGGCCCTTCTGAGCAGCCTCGGTCTCGCCCTCGAGCAGGACCTGCGAGCCCTCCTCCATGATGTCGGTGATGCACAGGACGATGCCGTCGGCACCCTTCTCGGCGGCGTAGGCGCGCATGGCCTCGCGAATCTCGTCGATCATGCCAAGCGCACGGCTCTTGTCGACAGTCTCGTACTGGCCGATGAGCAGCTTCTTGCCGGCAGGCTCGAACATCTTGATGTCGTTGCCGACCATCTCGGCTGCGGTGAAGGAGCCGGACGGACGGGTGAGGAAGACCTCCATGCCAAACTTGACCGGGTCGACGCCCACCTGCTCGCCGAGCTTGGCGGCGACGGCGCGGTCGACATCGGTGGTGGTGGGGCTCTTGAGCATGAGCGTGTCGGTCATCATGGCCGAGAGCAGCAGCTTGGCCTGGACGTCGGAAAGCTCAACGCCGAGCACGCCGGCGAGCTTGGTGACGATGGTGCAGCTGGAGCCCCAGGGCAGGCAGATGTAGTGCAGCGGGCCGGCGGTCTCGAAGTCGCCGATGCGGTGATGATCGACAACGCCAAAGACCGTGGCGTCCTTAAGGCCGGCGACGGACTGGGCAGACTCGTTGTGGTCGGTGAGGACGACGAGCTGACCAGCCTCGACGGACTCGATCACGCGGGGCTCGGCGATGCCGGCGTCGGCGAGCAGCTTGGCGGACTCGGCCGGAAGCTGACCAAGGGCGCAGGCCTCGTAGGTGTTGCCGGCATACTCAACCTGGTTGAGCAGCTGGGACAGGACGACGGCGCTCATGATGGCGTCGTTATCGGGGTTCTGGTGACCAAAGACAAGAACGTTTGCCATGGATATCCTCCACTTGATATGTGTACTTGGACGTAGCTATGGTAGCACGCCGATGCCGAGCCTTCGCAGACGGAAGGGCCACGGCATATTTTGGGGCGCAGGCACGGGGGCCAAGGCTGTCCCTTTTGCACCATGTTGGTGCAATGTAACCTGTCCCCCTTGCACCAGCTATTTACCGGCAGCGCGCAGGGCTACGTAGGCAGCACCGATGATGCCGGCGTCGTTTCCGAGCGAAGCGACCTTAATGGGCGTCTCGCGCGAGGCAGAGAGCGCGTACTGCTTAAAGTGCTCGCGAACCTTGTCGAGATAAACATCGGCCGAGGCAGACGCGCCGCCACCGATCAGGAACATCTCGGGGTCGACCACGTTGGCGATAAGCGCCAGGGCGCGGCCAAGGTAGTCGGCCATGGTGTCGGCTGCGGCCAGCGCAAGCTTGTCGCCCTCGCGGCAGGCCTGGAACACGTCCTTGGAATCGGAGGGGCCGGTGAGCTCAATGGGCTCGACACCCGCCTTCTTGCACTCGGCAAGGTAGTTGCTCACCACGCCGGTGGCGCTGGAATACTGCTCCAGATGGCCATGGCCGCCACAGCCGCAGGTGCGCTCCTCGGCCGGGTTCAGGCACATGTGGCCAATCTCGCCGCCGGCGCCCACAACGCCCGATACCACGTCGCCGTTAACGATAACGCCGCCGCCCACGCCGGTACCGATGGTGACCATCACCACGTTCTGCACGCCCTTGGCAGAACCGAGCCAGGCCTCGCCCATGGCAGCGGCGTTGGCATCGTTCTCATACTTAACGACCGCATCGGGGCAGTGCTTCTGAATGGCGACCCTCAGCTCGGGCAGGTTAATGGCAATGTTGGCCTTGACCTTGGCATCGCCCGACGCCGGGATGGGACACGGAACGGCCAGGCCAATGCCCGCCACAAAGGCACGCGGAATCTGTGCCTTGGCGACCACCTGGTCGATAGCCTCGGTCACCGCGGCAAAGCCCGCAGCGTCAACGATAGGAGGCGTGGGCACGCTGGCCTTGGCAAGCAGGTTGCCGTCCTCGTCGAACAGGCCCTCCTTAACCGAAGTGCCGCCGACGTCGATGCCGATGTAGTACTGCTTAGGTTCCATGGGAGCCCACCTTTCTCGTTTAAACATTGCCTGTATGGTACCGCTCTCAAGGCAAAAACCTACCAAAAAGGGACAGGTTTGTTTTGGCAGGTTTTATCTGGGGTAACGCAATTGGCTGCCCAACAGGCCGCGCAAGACCATCCCCAAAAATAAAGGCGCCGGGAGGCGGAGGCTCCCGGCGCCCGTCAAAGGGACTATGTTGTCTGTTGGACCGCACGGTCCGTCGCGGCGATAACGCCGACTAGGCCTGAAGTGCCTGCAGCTGCTTGTGAACCTCGATGAGCTCCGTCGCCATGACGCGCATGGTCTCGGTGCCGGCCATCTGGTCCTCGGCATGCAGCAAAATCAACGGGGCCTCGCCGTTACGCTCGCCGTTGGCCTCCTTCTTCAGAAGCCCCATGTGAACATCGTGGCCACCGTTATAGGCCTCGTCGCCCTGCTTGATAAGCTCCTCGGCGGCGTCAAAATCGCCCTCCTTGGCCTTTTGCACGGCATTGATGTACATGCTCTTGGCGGTACCGACGTAGCTGATGATCTCAAAGCAGGTCATCTGCAGTTCGTTCATATCCTCCATGCAGAGCACCTAGCCCATCACGCTGACGCAGTGGTCGATGATGCCGGCAGCGTTCATGCGGCCGTAGTCGACCATGTTGATAACCTCAACCGGGAAGCGGCCGGCGGCCTCCTTCTCAAAATCGCCCTTGGTGTAGCCGATCTGCGGACCAAGCAGCAACATGTCGCACTCGTCCAGGTGATCGTGGGCCTCGTTCATGGGACGAGCCTCGACCTCAATATCCAGACCACGGTTTGCAACCTCGGCCTGCATCTTCTGGACCAGCAGGCTCGTGGACATACCGGCATTGCAGCAGAGCATGATCTTCTTCATGGTTTCCTCCTTATAACTGCGCGGCGCGCAGACAACGACTGGTTGTATTCCTTGCGGCTATTGTGCCCACCCCCTGCATCTTTACACAAGGGAGAGAGCTGCGGGCACCGGCACCGCGTACCGGCGCCCGCAAAGGTGAAAGGGACGAACGTTAGGCGTTCTACTCGGCGAGAGCCTCCTGCTTGGCGATTGCCTTCTCGGAAATCTTCATAAAGGGCAGGTAGACGGCCATGCCAATGACAATCTCGAGAGCCTGCCACACGCCGGCGCGCCAGTCAAAGCCCGTAGCGAGCAGGGCATTGATGACGGGGGGCATAGTCCAGGGCACCTGGGCGATGCAGGGGCTGATGATGCCTGCGCAGGTAAGGCCATAGGTGATGCCGATGAACAGATCGGGAAGGAGAACAAACGGGATCATGAGCGGCAGGTTGTACACGATGGGGTAACCGTAGATAACCGGCTCGTTGATGTTGAACAGACCAGGCAGGATAGCCATCTTGGAAACGGTCTCGGAAGCCTTGTTCTTGGAGAACAGGAGCGTGTCGAGCAGAAGCATGAGGGTGCAGCCCGAGCCGCCGATGAGGGCGAAGCTGTTAACGATCTGCATGTTCATGTAGTGATCGGGCTGGATGGTGCCACCGGCGGCAAAGGTAGCCATGTTGTCGACGATGAGCATGGTCAGGATCGGCTCGACGGTAGCGCCAGAGATGGTGGACTGGTGAATACCGACGCAGAACAGCAGGTTAGCAAGGGTGTAGATGAGGATAACAGCCCACGGACCGGCGTTCATGATGTTCTTAAGCGGGTTGGAGATGCACGTGGAGATGATGGCGCACAGATCGGTGCCGGCGCACACGGCGAGCAGGGCTGCGGCAAGAGCGAAGATTGCGAGGTTGAGCAGCATCGGGATCATGACGTTGAAGGAGTTGGAGACCGCGGGGGGCACGCCCTCGCCCAGCTTAACCTTGAGCTTCTCGACGCCAGAAATCTTGATGAAGAGCGAGACGGAAAGCAGGGCGATGATAATAGCCGAGAACAGACCGTTGGTGCCGGTGTTGGCAGTCGAAAGGGCGCCCGTGACCTCGGCGGAGGTGATCTTGTCGGTGAGCAGCGGGCTCGTGGCGGCAAGCGTGGCGGTGATCTGCTGCGGCATCATGATGACGAAGGCAGAGATAGCGACGACCATGCAAGCGAGCGGGTTATCGAAACGCTTGTTCTTAGCGAGGCTGTAGCCAATCAATCCGGCCAAGATAATGGCAGAGACGTTGAGGGTGCCCAGCGTAATTGCCGAACCCCACGTCTGAAGGTTGGCAAGGCCCGCCGCATCGAGCGGGAACAGAGGGAACACGACGTTGTTAATAAGAACCGCGATACCCGCAAGGATATAGAGCGGCGTGATGGTCGCGAAGGCGTCACGCAGCGAACGCAGGTGAACCTGGTTTCCCACCTTCGCAGAGACCTCGGCAAACTTGTCGAGGAAGCTCTTTCCGTTGTCACTGGCCATGATTGCTCCTAACTTTCAAATCCGGCCTTTTCCTATGCGCATGGTGGTCTGTCGCCCTCCGCCACCAGATGTGCCATGTGTTGCGCGCGGCGGCGCGCAGTCTGGGCGTTCGCCCGGTCGCTAATCAACCACGTGAGTCGTGGCGACCTGCTTGAGCCAAGCTGCCGACTTCTTAAGGCGGCGCTTGTAGCCGTCCATAAGGTCGACCTCGACAAAACCGTAACGGTTCTTAAAGGCATTCGCCCAAGACCAATTATCGATGACGGCCCAATAATGGTATCCGCGGCACTTGGCGCCCTCGGCGATTGCCTTGGCAACCCACTCCAGATGCTGGCGTACAAAGTCGACGCGGTAGTCATCCTGGATGGTTCCTTCGGCGTCACGGTTCTTGTATTCGTCCATGATGCCGATGCCGTTCTCGGAAACGAACCACTCAAGATCGGGATAGTTCTTGGCGCAGTCCATGCCAAAGTCGTAGAGGCCCTGCGGGTAGATCTCCCAACCGCGGCTCTCGTTCATAACGGCGTCGGGCCATACGTACTCGTCGGCAAAGTGCGGCAGGCCGTACTGGTCAATCTTGCTCGCCGGCGCCTGAACGCGCGTGGGGTGGTAGTAGTTGCAGCCAAGCCAGTCGACAACACCCTGCTTGAGAATCTCTTGGTCGCCGGCACGGAACGGGAGCTTAACGCCGCCCTCGGCTAGGCTGTCGAGCACGTCGGCAGGAAGCTCGCCCTTGGTAATGAGGTCGAGCCACCAGCGGTTGTTGATGCCGCTGGTCATACGCACGGCCTCGAGGTCTGCCTCGCTGGGGTTCTCCTTGGTGTAGACCGGGGTAAAGCAGTTGATCATGCCGATCTTGGCATCGGCGCGAATAGCGCCCTCGTCATAGGCGCGACGATAGTTGGCCACGGCCAGCGCATGCGCCAGCGAGATGTGATACTGCACGGTGCGGGCGCGGGTGAAGTCGTGGAGCTGCGGGAACCACACGCCCTCCTGATAGCGCTGCTCGGGCTCGACGATGGGCTCGTTAAAGGTGAACCAGTACTTGATCTCCTGGCCAAACTCGTGGAAGGCGACGTCGGCGTAATGCGCGTAAGCCTCGACGACCTCACGGCTCTCCCAGCCGCCACGGTTAAAGAGGTAGGTGGGCATGTCAAAGTGGTACAAGTTGACAAACGGCTCCAGGCCGGCCTCGCGAGAGGCGCGGAACAACTCGTGATACCACGCAGCGCCCTCCTCATTAAGGTTGCCGTCGGCATCGAGCAGACGGCTCCACTGGATGGAAGTGCGATAGGTATCCAGGCCCAAGTCCCTCAAAATGCGAAAGTCTTCCTGGTACTTGGCCATAAAGTCATTGCCGGCATAAGAGCCAACGCAGTTGTAAAACGAACCCAGATCCTGGATGGACCAGGTGTCCCACAGGTTCTCGAGCTTGCCGCCCTGGTTCCACTGACCCTCAGTCTGCGGGCCGGACATAGCAGCGCCAAAGAAGAAGTCGTTGGGCAGCTGATACTGTGCCATCAAAGTCCTCGCTTTCGTGTTCTAGAGCTTCCGGTTGGAGACGGGTTTGCTTTGGCAGGTTATCCGGCGCGGGCGCGCACCGGTTATACCGATATCCAACCCACCAAAACAAAACCGGCCCCAAACAGTCAATCCTGTTCTGCGGTAGGATTCCGTTTGTTGCTTAAACTATAACGCTCTAATTTTAAAAGTAAAGCGTCTTTTTCTTTTTTCTTTCTCGAACTTCTTAGATAAAAGTAATATGGGTGCCCTGTTGAGGGTTATACTTACTTTTGTATTCAAATATGTCGGAAAGGAGGTTCCATGATTCCCAAATACGAGGCGATAGCTGCAGATATTCGTCGGAGTATTGAGGATGGCGCTCTTAAACCGGGCGATAAGCTTCCCACCGTCGTTGAGTTCTGCGAGCTCTATAGCGTTTCCAAAATCACCGTCAAACGAGCTATCGAGCAAATCACCGAGGAAGGTCTTATTACCAGCCGTCGTGGATCGGGTACCTACGTTAAGGACACGGCGGGACTTCCCGGCCAGGCGTTTTTCCAGGGAAAAAACGACCGTGCCCAGGGTTTTTCGTATGAGCACCGCGGGGAGAAGGTGACCTCGGTGGTCTACGATTTCTCGATTGTTAATCCACCAGCGGACATCGCAGCCCAGCTGGGAATTGCCGAGGATGACTTTGCCTATCACGTCGTGCGCGTGCGTCAGGCCGATGAGAAGCCCATCGTTATCGAGTACACCTACATGCCCCTCGAGCTGATTCCAGGGCTGAAAAAGAAGGATCTGTACGGATCGGTCTACCGCTTCATCCGCGAGCAATGTGGGCTGAAGATTTCGAGCTTCCACCGTACCATTCGCGCCGTGGCAGCAACCGAGGAAGAAGCCGAGCGTCTGGACACCAAACTTGGCTCTCCCCTGCTCGAGCTCACCCAAATTGGCTTTTTGGACAGCGGCGCCGCCTTTGAGTATTCGATCTCGCGCAACGTTGGCGACCGCTTTGAGTTGCACAACGTAACGTTGGCATAGGTTTTTGTAGTCACGCGGGCGCTCGTTTTGAGCCGTCTTACGCGGCACCCGCACAACCTTATGGGAGTATGCACATGTCCGATTTGATTAAACTCACGCCGATCTTCCACGAGAAGATCTGGGGCGGCCGCCAGTTGGAGACCGTGTTTGGCTACGACATTCCCGAAGGTCCCATCGGTGAGTGCTGGGCCATCTCGGCCCATCCCAACGGCGACTGCCAGATTGCGGAGGGACCGTACACCGGCCACACGCTGTCGTGGCTGTGGGCCGAGCACCGCGAGCTCTTTGGCAACTGCGAGGGCAAGGAGTTCCCGCTGCTCATCAAGATTCTGGACGCCAAGGACGACCTTTCGATCCAGATTCATCCCAACGACGAGTACGCCGCCAAGCACGAGAACGGCAGCCTGGGAAAAACCGAGTGCTGGTATGTGCTGGACTGCGAGCCCGGTGCCACGATCATCGTCGGCCAGCGCGCACATGACCGCGCCGAGGCCGCGCAGATGATCGAGGACGGCCGCTGGGACGACATGCTCAACGTACTGCCGATCCACAAGGGCGACTTTTTCCAGATTGATTCCGGTACCGTTCACGCCATCAAGGCCGGCACGCTCATTTTGGAAACGCAGCAGTCGTGCGACGTGACGTATCGCCTGTATGATTACGACCGCCCCGGCACCGACGGCAAACTGCGTCCCCTGCACATTGAGCAGAGCCTCGACTGCATCGACTTTGATGCTCAGGCTCCGACCGACGGCACGGTGACCGCGCCCGAGGTGGACGGCGTGACCGAGCTCGAGTCCAACCCCTGCTACACCGTCGATCGCGTGCGCGTCAACGGCAGCAAGACCCTCGACCAGCGCTGGCCCTTCATGTGCCTGTCGGTCATCGACGGCGAAGGCACCATCTGCGGCGACCCCGTCCACAAGGGAAGCCACCTGCTGGCTCCGAGCACCGTCGGCTCCATCGACCTCGAAGGCAAGATGGAACTGATCATCAGCCACCTCTAGGTCGCAACAACAACCAAAACGAAACAAGGGGCTCCCCCGTTCTTCAACGAGGGAGCCCCTTGCCATGTCTAAGTATTCAGCCCACCCGGCTCTCCAGATCAAAAAGCGAACGAGCAAAGCGACGTTCGTCCAGCAACGTTACCCAAGGACCTGGGCGGGCGTATAGGGCAACATCGATCGCGAGTTCCGCACGAGCCGGAGAGCACTTAATGTGCTCTCCGTGCGAGCAGGACTGCCCGAGCAGGCGATGTTGCCCTATACGCCCGCCCAGGTCCTTGGGTACCGTTGCTGGACGACCGTCGCTTTGCTCGTTCGCTTTTTGAT
>DBFRZS010000040.1:0-96316 GCA_048501115.1 Collinsella aerofaciens | reverse complement strand
GGACATGTCAGGAAACGAGGGCAGCCCTGTGGGCGCCAGCGGAATGTGGGGTCACCGCGCGGTCCGCATCTGATGGTGTCGACGTCAATGGTATACGGGTGCATCATCGACGTCTTCAATACAGAAAATATCAGTGCGGAGTGTTCTGAAAAGTAACTTCAGGGCGGGCCCTGCGGTAACTCGGCAGGGGGAGTGCGATTCCTCGATCGCTCACTTAATCTAATAGGAAAGTTAGTGAGGCCGGAGCTTTAGCTCCGGCCTCCCCATATAAGGGCTCGGCAAAGCCGAGCCACTAAATTAATATCAGCCCCAGAACATGTTTGAGAACTGTGTCTGAAGTACGTGCCCCTAGGGCAGGAATGAGGTTGCTTTCCAACGCTTTCCGCAGGGGGCGGCATTATTTTGTAGCGCGAAGCGCAGATCAAAATAATGCCGCATGCCCGAGGACGCGTTGGAAAGCAACCTCATTCCGGCCCGAACAGGTCATTCTACCTGCGCATTTACAAATTCGTAAACTTTTTTGAAAAAAGTGCTTGCACAGTTCTCGAATCATAGGTTATTATCTTCTTCGTTGAACGCGCGGGTCCAACAAAACGAACCGTGAATCAACAACATAGCATGTCGGAGTGGCGGAATTGGCAGACGCGCTAGCTTGAGGTGCTAGTGACCGCTTTTTGGTCATGCGGGTTCAAGTCCCGCCTCCGACACCATCGCATTTGAGAAGCCTCTTCGGAGGCTTTTTTGTTACCGATAGACGGTGGGGTCCACGATGGAAACGCTTGAACGCAACGAGTGGGCAGACGTTGCCCAACTAGTCGAGATCACGAGCGATGCTGTCATCATCTGCGAGCTCGACGGAACCATTCTGCATGTGAATAATCGCTTACTTGGTTTGATGTGCGAGGAACGCGCCGACGTCATCGGTGGAGATGTTAAAGACGTCCTGTACTCGTCCGCTTTTGAACGTGCGACGGAACATCGTCTGCCATTTGAAACTGATGGCTCCGAGAACGAACTGATGCTCAAGCTGAGTGACGGCTCCTTTATCCCCGTCTTGGTTCGTGCGGGCTCCGTAACGCCTCCACGCATCTTTGGGCGCCGCGCGCCACGTGTCTTGGTGGCGCTCCATAGCATCGAAGTACAGTATTCGCACGACCGACAGCTCAAGCGTGCTCTTTCGGAGCTTAGAGTTGCGAACAAGCGTCTCTCTGGCACGCTCTCGGTCATTATGAGTACCGTGGGCTCCGATGAGCTACCCAGCCTGCTTGATACCGTTTTGAACCAGCTTGTAGGAACGCTCGATGCTTCGGGTGCCGCTATCTATTTTTCTGAGAGCGGCGGTTTTAAGCTTCGCGGTGTTTCCAAGGAGCTGTACGACAGCTACCTGCCCGAGTTCTTGCCGTATGGCGCTGGTATTCCGACGTATGTTCTTCGGGAGTCGCGTGCCTGTCGCTTGTCGATTCAACAGGACCTTGAGGGCGATAGGGCCGCCTCCGGTATGTTCATGGACCTGGACAATCGTTCTAAGCACCTGTTGCGCGTGCAAGATATGCCTCCGTACCGCAGCGAGATTTGTCTTCCCGTTTTTTACGGTACGCAGATCCTTGGCGTGCTGGAAGTTGGTTGGAAACGTCCTCAGGCACCGCTCGCCTATGACGTTAATGTGCTCGAGGTCATTTGCGATTACCTGTCTATCCAGCTGGTCGGCATGGCATCGAGCCTTCGCTCCCGTCGCACGGCCGAGCTTGGCCGCTCGCTCAATGTCTTGCGTGATGAGTTGTTTACCTTTCTAGACGATTCCGCCGCGGCTACCCAGGCGGTATCGTCCGAGATCTGCAATATGCTCAACTGCCATTTTTGTCCTGTTGAGTATGACGCCAGTCTGGATTCCTACGTCATAGATTTTGAAGGCGGCAGTCGCGTTGCTTTGCCGGACGATCCCGAGAAGCTTTTCTTTTCCACGACGGCGCCAGCGGCACGTCTGGGGGCTGGCCCTGATGGCTTTGAGGCATCTGTTTTGGGAGGTACGAGTGCCGAGGACCTTAAACACGTCCGTATAACTCGCGTTGACGAATCGATGCCTATGGGAGGCTGGCTTAGGGCGCATGGTCTGCCTTGTCAAGGTCTCTACGTCGATTTCGGCATCGAGGCGGGGCGCCCGCGCTCTGAGGGTGATGGCAAGCATAGTAACGACGCGATTGTTCCTGCTTCTGTTGCGATGAGCCCGACGACGCGCGCGCTGCTGCTTCGTGATGGTAGCCAAGAGCCGATTGATGATCTTGAATATGACTACTTGGTGCACTTGGCGCATGACTTTGAACTGATCTACGAAGGCGAATCTCAAAAGCGCGAGGAGCGCCATATCGCTCAGACCCTTCAGATCGGCATGAGAAATTCCTTGGGGGATGTTCCGGGTATCGCAACCGACTCGGTGTACCTGTCGGCCACGAACTCGGCGTTGGTCGGCGGCGATTTCTATACGCTCATCCGTCTTCCCGACGACTGCGCCGTCATGATTCTGGGCGATGTGTCTGGCAAAGGCATTGAGGCTGCATCGATGTCCGCGCTCGTCAAGACGGCCCTGACGGCATATGCCTGGGAGGGCGCTGGACCGGCCCGCATGGCACGCTCCCTTAACAGCATGCTCATGGGCTTCTCGAGGGTCGAGACGTTCGTGACGGCCTTTATCGCCAAGATTGACCTTAAAGCCGGACGCGCAACGTATTGTTCGGCGGGCCATCCTCCGACCATGGTCATCAGGCCAGAGTCGATGCCGCTGGGTGGCGGCGAGGCCCGTGGGGGAGAGGTTGAGCTGCTTGGATGCCAATCGGGCGTAATCGGTGCCTTTGAGAGCATGGTGTACGAGACAGGCGTGTTTACGTTCGCCCCCGGCGACATGCTCTTCATGTATACGGATGGAACGATTGAGGCTCGCGACCGCACCGGAGCGTTCTTTGGCGAGCAGCGCTTGCGCGACCTTCTGCTTTCTGTTTCGGGGGAGGGCGTGTCGGGCATTTGCGGCAAGGTCTTGGGCGAGCTTGACCGATTTACCGAATCGGCGCTGGACGATGACATTGCATTGGTGTCCCTTGAGTTTTTACGGGGTCGTTCATAGACGACGCTGGGCGGGCTGAATCCGTACGGTTGGGGAAACGAATGCATCGAGTGGGCTTTTTTGGGGAACCATGGTCGTATGAATGAGTGGAATGACATAGCGGTTTTGACGCCACCAGGCGATATCGACATCGCCACGGTGCCTGCGCTGCGTCGGCGGTTGGATGCTTTGATTGGCCGCGGCGTGCGTCGTGTCGTCATCAACTGTCAGGCTGTTAGCTTTATCGATTCGACGGGTTTGGCATTCCTGCTTACGCGCGCTCGTGAGCTCATGAGGCGAGAAGGCCTGCTTTCGCTCGTCAATGCATCAGGTGAAGTTGTTCGCTTCTTGGAGATTGCTCGTCTTGTCGATATCCTTCATGTCGCGGGGCCGGCACGGGAGTCTATTCCCGCTATTCCGGTGGGGGAGCTGCCTCGCTGGAGTAAGAGCGTCGAGGTCCGTCAGGGTATCGAGAATCTTCCATACTACCGACATCGCATCGCCGAACTCCTTGAATCGCTTCCGTTGCGCCGTGACGAGCGCTACGATGTCGCATTGGCGTCGGGGGAGGCGCTGGGTAATGCCTATGACCATGCGGGCGGTATCGGGTGCGTCCTGACGGTTCAGGCCTATGGCGATCGCGTTGTGGTTGAGGTGCTTGATCGAGGTGCCGGCTATTCTATCGATGAAACGAGCGAGCCGGTCGCATCTGAGGAACGCGGCCGTGGTATCAAGCTTATGCGTATGCTCGTCGATAACGTGGAGGTTGCTCGTCGTACGGACGGCGCCGGCACGCGCGTGCAGATGGTGAAGCTGTTTAGCGGAGCGCTGGAATCGTGTGCCTAGCCAATCGCTTTAGCGCGTTTGGCTATTAAGAACATGCGGCAGACAAGTTTTTTGAAAAAAGTACTTGCGTCTTTTGGACAACTCGCGTAAATTAATAACCCGCAAGCGGACATGGCTCAGTTGGTAGAGCACAACCTTGCCAAGGTTGGGGTCGCGGGTTCGAGCCCCGTTGTCCGCTCCATTGCATTTCCGGACCGTTTAGGCGGTCCTTTTTCGGCGAAGTGGCCAAGTGGTAAGGCAGAGGCCTGCAAAGCCTTTACCCCCGGTTCGAATCCGGGCTTCGCCTCCAGGCAACATCCGGGCGCTCCGACGCCCGTTTTGTTTTACATATGCGGACATGGCTCAGTTGGTAGAGCACAACCTTGCCAAGGTTGGGGTCGCGGGTTCGAGCCCCGTTGTCCGCTCCAAACGCAACAGCCCGGCTACTACGGTAGCCGGGCTTTTTTGTACCCATCGCATGGGCTCGAACCCGAGAGGGAGCGAGCGTTAAGCAAACGCGGAGCGTTTGTAGCGAGCTGGCGAGGTCGCCGGCAGGCGGCCGAAGCCGGTGCGGATCCGCGAAGCGGATACGCGGACGCCCCGTTGTCCGCTCCAACTATCTTACGCGGTTCTAACGAACCGCGTTTTTTGTTGACGCTGCGCGAGCCCCGGGCACCCCATCTTGCCCCTCAATCGTCGGTCGCGTACATAAAGTACGCTTCCCTCCTCTTTCGCGGCAACCTGGGGCACCCGGAGCCCGCTCGCTGTCGTGGCCGGGAAAGTGGGTCTTCCGTTCTTTTCACTAATCGGTCGATTCGTCCCAGGAGGCTTGAACCCGAGAGGGGGCGATCGTTTTGGGGCGTGGCTGTGGCGTTGTTTGCCGCGAATGTCCGCTTTGGGCGTATCATCGTGGGCATCTCGCATAACCTCGTTGCAAGGGAGATATGCCCCATGGCTACAGAAAAGTCTTCTTCGCGCTCATGGATGTCTGATGCCGCGATCTATCAGATCTACCCGCGCTCGTTTAAGGACTCGACTGGTTCGGGTCTGGGTGATATCGCGGGCATTACCCAGCAGATGGACTATCTTGAGCGGCTGGGTATCGAGGCCATCTGGCTGAGCCCGTTTTACCCATCGCCTCTTGTCGATGGTGGCTATGATGTGGCGGACTACTGCGATGTCGATCCACGTCTCGGCTCGCTTGACGACTTCGATGACATGATCGCTGCGGCTCACGCGCGCGGCATCAGGATTATCGTCGATATCGTGCCCAACCATTCATCCAACCAGCACCCCTGGTTCAAAGCCGCTCTTGCCGCCGGCCCCGGTTCTCCCGAGCGCGCCCGTTATATCTTCCGCGATGGTCGCGGCGAGCATGGCGAGCTGCCTCCCACCAATTGGAATGCCAACTTTGGTGGCCCCGCATGGACGCGTGTTGCGGACGGTCAGTGGTATCTGCACATGTTTACGCCCGAGCAGCCGGACTTTGACTGGTCATGCCCTGAGGTTCACGCGCTCTTTTGCGACGTCCTGGCGTTTTGGAGCGATCGAGGCGTCGACGGCTTTCGCATTGATGTGGCGCAGGGTCTCGCCAAGGATCTCGACCGCGATGACCTCGACCGGTGGCATCTCGCCGAGGGCGATGACATGGTTGACGACGGCACCCATCCGCTGTGGGACCGCAATGAGGTCCACGAGATCTATCGCGAGTGGCGCCGCGTGTTCGACCGCTATAATCCGCCGCGCAGTGCCGTTGCCGAGGCGTGGGTGCTGCCCGAGCGCCAGTATCTCTACGCGCGTCCCAGCGAGCTTGGCCAGACATTCAACTTTGAGTTTGCCAAGGCCACTTGGACCTATGATGACATGCACACTGCAATCGAGAAGGGCTTGAAGGCAGCCGTCGAATCCGATTCCGCCTCGACCTGGGTACTCTCCAACCACGACGTGCCGCGCGTGGCGACACGCTATGCCCTGCCGCAAATCAAGGCGACGCGCTACCACCAGATTGCGCTCGACTGGCTCTTACGCGACGGGTCGTCTTATGACGAGGACCGTGAACTCGGCGAGCGCCGCGCGCGGGCGGCCCTTTTGCTTGAGCTGGCGCTTCCGGGCTCGGCATACGTGTATCAGGGTGAGGAGCTCGGCCTTTTTGAGGTGGCTGATATCCCGTGGGCTGCACTCGAAGACCCTACTGCGACCAATACGCACGGACCGAAGAGTGAGAAGGGGCGCGACGGCTGTCGTGTGCCCCTGCCGTGGGTGGCGGCGGACGATCCCGCGCATGGCGGATCGTTTGGGTTTTCGCCGGCAGACGCCGATGCGGCGCCCCATCTGCCGCAGCCTGCATGGTTTTCCGATTATGCTGCCGATAGGGAAGAAGCGGACCCGACATCGATGCTTGCGCTCTATCGTGACGCCCTCTGGCTGCGGCGCAAGCTGCGCGGGTGCGCCAACGATCTTGCGTGGCTCGATCTTGACGGGCGCACCGGCCTTGCGGATGGTGCCGAGGGCGCTGAGGGCGGCGTCATCGCCTATAGCCGCGACAACGGCTGGGCGTGTGTGACGAACTTTGGCGCAGCACCCGTGGAGCTGCCGGCGGGCAGGGTCCTGCTCACCTCATCACCGCTTGCAGACGGCAGGCTCGCGCAGGACAGCTCTGCCTGGATTATGCTCGGTGAGATGTAGGGGCCTCTTACGGCGAGTTTGCGTTTGCCTGCGCCTTCCGTGGTGGCTGATGTCTTTGCGAGGTTCGCGAGGGCGTCGCAAAACTTTTCAAAAAAAGTTCTTGCATTTGGGTGGATCATCCCGTATATTAAATCCTCGCAGGCGGACATGGCTCAGTTGGTAGAGCACAACCTTGCCAAGGTTGGGGTCGCGGGTTCGAGCCCCGTTGTCCGCTCCATTTGGGCGTTTAGCTCAGGGGGAGAGCGCTTCCCTGACACGGAAGAGGTCAGAAGTTCAAATCTTCTAACGCCCACCAAATGTTCGCAGCTCAGAGGCTATGTCTCTGGGCTGTTTTGTTTTATGCCACCAAACATGCCGGCAAATAAGCCACCAAATATTGATCCAAGGTCTGTACGCGATGGTCTTCGCATCCCGTAGAGGTGCCGGCAGATTGCATACGTCCTGGCCGATCGTGACCGCAACATGTTGGTCAAGCACAATCTTTTGGAATCTTTTGGCGTGAGCGGCTTGGTTTTGGTAGGATTTGTCAGCGGCTTGACTAAGGGGGTTTTATAACTGCCATGCAGGTAGCCGTGTTGGTAACGTTTTACCGACTTGCCAAGAACCCCTCATAATTAATGCGTCTGCAAAATGACTAATTGCTTTGACCTGCTGAAACACTATATGTTGTGTTTGACCTAAAAAAAAATACAGGATATAGATGCCTCTTTGTCGTATGATAGATGGCGGACAGAGAACGAGAACCTTATTCGCCCCATTTGGACACGTCTTTGAGCCGCTTGATCGGCCGCGAGGATTGTCCGCATGAGGACTTATGGTTTATCGAGAACACAGATTGCGCGACGGCGCCGCAAGACAGGGGCAAGCCCTGCCGGGTATCGTTTGGCTCTGAAGCGCGATGAGGCTACGATGCGAAAGAGGCAAGAGGATGAAGATCATCAAGCGCAGCGGCACCGAGGTTGTCTTTGACATCGATAAGATCGTCAATGCCATCCGTGCCGCAAACTTGGAGGTCGAGGAGAGCTCTCGTCTTACCGACCGCCAGGTGGTTTACGCGGCGCAAAACGTCGCCGAGGCATGCGAGAACGCGGGCCACACTGTTTCGGTCGAGGAGATTCAGGATTTGGTCGAGGACGAGATCATGCGTCTCGACTGCTACGAGGTTGCCCGCCACTACATCATCTATCGCTATGTTCAGAGCCTGAAGCGCCAGAAGAACACGACCGATGACAAGATCCTGTCGCTGATCGAGTGCAATAACGAAGAGGTCAAGCAGGAGAACTCCAACAAGAACCCGACTGTCAATTCCGTTCAGCGTGACTACATGGCCGGCGAGATCTCCAAGGACCTGACTCAGCGTGTGCTGCTGCCTCAAGAGATCGTGGATGCCCATAATGAGGGCCTGATCCATTTCCACGATTCGGATTACTTTGCCCAGCACATGCACAACTGCGATCTGGTGAACCTGGAGGACATGCTCCAGAACGGCACTGTTATCTCGGGTACGCTGATCGAGAAGCCGCACAGCTTCTCGACCGCCTGCAACATCGCGACGCAGATCATCGCCCAGGTTGCTTCCTCCCAGTACGGAGGCCAGTCGATTTCGCTGACCCATCTTGCCCCGTTCGTCGAGGTGAGCCGTCAAAAGATTCGCGGCGAGGTCGCTCGCGAGCTCGAGGAGCTCGGTGTCTCTGCGTCTGCCGAGAAGGTCCGTGAGGTCGTTGAGGACCGTCTGCGTGACGAGATCCGTCGCGGCGTCCAGACGATTCAGTATCAGGTCGTGACCCTTATGACCACCAATGGCCAGGCGCCGTTCGTGACGGTCTTTATGTATCTTAACGAGGCCCGTACGCCTCAGGAGAAGCACGACCTTGCCATGATCGTGGAGGAGACGCTTCGCCAGCGCTACGAGGGCGTTAAGAACGAGGCCGGCGTATGGATCACCCCGGCATTCCCCAAGCTTATCTATGTACTCGAGGACGATAACGTTCACGAGGATTCCCCGTACTTCTACCTGACCCAGCTGGCTGCCAAGTGCACTGCCAAGCGCATGGTGCCCGATTACATCTCCGAGAAAAAGATGCGCGAGCTCAAGCTGTCGAAGGGCGAGACCGCGGGTAACGGCGACTGCTATACCTGCATGGGCTGCCGCAGCTTCTTGACGCCCGACCGCTCGGGCAACGGCTTTAACAACGTTGCCAACGCGCTGAACTACGACCCGAACAAGCCCAAGTACTATGGTCGCTTTAACCAGGGCGTCGTGACCATCAACCTGCCCGATGTCGCGCTGAGCTCGCACCAGGATATGGACAAGTTCTGGAAGATCTTCGACGAGCGCCTTGAGCTGTGCCACCGCGCCCTGCTGTGCCGTCATGAGCGTCTGATGGGTACGCTTTCGGATGCCGCACCGATTCTTTGGCAGTACGGTGCCCTCGCCCGTCTGAAGAAGGGCGAGACGATCGACAAGCTGCTCGTGGGCGGTTACTCCACCATTAGTCTGGGTTATGCCGGCCTGTATGAGTGCGTCAAGTATATGACGGGCCACAGCCACACCGAGAAGGAGGGCACGCCCTTTGCCATGGCCGTCATGCAACGCATGAACGACAAGTGCGCCGAGTGGAAGGCCGAAAGCGATATTGACTTCTCGCTGTACGGTACCCCGCTTGAGTCGACGACCTACAAGTTCGCCAAGTGCCTGCAGCGTCGTTTTGGCATCATCCCGGGCGTGACGGACAAGGGCTACATCACCAACAGCTACCACGTCCATGTGTCTGAGGAGATTGATGCTTTCGATAAGCTCAAGTTCGAGGGTATGTTCCAGCAGCTTTCGCCGGGCGGTGCCATCTCCTACGTCGAGGTTCCCAACATGCAGGACAACCTCAAGGCTGTCATTCGCGTGATGCAGTACATCTACGACAACATCATGTACGCCGAGCTCAACACCAAGAGCGACTACTGCCAGGTGTGCGGCTACGACGGTGAGATCAAGATTGTCGAGGATGACGGCAAGCTGGTGTGGGAGTGCCCCAACTGCGGCAACCGCGATCAGGAGAAGATGAACGTCGCCCGTCGTACGTGCGGCTACATCGGTACCCAATTCTGGAACCAGGGTCGAACCGAGGAGATCCGCGACCGCGTGCTGCATCTCTAATAACCATCCCAGGCCGCCCCGTAGCGAGGCCCCGGGCCTTTACTCGCTATTTCGGACAGTCCTGGCTCACGACGGAGGCGCCACTGGCGCCTCCTGTTCGTGCGGAACTCATATCGAGCAAAGGCCCGGGGCCTCGCCACGGGGCGGCCAAGTTGACGTAGCTGAGATGCGGCATGCGGTCTGCTCACTCCTCGAAGTTCTTAGCGGAGATAATTCGAGCTGCAGCTGCGATTTACTTGCGATGGCGGTTGAGCCGCAACCCAGTTTTTATTAGATCTCGAACCCTATGCTCGATGTTCGCTTCGTTCATTGAGTTACCCTTTGCATGAGGCCGGGACATATCGTCCCGCCCGCAGTTTCGCAGGCCGAAGACCGAGAATGTTTGAGGACGGGATGATATGTCCCGGCCTCCCGGGAGAGTTACTTATGAACTACGCGAACATCAAGTATTTCGACATTGCTGATGGGGAAGGCGTTCGTACTTCTCTGTTTGTGAGCGGGTGCCGTCGTGGGTGCAAGAATTGCTTTAACTCTGTCGCGTGGGACTTTGCTGCGGGTGAGCCGTTCGATCGTGCCGTCGAGGACAAGATTATCGAGAGTCTCGACCATCCCTTTATCGATGGCCTGACGATTCTGGGCGGCGAGCCTATGGAGCCCGAGAATCAGGCGGGGCTTGTTGACTTTATCGAACGCGTGCGTGCGGCCTATCCCGCGGGGTCGGGCAAGACCATTTGGTGCTTTACCGGCGACGTGCTCGAGGAGCTTATGCCGGGTGGCCGTCATCATACCGAGGCGACGAACCGTATCCTGGCCTGCCTCGACATGTTGGTGGACGGCCCGTTCGTTCAGGATCTGTACGATATCTCATTGCGCTTTAGGGGCTCGAGTAACCAGCGTGTGATCGATATGAACGCTACGCGCGACCGTGCTGAGCGCGAGGGCGTTGCGCTTTGTGATGCGGTTGAACTTTGGCGGGACGATCCGGTCTATTCGACCCATACTATGTAGCTTGTGGCCGATGCCAAAGGGCGTGGTACCATAGCGCGAACGCAAAATCGGAAAAGTGAGGCCCAGATGGTCGATCAGGAAAAAGTCGAGGCCGCCATTAAGCTGTTGCTTGAGGGCATAGGCGAGGACCCAACTCGTGAGGGCCTGCTGGAGACCCCGGCGCGCGTTGCCCGTATGTATGGTGAGATCGCCGGCGGTATGGACCAGAGTGCCGAGGAGCACCTGTCCAAAACCTTTGCCGTCGCTTCGAACGATTTGGTTATCGAGCGCGACATCACGTTCTACTCGCTGTGCGAGCACCATTTGCTGCCGTTTTATGGCAAGGCCGCCATTGGCTATATCCCTAACGGTCGGGTGGCTGGGCTTTCCAAGCTCGCCCGCACGGTTGAGGTTTATGCCCGCCGTCTGCAGCTGCAGGAGCAGCTGTGTGCGCAGGTTGTCGACGCTCTCATGGATTATCTCGCTCCCCAGGGAGCGATTGTGCTCATGGAAGCCGAGCATATGTGCATGACCATGCGCGGCGTGCAAAAGCCTGGCACCAAGACCGTGACGCTCGCTCGCCGCGGCGTCTTTGAGACCGATTCCGCGCTCGAGGAGCGTTTCTTTAGGATGCTGGGCCGCTAACATGAGGGTCGTCAACGACTTTGCATCGAGGACCGATGAGGGGACGTCGCGTCGCGGCTTTATGGCTTCGGGCTTGGCTCCCTTTGGTGCCATGCCTCGCATTGATTACATTTGTGCCAACGGGCTGTTCCGGCGGCATCTGGGCAACATTGCGCAGTTGGAATCGGGGCGCATCTTCTGCCGCCACGGTATTGACCATCTGCTCGATGTCGCTCGCATTATGTGGATCAAAAATCTCGAGGAGCGGCTCGAATTTGACCGCGAGGTCATCTACGCCACGGCACTTCTTCACGATATCGGCAAAGATGAACAGTATGAATCGGGTATATCCCATGATGTTGCAAGCGAACGCGTCGCTGATGCGATTCTCGGCGGCATGCCCGATGATGTGGCGTTTGAGCCGGCCGATGCCGCAGCCATTAAGACGGCCATTCTGGGCCATCGAAAGCTGCGCGTGAACAGCCAACCGCTTGAGCGTCTGCTCTATGCAGCCGACAAAGCGTCGCGCGCCTGCTTTGCATGCCCCGCGCGCAATGCTTGCAACTGGAGCGATGATAAAAAGAACCTGTCGATTCGCGTGTAGTTAGTTTGCGCGGTCGGGGTTCTAAACGAAGGAGACGATCGCGATGAGCAATAAGAAACTGCCCGAGAATGCAACCAAGACTGAAGGCGCCGAGCTCGCCCGCCGTGGAAGGGGCGAAATATCCACCGCCACGGCGGTACCCCACGTGAGCTATGACGATCTGCGCCATGCTGACCGCATTACTATCGACGGTCTCGAGGTCTTTGCCAACCACGGCGTGTATCCCGAAGAGAACGCGCTGGGCCAGAAGTTCATCGTGTCCTTGGTGCTCTATGCCGACCTGCGTGCAGCGGGGGAGCACGATAACCTGGACGCTTCGATTGACTACGGCTCGGTGTGCCACGATGTCGATGGCTATCTGCGCGAGCATACGTTTAAACTCATCGAGGCGGCAGCCGAGGGTGTGGCCCAGATGCTGCTGCGTCGTTACCCCTTGCTGCTTGGCGTGCGCGTTAAGCTCGATAAGCCTTGGGCTCCCGTCGGTCTTCCCCTGGCAAGCTGCGGCGTCGAGATCGAGCGCGTACGCTAACCGGTTCTAATACATCTCTATGGGTGGCTGCTTGAGCCGTTGCGACAGCGCTCTATTGTTGGGGCAGTACGTGTCGAGCAGGGCGTGAAACCGCTGATTGTGGCTTGGCTCGAGCAAGTGGACGAGCTCGTGGGCGACAACCATGTCGAGGCATTCGACAGGGTAGGCGGCGAGCTCGCGCGCGATGCGAATGGCGCCGGATTTGGGAGTGCATGAGCCCCAACGCGTTTTCATGCTGCGTACGGAAACGCGAGAAACGGCGACACCCATTGCGATTTCGTATGCGTGCACCATATCGCGCAGCGCCGATGTGACTTCGGACGTATAGAGCTGGTCGATGTGGGCTTGGAGCTCATCGGACGTTAGGCCGTCGAGGATTGCGTGCCGCTTGGTCTGTGGGCCTTCGTCCGATTTATCGGTACCCATAAAACTTGCGAAGGTGGCCTGTTTGGGTCGCGGTGCGGGCGATGCAAAGTTGTGATCGAGCGCATCTTGTACCGTGATGGGCTTGCCCCAAAGTGCAATGATGGACGAGGGGCTGAGCGGCTCTCGCGCTGTCGCCTGATGTTGCTCACGCTGGTCAAGTCGGCTGATAATCCAGGCGCTGTTGCGCTTCACAAACGCTTCGATACGCTCGCGGCTGGCGCCGAGCGGTGCGCTGGCGTGGGCCTCACCGCTCGATGTGATGCGTAGGTTGAAGTTCTTGACGCGCTTTTTGGTAACGACGACGGGGATGGATGTGCCATCCGGTCGGGATACGGTAATCGTAAACTGCTGCGTCAAAAGCGGTCCTTCAGGTTGGGGACGGGCCGGCATGTCGACCGTTCGGCATGCCGGCCCGCTCAAGGGACGTGAAATTAATAACGCTCAAAGAAGGCAAACGCGTTATCGCTGCAGAGCTTCTGCATCACGGTCTTGCCAAAGTGCTTGGAGAGCATGTTCTGGAATTCGGGCATCTTGCTGGCATCGGAGAGGAAAGCGGGCACGGTGGCTCCGTCCCAGTCGCCGCCGAGTGCGATGACGTCCTCGCCGCCCAGGTCGAGCCAGTGCTCGATATGTGCCGCCAGCTGGTCGAAGGTGACGTCTGCGGCTGTCTTATCGGTTGCGTCGTTGGAAAGGAACTCGCTGCAGTAGTTGAGGCCGACGATACCGCCCATGTCGCGAATGGTGCGGAACTGGTCGTCGGTGAGGTTGCGCTTGGCGCCGCAAACCGCACGGGAGTTGGAGTGGCTGGCGACGAAGGGACGCGTGGCGTGGGCGACAACCTCGTCAAAGCACTCGTCGTTGAGGTGGGAGACATCGAGTACCATGCCGGCGTGCTCCATCTGCGTAAGTGCCTCGATGCCGGCGGCGGTGAGGCCGGCGTGGGTATCGTGTCCGCTCGCGAGCGGTCCCTGCGCATTCCAGCTGAGCGATGACATGAGTACGCCCAAGCTCTTGAGCACCTCGATCAGCGCGGGGTCCTCGGCAAAGAACGTGGCGTTTTCGATGGTGTGGATGCAGGCGACCTTGCCGTCTTTGAGCGCGGGGCGAATGTCTGCCGCGCTGCGTACGTTGACCATGCGGTCGTGGTTGAGCATTGCCTGGCCGCTCATATGCGCCATGATCTGCGCCTGGAAGCGCGCGGCGTGGGCGGTGGGAATCTCGTCGGGGACAAACGTGGCGAAGCACTGTGCCCATGGCGTGTTGCCGATCTTTGCGAGCGAGATGGCGCAGGCGTTGCCCTCGATGAGGTCGAAATCTTGCGGATGCGTTTCGTCGCCGGGGAAATAACCGTCGGTGCCGGCGGTAAAGCGCAGGTCGAGATCGAGCGTGGCCCAGCCGATGCGGTCGGCGGTGTCGCAATGTAGGTCAAATACGGGATATGCCATGGTTCCTCCGGATGCAGCGTTTCTTTGCAAACTGTCCTTGAATTGTATGACTAGGGTATAGTTAGCGCCATATGTTCACGGCGGCCCGCGTTGTGCGCCGCCCTTATCACGGAGGTTACCATGTCCAACCAGGGCAAGAAGGTCAAGACCCATTATCGCGGCACGCTCGACGACGGCACGCAGTTCGATAGCTCCTACGATCGCGGCGAGCCGCTGGAGTTCACCTGTGGTGCCGGTCAGATGATCAAGGGCTTCGACGCCGCCGTTGTCGACATGCAGGTGGGCGAGAAGAAGACCGTGCACATTCCTGCTGCCGATGCCTACGGCGAGCACAATCCCGAGATGGTTATTACCTTCCCGGCCGAACAGGTTCCCAACATCGAGCAGATCGAGAAGGGCATGAAGCTCTTCCTGTCCACGCCGAGCGGCATGCCCGTCCCCGCCGTGGTCATCGACGTAACGCCCGAGGCCGTGACGCTCGACGCCAACCACGAGCTGGCCGGTAAGGACCTCAACTTTGATATCGAGCTCGTCGAGGTCGAGGGTTAGAGTATGCTCGAGCGCTTGGTTTCGACGACATGCTTGGGAAATCTCAACGATCCGTCCTATGAACTCCTGCTTCGCCGGAAGCTGGGCGGCGTCTTTGAAGTTGACGAGCTGCTGCTCGATTGGGACCAGGCTGATGTATACGCGTTTGTGGGCGTGACGGAGCTGGGGCGCACGGTCGATGTTCGGCTGGATACTGCCGACGGCGGTCGTCTTGTCGACGGCGACGTGCTCGCCGTCGACCGTTCGGGTGTGGTGCCCGTGGCGGTTGTCGTGCGCCTGCGCAGCGCCGAGGTTTATTTGGTCGAAGTTGACCGCATGGACCCGATTGCGCTCGCGCATGCGTGCTGGGAGATCGGCAATATGCATGCGCCGCTTTTTCGAGGCGATTCGGACGAGCATACCGTGCGCATGTATACGCCGGTGCAGCCTGTTTTGGGCCGCATGCTCCGGGGCGTCGAGGGCGTTCGGCTCTCGACGGTTACCCGTGAACTCGATTCGGACCGGCGCTTTGCGTCGAGTGCGGCGGATGCCGTTGTGAGTATGGCTCCAGACTTTACGATCGTAAAAAAGGCGCGCGGCTAAGCGCGCGTATGCGCAAGACGGGCTTTGAGGGGCGACCGATCAAGGTCCGTCTTGCTGTTGATATGAGGCTTTGGGGGAAGCATATGGGTCTTGAGGGAATCAAACTGATTGCATGCGATTTGGACGGCACGTTGCTGCATCCGGGGGAGCGCGAGCTGCGTTCCGAGGCCTTTGAGCTTATCGATGAGCTGCATCGTCGTGGTATCGTGTTTATGCCGGCGAGTGGCCGTCAATATGCGAGCTTGCGCTACCTGTTTGCCCCGGTGGCCGATGAGCTCGCCTATGTATGCGAAAACGGAACCCTGGTGATGAGCGAGGGGCGTGCCGTCGTCAAGCGTTCCATGGAGCGTAGCCTTGCTATGGTTATCGCGAATACCGTGGTTGCGTATCCCCATACCGACATGACCCTTTCGTGTGAGGGGCACATCTACACCATGAGCGGCAACGATGCGTTCGTCGACCATTTGCGCTATGTGGTCCACTGCGATGTGGCGGTGGTCGACCGTCCCGAGGACATCGACGAGGATGTCATTAAGATTGGCTTCCAGACGCCCGAGGTGGATTATCCGGCGGCCCGGGAGTATTTCGAGCGCCTCTTTGGCGACCGTGTCGATGTGATGACGTCAGGAACCGCATGGACGGACCTTATCGGTTTCGGTTCGGGCAAGGGCTCCGCGCTTGTCGATTACGGTCGTGCCCTGGGTATTTCGCCCGATGAGATGATGGCATTTGGCGACAATGAGAACGATCGCGACATGCTCAACGTCGTGGGCCATCCCTATCTGATGGAGAGCTGCAACCCCACCATGCGCGGTATCAACGATCGCGTCCGTTACGTGCACACGGTCGAAGAAGAACTGCGCCGCCTGCTCGCCGAGTAGGTTTTCGGGACATGCCTAGAAATGTACTGTTTGCTGTAACGGATGGGAAAGTAGATTTGCAGGCATGCCCCAAAGGCTACCGGCAGTCGGGGCAGAGTCCCTCAAAGATGGTGTAGTGCGAGCTGACGCTCCATCCGATTTGTTCGGATGCCCTGGCGTAGAGCTGGGCATCGAAGGGGAGCGGCACGTCGATGACGCGGCTGCACGAGGTGCAGATGATATGTGCGTGCGGCTCGATGGTGCGATCGAAGCGGCTGCCGCCCGGCGTCTTAATAGAGAGAATCTCGCCGGCGTCGGCTAAGAGATTGAGGTTGCGGTAGACTGTGCCGCGGCTGATCTTGTCATCCTGTTCGCGTACGACATTGTAGATTTCGTCGGCGGTGGGATGGTTATAGCTTTGGCGCACGGCGTCAAGAACCAGCTTTCGCTGCCTGGTATTCCTTCTTTGCACCGCCATGCGCCTCGCCTCTTTTCTATTAACGGTCGTAGGTAAATGATACCGTATTTAGCACACAATACTAATAATGAGGAGTGAAACCGTCTTCATTGGCAAGTGGGGCTCGGACCTGAGCGTCTATGAGGCGAAAACGCGTCCCCATGCGCTCATAGGAGGCATGAAGCGCCTCGAGATGAGATAGGATGTTTGCCGGAGCTCCCTGTATCTCCATCTCGACTGACCCGTCTTCCTTGTTACTCACCCAGCCGGTGAGTGCGCGTGCCTGTGCGAGGTTGGTGTTGGTGAAGCGAAAACCAACGCCTTGGACTTGCCCCTCCCAGCGCAGGAAATAACGCAGGGGAGTGTCTTGAGTGGCCTCGTCGCTTGCGAGCACAGCAAGCCTGCGGCGCAGCTCGAGCTCGACGTTTGATGGTTTTTGAGGCTCTCGACTGCCGCCGGTGACGCTGGAGAAGAACGTATCGAAGAGGCCCATCGCTATGCCTGCTTGCCTGCGTCGGCCGGGAAGGTAATGCCGGCCTGCTGGCGCACGGCATCCATGATGCGCAGTGAGACGAGCGTGACATCGCGGTAGTGGCCGAGCTCGTGGCGTCCCGCCGGGGTCTCCCAAATCTCTTCCTTAACGTTATCGATGCCGCCGATGGCGGTGATAAAGTCTGCGAGTTCGTATTCCATGGTGTTGCTCGATTTGGGCAGGTCGAGCACGCGGCCGTTGTCGCCCTGTTCGCGCGGTGCCTCGGTCGCCGAGCCGCGTACGACGTCGCCGCGATAGTCGATGCGGACGTTGCGGGGCGTGGACAGATGGTCGATCTGGATAGTGCCGTGCTCGCCTTCGATCTGCGAGGGCAGCAGGTCATTCGTAATTTTGGAGTGCGCGAGCTCGACGGAGATACGGCCACCGCCGTAGCTGGCGAGGATGGAACCGCAGCCATCGATGGGGCCGTGCGTGAGCTGTCGCGTGGCGGGGTCGAGCAGAGTAGCCATGCTCGTAAGGCCGGAGGGCATGCCGAAAATCTCGACCATGGGCTCGACGGTGTAGACGCCAATATCCATGAGGGAACCCGATGCCATATTGCAGTCGAAGATATTGGTGGCGCGTCCCGCGAGAATCTCGTTGTAGCGCGAGGAATACTTGCCAAAGCGCAATGAGGCGCGGCGGATGGGGGCGATCTCGCCCAGGGCGTCCTCGATGGCGTGGAAGGCGGGGTCGTGGAGGGGGCGCATGGCCTCGAGGGCCACGACACCTGCTGCCTCGGCAGCGCGGAAGACTTCCAGCGCCTGCGCTTCGGTGGCGCAGAAGGGTTTCTCGACGATGACGTGCTTGCCACCGGCGATGCAGGCAAGGGCCTGCTCGTAGTGAAGTGCGTTAGGGCTGCCGATATAGACGGCGTCGACGTCGGCGGCTACCGCAAGCTCATCGAGTGACGTAAAGTTTCGCTCACCACCGCGCTCGGCGGTAAAGGCAGTACCGCGATTGGCGTCGCGTGAAAGCGTGCCCACAAACGCGGCTTGGTCGTTGGCGTTGACGACCTGGATAAAGTCGTCGGTAATCATGGATGTGCCGATGGTTGCGATACGCAACATGTGTCCCCCTTGCGTTGTTTGGCTTACAGGACGAGTGTAGCGCGGGAGGACACAAAAGCGTGCGAAAACGCCGTTACAGGTCGCTCTCGTTAAAGCCGGCGTCGATATCGAGGTTGCTGCCGTCGGCCGCCGTGGTGGCAAGCTCGTCGCAGCGCTCATTGAGCTCGTGGCCGGCATGCCCCTTAACCCAGATGAACTCCACTTTGTGTTTGCTCTTTGCGGTGAGCAGGCGCTCCCACAGATCGCGGTTCTTGACAGGCTGCTTGTTGGCGGTCCTCCAGCCTCGTTTTTTCCAGCCGTCAATCCAGTGTTTGTTGAAGGCGTTAACGACGTACTGCGAATCGGAATGGACCTCGACCTCGCAGGGGCGGTTAAGTGCCTCGAGCGCCACGATGACCGCCATGAGCTCCATGCGGTTGTTGGTGGTCTTGGCGTAACCGCGCGAAAGCTCGGAGGTGAAGGTCTTGCCGGCGGGGTTGGTGTATTTGAGCACGGCGCCGTAGCCGCCGCGTCCCGGATTTGATCGGGCCGAGCCGTCGGTATAGATGATGACCTTCACGGGCTTCCTTTCGTTGGGTACGTTTCGTGTGAGTGACCATTGTAGCGCCATGCCCGCCGGGGGCTAGCAATCTACGATTTCTATCCCGTCTTCCGACAGTTAGTTGGCATGGATGATGCGGTTGAGCTCGTCGAGGTATTGCTGCAAGAGGGGAGAGGGCTTGCGCTCGTCGTGCATGATATAGCCTACGTGCATCGCTGGGGCGTCTGCTAACGGGATCGATGCCATACCCCATTGCATTTCATTGGAGAGGACACCGGTCGACAGGGTGTAACCGTTCGACGTGATAAGTAAGTTAGTAAGTGTTCCGCGGTCCGAGATTCGTATGTTGCGGTCGCAAGGGATATAGCTAAAAGGTTCCTCGGCGTAATAGAAGGAGTTTGAGGTTCCCTGCTCAAAGCTGTAGCGCGTATAGGGTGTGAGGTCGGCAAGGGACAGCTGCGGGCGGCGGGCAAGCGGGTGGCGCTCGCTAACGAAGACGTGGACCGTCGCGTCGAATAGGGGATGGAAGCTCGCACGCGCATCGGCAAAAGCCTTCTGCAGAACGCGGGCATTAAAGTCATCCAGATACAGAATGCCGATGTCGCTGCGAAACGCGCGGACGTCATCGATGATCTGCGACGTGGTAGTCTCGCGCATGATGAACTCGAACTTGCTGTCGCGGCAGCGCTCGACCACGTTGACAAAGGCCTCGACCGAAAAGGCGTAGTGCTGGGCGGAAATGGCGAGGCGGGCTTGCGGGGTGCCGCCGTCCTCGTAGCGGGCCTCGAGCATATCGGCCTGCTCTACGACCTGGCGCGCATAGCCCAAAAGCTCGGTGCCGTCGTTGGTGAGCGTGACGCCGCGGCTGGAGCGCGTGAAGATCTCCAGGTGGAGTTCCTGCTCCAGGCTTTTGACGGCGTTTGAGATGTTGGACTGAGCGGTATAGAGGCGCTGAGCTGCGGCGTTGATTGAGCCGGACTCTGCCACGGCGATCAGAAAACGAAGCTGCTGGAGGGTCATCGGCGCCGTCCTTTCGAGCGTTATCTACAAAACCGATAACAGGTTAGCGCTTTTAAGTGATTGACCGAGCGAAACAATGCTCGTACTATTCAAAACACACAAAGGCGGTAGGTAATTAAACCGACCACGGAACCGGGATGCGAAAGGAGGCCCGCATATGAAATGCTTACCAAGACGAATGCCGGGCTCCTGTTTGCGCCCGTCGGCGTGATCAGGAGACAGCGACTTACTTCTCTCTAATTTATTAACTTTTGTTCGATCAAGGAGATCATCATGAGCCAGTTCATCAACAACCCCGAGCACACCTTTGGTTTCGATACCCTGCAGCTTCACGTTGGCCAGGAGAGCGCCGATCCCGCATCCGACTCCCGCGCCGTGCCTATCTACCAGACCACGAGCTATGTGTTCCGCAACTCCCAGCACGCCGCCGATCGCTTTGGTCTTGCCGACGCCGGTAACATCTACGGCCGTCTGACCAACTCCACCCAGGGCGTCTTCGAGGACCGTATCGCCGCACTCGAGGGTGGTGTGGCAGGTCTTGCCGTCGCCTCCGGTGCTGCTGCCATCACCTATACCCTGCAGGCTCTTGCCCAGGCCGGTGACCACGTGGTGGCTCAGAAGACCATCTACGGTGGCTCCTACAACCTGCTGGAGCATACGCTCTCCCAGTTTGGCGTCGAGACCACCTTCGTCGATGCCCACAACCTGGACGAGGTCGAGGGCGCCATCAAGGACAACACCACGGTCATCTACCTCGAGACGCTCGGCAACCCCAACTCCGACATCCCCAACATCGACGCCATCTCCGAGATCGCCAAGAAGCACGGTTTACCGGTTGTCGTCGACAACACCTTCGGCACCCCGTATCTGTTCCGTCCGCTGGAGCATGGTGCCAACATCGTCGTCCACTCCGCAACCAAGTTTATCGGCGGCCACGGCACCTCGCTGGGCGGTGTGATCGTCGACGGCGGTAACTTCGATTGGAAGGCGAGCGGCAAGTATGAGCAGATTGCCGAGCCCAACCCCTCCTACCATGGCGTCTCGTTTGCCGAGGCTGCCGGTCCCGCCGCCTTCGCAACCTATGTCCGCGCCATCCTGCTGCGTGACGAGGGCGCCTGCATCAGCCCGTTCAACGCTTGGATCCTGCTCCAGGGCACCGAGACTCTGTCGCTGCGCGTTGACCGTCATGTCGAGAACACCAAGAAGGTCGTTGAGTTCCTGGCTGGTGATAGCCATGTCGCCAAGGTGAACCACCCGAGCCTGTCTGAGCACCCCGATCACGAGCTCTATCAGAAGTACTTCCCCAACGGCGGTGCCTCGATCTTTACCTTTGAGATTAAGGGTGGCCAGGAGGCAGCTTGGAAGTTCATCGATCATCTGCAGGTCTTCTCGCTGCTCGCCAACGTGGCCGACGTCAAATCGCTCGTCGTGCACCCGGCTACCACCACGCACTCCCAGCTCTCTGCCGAGGAGCTCGCCGAGCGGAACATCACGCCCTCCACGATCCGTCTTTCCATCGGTACCGAGAACGCCGAGGATATCATTTGGGATCTGAAGCAGGCCTTCGCCGCGCTGGACGAGTAAGGCGACTTGTGCAAGGACCCCTTGCGACTCGATAGGTATAACTGCATAAAATGCCTGCTCAAGGCGCCTGTGCGAACAATGGTTGCACAGGCGCCTTTTTTGCATAGAGCGGGTGCAAAAACAGGGTTTTTGGCATGCTTTATGCAATCGAGATGTGGAAAACTCCTGTTAAGAGGATGTGAGTTTTACGCAATTGACGTGCGCCTTTTGAGTAAAAACGCAGGTCGCGATTTGCTCGGGGTACTATGCAGCGCAATCGAATCACACGCAGCTCAAACGCAGCAAAAACGCACTACGGAGGTTTCCAGCTACATGAGGATCGATTCACGAAAACCGAAAGCCGCCGCCCTTTCCGCCGCTCTGACCGTGGCACTTTTGGCGGGCGCCGGTGCAACTGATGCCCACGCGGCAACACTATCCGATACGGTTGGATCTACGCCGTCCGAGACGACGCTGGTACAGCCCGTTGACTATCGCGGCGATGGTTATGGTTCCATGCAGGAGTGGAACGCCTCGATGGAGGCCAAGCGCGATTCCCTGGAGATGCGCGCTCAGATCATCATGAATATGTATGGCGACTATGCCACCGATGACGAGCGCGCTGTGCTGCAGGGTTGCATCGACGGTGCGGGTAGCCTGTTGACGATGGGGAAGATCGACGCCAAGTCGACCGAGCTCGATGAGCTGCGCACTGCGCTTGAGGATGCCAAGCGCGAAGCGCTCGAGGCTGCCGCCGAGGCGGAGGCTGCCGAGGTCGCCCAGGCTTCGTACTACAACGCCGGTTACACTCCGTCCTACGCGTCTGCCGCGTCCTACGCGAACGGATCGGGCCTGACGCGCTCTGCGGGTGTCAATAACTACAACGGGCGCCGCGAGACCTATTACAGCAGCAATGTGCTTTATCACTATCGCACGGGCGAATGGACTCAGGATTCTGAGGGCTTTTGGCGCGATTCCGACGGCTATTACGTTGTTGCCGCGGGCGATATGGCCCAGGGCTCGACCTTTACGGGCTCCAAGGGTGATTGCAAGGTCTATGACTCCGGCTGCGCTGCCGGAACCACCGACTACTACACTGGCTGGTAATTTTTCTGCATCACGGATATTTGGCGGACGGGCGTCTTTACCGAGCTTTAGGGCAACGTAAGGACGCCCGTTCTATGTATGCGTTTGAGTTAACAGAGCCCTTACCGTGGCGGTACGCTGGGCGTATGGATGCGGGGCACACTGGTTCTTGAGAAATAAGGTCTTTCTCTTGGAGGAAGTGGTCTTGTGAATGCTCGAGATATTGCCGTTGCCGCCATTGCATTGACGCTTGGTTGCCTTGGTCCTACGGCCGCGCTCGTCGCAGGTGTGCAGGGGTCTTGTGGGGCTGCCTCTATTGTGGTCGGCGCGTTGATCGCGGCCGCGCTGCTGGGAAGTGCGGGTGTAGTCCTTTGTCGCGACGATGAGGGGCAGGCGTCGGAGTCGCAGCTCTAACCGTTGTGAAGCTGATTTTTGGCCAAAGATGAAAAAGGAAGCCGCTGCGAGGGGAGTGCCCCTTGCGGCGGCTTTGCCATTGGATCTGTTGGCTGCAGTATGCCGAGCACTACCAGCTGCTTTCTATTTCGCGAATCCTCTGGTAGAGCCAATCGTTTTGCGGCACTTGGATATCGTGTTTGGCGGCCAGGCGGCAAATGGTGCCCGCGAACTCCTCGACTTCGGTTTTTCGTTGTGCGATGCGGTCCTGCGCCATCGAGGGCATACCGGCGGGGTCGATTCCCTCGATGAGGTGCACCATTTGCGTCAGATCTGCCTCGGTCAGCTCAACGCCCTCGGCGTTGGCGACCGCAAGCGTCTCGCGCATGGCGGAGACAAAACAGCGGCGCTGCTCGGAGCCCGGCTCCGTGGCGCTTCCGTAGGTCCCGCCGTAGGCCATGCAGGTCTGGTTGATGCCGTCGTTGAGCATGAGTTTGGCCCACATGCGGTGCGCAATGTCGCTCTCGACGGTATGGGCGATGCCGCAGCGCGTATAGAGCTCGTCGATAGCGGCGACGGTCGCGGGGTCCGTGCCGGCCGCCGCGCCAAAGCGGATCTCGCCCGCATTGGTAAAGGTGAGCGCGCCGTTGAGGAACACGGCGTCCATGCCCTGGCAGATACCAAGAACGGTATGCTCCCAGCCAAAGCGTTCGGCAATCTTTTGCTCGCTCGTAATGCCGTTGCACAGCGAGGCGATGAGCATGTTGGGTCCCACGACACGCTCCATAGTCTTGAGTGCTTGGTCGAGACCGGTGGTCTTGACTGTCAGGATGACCAGATCGGCGGGCGTCGCCTCGCTGGCGCGGACGGACGTGAGATCGCAGGGCTTGCCGTTGACAGTGAGCGCATCGCCCGCGTGACGCTCAAAACGGGTGTCATCCATAACGTATTCGACGGCGTCATTGCCGAGGGCCTTGGCAATCATGCTGCCGTAGAGCAGGCCGACGCCGCCCTTGCCGATAAAAGCGACCTTGTTGATCTGCATGTGAATCATCTCCCCATATAAAAGGCGCCCGCGTAAGGGGCGCCTGATGGATTGTATGCTGCCAGGGTGATTGGTGGGTGCGCGGGGCGGCTGTTATAAAAAAGAAACTATTGCGCTGTGCGCTTATGCAGCGGGGCAGACCGCAAAAACGCGTGCGGGATATCCAACACCATCACGGACCTTAGGGAAGGTGCAGAAGATGACGGCGCCTGTGGCGGGAAGCTCGTCCAGATGGTCCATGGCCTCGATCTGATAGCGGTCGACCGAGAGGATGTACTGCTCGCCGGGGTAGGGGTAGGCATCCTCGCGCGTGGTCACGCTCGCCTCCTTTCATCGGGCTTTTTGCTGATGTTAAAGCGGTGCCGTGACGGCTCGATTTCTGCTGCGTTACGATACGTTCTCGATTGCGATTCCACGATGTTTCGGCTGCGTGACCATTGTGTTTCGCCTTGCCGGGGCGCTGATGGCGAAGGGAGGGGCCGTGCAATACCGTGTTGACCCCAAAAGTGGTAACCGAATATCCGCTCTGGGTCTGGGCTGCATGAGGTTTCCCGGTGCGCCGGGACACCCCGATGCGAAGACGGCCGATGCCATCATCTCCCGCGCGGTGGAGCAGGGGATTAACTACCTGGACACGGCCTATCTCTATCCCGGCAACGAGGCGTGCGTGGGTGCGTCGCTTGAGCGCCTGGGCTTGCGCGACCAGGTTTTGCTCGCAACCAAGCTGCCGCATGCTTCGTGCAAATGCGCGGAGGATTTCGACCGGTTCTTCGACGAGCAACTGCGCCGCCTACGGACCGACCATATCGACTATTACCTCATGCATAACATTACCTCGCCCGCCCAGTGGGAACGTGTGGTGGCGTTGGGCATTGAGGACTGGATCGCGTGTCAAAAGGCGGCGGGGCGCATTCGCCAGATTGGTTTTTCGTACCACGGCAGCGCGGTGGATTTCCTGACGATGCTTGACGCATATGACTGGGATTTTTGCCAGATCCAGTACAATTACGCTGGAGAGCGATATCAGGCGGGAACAGCGGGGCTCATGGCCGCCGCCGAGCGAGGCCTCGCGGTGTTTGTGATGGAGCCGCTGCTGGGCGGGCGTTTAGCGGGCAAGCTGCCGCCACGGGCCCGCGCTGTGCTCGATAGTGCCCGTGACCCGCATTTGCTCACTCCTGCCGCCTGGGGTCTTTCGTGGGTGTGGAATCATCCTCAGGTGACGATGCTGCTTTCGGGTATGACCGATACCGCGCAGGTGGATGAGAATTCGTCACTGGCAGACCTCGCGTTGCCGAATTCGATGACTGCCAACCAGCTCGACACGATCGCGCACGTGCTGGATGAGTTTGAAAAATCGAATCGCGTGCCCTGCACGGGATGCGGCTATTGCATGCCGTGCCCTAAAGGCATCAATATCCCTGGATGTTTTGCCGCCCACAACGCAAGCTATGCGCACAGCTGGTTTACGGGGCTGTCTCAATACTTTACGGCGAGCGCGGTGCGCACAAGCGAGCCCAAGTTGGTGAGCAATTGCGTCAAATGCGGCAAATGCGCGCGGCACTGCCCACAGCACATCGATATTCCCAAGTGTCTCGACGATGTGCGCCGACGTTTCCAGCCTGGTCCCGTGACGGCGGTGCTTAAGGCCTTCGGCAAAACACGCTCCTCATGACCCTTTTATATCTTGTGATGGAATAGTTCCTGTTTGCGGCAGAATAAGGCATCAACAGGAACTATTTCACCGCAACTGATGGGAGGCTATCGTGGGTGACCGAGGTTTACGAAATGATTCGCGTGAGGTTCGTTGGGGCATTTTGGGCGCTGGGCACATTTCTCATCGATTTGCATCGTCGCTCAAGAAGGCCGACGGGGCACGGCTGGTGGCTGCGGCCGGCCGCACTCCTGCACATGTCGAGGAATTTTGCCGAGCGTTTTCGATCGATGCTGCGCATGGCCATGCCTCGGTCGACGATAACGGCAATGCGGCTTATGACGCGCTGATTGCCGACCCCGATGTCGACGCAATCTACTTGGCTCTTCCGCATGGCATGCATACGCGTTGGGCCTGTCGCGCGCTGCGCGCCGGAAAGGCCGTGCTGTGCGAAAAGCCGGCCGTTTTGAGTGAGGAAGAGGCTCTCTCGATTGCCTCCACCTCTCGCGAGCGCGGCGTGCTGTTTATGGAGGCGATGAAGAATCGGTTTTGCCCGATGCGCACTCGCGTGAAGGACTTGCTTGCGTCGGGTGAGCTTGGCCGTATTGTCTCGATTGAAAGCGTGCAAAAGCTCGATTACGGCGAGTCTCCTTCTGGCTATCTGCTTGATCCGTTGCAGGGCGGCTGTCTATATGACATGGGCTGCTATGCGGTCGGTTGGTTTGAGGATTTGCTCGCGGGCGCGTGCGAGGTTTCGTCCCGTGAAGTTCGCTGGCGTGACGTATCGGGCGGCCGCGTCGATTGGGCCGACGAGATCCATATGAGCGTCGGCGGTATACCCATTCATATGGTGTGCGACGGCAAAGCAACATATAAAAGCCGCTTAACGATTGCCTGTGAGCGGGGCTCGTTGGAAATCGAGCGTCTCCATCGCCCTGAGCTCGCTCATGTGAAGTATTCCGACGGTCGAGTACTTGAAATCGATACACCATTTGAGGTCGATGATTTTTACGGCGAGGCGTCGCATGCGACGCAGCTCATTCAGACGGGGAAACTCGAAAGCCCCATCATGTCCCTAGCCGCCACACAGCGCTGCGCACGCATCATCGATGCGATTCGTTTGAAACTTTAGGGCGTGGGGCATGGCACCAGCGCTTGGAATGCCTGGAGGCCTTTGCCCCTGATGCCCCTTTTATAACTTGCGGTGGAATACGGTCTGTTTGCGCCAAAATAGGGCACCAATAGACCGTATTTCACCGCAACTGATAAGGGAGAGCTGGAGATGCTGACGATCGGGTGTCATCTTTCGACGACGAAGGGCTATCGGGCAATGGGGGAGACGGCGCTGTCCATTGGCGCCAATACCTTTGCGTTCTTTACGCGCAACCCGCGCGGTGGCAAGGCAAAAGAACTTGACATGGATGACGTGGCGGCTCTGCGCGAGCTTATGGCGCAAAACGACTTTGGACCGCTGGTGGCGCATGCCCCGTATACCTACAACCCCTGTTCTGTCAAAGAGCGGGCGCGCGAGTTTGCCTTGGAGGCAATGGCCGAGGACTTGCAGCGTCTGGAAGCACTGCCCGGCAACTACTACAACTTCCACCCCGGTGCGCATGTGGGACAGGGGGCAGACGCCGGCATTCAGATGATTGTCGACACCCTGTGCCAGGTGATGTTTGAGGGCCAGCAGACGACGGTGCTGCTCGAGACCATGGCCGGCAAGGGTACCGAGGTGGGCCGCAGCTTTGAGGAACTGGCGTGCATTATCGAGGGCGTTGCCGCCAAGTGCCCAGAGCTGTCCGATAAGCTGGGCGTTTGTTTGGATACCTGCCATGTGAGCGATGCCGGCTACGACATCATCCATGATCTGGACGGCGTACTCGACGAGTTCGACCGTGTGGTGGGTATCGATCGCTTGCATGCCGTACACATCAACGATTCGAAGAACCCCTGCGGCGCCCATAAAGATCGTCACGAGTGCATCGGCAAGGGATACCTTGGCAGCGAGGAATTTGGTGGCGGTATGCAGGTTATGCAGAATATTGTATCGAATGGCCACTTGCGTTCGCTGCCGTTTATTTTGGAGACTCCGAACGAACTTGCAGGTTATGCAGCTGAAATTAGACTATTAAGGTCATTGCAGCAGTAATGACTGTCACAAAGTAGAGTATTCCATTCACGTTATGGGTTTGTTTCAATCAGTTTTCTCATTGCAGATTCGTAATTCCGGGTGCATAATAGCCAACAGTTTTTGCAGACCTCTGAATCAAACGAGGTCACCGGAAGGAGACTGATTATGAAGCTGAAGAAGCTTGGCGCATTTGCCGCCACGGGTGCTATGGCACTCGCCCTTGCTCTGACGGGCTGCGGTTCGTCCAACGCCACCTCTGGTTCTGATGCCGGTTCCAGCAGCTCTGACGACGCTAAGGTCGAGAAGGTCGACGGCTCCAAGGAGTACGCGCTCGTCAAGGACGGCACGCTGACCGTCGGCACCTCTGCCGAGTACGCGCCGTTTGAGTACAAGGATGACAACGGCGACTACCAGGGCTTTGACCTTGAGCTCATCAAGGCTATCGGTGACAAGCTGGGTCTGGATGTCGCGTACGTCAACAATGACTTTGACACGCTGGTTCCGGGCGTCGCTTCGGGCGCCAAGTATGACGTTTCCATCGCGGCTATCACCGACACGCCCGAGCGTGAGAAGGAAGTCACTTTCTCTGATTCCTACTACATGGACGATCAGGCTATCGTGACCAAGGTCGATAACACCGACATCACGGCCGACAACTACAGCGAGAAGCTCAACAACGCCGACGCTACCATCATCGTCCAGTCTGGCTCGACCGCCGAGGCCTTTGCCCAGGAGAACTTCCCCAAGGCCAAGATCGTCCCCTACAAGGACGCCACCGAGTGCTTCAGCGCCCTGCAGTCCGATAAAGGCGACGCCGTAGTCACCAACCGCTCCGTTGCCAGCCAGCTGACCGCCGAGCAGTTCAACACCTGCCAGACCATCAAGCAGATCAGCACCGGCGAGGAGTACGCCATCGCCATCAACCAGGGCAACACCAAGCTCAAGGACGACATCAACCAGGCTATCAAGGACCTGACCGACGACGGTACCGTCGACGCCCTCATGGCTAAGTACAATATCAAGTAAAATAACTACTTGATTGCGCGCGGGCCCTTTCCGTTTTGGCGGAAAGGGCCTTTGCGCTTCTCTTGACGGAGAGCGTTTCCGTCTCGTTTTGCCGGCAACTTCTACGATAGGAGCCACCTTGTCTCGACTGAACAAAGGGGCCGCGGAGCAGTGTTTTCCACTGCCCTCGATGCTCCAAAAGCTGGCCTGTGCCCTGGCTGTGGCGCTCGCCCTGGTATGCGCGGGGGCCTGCGTGCCCACGACCGCCCAGGCGCTTGAGACCGCAAAGATTACCGCCCGACCCAATACCGGTTCGGGTAGCGATGTGGTCGGCGGCACCGAGACGCGCATCACTTGGGAAGTTCAGGCCGATGCCGACGAGGAGCTGAGCGGTCTTTCGCTGACGTTTGTCGACGGCACGACGTTTGGTACCGATGACACGCGATTGACGATGCTCTCGGGCGAGGACCTCATGGATCGTGCGCCCATGAAGCCCACGTGCAAGGCTGACGGCCAGACGCTCAAGATTGACTTTGGCGAGACGGCGCCTGCCGGCGGCTATTTCCGCGTCGAGGTTTACGGTGTGACGTTTCCCGTCGAGGGCGGCGATGAGGCCTTTAGCGGCACCTATACGCTCGCCGACGGTTCGACCAAGAAGATCTCCAAGATTCCGTCGGTGGAGATCAAGGGCGTGACGGCCTTCGATAACTTCCTGGCCGACCTTAAGGAGCAGCCGTGGGTCGAGGCGTGGAACTCCAATATGTTCCTGCGCCTGTTCCTGAACCCGGTCATTTTGGTCCAGAGCCTGCCGATCGTCTTTAAGGGCTTCCTTATGTCGCTCTCGATCGTGCTTGTGGCGTTTCCGCTGGCAATTCCCTTTGGCTTTGCCCTGTCGCTTATGCGCATCTCCAAGTCGCGCATCCTGCGCTGCCTCGCCGGCATCTACGTGAATATCATTCGCGGTACGCCGGCGTTCCTGCAGATCTATATCGCGTTCTTCGGTCTGCCGTTGGCCGGCGTCAAGGTGGACGACTATGTTTTGGGCGTTATCGTCATGGCCATGAACTCGTCTGCGTACCTGTGCGAGATCTTCCGTGCCGGTATTCAATCGATCCCCAAGGGCCAAAACGAGGCTGCTCGCTCTCTGGGCATGAATGCCTTCCAGACGCTGCTCTACGTTATGATTCCGCAGACGTTCCGCAATGTTTTGCCTACGCTGACCAGCGAGTTTATCTTGCTTTACAAGGATACGTCGCTGCTTGCCGCCGTGGGTGTGGTCGAAATCGTCATGAACGCCCGTACCATCGTGGCCACGACGGGCTCCATTACACCGTACGTGGTTGCCGCCCTGTTCTATCTGGTCATCACCCTGCCGCTCGCTCGCTTGGTGAGCGGTCTTGAGGCGAGGCTTTTGGGTACGACCGAGACCAAGAAGAAGCGTCCCGCCAAGAGCGCCGGACAGGTTGTCGCGACGCCTGCCGATCACATCGCCGGTCTGTAAGGAGGTCCTATCATGAGCGAAACCAATAACTCGAACGAGGTCGTCGTCAGCATTAAGAACCTCCAGAAGGCCTTTGGCGATAACGTGGTCCTGCGCGATATCGATCTGGATGTGCATAAGGGCGAGGTCGTCGTAGTTCTGGGTCCTTCGGGCTCGGGCAAGTCGACGATGCTTCGCTGCATCAATCGTCTGGAGCATCCCACGAGCGGCTCGATTATCGTTGAGGGCGTGGATGTGTGCGCCAAGGGTGTCGACCTCAACAAAGTGCGCACGCACCTGGGCATGGTGTTTCAGCAGTTCAACCTGTTCCCGCACCTGTCGGTCAAAAAGAACGTCATGCTTGCGCAGCAAAAGGTGCTCAAGCGCAGCAAGGAAGAGGCCGAGAAGATTGCCATCGAGGAGCTGACCAAGGTCGGCCTGGCCGAGCGCATCGACTTTATGCCGAGTCAGCTTTCGGGCGGCCAGCAGCAGCGCGTCGCCATCGCCCGCGCCCTGTCGATGAACCCGCACGTCATGCTCTTTGACGAGGCCACGTCGGCGCTCGACCCTGAGCTCGTGCGCGACGTCTTGGGCGTCATGCGCGACCTGGCGCGCGACGGTATGACCATGATCGTCGTGACGCACGAGATGGGCTTTGCCCGCGATGTCGCCGACCGCGTCGTCTTTATGGACGGCGGCGTCATTGTGGAAGAGGGTACGCCGAGCGAGGTCTTCGACCACCCCAAGAGCGAGCGCACCAAGGCGTTCTTGGGCAATATCTCGTAGCCGGTTGATGTAACTGCCGTTATAAAAGAGCGGGGGCTGGACTTGAATCCAGCCCCCGCTCTTTTGTAGGGATAAGGATGTGCTTTGATGCAGACTCTTTTGGAGGTCCTGGGTTCGTTACGCGAGCTCGGCTCCGAGGGCCTTGCAAGCGGTCTCGCCCTCATCGTCGGGCGCATCGTAGCAAATGACGGAATCGACGACATTGACGCCCGCCTCGTCGGCATCGGCCTTCCAGTTGTCCATCCACTCGCCCTCGGCCCACGAATAAGAGCCAAAGAGGACGACCTTCTTGTCGCCGAGGGTCTCCTTGACCTCATCCCACATGGGCTGGAACTCATCGTATTCAAGCTCCTCGGAACCCATGGCGGGGCAGCCGAAGGCGAAGGCATCATATTCGGCGACCTTGTCGGCAGAGAAGTCGGCGCAGGAGATGACCTCTGCCTCGGCGCCGGCATCGGTTGCACCTTCGGCAACGAGGTTTGCCATGGCCTCGGTGTTGCCCGTGCCGCTCCAGTAGACGACGGCGATCTTGCTCATGTTGAGTCCTTTCAGTTGTGCGGCAGGTTGCCACGGCTTCTATGTTCTATCGGGTTGCCTGGGCAAGTTGCGCCAAGCTGTAGCCCTGCTGATAGACAAAGGTGAAGTATTGGGTGCAGGCGCGGTAGGCATCAAACGTCGCAAGTGCCTGCTCGACATTTGCGTAGACCTTCCAGGCCCCAAAGACCTTATAGTTCTCGCCGCGCTGGACGATAAACTCGTGCACGTCGTCGTAGGGATATCCTAGGAAGTAGCCTATTTCGTGCGGAAACTCGCAGGTGCAGTCGTTGCTGCAGCTAGCTTGCTGGGGTAGTGCGCATCGAGTCTGGCTACAGGCGCATTCCGCGACGTTATTACTCGCGAGCGTGATGCGTGATGCCAAATGCACAAGGCATGTCGAAAGGTCTCTCGTGTCGTAGCCTTCCGAGGCGAGCGCCGTTTTGGCGCGAGGGTCCGCGAAATAGGTGGTGAGGCTTTTGGCTCGGTACACGTACACGAGCGCTCCGCAGGGCCGCCAGACCAAAACACTCAGGTGGATGCCAAGCGGGTCAAGCTCGCGGTTGCACTGGGCGATAACGTTGAGCAGGCGTGCTCGGCGTTCTGCGATGGTTTCTGTTGCGGTCGAGCCGTCCCCGTGGGCGTAGGTGCCTGGATAGGTAAAGAGCGATGCCGGCTTGATGCCCGCGAGCGTGGGGGAGCAGTTGCGCACGACTGCTGCCTGAAACGTTGGGATGTCTATGGTTCGAGTCACGTCGCTCCTTACGGATCTAAACTGTTAGCCTAGGAAAACTTATACACGAAAGTAAGCCATGGTCAACAAAAAAGTTTGAAGAGGAAAACTAATTGACCGAACGGACATGATTTTGGGTTAAGATGGGGACACCCCATGGGGGTATCTAGATAGTGCTACTGAAAGGGGAACGCATGAGTGACTTGCTCAACCCTGCGAATCTCATCGTGCTTGCCGTGATTGTCGTTGGCATGTTCTTTGGCCTGCGTCGCATTGTTGCTTCGACACACGGGAAGAGTTGCTGCAGCGATGGTGCGAGCGGCAAGAAGGCCAAAAAGGTTGTGGTGGCAGACACCGACGAGTCCCACTACCCCTATCGTGAGGAACTCCTTATCGGCGGCATGAGTTGCGACGGCTGCGCCCGGAATGTGACGAATGCCCTCAATGCGCTTGATGGCGTGTGGGCTACGGTAACGTACGCGGACCACACGGCACGCGTGCGCTCGAAGCGCCCGGTTGATCGCGACACACTCGAGACGGCAGTGAGGGGTGCGGGCTATTACGTTATGAAAATGTAGGCGTTGCCCTCTCCGGTGGGTACCAGCCTCCTGCCCATTGTGACTATCGGCATCCAAAAATTTGCGCAAAAATAACCTTTAGATGCGGCAAAAGTGGAGTTTGGTGACGGTTTGCGCGGAATTCGCTACCAATCGAGCATCTATGAACCCGTCCAAAAAATTACAGGTGTATATTTATACACTGATTATTGCTGTGCTCAGATTGCAATTAACCGTGGACAGAAATGAAGAATGCTAAAACTGGGCTTTAGGACAGGGGAGGCTATAACCTTGTGAGACGAGTGGGAACACTTGGCTTGGTGGCAGCGCTTGCCGCTATCTTGGTATCGCCGCTGCCGGCGCACGCCGAAGACGCATCGGGTGCCGTTACCTACAATGCGGGAAATGGGTATTCCTTTGAGAAGCTCTCGCATCCTACGGTAGGAACGTCGCAGCCGGATGGCATCGTCGACTACCAGGGTAACGGTGCCGTTGCCGTTCCGGGCGCCGATGGTAATACGGCCAACAACGAAGGCGATCGCGGCCAGAGCTACACTTGGGCGGCTGCGAGCTATGGTGACTGGCTTTATGTGGGCACCTGCTATGCGGCGATGGGCAACACGCTGACGCTCATGAACAGCACGCTGGGCGATTCCTTTGATGTCGAAACCATGCGCCTGACGCTGGAGGCCATGTTTAACGGTACCTTCTTCTATGGACAGCAGAAGGAGGACGGCACGGCCGACAAGGACAGCGGCGGCATCTTGGTCAAGATCAATACCAAGACCGGTGAGACCAAGCTGCTACTCTCTGAATCGCTCAACGGCGTCGCTCCTTTGTTCCGCAATGCCGTGAGCTATAAGGGTAAGCTCTATTTCTGCGGCAGCGTCAGGACCAATGACGGCAAAGGCGGCCTGCCTGCTGTATACGAGATCGATCCTAAGACGGATGAGTACAAAGTTGTCTATCAGGGCCTTTCGAGCATGCAGGATTACGGTGCTGCCTACAAGCAGGGCATTTCTACCGGTATCCGCGGCATGTGCGTCCATGATGGCCAGCTCGTCATCAGTAATGTGGGTAAAGACGCGAACGGTAATTTTGTGTCGACAATCCTGACGTCGTCTGACCCCTCGAAGGGCCAGGACAGCTTCACCGAGATTGCCAACTCGGAGACGCTGTTTGGCTATCCGGCGATTCGCTATCAGGACAGCATCTACGGCGGCGCCATTTGGGATATGGTCTCGTACAATGGCCATCTCTATGCGACCATCTGCACCGGTACGCCCGAGAACGCTCCCGATGATAATTCCATGCAGTCGTTTGCCATGGTCCGTGGCGACAAGAATGCCGACGGCAGCTATTCGTGGACTCCCATTGTCGGCGATCAGAAGACGGACGGTGCAAAGTACTGCTTTGGCATCGATCCTGCCCGTACCCGTTCTGGCGCTGCCAACCTCATCGTCTACAACGACTACCTCTATATCGGTGAATACAACGACGAGGAGATTGCCCTCGAGCGCATCCTGTTCAACAAATCCAACACCGAAGAGGGCGGCAAGAGCAGCATGGGTGGCGTTGACTGCTCGTTTGTGAATGCCAATCTTGAGCAGTCGGTTAACATCTATCGCATGGACAAGGACGAGAACATGGAGCTCGTCGTTGGCGATCGCACCGACATGTTCCCCGAGGGCGGTATTTCCGGCCTGACTTCGGGCTTTGGCCGAAACGAGAACCAGTACATTTGGCGCATGCAGAAGTTCGACGGCAAGCTGTATATCGGTACCTTTGATACCGCGAGCCTGCTTGAGCCGATCGGCCAGTTCTCCAATGGCGACATTATCGATATGACGCCCGAGGAGTGGGACTCTCAGGTTCAGCGCCTTAGGGACCTGCTCGATCACCTGCTCGACAAGAAATCGCCTGACGACCCCATCGTTCCCGTGAACACGCTTGCGGACGATGATTCAAACGAGGCCGTCGAGGTCGATGATTCGAACGAAGCTGCTGAGGTTGATGATTCAAACAAGGCCGTCGATGTCGATGACGAGAAGACCGAGGTTGCTAAGGGCTTTGGCGATCTGAGCGATGCGCTGGAGGATGCCGCGGGCGGTCTTTGCGATTAGGCCGCGACGATGTCCCAGGACTTTGAGGACGACGCCGCTTATGTCCAGAAGATCGATGGCGAGATCGCGTACTTCAAGTCCTTTGCCGACCAGTATCAGGACATGCTCGATAGCTATGAGAGCCTTAAGCAGCAGTACGAGGATGCCTATGGCACCGAGCTGCCGAGCGATATTCAGGATGCGCTCGATAAGCTGCTGAGCGAGGAGAACCTCAAGAAGTTGCAGAGTGTCCTTACGTGCATGTGTTACCTGCGCGATGCCGAGCGCGGCTTTGATATGTATGTGACCGAGGACGGCGTGAACTTTACGACGCTGACGACCAATGGCTTTAACGATCCGTATAACCATGGTCTGCGCACCTTTGCGGTGACCAACCAGGGTCTGTGCCTTGGTACCGCCAACCCGTTCTATGGTTGCCAGGTCTGGATCCAGCGCAAGGAGAATTCGGAGAATCCGGTTGATCCCGGTACTCCGGATCCGACGGAACCCACCGATCCTTCGCAGCCGGGTGGCGGCGATCAGCCTGGCGGCAGCCAGACGGGTGGCAACGACCAGTCGAGCAGCACCACGACCACCGTCACGACGACCGCTAAGAAGACTCCGAAGGACGGCTCGCTGCCTCGCGCTGGCGACTCGACCCTCACGCTGGTCTTGGGATTGCTGGTTGCAGCTGCCGCAGTGCTTGGCATTGCTCTCGTCTTGCGCAAGCGTTCTCGTCGCTAGGCTCGTCCGCGTAGCTCAATGTCCTGGATATCGTCGAAGTTGATGGCGATATCCCTGAGTTTGAGCAGCTTGAATGCGGGTAACGCTTCGTCGAGAATGCCCGTGCGGCTACGATAGCCGTACGTATCGTAATAGGTGACGCGCACCAAGTCGCCGCGTTTGAGGCCCTCGAGCTTTTGCGAAAGCTCGAGGGCTTTTTCTTCCGTGAGCTCACGTTTTTGCTCGACGGTGATTTCCTGCTTGCGCACGAGTTCGTAGTATCCCGTGAGGGCGGCAAAGGGCATAAACTGTGCGGCGCGGTTGGCGCGCACGGCACCGTTGGCAGTGAGGTTGGGGTCGGCTGCGCGGCGTCTGCCCTCGGGGTCCGCCAGGCGCTCGAAGGCGGTCGGCGGGCGCATGGGCTGTTGTTTGGGTTTAGGCACGGTGTCCTCCAACTTGATCGTTGCGCTCGCGCGCGGTGGCGCCGGCGGTAAAGCTTAATCCCTTGACGAGCGCGTTCTTGCCGTACTTGCCTTTCACGGCCAGGACGGCGCGCGCCAGGTCGCGCTCGCGCTCATCGGCCTCGATATCGCTGAACAGATCGATGGTGGCAAATTCCTCGGGCACAAGATTGCTAAAGCCCAGGTTGATGCGCTTGACCGGTCGTTTGGGATCGACAGTCTGCGCCCAGAGCTCATCGAAATAGCCCATGATCTTCTTAAACGAATTGGTACGCTCGGGCAGCTTGCGCGAGGCGTTGGAGTGCGCAAAGAGCGCGGCATAGCCACCACGCGGTTTGCCACCATGCTCTCCCACAAAGATGCCATCGATTGCCTGCGCTTCGCGCACCAGGCGGCGCCGTTCGTCATCGCGCTGGACGGGCTTGGGAGCACGGGGCGCGAGCTCGGGGCCGGCGGTTGCGGTGGGTTCGATGCTCGACGTACTCGAGCGCAGGTGTCCGCATCCGTCCACATATTGTGCAGTACCGCTGGCATCAAGCCTGCGTATGTCGGCGCGCTCGCTCGCGTAGCCCACAAAGAGCGAGATGCTGTCGCAGACCACGTGCTTATCGATCAAGTCCAACACGGCGTTGTCGACCATCTCGCGCAAGACGGTGTAGGCCTGCTCGTAGGCATAGCCCTTCGAGAGCACCTGTCCTGTGGTGGTCGAAGTTGCTTGCGGGCGATAGGCTTGGATATCGGCGATGGTTGTCGGCTCGCGTCCGAAGGCGTGGTCGATGAGATACTCGGCATTGACGCCGAGCTCGTCGTAAAGCAGGTTTTCGTCGAGCGCCGCGACGCCCATCAGATCGTAGACGCCGTATTTTTCGAGTCGTGCTGCCACGCCGGGGCCGATGCCCCAGATATCGGTGATGGGACGATGGGGCCAGATTTCCTTGCGAAAGGTCTCATCGTCGAGTATGCCGATGCGGCTGGGTACGTGCTTGGCGGTGATATCGAGTGCAACCTTGGCCTGGAATAGGTTGGGGCCGATGCCGACCGTCGCCGTGATGCCGGTGCGCGCCAGGACCTCGTCGCGCAACATGCAGGCGAAGCCTTCCGCATCGGTGTGATAGAGGTCCAGATAGGGTGTCACGTCGATAAAGCACTCGTCAATTGAGTAGACGTGCACGTCCTGGGGGCTGACGTATTCCAGATAGATGCCGTAGATTTGCGCCGACACCTCCATGTAGTGCTGCATGCGCGGCACTGCTTTGATGCAGTCGATGCCGTCGGGAATCTCGAACAGACGGCAGCGGTTGTGAATACCTAAGTCCTTCATGGCCTGCGTGATAGCGAGGCAGATGGTCGTGCGTCCGCGCGATTCGTCGGCAACGACCAGGTTGGTGGTGAGCGGATCGAGCCCACGGTCGACGCACTCGACGCTGGCATAAAACGTCTTGAGGTCGATGCAGATATAGGTGTGCTGCTCGTGCGCCATCCGTGCCCTTTCATCAAACACATGTTCTTATCGAATACCTGTTCGATAATACCTGCTCGTCCGGACATCGTCAAAACCTGTCAAAAAGGGACTGGTTTGTTTTGGTAGGTATGGTCGTGCGGTTGGATTGGGTTTTAACGCAGCTCTAAAGAGTGCGAAACAGCTCGGAAAACCTCGCTTCGTAGCATGGGCCTAACGATTGATACTGCCTATACGCACGGAAGGGTTGTGGAAAAGATGGTCAATTATGGGTTTGGTATGCCGACGCGCCTTGTTGCGGATGGAGACGTGGCTCGCTGGTGCGGACGATTGGTCGCTCACTACGGAGGCACCAAGGCGCTGGTTGTGCTGGGCGGTGACAAGCATACGCGCGATAAGCTTGTCTCGGCGGCACTTGGCTCGCTTGATCGAGCCCTACTCGAGCGTGTGCTTTTCCGCTGCGGCTCGTTTGAGGGCGACGGGGGAGACGAGCTGATCGACGAAGCCGTGGCCCTGGCGACCGACGAAGGCGTGGACTTTGTCCTGGCGATTGGCGATGCCGATACTGCTGGCTTTGCGCGCGAGCTCACGCGTCGCATGGCGGCGCTCGATGCCGGCGAAGACGGCTTTGTGCCTTATGGATGCATTGTCTCGGAGGGCAAGGTGCCTGCTGTCGTGGGCACCGGCGAGGTTCCCGTTTTTGCCATTATCGCGCCCGAACTGCTGGAGGGCATCGGGTCTCCTCTGCGTGAGTTGCTCGGTAGCGTCTGCGGCGCGGCCTAATATTTGCCATAAAAGGACGGGTTTTTTTGGTTGGTAAAGCGTTTGACCTGCCAAAATAAGCCTGTCCCTTTTTGATCGGCTGCCGTTTGGGGGCGGATTGGCAACGCTCGCTGATTGTAGTCTTGACCTGCGCTAGAATAGTGGCATCTGGATGTCCGGGCGCATGGAGGCGTGCGCCCGTATGCTGAGGAGGACTCTATGGCAACTGTTGCCGCACCTATCGATGCTACGTCGACTGCCGCTTGGAAGGCGCTCGAGGCTCATCAGGAGAAGCTCGAGGCCGAAGGTATCGACCTCAAGGCCTGGTTCGCTGCTGACGCCGACCGCGTGAACAAGCTGAGCTTTGACGCCGGTGACCTGCACTTCGATCTGTCGAAGAACCTGGTGACCGATGAGACCGTCAAGCTGCTGTGCGATCTTGCCCGCGAGGTGAAGCTCGAGGAGCGCCGTGACGCCATGTTCTCCGGCGAGCACATCAACACCACCGAGGACCGCGCCGTCCTGCACACCGCGCTTCGTCGCCCGGCAAGCGAGAAGGGTCAGCTCATCGTCGACGGCCAGGACGTCGTCGCCGACGTGCACGAGGTCCTCGACCGCATGTATGCCTTCGCCGAGCGCGTGCGCTCCGGTGAGTGGAAGGGCGTTACCGGCAAGAAGATCGAGCATCTGGTGTCCATCGGCATCGGCGGCTCCGATCTGGGCCCGGTCATGGCTTACGAGGCTCTGCGTCCCTATGCCGACGCCGGTATCGACTGCCGCTATATCTCCAACATCGACCCCAACGACCAGGCCGAGAAGCTCAAGGGCCTGGATCCCGAGACCACGCTCGTGATCATCGTCTCCAAGACCTTCACCACGCTCGAGACCCTCACCAACGCCCGCGAAGTCAAGACCTGGATGCTCGAGCAGCTCAAGGCTCAGGGCGCCATCGACGGCTCCGATGAGCAGAACGCCGAGGCCGTGGCAAAGCACTTCGTCGCCGTCTCCACCGCACTTGAGAAGGTTGAGGCCTTCGGTATCGACCCCGCCAACGCCTTCGGTTTCTGGAACTGGGTTGGCGGCCGCTATTCCGTTGACTCCGCCGTGGGCCTGTCGCTGATCGTCGTGCTCGGCCCCGAGCGCTTCCAGCAGTTCCTCGAGGGCTTCCACGCCATCGACGAGTACTTCTGCAACACGCCGCTCGAGAACAATGCCGTCGCGCTGATGGGCCTGCTCAACGTCTGGTACGTCAACTTCTTCGGTTCCAAGAGCCACGCCGTGCTGCCGTACTGCCAGTACCTGCACCGTTTCCCGGCCTACCTGCAGCAGCTCACCATGGAGTCCAACGGCAAGCACGTCCGCTGGGACGGCAGCGCCGTGACCTCCGATACCGGTGAGATCTTCTGGGGCGAGCCCGGCACCAACGGCCAGCACGCCTTCTACCAGCTGCTGCACCAGGGCACTGTGGTGGTTCCGGCCGACTTTATCGCTTTCGCCAACACTGCCAACCCTGCGACCGACAGCGGTCAGGACGTGCACGAGCTGTTCCTGGGCAACTTCCTGGCCCAGACCAAGGCGCTCGCCTTTGGCAAGACGGCCGACGAGGTGCGCGCCGAGGGCACGCCCGAGCAGATCGTCCCGGCCCGTTGCTTTGAGGGCAATCGCCCGACGACCTCGATCTTTGGCGACACGCTGACCCCGTTCGCACTCGGTGAGCTCATCGCCCTGTACGAGCACATCACGTTTGTCGAGGGCACGGTCTGGGGCATCGACTCCTACGACCAGTGGGGCGTTGAGCTGGGCAAGCAGCTTGCCAAGCAGATCACCCCGGCCTTCCACGACGACGCCGCAAAGGCCGAGCAGGACGCTTCGACCCAGGCGCTCATCGAGTTCTACCGCGCTCACCGCAAGTAGTCGCTGCTGTTAACGCATCGCGCCTTATAGCCAGGGGCCCGTATCCTATCGGATGCGGGCCCCTTTGCTTTGCCGTGGTCCCGGGGCGCACGGCCTTTGTGGAACATCGCCGGGGCGCCGCGCGCTGCGAGAACCCTGCGCCTAGATCTCGGCCTCCGCATGGCCTCGCTGCGCCTCGGGCAGCTCCCCGTAGAGCGGATGGTCTTCGAGCCTAAAGCGCTCGACCTGTTCGGGAGTGCGACCGCGTACAAAGAGCCACGAGCGATCGATCGGCGTCGCCATGAGCGTGCTGGGCAGCGCGTCGGCGCGGTCGGAAAACACCCGGGCACTCTCGGGATCCTGGAACGCCAGCACCAGATGCGTGTCGCAGTTGCCCATGATGGAGCGTGCGCGTGCCTCGCCATAGAGCGCATCGAGCTGGTTAGTCGACTGCAGCAGCAGCGTTGCCCAGATGTTGCGGCTTCGGATAATCGAGAGCACGTTGTCGATCTGGGGGATCTGCAGATTTGCGAAGTCATCGAGCATAAAGCGCACGGGCACGGGCAGGCTGCCGTCGGGCTGCCTATCGGCCTCACGAATGAGGCCCATAAACGCTTGCGTAATAAAGAGGCCGGTCAGCGGATCGAGATTGCGGTCAATATCGCTCACGGTTACAAACAGGGCGCAGGGGGTGTGTCCCATGGAAGCGAAGTCCACCTGATGGCACTCACGATAGAGCTGTGCCGCACCGTCGAATCCCAGACACATGACCTTTTCGGCAAGGATGCCGACGATGCTCGCGTGCATGCGCTCGGCATTTTGCGTAATGGCGTAGCGCCGCCATAGCGAGAGGGCATAGCTTTGGGGGTCGGTCGTGATCAGGTCGTCAAACAATCGACCCGTGGCACCGTCCTGCAGGTGCTCGATCAGCTTGATGACCGAGCTGACCGTCTGCTCGTCGGCGGGTAGCTGTTCGGTGACGTAGGCGATAAGACACGACAGCAGGTTTGCCGCCGCATGATCCCAAAAAGGCTGGTTGTTGTCCTCGATGGGGCAGATGGCCTTTGCCACCGAGAGGATGTCCTGCTGGTTGGGCCTGCCGTCCGCCTTGCGGCGAATGTGCCTCAGGGGGTTGTAGCCGCAGCGCTCGATGCCGGGCGCAAGGGCCGGGACGGTGTTGAGGTCGGCGAAGTTGAGACATTGCACGCGGTAACCGTGGGCTGCCAGCACGGGTCCCACTTCGCGACAGAGCGTGCCTTTGGTGTCGAGCACGATGTAGCTTGCGTTCATTTGCAGCAGGTTGGGCTTGAGGACGTTTCGGGTCTTGCCGGCTCCCGAGGGGCCGATCACAAGTGCGTTGTTGTTGAGTCCCGTTTGGCGGGTGTTGCAGGAAAGCGTTCGATCCTTGGCGAGGATGGTGGACGATGCGGACTCAGATGCGGCGAGGCGGCTGGCGAGGTTAGACATGGGCGACCTCCTTGGTGGTCGAGAGGATTTCGTGGGCAAAGCCGAGCTCGACGGCGCGCTCGGCCGAAAGGTAGGTGTCTTTTGCAGTGAGGGACTGGATGCGCTTGAGCGTGAGGCCGCTGCGGTCCGAGAGGATTTGCGTGAGGGTCTTGCGGGTCTGCATGAGACGCCGGCTGGTTTCCTGCAGCGCAAGTGCCGAGCCGCCTGCCCCCTGGGGGATCAGCGGGTCGTGAATCATGAGCTCTGCATGGGGCGCCATACGGCGATCGTCGCCGCCCATAAAGATCACGGCGCCCATGGATGCGGCGAATTCCAGGCAGACGGTGCGGATGGGGCACGATGCGAGGCGCATGGCGTCATAGATCGCAAGGCCCGATCGCACGCTTCCGCCGGCGCTGGCGACAAATATGGTGATGGGGCGGCTGGGGTCGGTGGCATCGAGCAGGCGGATCTGCTGGCATAGGTCGTGGGCCATCGGGGTTTCGATGTTTCCCATGACGGAGAGCTCGCGACGGGCGAGCATCTCATCGTAAATGCTGGTGAGCGTGATGCCTCGGGCGGATTCACGCATGGTGAGGGGGCTGATGATGGGGGAATGATTGGTGTCCATGAGGACTCCTTTCTGTTGGTTGTGTTGTGGAATAGGATTGTTGCCCGCGGAGGGGCTGGCGGGCTACAGGGTTCGTCCGAGCCTGAGATCGAGCTCGGTTGTGGGGCAGACTGCCTGTTCGTGCGGCTCGCAAGCGCCAAGGGCTCCAAAGCGATAGAGCGTTGCGGCGGGCGTGGTGTAGGCGAGCCGCAGCTGATGCTCGACAGGGGCACATCCGTCATTTTTGTAATGAGCCGCGTAGTACTGCGCGATGCTGGCGTTCATCTCGCTGCCATTGCGATGGCGCTCAAACTGGCGTCTGCAGGTCTCGATGATCTTTGCTACCGACTTGGGTGCCGTCGCGGGAACAAGGGCGAGATAGCCCTCAAATAGTTCGTTGATGCTCAGGAGGCACAGCAGGTCGATCAGCGTCCTTATGGCTGCTCCCTCGGCAGAAAAGTGCGCGTTCATGCGGTTATATCGGTTGCGGTCGACGATGGCCACATGGGGTCTAGGAGTTTTCTGCCCCGTGGTCCCGGGCTTTTGCCGCGCCTGTGAATTGAGCTCGACGTTGCAGCGCTTGAGGCCGTCCAACGGAAGGAACAGTGCGGTGGGCAGGGTGTTCCGCTTGCTTTCGAGTTCATGACGCTCGTCGGGTTCCCATTCGAGCTTGAGTTTCGTGTCGAGCGCCGTAAGCATATGGGCTAGGCAGCCTACGGTAAGAATGTGCGAATCGTTGTCGCGTTTTGGGGCATAGGGGTCTGTCAGCTTGCGAATGTCGGGGTCGCCCATGATCTTTGTGCAGCGCTTCAGCAGTTGAGGGTGATCGGCCAAGATCGTCGCGAGCGGTAGCGACGCGTAGTTCTTGATGGTCGCGGCGGCAAAGGCGGCGTCATATTCGTTTGCATATGCTCGCTCAATGCGGGCATCCAGAATGCTTTTCTTATCGCCGTCTTCAGCGTGGTGGTTTGTCATAGCTTCTCCAATCGGTTGATGTTCGTGCTGTTTGTTGATGTGTTGGTTGTCGTGAGTGATGTGCTTGCCGTGGGTGATGTGCTGACGTTGGGGTGCTATGCGGTTTTCAATGAGCCCGTGAGGCAGTTGCTGCAGGGGCGGGATGGAACGGCCCATGCAAGGCGGAAGGCATCGTGCTCAAAATCGAGACAGCAATGCCCGGGGTGCCTCACATGTGGCAGTTACCTCATTAAGTTGTCATTGCGTTTGGGGCTGTACTTTGCCGATCTTCTTTCTCTTACACGCTAAAAACTGAAACTGAATATGCTCGATCAAACGATGACCACCGGAGCGGTCATCTTTAAAGTACGTTCGTTTTGCTGATTTGACAAGAACTAATTTTGAAATTTTTTTCTAAGGGATGAAATGAGGTCGGTGGGGCGACCGCGTTTAGCGTCGTCAGCTTTGTATGTAGTGGCTCGGCGTATGGGACGGAGCGATTGCGCCCCACGGCTACACGCTGTTCATGTTCGAGACAATATGACTTTTTGCCCGTTGTAAACGGAGTCGCGATGGGTGTTCTGTATGATGGCTCAGACAAGGTTGTTCAATGACAGGGAGGCATATATGGCAATCAAAGCCATCGCGATGGATATCGACGGTACGCTCACCAACGATCAGAAAGTGATTAGCCCGCGTACGCGCGAGAAGCTGCTCGCGGCGCAGGAGTCGGGCATTAAGCTCATTTTGGCTTCGGGCCGTCCCGCATGGGGGCTGCACGCCTTGGCGCAAGAGCTCGACCTTCAAAACCATGACGGTCTGCTGGTGGCCTTTAACGGCGCACACGTCGTCGATGCCCAGACCGACGAGGTGCTGTTCGATCAGGCTATGCCTGCCGACGAATTGCATCGCCTGATTGATCACCTGCGTAATTTTGACGTGATCCCTATGATTTCGCTCGGTCGCGATTTGCACGTCGAGGACTCGTACCATTGCATGATCACGCTGCCTGACGGCTCGCAGAAGAATATCGTCAAGTATGAGCGCGACGCGTGCGATCTTAAGATTCGCGAGGTGGAGAGCCTGCATGAGGTCGCTGATGCTTATCCCGTGGACAAGCTGCTGACGGCGGGCGATCCGGCCTACCTGCAGGCGCATTACGAGGAGATGTATGCGCCCTTTAAGCAGACGCTTTCGGGCATGTTTACGGCCGACTGGTACTTTGAGTACACGGCGCCCGGTATCGACAAGGCCCGCGCACTCGAGGGTGCCCTGCCTAAGCTCGGCATCGATGCCAGTGAGGTCGTATCGTTTGGCGACGGCCAGAACGACAAGTCCATGATTGAGTGGGCCGGCACCGGTGTTGCCATGGGCAACGCGGTTGACGAGGTTAAGGCCGTGGCCCAGATGGTGACCGCCAATAACAATGAAGACGGTATTGCGGTGGCGCTGGATAAGCTGCTGGGTTAGAATCGCCGATAATGCATGGTTCGGGCGCCTGCTTACAGGCGCCCTTTTGTTAGGGAGGGTGCCGTGTCCGCATTTCCGTTCGACGCCGTTATCTTTGACATGGACGGCGTCATTGTCGATACCGAGTATTACTACCTGGGCGAGACTGCCGCGTTTGCCAAGGAACTTGGGCTTAATCTGACTCAAGAGGAGTTGAATGGGCAGGTCGGTACCTCGCATCAGTTCTTCCTGCATATGCTGGTCGATTGGTTTGAGCGTGCCGGTAAGGGGCATTTCACTGGCGAGGAAGCGTTGGCCCGTTGGGACGAATGGGCTCATAAGCGTCCGCGCGACTATCAGGCTTTGATTAACCCAGGCGCCGTGGATACGATTCGAGAGCTGCCGCGCCGCGGCGTTCGCGTGGCGCTTGCCAGCTCGTCTCCCATGGTTAGTATCGAGGAAGTGCTCAATGCGTGCGGGCTGTCGGATGCCTTTGAGTATGTGGTGAGCGGCGAGCAGTTTAAGGAGAGCAAGCCCGAGCCCGACATCTACCTGCATGCGCTGGACCTGCTGGGGCTGCCCGCGAATCGCTGCTGCTGCGTCGAGGATTCGGTGCCTGGCATCACCGCTGGCAAGCGAGCCGGCCTGACAGTCATTGCCAAGCGCGAGGAACGCTTTGGCTTTAGCCAGGATGCCGCGGACAAGATTATCGACCAGCTGCCGGAGCTGCTCACGCTTTCTTAGGAGCGCGGTAGTTGCGCGTTTTTCGGGTCTGATGAGTAAATAGCCAACATTTTGGTGCGACACCTAGCATACTTTAAGCTAATGCGGGCTTAAGGGCTTGTTGAATGCCCTTAAGCCCGTTTTAGAATTAATTGTGCTGGGAGAGGGTATATGCCACCGACTGAAGGGCCAACTGACGGTAAAGCAGCGATACCGCTGTACCAACAGGTCATTGATATCATTAAAAACGAAATCAACTCCGGCGCCTACAAGGCAGGCGCGCGGATACCCAACGAATTCGAATTGGCTGAGAGCTATAAAGTTGGCCGCGTTACCGTGCGACGCGCTATTGAGGAGCTCGTCCAGCAGGGCTATCTAACGAAGCGACAGGGGAAAGGCACGTTTGTCAATGCCCCCAAGCTCAAGCGCAAGATTCGCCAGAAGGATGACGTCCAGAGTTTTTCGGACGCATGCCGCGTTAACGGAATGGAACCAGGGGCGTGTGTCATTTCGAGAAAGACACTGCCGGCGGATTCCACCGAAGCACAGTTCTTTGGTGTTCCCGTTGGAACTGACTTGATTTGCGTTGAGCGCGTGCGTACTGCCGATGGCGTCCCTGTCATGCTCGAGAACAACATATACGTTTACGAGGACAACGCCTATCTATCAACGGCACCTCTATCTAACCAATCCATTTTTGAGTTCGTGCGCAACCGGACGGGCCGCACGCCCGCGTTTACCGGCCCGTGCACACTCGAGATCGCGTGCGCGTCGCCCGAGGTCGCTCGACTGTTGGCAGTTCCCGTTGGCGAACCCTTGTTTTATATGGAAGCCTTCTTTTTCGATGAGCAGCGGCGGCCGTTTATCATCGGTCGTCAGCGAATCGTTGGGTCTCGCTACGTTTTTGACATCTAGGACATTGCGAATGGAAGCGCCCGGTGGATCATCTCACCGGGCGTTTTCATACCGTTCACGGCGCAAACGCAACCGTTCAACTACGTTGCGGCAATCAGTTTGAAATTATCTTGATGAAGGAAAAAGCTGCTGGTAATCTATGGGACGTCATAGAACGTTTGCATTGTGCAAACGTTGAAGCGAGATGCGATGCAGTCTCGAGTTCTTTGGGGGGTATCTATGTCAGATACGAAGGCGAAGAAGACAAACAGACGTTTTAAGTTCAAATTACCGCATGTCTATACGATCATGTTCTTGCTGATCGTTGTCTTTGCGGTCCTGACTTGGATCGTTCCCTCTGGCCAGTATCAGCGCAAGACGATTTCGACAGCGGCGGGCGAGCGTGAAGTCGCCGTTGCTGGAACCTATGAACAGGTCGATAAGAACTACACCGATTCCGAGACCGGCGAGACCATCAATCTGGGTCAGGATATCTTCGCGGTCCTGCAAGCGCCCACTAAGGGCATCCAGGAGGCTGCCGACGTCGTTGCATTCGTCTTATTGATTGGCGGATCGTTCGCAATCATCACCAAGACCAACGCTTTGAATGCCGGCATGAGCCGTGTGATTAAAAAGCTCAAGAACAAGGACATCCTCATCATTCCCATTACGATGACGTTGCTGTCCATTTGCGGCACTACGTTTGGCATGTCTGAGGAAGCCCTGCCGTTCTATGCCATCTTCATTCCCATCATGATGGGTATCGGTTATGACTCGATGACGGCATTCATCATCTGCTTCCTTGGTCCTAACCTGGGATATTGTGCTTCGACCATCGACCCGTTTAATGTTTTGATCGCCCAGGGCATCATTGGCATCGAGGGCAATCCTCAGCTGTGGCTGCGCGCCGTTTCTTGGGTCATCTTTACTGCCGTCGGTATCGCATGGGCCATGCGCTACGCTATGCGCGTCAAGAAAAACCCCGAGTCGTCCATTACGTACGAGGACGACAAGCTCAAGCGTGTTGAGTTTTCCGTGACCGATGCCTCCATCGAGGAAGAGTTCACTACCCGTCAGAAGCTCGTACTTATCGATTTTGCCTGCGGTATGGGCATTATCGTCTGGGGTCTTGTTACCCAGGGCTGGTACATGAATGAGATTTCCGCCGTGTTCCTTGGCATGGGCTTGCTTGCCGGTATCCTGGGCGGTCTTGACCAGCAGACGATCGCTGAGGAGTTCGTTAAGGGTCTCGCCGATTTTGCGTACGCTGCTATCGTTATCGGTATCGCTCGCGGTATTCTGGTCATCGCCGAGGGCGGCATGATCATCGACACCATCCTCCAGGCGCTCGCTACTGCGCTCGCCGGTGCACCCGCTGCCGTCTACACCACGTTTATGTATATCGTCCTTGGCCTGCTCTCTTTGCTGGTTCCCTCGAGTTCTGGACTTGCGGCGCTCACCATGCCCGTCATGGGTCCGCTGACCGAGCTTATGGGCCTCAATCCCGAAGCTGCCGTTACCGCGCTCCAGTTTGCTAATCAGACCATCAACACCATCAGTCCCGTGGCGGGCATGACGGTCGCCGGCCTTGCCGTGGCTAAGATTTCGTTTGGCCAATGGTGGAAGACCATTTGGAAGTTCTTCATTTTCATGGTCGTCTTTGGCCTGATCGTAACGGCAATCTCTGGCATGCTTCCGGTGTAGGTGGTTGTGATGTCTGATCGTTTAACGGTCCTGACGTCTAAGAGCGTCTTTACCGGTACGGGGGACCTGCCGTTCGAAGGTTTCGTAGCGGTCCGTGGCAATCGAATTGAGGCGGTTGGCACCAAGTGTGAGGTAGCTTCGTATTTGACCCAGGCGGACGAGGTAGTTGATCTGGGCGACCGTACCGTCATGCCTGGCCTGATCGATGTGCATACCTTCTATACAGGCTGGGCGCTGCGGACGTTGGGGTCTGATCTGTCCGGCATCGCTGATGCCAAAGAGGCCGTGTCGCTCTTGCGTGCATGGAAAGAAGATCATCCGGATTGCGCGGCGGCTTTTGGCCACAGCCTACCCGAAACGTTGGCATCGGATGCCGAGAACGCAAATACGGCAGCTGTGTTTGACGATTGTTTTGGCGATATCCCTGTCGTCTGCTTTACACCGGGTGCGGAGACCTGCGTTCTCAATGCTGCCGCCAGTGCACGATACGGCTTTACACCCCAGGCGTGCTATGCCGAGAAGATCTGGCGCATGATGAGCGATTTCCTCGCGCTGCCCGAGGTACGTGCGGGGTATTCGGACTACATGAGCATGCTTAACGAGCGCGGCGTTACCGCCATCAAGGAGATGGCGTTTGATGACTACTACGGTTTTGCCGACGAAATGGCTCGCCGTGAGGAATCTGGTGAGCTGACGGTTCGCGTCTCTATGATGTCGCAGCCGGTGGGTGCCGGTGCAAATCTGGCATATGCCCGCGAGGTACGAGAGCGCTTCCGGGGACCGTTCGTTCGTTTTTCTGGCTTCAACCGTATGACCGATCGCGGCGTATGGGCGGGGCTTGCCGAGATGATTGAACCCTATGAGGACACGGCCGATGCGGGCGCTGCCGGCAAGACGGTCGTCGAGGAGCCAGAGTGGGATCTGATTGAGAACGAGCTGCGTGCAATTGATGCTGACGGCTTCCGATATTCCTTGCATTGCCAGGGCGATGGCGCCGTTCGTCGCACCGTGGCGCTCTATGCCTCGCTGCCTCGAGACGAGCATGGACGGATGCTTCGCCGCCATGCGATTACCGATCTCGAGAACTCTGATCCGACCGATCTTGTCGAGTTTGGCAAGTTAGGTGGAATTTGCGAGGTCTATCCGCAGATTCTAACGCTGGACCGGCGCGAGGATTGCCTGTCGATGATGCGTCGACAAATTGGTGAGACGCGACTTTTGCACAGCTGGAATCGCCGCGGCATGGAAGATTCCGGATGCACGGTGTGCTGTGGTACGGATTTGCCGCTGCTGATTCCGAGCCTGGGCGAGTCAATCTACAGTGCGTGCGGCGGATACTTCGACGACGGACTGCCCGTGAATGAGGTCAACGCGCTGACGCTTGTCGAGCTCTTGCGCGCTTGGACTGCCGGGGGCGCGTACGACCTGATGCGCGAAGACGAGCTGGGTACGCTTGAGGTTGGCAAGCTTGCCGATATCTGCGTGCTCGATCGGGATGTGTTCGACCTCGATTATCGCGACGCACGCGATCTTGCGGTTGATATGACGATGTCGGACGGACAAATCGTGTTCGATCGAAATAAGGAGGCATAAGATGTCTGAATCCAAACCGACGCTGCACCGCGAACAGATTGCGGGCATGAATATCCACTACATCATGTGGTCGCTCGATTACTTCCTTGATGTGCAGCAGCGTTTGGGCTTTGAGTCCATTGAGCTGTGGTGTGCGGAGCCGCATGTGACGCTCGACCACACGGGCTACTTTGAAGCTGAGCTCCTGGCGAAAAAGGCTGCAGACCGTGGGCTTAGGTATCGTACTCTGTGTCCCGAGAATGTTGTCTATCCTTGGCAGTACTGCGCACGCAAACCGCTGCATGAACAGCGCAGCTTGGCGTACTTTAAGCACGGCATTGAGCTTGCCGAGGTACTTGGGTGCGACCGCATGTCCATCAACTCGGGCTGGGGCGACTGGGACGAGGACCGCGAGGAAGCCTGGAAGCGCAGCCGCGAGCACTTGTCCATTCTGGCGGAGTATGCCGGCGAGCACGGTCTGGTGCTTACGATGGAAAGCCTGCGTCCCGAGGAGAGCAACCTTGTGACGACGGTTTCCGATGCGAAGCGCATGATTGACGAGGTCGCGAGCCCGTACTTACAGCCCATGGTTGATACAACCGCGATGGGCGTTGCAGGCGAGACGCTCGAGGACTGGTTTGCCGCCTTTGGTGATGGGGCAATTCACGAGATGCACTTTATCGACGGTGACCCGTATGGCCATCTGGTGTGGGGCGATGGCAAGCACGATATGGACGCCTTCGTCGCCACGCTCAACGCCCATGGTTTCGACGGCATGCTGGGCCAGGAAATCACGGACGGTCGTTACTACGATGATCCGGCGGCGGCAGATGCCAAGAACATGGCCGCATTCGAGAAATATCTGATTGACTAAAACAACCATCGGCCACGCAACCAACGTCATTGATTGCGGGCCAAATAAGAAAGGAACTGGATATGAACGCACACGATCTGATCAAAGAGGCAATTGCCGAGAAGGGCAAGTTCGACAGCGTCTACTGGATTGCTTGCGGTGGCTCCATGATCGATTTGATCCCGGCTCATGAGCTTCTGCAGCGCGAGGCAACCACCTTCACTTCGTATATCTATACGGCTCGCGAGTTCGATATCATGCGTCCGCGTCGTCTGGGCGAGAAGTCCCTGGTCATCGCTTGTAGCCACAGTGGCAACACCCCCGAGGTCGTCGAGGGCTGCGAGATTGCCCTTGCTGCCGGCGCTACGGTGATCGCCCAGACCGACAACGCTGGATCCAAGATCGACTCCGGCAAGTGGACCACGTGGGTCTACCCGTGGGGCGAGGGCGTGCCGCAGGCCGAGGTCCCCGCTGGCATTTCGCTGTCGCTTGCGGCCGAGCTGCTCGATCAGCAGGAGGGCTACGCCGATCTTGCCGATATGTATGCCGGTATCGCCGAGATGGATAAGATTCTTCCCCCGGCACGCGAGAAGGTAAATGCCGAGCTGGGCGATCGCTTTGCCAAGCTTTGCCAGGAGCACGAGTTCTTCTACATTCTGGGCAGCGGTCCCAACTTTAGCCAGACCTACGGTTTCGCTATCTGCTCTCTTATGGAGATGCAGTGGCAGCACTGTAGCTACATCCACTCTGCCGAGTACTTCCACGGCCCCTTCGAGGCTACTCAGGATGGCGTTTTTTACTTCCTGCAGATGGGCTCCAGCGAGTGCCGTGCTATGGACGAGCGCGCCCTGGCGTTCCTTAAGACGCATACCGATACGCTGATGGTGCTCGATGCCAAGGAGTACGGTATGGAAGCCGTGCCGGCGAGCGTCCGTGCCTATCTGGACCCGGTGCTGTTCTACGCCATGAACTGCGAGCTGCGTGCTGCACGCGGCAAGGTGTTTGATCACGATCCCGATTTCCGTCGCTATATGGGTGTTGTCGAGTACTAGAAGGGGCAAAGGCCATGGCATTTAACGTTAACGCGCTCGGATTTGGCGACAACGTCGTCGATCGCTACGAGCATATCCACACCATGTATCCCGGCGGCAATGCGGTGAACTTCGCCGTTTATGCCAAGAAATGCGGTGCCGCACGCTCCGCATACATGGGCATTTTTGGCAATGACGCCGCTGCCGAGCATGTCATTGCAAGCCTCGAGGATGAAGGTATCGAGCTTGACAAGTGCGAGCAGATGATTGGCGAGAACGGAGCGGCTCGCGTGACCGTCGTTGACGGTGACCGTGTCTTCCTTGGCTCCAACGAGGGCGGTATCCGTGGCGATGCGCGCTATGTCCTCGATCGCTTTGACCTTTCGTACATGAAGCAGTTCGATGTGGTTCATTCGGGCAACTATTGCTTTACCGAGCGCGAGCTGCCCAAGCTGAAGGCTGCGGGCGTCACGGTCTCTTTTGACTTTTCGGATGACTCCACCGACGAGTACTACGAGCAGATTGCGCCCTACGTCGATTTCGCTTTCTTTAGTGCGGCGGATGCCGCGAGTGAGGACGAGATTCGCGAGCGTCTGGCATGGGTGAAGGGCCTGGGTCCGCGTTTTGTGTCGGCTACGGCGGGCGCCGAGGGCTGCATTGCTTACGACGGCGAGCGTTATTACCGCCAGCTGGCTAAACCGGTAACGGACATGAAGGACACCATGGGGGCGGGCGACTCGTTCCTCACCTCGTTTTTGATGTGCTATCTCGATTCCGCCAAGCGTGGTGAGGATGGCGCCGAGGCCATCGAGCGCGCGCTCGACTTTGCTGCCGGGTTTGCCTCGACCGTGTGCGGCATGGAAGGTTCTTGGGGCCACGGAGCACCAATCGTCGAATAGCCGAGCTGTCCCGGGGAGCTGTATTGGTGCCTTCCCGTGACTCGGTGGTCAAAAAAGCCAAATATGAGTACTGTGACTAATTTAGTCGCAGCAAAATCGACCCCTTCAGACGTGATTTGAGCGTTTGGAGGGGTTTAAGATTGCGAAAATGCAGGATGAGTGACTGTAAAAGTGTTAGTTAATGGACAATCGTAGATTATTCTGGTGGTCGGAAAGCTCAGAGTAATGTATCCATTTCGCTAGCAGTACTCATATTTGACGTTTTTTGACCACAGGGGTTAGCGAAGGCTAAAAACAGAGTGTGCATTCGCTAAAACCGCCGACTCAATATGCTTTGCGTCGCATTTTTTGAGCGAGGCGACGTGTTCTGAGGCGCTTTCGAGCGATCTGATGAGTGACTGTGCGCTTATTTCTGCGTTTGCCTCCGCTGGTGCATCGGTCTCGAGCAGTAAACGATCGAGTGGAATTTGTCGTACGTATTCGCGTCCTCGTTTAGATGCGAGCATGCGTTCGTTGACGGAAAAATAACAGCCCGCATTACGCGCGCGGACGAGTTCGTCCGAAGTACCGCTAAACCAGTGGAAGATGATAACGGGGGAGTCGGGGTTTGGGATGAGTAGTCCATGCGATTCGAGGACGTCCAGTACGGCTCCTGCCGAACGAACGGCGTGAATTGATATCACGCGCCCGGTAAGAGGATGCTGCACGAGCGCATCGCAGAGCCGGTTAAGTGCCTGTATTTGTAGCGGCTCACTTCCAGCAAAGCGCGCGGAAAAGTCGAGTCCGACTTCGCCGATGTAGCGTTCTTGGGCAGCAACTTCGCAAAGCAGATTGACTTCGACAAAACCGCAGTGACCATCGGCGAGCCACCAGGGGTGAAGCCCAACGCCGGCGATGATGCCTGGTTGGCGACAGGCGCGCTCGTTTGCGGCCGAAAAGTCGCGCGGATTGACGCCGCAGTCAAATAGACCCAAGCCCAGCGCCGTCGCCTCATCGGCAACGGCGTCCGGGTGAGCCATTAAATCAAGATGGCAGTGTGCATCAAATAACCGGGGCTCCATCTCGGTGCGCTCCGCTAGTCTAGGCGCTGGCCATCGGCGCGCACGCGCTCGGTGCCGCGGCCACTGATCTGGCGGATAACCTCTCCGGCGATCATCTGGCCCATGATGGGCGGCATAAAGCTGGCGGTTCCCAGCTCGGTGCGCTCGTGGATATTGGAAGGGTCGCGGGGCTGCGTCTTAACCGATTCCTCGCAGCTAAACAGTACATGCAGACTCTTGATTCCGCGCTTCTTGCATTCTTTGCGCATGATGCGGCTCATGGGGTCACGTACCGTATCGAAAATGTCGGCAAAGCGGAGGCACTCGGGATGGAGCTTGTTGGCTCCGCCCATGGAGCTAACCAAACGAATGCCGTGGTCCTGAGCATATTTGGCAATGGTGAGCTTGGCCGAGATGGTGTCGATGGCGTCGACGACGTAGTCGAGCTTGCCGTCCGTCTGCTCCAAAACGCGCGCGAAAAATTCGTCGATATTGTCGCTCAACAGGTATTCGGTGCGCTTGATGACGGTAGCGGCTGGATTGATGTCGTGGATCATGGCTTCCATAACATCGACCTTGCGCTTGCCGATGGTGCTTTGAAAGGCGATGGCCTGGCGATTGATATTGCTGGGCGCGATGATGTCCTTATCCAGAATGACGAAATGACCAATGCCGCCGCGGGCAAGTGCCTCGCAGCAATTGGAGCCCACACCTCCGCAGCCGAGCACCAGCACCGTGGCGGCGGCGAGTTTGTCGAGTGCCTCGCGGCCCATGATGATCTCGAGCTTGGTGTCGCGTGTCTCGATGGGAGTTGCGGCTGTGGTTTCGGTCATAAATATCCTCCGATGGGGAAGCAGGTCGTGTTTTAGCTATCGCCATTATAGGTAATCGCCCATAGGTTGCGATGGCGTTTGCTTTGATGTGGTTTGAAGCATTGCGATTAGATAGTTAGACAAACATCTAAATATTGAGTATAGTGTGCACGTCATGAGAGATGATGAGAGGAGGTCTTATGCCGGGAGAGGGTTTTAAGGCGCTGGCCGATCCTACACGGCGTCACATTTTGGAACTGCTGCGCGAGGGCAATCGCACGGCTGGGGAGCTTGCCGAGCATTTTGACATCAGCAAGCCGTCATTGAGCCATCATTTGGCGACGCTCAAAAACGCCGGGTTGGTGACCGACGAACGTCATGGCCAAAACATCGTTTACAGCTTAAACACCACCGTCATGCAGGACTTGATCGGTTGGTTTATGGGCTTTACAAACACGGAAGGTGATAAGGATGAATAACGAAAACAAGGGCATTCACGCCACGGGGGTATCGTCGCGCGCGTGGGCCATGCTTGTTGTGGTCTGCGCTATTAATGTTGCCGCGCATCTCTGGGTGATGCCGAGCTTGCCTGCGCAGATTCCCACGCACTGGGGCGCGAACGGCGCTGTCGACGGTTGGGGTCCTAGCTGGATGGCATCGGCGCTCGGCGCGTTGCCGCTGGCGCTTCTCGCAATGTTCCGCGTGGTGCCGCGCATCGATCCCAAAGGTGAGGCATATCGAACCTCGGGCAAGTTCTATCAGGGCTTCGTAATCGCCTTTACCTTGTTCATGTGTGCCGTAAGCTGGCTGGGAGAGCTTACGGTCTGGGGCGTGGTGCCGGCGGTCGGTTCGGTCAACGTGCTGATTTCCGGTGCTATCGGTTTGCTGTTCATCGGCGTAGGCAACTACTTGCCGCGTGTGAAGCAGAACTATACGCTCGGTATCAAGACGCCTTGGGCGCTTGCCGATCCCGAGAACTGGCGCCGTACGCAGCGCTTTGGCGGTGCCTGCTTTATGGTGCTGGGTGTTGGCCTGATTGCGATGGGCGTGGCAGGTGCGGTGCTTTCGAATGAAGTCGTCGCCGCGGTGATTGCGGTTCTGGCGTTTGGTTCGGTCGGAGCCGTCTACGTCTACTCGTATCTGCTGTGGCGCAAATCTCAGCGGGCTGTTCGTTAAGGTTGCGGAAAACTAGCGTACGCAGTTCATGGTATGTTCTGGGGGATTTTTCCCAGGTAGTATTAGGGGGTATGGGCAACCATGCCCCTTTTTCGTTACGTTTCAGAGCTGATTTCCTCATTTCGTTTCTACTAAAGCGAAACAAGAATAGAGAAACAGCAGGTAGAAAGGATAAAACAGGCAAATGGCAGAGTTTATCTACCAGATGTATCAGGCTCGCAAGGCCCATGGCGACAAGGTAATCCTTGACGACGTGACCCTGAGCTTCTACCCCGGTGCCAAGATCGGCGTCGTGGGCCCCAACGGTATGGGCAAGTCGACCCTGCTCAAGATCATGGCCGGCATCGAGGAGGTCTCCAACGGCGATGCCAGGCTCACTCCCGGCTACACCGTGGGCATCCTGCAGCAGGAGCCGCCGCTCGACGACGACAAGACCGTCATCGAGAACGTGCGCATGGCGTTTGGCGACATGATTGCCAAGGTCGATCGCTTCAACAAGATCGGCGAGGAGATGTGCGACCCGGATTGCGACATGGACGCCCTCATGGCCGAGATGGGCAAGCTCCAGGACGAGATCGACGCCGCCGACGGCTGGGATATCGATTCCAAGCTCGGCCAGGCCATGGACGCCCTGCAGCTGCCCGATTCCGACATGCCGGTCAACGTGCTTTCCGGCGGCGAGCGCCGTCGCGTGGCCCTGTGCAAGCTGCTGCTCGAGGCTCCCGACCTGCTGCTGCTCGACGAGCCCACGAACCACCTGGACGCCGAGTCGATCCTGTGGCTCGAGCACTTCCTGCACAACTACCAGGGCGCGGTGCTTGCCGTCACGCACGATCGCTACTTCCTGGATAACGTTGCCGAGTGGATCTGCGAGGTCGACCGCGGTCACCTTTATCCCTACAAGGGCAACTACTCCACGTATCTGGAGACCAAGGCCGCCCGTATCGAGGCGCAGGGCAACCGCGACGCCAAGCTCGCCAAGCGCATGGAGGCCGAGCTCGAGTGGGTACGCAGCTCGCCCAAGGCTCGCCAGGCCAAGAACAAGGCCCGTCTGGCTCGCTACGAGGAGATGGAGGCCGAGGCCCGCGCAAGCCAGAAGCTCGACTGGACCGACATCCGCATCCCTGTGGGCCCGCGTCTGGGCAACAAGGTGCTCGAGGCTCATCACCTGCACAAGGAGTTCGATGGCCGTGTGCTCATCGATGACCTTTCGTTCACCCTGCCGCGCAACGGCATTGTGGGCGTCATCGGCCCCAACGGTGTCGGTAAGACCACACTGTTCAAGACGATTGTGGGTCTGGAGCCGCTGACTTCGGGCGAGCTCGAGGTGGGCGAGACCGTCAAGATTTCTTACGTCGACCAGAACCGTTCTGGCATCAATCCCGACAAGAACCTATGGGAGGTCGTCTCGGATGGCCTGGACCACATGATGGTCGGCGAGACCGAGGTCCCCAGCCGTGCTTATGTGGCGAGCTTTGGCTTTAAAGGTCAGGACCAGCAGAAGCGCGCCTGCGTACTCTCCGGTGGCGAGCGCAACCGTCTGAACTTGGCGCTTACGCTCAAGCAGGGCGGCAACCTGCTGCTCCTCGACGAGCCCACGAACGACCTCGACGTCGAGACGCTGTCCTCGCTCGAAGCGGCGCTGCTCGAGTTCCCGGGCTGCTCGGTGGTCATTAGCCACGACCGTATGTTCCTGGACCGCGTCGCCACGCACATTCTGGCGTGGGAGGGCACCGACGAGAATCCGGGCAACTGGTATTGGTTTGAGGGCAACTTCGAGGCCTATCAGGCCAACCGCATCGAGCGCCTTGGCGAGGACGCAGCCCAGCCGCATCGTATTCACCGCAAGCTGACGCGCGATTAGATCGTTACGCGGTTTTCCAAACCGCGTAACTGCTCGACGCTGCGCGGGTCGCAAGCACCCCATCTTGCCGTTCAAGCCGTCGCTCGCGTATCGAAGTACGCGTCGCTCCTCTTTCACGGCAACCTGGGGCACTTGCGGCCCGCTCGCTGTTGGTTACGCAACATCAACAAATAAAAACGGCTCAAATCCTGATTTGGATTTGAGCCGTTTGTCGTTACTGCCCGGGTTCTTCGACTTTATCGATGGCCCAGGTGGATCCGAGGCCACCGGTGGTGTTGCGGCGGACGCGCACGGTAACTTCGTGGCGCTCGCCGGCCTGCGTATAGTGCAGGGGGAAGCTTGCGCGGTTTCGTGCGGCCTCGATGGTACCGCGCTCGCGGGCGATCCAGTAGTACTCGCCGACAATGCCGAGGGTATCGGCGCCGTAGGGGAGATAGGTCGACAACTGGTGTAGCAATGGGCCGGGGCAGAAGACCTCGGTTGCGAAATCGATGGGGAAGTCCTCGGGGATGGCGGGCGCTACGGGTGCGGGGGTCGGTACCATCGCCGGTGCGAAGGCCTGCTCATTGACGGGCGTCACCTCGACGACGGGCACGGGTTCGGTGCCGAGCACTGATTCGGTGCCCACCTTTGGCATCGCCGCGGAATCTGCAGACTCGACGATAGCGGGTGCGTTTGCGGTCGCGGTGTCGAGCTCAACCTGCGTCGCGTCCTCGTTCTCGACGCTCGACTTTGCTTCGATGGGCGTGGATGCCATGGTGGTGATGCCGGCATTGGCGTTCTCGGGGTCATAGACGACCGTGAGCGAGATGGCGGGCTGCGGCGTCTCGGGCTCCGGTGTCGACTCGGTAGCGTCTTGATCTGCGGGCTCGTCGGACTGATCGTCCTCGGCCTCGTCGCCAAAGACATCGCTGTTTTGGAACGCAGACGGCTCGGGTTGGTCAGCGGCTTCTTCGGTTGTCGACTTGGGCACTTCGTTGAGCTCCACAGTGGCTTCCTGCTCGGATATGACTTCGGAATCGGTCGTGGCGGCGATTTCGGTTTCGGCTTCTGCCGTTACCTCAATAGCAACTTCGATCTCTGTCTCGGGCTCGGGTTCCGGCGCGGCTTCAGCCATGGCTTCGGGCTCGGGACGCTTAACGTGCTTGGGGCGCACGGCCTTGAGGTCCTTCTCACCGCGCTTTTTCTTTTTGTAGGACTGCTTGGCGCCCTTGGCGGTCTTGGGCTTGTCCTCGCCCTTGGCAAGCGCAGCATCCCAGGCCTCGTTGGCGATGACCGTGGCATACAGGCGGCCGCCTTTAAAGACGGTCAGCTTAATGCAGTCGTCGAGCTCCTCGAGCAGCTCGCGCGTGGACTCGAAACCCAGGTCATAAGCGGTCATGTCGCCAGCGGCGAGCGCCTCCTCGACCTGCGTCATAAACGTTTGCTTGCCACATCCAATCGCATCGCGCAGCAGGCGATACAGATAGATGTGGTTGCCCAGCGAAAGCGTGGGCCTAACTATTGTCTTGCTCATGGCAAATCTCCTCTTTACACATGTAAAGCATCTTACCATCGCATGGCGTTCGCCATGGCGGCGCCCAAGGCAAACGGGCGCGAACCGCTTTCGATTCGCGCCCGTTGTACAGGTCGGTTATCTATGAGAGGCAAACGTGCTTAGTTGCCCGATGCCGTGCCTTGGCTCGAGTTGTCAGATGCCGTGCCGGAAGCGGTTCCGCTCGAGCTGTTGGTGTTGTTACTGTCTGCCGTGCCCGTTCCCGACGTGGTGTCGCTCGTCTGGCCTCCCGTGTTCGGCTGTGAACCGTCAGTCGTTTGGCTTGAGTCGGTCGTGCCGGACGGCGTGCCACTGTTGGCCGTAGAGGAATCGGTGCCCTGCGATTGGTTTTGGGTGTTCGAGGACGAATTGGCAGAGGTAGGACTGTCTTGCGTGTCGTCCGTCTGTGCCTGCTGATCCTGCGGCTGAGTGTTGCCATTTGCATCGCTCTCGGTCGTGCGCGACGACAGGATTGGCTCGGGACGCTCGCCCAGACCCTCACCGGCAGTGGTGATAAGGATGGCGCCGGCGCAGGCGATGACCGCGACGATGGCGATGGCGATCGAGAAGACGATGACCTTCTTTTGTGTCTGGCTGCGCTCTGCCGCCGCCTTGGCGCGCAGACTGTTGGGGGCGACGCGCGCCGTGGTCGCGCGTCCCGCAACCTGGCGCATCTCCTGCGTGGTCGCGGCGCCACCTAGGTGCTCCTCGACATCGGGCTCAACGGGCTCGTAGGCGCCGGCAGGGTAGTCGACAGCGGCATGCGTGCCCTTGATTGCTTCGGCGCTGGCGGAGATAAAGTGGCGATAGACCTGCGAGGACACAACAGTGATGACTGAGCTCACAGCGGCACCAATCACCGAGCCGGCAATGCCGATCTTTGAAGCAAGCGCCACGCTCGTGGCGGCAGCTGCGGCGCCGGCGATGATCTGGGGAATGGAAATGTCGTCGAACAGGCCCTTTTTGGGCGCGATGGCCATGGTCTGTCCAATGGAATGGTTCTCGTGTACGCCGTTGTTGAGCGATGCCGGCGTCATGACGCGCGTGCGCGGCGCGTCGGTGTACTTGGTTGTCATACGGGGTCCTCCCGGTGTAAATCTGCTTCGTTTCGTGTAGCCATCAGGGTACCCACCAGATGTGAATCGTACGTGACATTTAACAGATACCATCAACTCATCAATTGCTCACCAAGTTGGTGGGATGCGGTTCCACCCGGCGGTTGAACTACAATAGGACTTGCTAATTGTTGTGAATGGCGTCTACGCACGGGAGCATTCTTATGAATCTTCACCTTTCTCAGTCTGATGGCTTTTTGCGTGTGGCGGCGGCGTCGCCGCAGATTCGCGTGGCCGATGTCGAGGGCAATGCCGAGGTTGCGCTGGCGGCTGTTCGCGATGCTGCCGGGCGTGGCGTTCGCGCGTTGGTGTTGCCCGAGCTTAATCTGACTGGCTATACCGCGGCCGATCTGTTCCATAATCGCACACTGCTGCATGCCTGCGAGGCTGCTCTGGTGCATATCCTCGATGAAACCCGTGAGCTGCCGATTGTCTTTACCATCGGTCTTCCCGTTGCGGTTGCCGAGAATATCTACAACTGTGCCGCCGTGTGCTGCGCGGGCGAGCTTTTGGGCCTCACGGCCAAGAAGTACCTGCCCAACTATGGCGAGTTCTATGAGCGTCGCTGGTTTGCTCCGTCGCCTGCGGATCCCGTGTGGGTTGAATTTGCCGGTCAGGGTCCGGTTCCGCTGGGTTCGGGGCTTGTCTACCGCTGCTGTGATGAGGGTGCCGAGGATATGGTGCTGGGCGTTGAAGTCTGCGAGGACCTGTGGGTGCCGGCGCCCCCTTCGACCGAGATGGCGCTTGCCGGTGCGACGGTGATTCTCAACCCGTCGGCCTCGGACGAGATTATCGGTAAGGCAGATTACCGCCGCAGCCTTATCTCCAATCAGAGCGCGCGCCTGTACTGCGCCTATGCCTACGCGGACGCGAGCGAGGGCGAGTCCACGACCGACATGGTCTTTGCGGGTGAGAACCTCGTCTACGAAAACGGCTCCAAGCTCGCCGCGACCAAACTGCTTACCTGCGATATGGCCATCGCCGACGTTGACCTTGACCGCCTGGTTGCCGAGCGCCGTCGCTCGACGACGTGGACGCGCACCGACGATGCGCCGGAATCCGCGACCGTTGAGTTTTCGTTTGAGGGCGTACTGGCCGAAGAACCTGTCCTGCGCGATGCGCTCGACATCGACCGAGTCTTCCCCCGCGCTCCCTTTGTGCCGGCCGACCACGGTGATCTGGCTGAGCGTTGCGAGACTATCCTCGACCTGCAGACCGCCGGCCTCAAGACCCGCCTTGCCCATACGGGCACCAAGGCGGCCGTCATCGGCCTTTCGGGCGGCCTCGATTCCACGCTGGCGCTCCTCGTGACCGTGCGTGCGTTCGACGCCTTGGGCCTGCCGCGCACCGGTATCACGGCGGTCTCCATGCCAGGTTTTGGCACGACGCATCGCACCAAGTCCAATGCCGAGTCGCTTGCCCGCGACCTGGGCGTGAGCTTCCGCGAGGTTTCGATCCACGCGGCCGTGGAGCAGCACTTTAAGGACATTGAGCACAATCAGACCGTGCAGGACGTGACCTACGAGAACAGCCAGGCCCGCGAGCGTACGCAGATTCTGATGGATCTGGCCAACCAGGCTGGCGGTTTTGTCATTGGCACGGGCGACCTGTCGGAGCTGGCGCTCGGCTGGGCTACCTATAACGGCGACCACATGAGCATGTACGCCGTCAACGCGAGCGTGCCCAAGACGCTTGTGCGCCATCTGGTACGCTATGCCGCCGATGTCTTTGGCGGGCGCATTGCCGAGGTCTTGCTCGATATCCTCGATACGCCGGTGTCCCCCGAGCTTCTGCCGCCCACGGGCGACGGCGAGATTGCGCAGAAGACCGAGGATTTGGTGGGCCCGTACGAGTTGCACGACTACTTCCTCTACTACCTGCTGCGTTTTGGCTTTGAGCCGGGCAAGATCTACCGCATGGCGCTCAAGAGCTTCGAGGGCGTCTACGACGCCAAGACCGTCCACACGTGGCTACGTACGTTCTACCGTCGCTTCTTTGCCCAGCAGTTTAAGCGCAGCTGCCTGCCCGATGGTCCCAAGGTGGGCTCGGTGACGCTCAGCCCGCGCGGCGATTGGCGTATGCCGAGTGACGCTAGCTCGCGTCTGTGGCTTGCGCAGATCGACGCGCTCAATCCAGTTGACTAAGGTTGGCTAAATTGAACCAATACGGGGGTTGCAAGCGTTACACTTTTGCAATCTGATGGCCCGTATCGCGCGGCGCTCTTGTCGGAGCGCCGCGTTTTTCATATCGAAAGGTGGCACCATGCAGGCATCGCAGCGTCTCGACCGCTTTGGCGCGGAGGTCTTCGCCTCGCTCAACAACAAGCTTCTCGCGCTGAAGGCTCAGGGCAAGACCATTTACAACATGAGCGTGGGCACGCCCGACTTTAAGCCGTACGACCATGTGGTCGAGGCGCTCACGCAAGCAGCCCAAGATCCCGAGATGTGGAAGTATGCCCTGCGTGACCTGCCCGAGCTCAAGCAGGCCGTGTGCGATTACTATGAGCGTCGCTTTGGCGTTTCGGGCATTACGCCGTCCATGGTGCAGTCGTGCAACGGCACGCAGGAGGGCGTGGGCCATTTGGGCCTGGCCCTGCTCGATCCGGGCGACACTATTTTGGTTCCCGATCCGTGCTACCCGGTCTTTGAGGCGGGTGCCAAGATCGCCGATGCCAAGCTCGAATACTATCCGCTGGTTGCCGAGCATAATTACCTGCCCTATGTGGCGGGTATCGATCCCGAGGTGGCCGATCGTGCCAAGTATATGATCGTGTCGCTGCCCGCCAACCCGGTGGGCTCGGTGGGCACGACCGAGGTCTACGAGGAGATCATCGCTTTCGCCCGCGAGCACGACCTGCTCATCGTCCATGACAACGCGTACTCCGACATCGTGTTCGACGGCGAGCCGGGCGGAAGCTTTTTGCAGTATCCCGGTGCGCTCGAGGTGGGCGTTGAGTTCTTCTCGCTCTCCAAGTCGTTTAACGTCACCGGTGCGCGTATCGGCTTTTTGGTCGGCCGCGAGGACGTGGTCTCGGCCTTTGCCAAGCTGCGCAGCCAAATCGACTTTGGCATGTTCTTCCCGATCCAGAAGGCTGCTATCGCGTGCCTTAATGGCCCGCGCGATGAGGTCGAGGCGCAGCGTCTGAAGTACCAGGAGCGCCGCGATGCCCTGTGCGACGGACTTGAGGGCCTCGGCTGGGAGCGACCCAACGCGCATGGCTCCATGTTTGTGTGGGCCAAGCTTCCCGGTGATCGCACCGATTCCATGGCGTTTTGCGAGGAGCTTATGGAGAAGGCCGGCGTTGTGGTGACGCCGGGCGCGAGCTTTGGCCCTTCGGGCGAGGGGCACGTGCGCATGGCGCTGGTCCTGCCGCCCGATCAGATCGCTTTGGCTGTCGAGGCCATTCGCGAGGCGGGCCTGTATTAGAAACCTATTTCGACTCGTCAATAGCTCGAAACCGATTTCGTGCAGTTATTTTACGAATCCTGCAAACAATTTCGGTAAACGGTCGATATTTGGCTGCGAATAGGAGCATAATCAAAGTCCCGATTGGATATATTGGGGTTACGGCAAACCGCTCGGGGTCGTTCTCGGGCGGTTTGTTTGTGGAGAGAGATGGGAGTTTCTAATGGTTAACGAGAAGAAGGTCGCTATTGTCGGCTGCGGTTTCGTTGGTTCGTCGTCGGCGTTCGCGCTGATGCAGAGTGGCCTGTTCTCCGAGATGGTCCTCATCGACGTGGACAAGAACCGCGCCGAGGGTGAGGCCTTGGATATCGCGCACGGCATGACGTTTGCCGAGCCGATGAAGATCTACGCCGGCGATTATTCCGATGTCGCCGACGCCGCCATGATCGTCGTCACCGCTGGCGCTGCCCAGAAGCCCGGTGAGACCCGCCTGGACCTGGTCAACAAGAACGTCAACATCTTTAAGTCCATTATTCCCGAGATTAAGAAGTCTGGCTTCGACGGCATTCTGCTCATCGTCTCCAACCCGGTCGACGTTCTGACCTATGCCGCCATCAAGATGTCCGGCCTGCCCGAGGGCCATGTCATCGGCTCCGGCACCGTGCTCGACACCGGCCGTCTGCAGCAGATGCTCGGCGCTCACGTCGAGGTCGACCCGCGCGACGTTCAGGCCTACGTCATGGGTGAGCACGGCGACTCTGAGTTCGTCGCCTGGTCCAGCGCTCAGGTTGCCGGCGTGCCGCTGAACACCTTCTGCGAGCTTCACGGTCATCTGGAGCACGAGGCTGCCGAGAAGCGCATCGCCGAGGACGTCAAGAATTCCGCCTACACCATCATCGAGAAGAAGCACGCCACCTACTATGGCGTCGCCATGGCCGTCAAGCGCATCTGCACCGCCGTCATGCGCGATGAGCAGACCGTTCTGCCCGTCTCCTCGCTCATGGTGGGCGAGTATGGCCTGTCCGATCTGGCCATCTCCATGCCGACCGTCGTTGGCCGCGACGGCGTTGTCTGCCGCGTCCCCGTTCCGCTGAACGATGACGAGAAGCATGAGCTCACCGCCTCCGCCAAGGCCCTCAAGGACATCATCGACAGCGTCGACTTCTCCTGCTAAATCAAGCTCGCTAGAGCGAAAAGCTACAATGAAGGCGTCCGAGTCCACGCGGCCCGGGCGCTTTTTTGGTGCAAAGTAACCTGACCCCAATGCACTATAGTCGATGGGAGGGCCATGTCGGATTCGCCTAATTTTTTGTCCTATGCCCAGACTGCGTTTGATCCGTTTGAGGAGCGGCCGTTCTGCGCGGTGGACAGTCTGGTCTTTGCCTGGTTGTCGTATTTGCGCCTGCCGCAGGACATGCCAGAGCCTGAGGGCTGGCAGGGGCTTGATGTGCGCGAGCTGCTGCGCGCCGAGTGTTACAAGTCCATGATTGGCGACCTGTGGAACCCGGAGGGTAGCCGCGCCCTGCTGGAGGCGGTGGCAGCAAATCCCAGATACCGCGGTGTGCACATTTGCGGCTATCGCGCCGTGAACGATGTTGCGATGACGGAGCAGTTTGCAGCCATGGCGTTCCGGTTTCCGGCGGGGTTTAGCTATCTTTCCTTCCGGGGGACCGACAGCACGATTGTGGGCTGGAAAGAGGACTTTAACATGGCGTTCCGGTGTCCTGTGCCGGCCCAGGAATCCGCGGCGCGTTATGTGGACGAGGCAGCGGATGCGATTGACGGGCCGCTTTTGTGCGGAGGTCATTCCAAGGGTGGAAACCTTGCGGTGTACGGTGCGGCGATGTGCTCCGATGTCGCCCGTGGGCGAATCGAACGGGCGTATTCCCATGATGGTCCGGGCTTCGTCGAGGAGTTTCTGAACGGCAATGCCTTTGCCGATCTTTCCGGTCGAATCGACAAGACGCTACCTCGGTCGTCGATCTTTGGCATGATGTTCGAGACACAGGAGGACTATGCCATCGTTGAGAGCACCGAGTTCAGCCTGCTGCAGCACAATCCCTTTAGCTGGGTGGTTGATGGTCACGACTTCGTGTACTGTGAGCGCCTGTCTGCCGGTGCTCGATACGTTGATGGTTCCATTCGCGAGATGTTGCTTGCAGTGTCGCCTAGCGAACGCGAGCGTTTTGTAGATGCGTTGTTCTCCGTGTTTGAGGCTACGGGTGCTGAGCGGTTTGCGGATATCGCTGGGAATCTGCGCGAGAGCCTGCCCGTGATGCTCCAGGCTGCGCAAGGCTTTGACGAGGATACACGACGCTTTGTCTCGCAGACCATCGTAGCAATCCTTAAATGCGCACTGCTGCCCAAACGACCCCAGATCGACATGCCCGCTGCCGGCAAGAGTTTGGCAGAACAGCTCGAGGCTTGGCAGTCCGAGCTCCTGCGCTAACCATTGGTGCAAGCAACCTGTCCCCGATGCACCAATCTTCGAAGCGCCTGGGGCGGGCTCGACCGCTATACTGATTCGTGCCGAAATCGATCTAGAACGGAATGCCGTATATGAAAATCAATCACGCGATTCTGCATATCCTGGACTTTGACTCTGCCGTCAACGTCATGAGCCAGCGCGAGTTGGATATCGAAAGCCGTACTGTCCGCAACTTCGTGACCACACATCTGCGTCGCGCGCGCACTTCGGCCGATAACAAGCGTGCCACGTTTGCCGAGAACTCCGCATTCGGCGGCGAGCTCAAGAGCTATTTCTTTGGTGAGCGTGAGTTCGTGGACCTGTCGCAGCAGATTGCGGAGTTCATCTCTTCCGAACTCACCAAGGCCGAGAAAGCTGAGTCCACCGACGTGCTCGTGGCTGATTTTGACGACGATGAGGATGCCCGCTGGTTTGCCGTGATGCTGCTGGGCTCCAAGCAGGCCTTTATGCACGAAGTGGGCCGCGAGGAAGGGGAGGTGCGCAACGACATCGCGCGCCACTACGCCATTCTGCCGAACCCCTCGCAAAAGGTGCCGAGCTATGCCATCGTGCGCGCGAGCACCATGGAGATCGGCTATGTGGACAAGAAACGCAAGATCGCCGGCGAGGACCGTATGCTTATCCCCGATGGCCTGCTGCAGTGCGACGCGGGCGTATCGGGCAAGGAGGTCATCGACACCGTGACGCGTGTGGTCGAGGAAGTCGCCGAGGAGCACGGTGCCAACACGGCTGTAGCACTCGCCAAGGTTAAGGCTGCTGTTGCCGAGAAAGTTGAGGATGATGAGGAACTGCCCCCTTGGGATATCGTCGATGAGGTCTTTGAGGACGAGCCGGTTATCAAGGAGAGCGTGCGCGCGGCACTGACCGAGGAGAAGGTGCCTGAGCGTGTGCCCGTGGAGCGCAAGCAGGTCGAACGCGCGGCGGTGCGCAATCACAAGATTCGTACCGATACGGGCATCGAGATCAGCTTCCCGGCAGAGATGGGTTCGAATTCCGAGTACATTGAGTTCGTCAATGAGCCCAACGGCCTCATTTCCATCGAGCTCAAAAATATCGGGTCAATTGAGAATCGATAAACTGCGCTTGGACGCTGCAAAAAATAAAGGCCGAAGCCTCGGATGAGGGCTTCGGCCTTTTTGTTTGGAGCTGAATTATCCCGCAGGTTGAGCATACGTCAGCGAAAACGCGGTTTGTCAAAACCGCGTAACTATTAAAGTTGACGTAAGCCCTCTTCCAGGCCGGTCTTGCTGTTGGTCTTCTCGTCGCGCATCTTGATGACGCGGGCGGGGACACCGGCCACGACGGCGCCGGCGGGGACATCCTCGACGCACACGGCGCCGGCGGCAACTACAGCACCCTTGCCCACGTGCACGCCCTCCAGGACCACAGCATTGGCGCCGATCATGACATCGTCCTCGATGATGACGGGCGTGGCGCTTGCGGGCTCCACGACGCCCGCCAACACGGTGCCGGCGCCGATGTGGCAGTTCTTGCCCACGGTGGCGCGACCGCCCAGCACGGCGCCCATATCGATCATGGAACCCTCGCCGATAACGGAGCCGATGTTGATGATGGCGCCCATCATGATGACGGCACGGTCGCCGATCTCGACGCGGTCGCGGATGATCGCGCCCGGCTCGATGCGGGCGTTGATGCCCTTAAGGTCGAGCATGGGCACGGCGGAGTTGCGGCAATCGTTCTCCACGTCGTAGTAATCGATGGAATCGGCGTTGGCGTCCAGGATGGCCTTAAGCTCATCCCAGTCGCCAAAGACGGTCTTGCCGCGACGGCCGCCGTAGACATGTGCGTCGCCCCAGGCAACCTTCATGCCGGGCTTCTCGCGCACGTACAGCTTGACAGGCGTCTTTTTGGGCGCGGTGGCGATGTAGTTGATAATCTCCTGTGCATCCATCTCGGCTGCGTTGCTCATTTGCTATCTCTCCTTTGGGCGGATTCGGTTGATACCTGGTTAGGCAAACATGACCTGGTTGAACGTATAGAAGCCGGGTTCGCGGGCGACGAGCTTCTGGGCGGCGGCCAGGGCGCCGTTGACGAAGATCTGGCGGCTCGTGGCACGGTGCGTGAGCGTGATCTCCTCGTCTTGGCCAAAGAAGCTCACCTCGTGCACGCCGGCGACGGTGCCGCCGCGCAGCGAGTGCATACCGATTTCCTTGGGGTCGCGCGCGCCGCACATGCCCTCGCGTCCGTAGACGGGGTGGTAGCCTGCCTCGGGTTCGGCCTCGACTACGGCGTCGAGCAACAGCTTGGCGGTGCCGCTGGGGGCGTCGACCTTTTGGTTGTGGTGAGTCTCGACAATCTCGCAGTCAAAGCCGGGCAGCTCACGCGTGGCCTGGGCCACTAGATGACGCAGGGCTGCGATGCCGATGGAGTAATTGCCCGAGTGCATAACGCGGGTGTTCTGGCCCAGCTCACGCAGGCGGTCCATCTGCTCGGGCGTATAGCCCGTGGTGCCCGAGACCAACGCGGCGCCCGTGCGCTCGACATAGGCGACGACGGCATCGAAGGTCACGACGTTCGAGAAGTCGATGATAACGTCGGCCGCCGGGGCGCTCTCGAGCTCGGACAGATCAAAACCGATCTGGGCGACGATATCAAAAACGGGCTGCCCGCCGGCGTCGACAACGCCCTCGGCGGTGGTGCGGATGAGCGAGCCCATGCGGCCCGTTCCCATAATGACGGTCTTAATCAAGCAGACCAGCTCCCTTCAGAGCATCGGTAAGTGCGGCTCGCGTGTCATCTGCCATGGGGCACAGCGGCATACGGTAGTTTGCCTCAATCATGCCCATCTGGGCGAGCGCTTCCTTGACGGGGATGGGGTTGACCTCGCTAAAGAGGGCATTGATGAGCGGCTGGCCGGCAATCTGGATATCGCGGGCGCGTGCCACGTCACCGTCCAGATAGGCGCGGCACATGTCGTGCACGAGCTGCGGCTGAACGTCTGCCCACACGCTGATGGCGCCCGAGGCGCCCAGGCTCATGAGCGGTACGGTAAGCGCGTCCTCGCCCGAGTACATGCGGAAGTCGTCTGACAGCAGGTGGGCGATCTTGGCCGCGTAGGCGACGTTGCCCGAGGCCTCCTTAATACCCATGATGTTGGGGTGCGCGGCCAGGCGTTCTACGTTGCGCTCGCTGATGCCGCAGCCACAGCGGCCGGGGATGTTGTACAGGATGCAGGGGATGTCCACGGCATCGGCGACGGTCTTAAAGTGCTGATAGATACCCTCTTCGTTGGACTTGTTGTAGTAGGGGGTAATGAGCAGCAGGCCGTCGGCTCCCAAGCCCTGGTAAGTAAGCGACTTGGTGAGCATGGTCTGCGTGGAGTTGGAGCCCGAGCCGGCAATGACGGGGACGCGTCCTGCAACATTCTTGACCACGGCGGCGACGACGGAGTTATCCTCGTCGTCGGTCATCGTGGCGCTCTCGCCGGTGGTGCCCAGGGTGAGGATGGCGTCGGTGCCGTTTTGCAGGTGGAAATCGATAAGGCGCTCGAGTGCGTCAAAGTCGACACTGCCATCCTTTTTAAACGGCGTGACGAGGGCGACGATTGAGCCCTCGAGATTGCGGATGTCCATGTTCTTCTCCTTCGCGTCCGCGATCTGGATGCGTTTGTTCCATTGGGCGGCGACTGTCAGGCGCTCGTCTTGGGCGCGACGGCGGGCACTTTCGGCGCGCGACTTGGCCAGCAGCTCTCGGCCGCTCGGCAGCACGTCGAGCGTGGCAAAGTAATCGCCCGGGCGCTCGGCGCGGCGGATGAGGTCGGCCGAGCCATCGGGGCGCAACAGGACCTCGGCGGAGCGCAGGCGTCCATTGTAGTTGTAGCCCATGGAGTAGCCATGCGCGCCGGTATCGTGGATCACAAGCAGGTCGCCCATGTCGATATGCGGCAGCTCGCGGTCGATGGCGAACTTGTCGTTGTTCTCGCACAGATTGCCCGTGATGTCGTAGGTGTCCGTGACGGGCGCTGTGGTCTTGTCGTCGCCACCCGGCTGGCCCATCACCGTAATGTGGTGGTAAGCGCCATACATGGCAGGACGAATCAGATCGACGGCGCTTGCGTCCACGCCGATATAGTCCTTGTAGATCTGCTTCTCGTGGATGGCCTTGGTGACCAGGCATCCGTAGGGGCCCATCATAAAGCGACCCATCTCGGTGCAGATCGCCACATCGCCCATGCCGGCAGGAACCAGGATCTCGTCGTATGCCGCGTGTACTCCCTCGCCGATGACGCGAATGTCGTTGGCCTGCTGCTCGGGCAGGTAGGGGATGCCGACGCCGCCGGACAGATTGATGAAGGCGACGTGTGCGCCGGTCTCGCGCTCCAGGCGTACGGCAAGCTCAAAGAGGATGCGCGCGAGCTTGGGGTAGTAGTCGTTGGTGACAGTGTTGCTGGCAAGGAATGCGTGGATGCCAAAGTCCTCGGCGCCCTTGGCCTTGAGCATGCGGAAGGCCTCGAAGAGCTGCTCGGTGGTCATGCCATATTTGGAGTCGCCCGGGTTGTCCATGATGCCGTTGGAGAGCTGGAACAGGCCGCCTGGATTAAAGCGGCAGCTGACCGTCTTGGGGATGGGCCCCGCAACACGCTCAAAGAACTCAATGTGGCTGATGTCGTCAAAGTTGACGATGGCACCCAGCTTGTCGGCGAGCTCAAAGTCGGCAGCCGGCGTGTCGTTGGACGAGAACATGATGTCGTGTCCCGTGATACCCAGCGATCGGGCGATCATGAGCTCGGTATAGCTCGAGCAATCGCAGCCGCAGCCGTATTCGTTGAGGATGGAGATGAGCGCCGGGTTGGGGTTGGCCTTGACGGCAAAGTATTCCTTAAAGCCCGGGTTCCATGCAAAGGCGTCTCGCACTTCTTGCATGTTGCGGCGGATGCCCGCCTCGTCGTATAGATGAAACGGCGTGGGGAACTGCTCGACGATATGCTCGAGCGTCTCCTTGTCCACAAACGGCTGCTTGGCCGCATATGCCTCGTTGGGGGTCAATGCCATGTCCCGTAAACCTCGCTATCCAGACGGCGCCATCTGCGCATCGAATCCGCATAGCGTGGACCCAATGTCCGGATAGCGCTCCCGCATTGCTGCAGACAGTCCTGTGGGTGTTTCCCACAGGCCCACCAGGTTGTTCGTGCCCGAAAAACCCAGTTCGGCGGGTTTCGCCTCCCCACGGGGTCAAAGCCTGCCGGCTCGCCCGCGGATCTTCGTGCCCGCGCCTCTATCAAGTGGTAAAGACCCTATCACGTTGCACTTTACCAAACAAGAGTATTCGTATATAACGTTTAAAAAATGCAGGGATATGCTGGAAACATGTGCGCCACAATCCTGTATCACAATAAGTTGCAACAGATGTGCCTTACGAAGGGATTCTCTATGACCGAGCTCCAAGAACTCCGTCGCTATCGCCGCGATCTCCATCGTATTCCGGAGCTCGATTTCGATCTTCCGCAGACTATCGCCTATATCGAGGGCGTGTTGGCGCCGCTCGCATGCGAGGTGACCCATCCGTGTCCCAGCTGCGTCTGCGCTTTCTTCGACGCTGGCGTTGGTGCCGCGCGTGCCACGGCGATTCGCGCCGATATGGATGCGCTGCCCATCGCGGAGGCGACGGGAGCGGCCTTTGCCTCGACCCATCCCGGCAAGATGCACGCTTGCGGACATGACGGACACATGGCCATGGCGCTTGCGGCCGCGACGTATGTCGACCGTACGATTCGCGAGCAACCGGGCGCCATTAGGCGCAACGTTCTCTTTGTGTTCCAGCCGGCCGAGGAAACGACCGGTGGTGCCAAGACGGTATGCGAGAGCGGCGTGTTCGAGCGCTACGGGGCGGATCGCATCTTCGGCTTCCACGTGTGGCCCGATCTGCCCGCCGGCACGTTGGCGAGCTGCCCCGGTCCGTTGCTGGCGCGTTCGAGTGAGACGCATATCCATATTCACGGGACGAGCATCCATATCGCTAAGACCTATGGCGTTCCGGTCGAGGAGTCGCACGATGCGGCGCTGGCGGCTGCCAAGTTCTTGGTTGCCGAGCGCGAACTGATGGATGAGCTGGGTGCCGACGAGCCCTGCATTGGTAAGTTCGGCCTGCTGCAGGCCGGCGCCGTCTGCAATGCGGTGGCGGGGGAGGCCCATGTTGCCGGCAGCCTGCGTGTGTTTACGGACGACATGTTCGACCGGGCGCGCGAAGGCGTGCGCCGCGTGCTGGACGATGCCTGTGCCGCAACGGGCTGCACGTATGATCTCGACTTTGCCGAGGGCTATCCGCCGGTCGACAACGACCCCGAGTTGTTTGCCAGCGTCGCGCCTGCCTTGCCCGGGCTGCAGCTTATGGAGGAGCCGCTGTTAATTGCCGAGGATTTCGCGTTCTATCAGCGCCATTTGCCGGGCGTGTTTTTCCTGCTGGGCACGGGTATGCCAGAGGGCCAAGACAACCCGAGTGATTCGGATGGCTGCCCCGCCTATGCCACAAGCGCTCTGCATACCGATAGCATGCTCTTCGACGAGGAAATCCTACTCAAAGGCCTCGATGTCTATAAACGATTGCTTGTGATGGAGTGACGATGGAACGACGCCGACAGTCTGCCGTTTATAGTCCCGGTGGGTGTGGATGCGGCTTGTTGTTGCTTCCGGTTATTGCTGTGAGCATTGGCGTGATGTTTGCGCTTGCTGGGCTGGCTGCGGCGGCACTCGTACTGTTTATCACTGCCATCGGCGTGACGATTTGGCTCTGCCGCAATCGCGAGCGACGCCGTGCCGGCGGTAAAACCAATGTCGGCTGGGTTGTATTCCTGGTCATTGCGTACCCGCTGAGTGTCAGCTACCTGGTGTTCTTTGTCCTGTTGATGGTCAGTGCCTTTACCGGGGAATCCGTCACGGTGGGTTGATGCGCTGCCGGCAGACGGTCGCGCAAAGTGCGTTTGCTCGGCGTTTGGATAACTGCATTGGCCGTTTACCGCAACCTTAGCTCTCAGCTAATGAATTCAAGTTTAATCCTTCCTACGATGTGCTGTGTGCCGGCACGGTAGCCGGATCGTAGGAAGGATGAATAATGGCAAAAGAGGGAAAGAAGCCGATCGGTAAGATTGTCCTAGGCGTCATCGTGGTGCTGGTTATTGTCGGTGCCGTGGGCTCTATGGGCGGCAACTCAACCGATTCGCCTGCGAGCGATTCGGCAAAACCTGCCGGGACGACACAGCAGGCTGAGGAGCAAAAAGAACCGCAAGAACCGTATACCATTGCTGACGAGGCTGAAGACACTTCCAATCAGTTTGCCTATAAGATCACGGGGACGCTGACCAATAACACGGACAAGGAAAAGAGCTACATTCAGATTGAGTATGTTCTGTATGATGCTGATGGCAACCAGGTTGGAACGGCTCTTGCAAACACCAATCATCTGAAGGCGGGCGGCTCCTGGAAGTTCGAGGCGCTGGGCACGGTGTCTCCCGATCAGGTCGCCAGTTGGGAGCGTTCGGACGTAAGCGGTTTCTAGCATGTTGTATGCACTGGGGGAGGTGAAGTCGTATGCCCGATAAAAAGCTGACTGACGAGTTACTCAATGAGCTTCTCGACGCGCCAAACATCGATGGCTATATCAAAGAACACGACTTTGCCGCCCCGTCGCTTTCGAACTACCTGAAGCAGCTACTGCAGGAAAAGGGCTTGGAGCGCTCGCGCGTGGTTCGTATGGCCGATCTCAATGAGACCTTTGGCTATCAGATTTTTACCGGTGCGCGGCATCCGAGCCGCAATAAGGTGCTGCAGATTGCCTTTGCGATGGCGCTGACGCTCAAAGAGACTAACCGTGCGCTGACGGCTGCCGGGGTAAGCGTCCTTAACTGCAAGGACCGCCGCGATGCGATTATCATCTTTTGCATCGATCGCGGGTGCAGCCTCCAAAAGGTCAACGAGGAGCTGTATCGCTTTGGCGAGGAGACGGTGAGTTAGCGGCTGATATCTGAGCCGGCGGAGCTGCCGAACAACGATGCAAACGAACGGGGCGCGGATGCCATGGGGTGTCTGCGCCCTGCGCTATGATGGAGGCTATGGATACTCAGACCCCAACATATTCCGATGACGAGCTGACCGCAGCGCTTGCCGAGCACCTGGCGTCGCTCGATTGCGACGACAGCTATCGCGTGGAGCGTGTACTTAAGCGCTCGTCCGTTGAAACAACCGAGCTCGTGTACTTTGAAGGAACCGGCGGTGGTTCGCTCGGTCCCTTTGTTCGTAAACGCATCGATGCTTCGGCTCAAATCGGCGGGGCATACGGGCGTCTGTTTGCCGCTCAACGGGCGGGCAGACGTTTTGAGCACCTGCCCAGAATCGTCGATTGTCGTCGTGTGGGCGACGAGCTCAACGTGGTTATGGAATACATCGAAGGGGAGACGCTCGGGGCGCTGGTGGACCGTCTGGGAGCCACCCCCGATTATGCGCGTGAATTGTATCCTGCCCTATGCGATGCCGTGGGCGAGCTCCACGCCGGTTTTGCAATAGCGGGGGAGACGTCGGCGCCGGTGATCCATCGCGACCTCAAGCCGTCGAATATCATCGTGACAGGTGCCAACTATATGCCTGATGACGGCCTGACATTTTCATCGCTGGTGATTATCGACCTGGGAATCGCTCGCGTGTGGCGCGAGGGAGCCGATGCCGACACCGTCAAGTTTGGCACACGACCCTATGCGCCGCCCGAGCAGTATGGGTTTGGGCAGACGAGTGTGCGCAGCGACGTCTACGCACTTGGCGCCCTGTTGTTCTTCTGCTTGACGGGAGTCGACCCTAAACCAGGGCTCGACATGCGCGAGCAATGCGAGGCGCGCGGCATTCCCACTCCACTTACCGATGCCGTCTGCATGTCGATGGCGCTCGACCCGGCCAAACGTTTTGCGAGTGCGGAAGCGTTGGGACGGGCGACGCGCGTGGCATACGACCTGATTCACCCCGTGCGGCCTTCTGCGCCTGCGCCTGTCCGTACTCCGGCCTCGGAGACGGTGTTGGCGTCCCAAGGGCTCCAGAACCCCGCAGGGCTTCCTAGGCCTGCCGCCTCCGCTGCATGCGGTCTGCTCTCTCGCGTTCCGGAGTCTCTGGGGCGCATTTGGAATACGCTCGTCTGCTTCTCGCTGCTTGTGTTCTTTGCCGGAAGTCACTTTGCCGTTTTTCACCCCACCGGAGCAAACCAAAGCTACCCGACGTGGCTTCTCATAATCGAGTATTTTTTCTTTGTCGATGGCCTTATGGTGCTTATGCATTTTGCGCTGCTCGATAAGCGCCGTCTCCGTCGGCGATTCGCACTGCTCGACAGCTATCGCGGCAAGAAACTCGCGAAACTCTGGCTCAAGGTATTGGGTGTGCTGCTCCTATGCATGATCGTCATAGTCGCGGTTGTCAATGCGACCGGCGTCGTCGATACCTCCGCTACCTAAAAGAAAAGGGCCCCATTGGGGCCCTTTGCAGTTGCACTTAGATGCGGTTCATCTGAGCGGCGACTTTGTTGTACCAGTCCTGCCACGTGGGCGGGCAGTACTTTTTGGCCGCTGCCGGGGTAAGGGTGGAGCCGTAGTTGGCGCCCAGATAGGCAACGTGAGCGGAGATGCCCTCGCTCCAGCTGCCAAAGCTGCGCCAACCGCCGCCACGTGCACTCCAGCCCCAGGCGTTGTAAGAATTGGCGCAATAAGCACCCTTGGTGCTCTCGATGCAGGCGATGGCGGGGGACCAACGGGGGTCGACACCGGTATTCCAAGCGGCGACGGCAAAGTTATAGCCCTGGCCTGCCATGGGGGAGCCGGCGAGATAATTGTCGATGCGGCCTGTCCACTCATTAATGAACGAATCGTAATCGGAGTTACCAGTATTGGAGCTGTTCACCGTGGTGTCGATGGTGGTGTTGGTGTTGGTGGCCTGGCTGCTGGAATTGCTGCCGCTTACGCCCTCGCCCGAGAGCTTCTCGGCGGCAGCGGCCTTATCGGCCTCAAGCTTGGCAAGCTCGGCGGCATTTTCCTGCTCGGCTTTTGCCTGCGCCTCGCTGCGGAGCTGCTGGGCCTGCGCCAGCGCGTCCTCGGCGTTTTTCTGCTCTGCCTCAAGTTGAGACTTGGCCTGCTGGAGCTCAGCCTTGTTCTGCTCGAGTTCGGTTTGCATGTTATTGAGCTCTTCGATCTCGTCGACGCTCGAGCTCGTGATCTGGTTGGTGTATTTGCAGGTCGTGATGAACTCACCCAGGCTCTGCGCGTTGACCAGGAAGCTCACGATGGGATTGGTGCCCTTCTGATACTTGTACAGATCGCGCATGGCGGAGCTTGCCTTGGCCTGCTGCTCGGGAAGCTTGGCCTCGATTTCCTCGATGCTTGCCTCATTGGAGTCAATCTGCTTTTGCAGGTCATCGAGTTTGGTGCGGGCGTCGTTGTAGGCGCTCGTGGCGGCTTCGATCTTCTGCTGGGCTGCGGAAAGCTGGTCCTGCGTTGCCTGCGAGGCGGCATACGCCGCAACGGGGGAGAGCATCGGCGTGGCCGTCAGCGCAACGGCGAGAGCGGCGCTCGTGATGATACGAGCCGGCTTCGACGCAATGAGCGCTGCGGTGCGATGATTCGAATGCTGCATCCAGTCCCTCTGCAATCAATCGTAGGTTATGGTTCGAACGGTATTCTACTACTGCTTTCGACCTCAACTTGAACCTTAAAGGTTCCAAAGGGTCAAGTTGAACTTGAGGCTTTGGCTTTGACCTGCAGTTATGATGAATTGTTGAGAAACCATAGAGTTCAACTTTAACGTTACAGAGCCCTGTTTGAGAGGAGTTTTGGGCTGTAAAAGCTATCTCAACGTGGGGTTTTATAACTACAGCGTGCCCTTCTGGCGAGCCTGCTCAATCTCTTCGAGGGCCTCGGCGGGGGTGAACGAACAGGTGCCGTCGCCGAGTTTGACTACCCGGATATCGTCGCCGGTATGGACCTCTCCGCCCTTTAGTACCACGCCAAAAACGCCCTCGTGGGGAAAGATACAGTCGCCGGCGAGATAGTAGATGGCACAGCGGGTGTGGCAGACCTTGCCGATCTGACTGATTTCGACCAGGACATCGTTGCCAATCTTGAGCTGCGTTCCCAGGGGGAGCGAGAGCAGGTTGATGCCCTGGGTTGTGAAGTTCTCGCCAAAGTCGCCCTCGTGCACATCGAGCCCGCGCGCCTGCGCCGTCTGGATAGACTCTGCAGCTAAAAAGGAAACCTGGCGGTGCTAATGCCCGGCGTGCGCATCGGAGGCGAGGCCAAACTGCTCGATGACGGTGTCGTGCCCGTCGGCGACGGGTGACTTACGCGTGCCTTTGTGCTCCGACGTGTTGATTGAGACGATACGGGCAGGCCCGTTGTAAGCATCGTTTGCGGTGCGTAGGGGAGCTGCCGTCTGGGCACGATCTGCAAGTTCGCGCTTGGCGGCGTCAATGATGGGGTTGTTGATCGGATGAGCCTGGGGCACGGTGCACCTTTCGACGGGGCGGGCTACATGTTGAATCCTACAACAATGGTAGGTTCATTGCCCATTGTCATACAACGGCGAGCGCCGTCTTCGTGCTGGCCTTCGTGCTGGACGATTACGTCGATTGCCATAGATACGGTGGAGCTTTGGGCGCCGGCGGCTTGGCACGCTAGAATAATTCAGCTGCGCAAAAACCGCCCGTTGTGTGGGCAGTTCATGATAGGAAGTTTCCATGGCATTGCAATTTACAGAGCGCGAGTTCATTCCCGTGCTGCTCGGTGGCGACATCAACGCCTATTCGGTGGCGCGCGCCTTCTACGAGGAGTACCAGGTCAAGAGTCTGGTCTTTGGCAAGTATCAGACGGGTCCCGCCTACCGCAGCCAGATTATCGACTACACGCCCAACGTGGATATCGACACCATGCCCGTGATGCTCAAAACCGTCAACGGCATTGCCCAAGCGCATGCCGACAAGACGATTGTCCTTGTGGGCTGTGGCGACAACTATGTCGCCCTCGTGGCTCAAGCCAAGGATGCTCATGAGCTGGCGGATAACATCGTCGCTCCCTACGCGCCCTACAGCATGCTCGAGCAGTGCCAGAAGAAGGAGATCTTCTACGAGCTATGCGAGAAGCATGGTGTGCCCTATCCGCACACGTTTACCTTTACCAAGGCGATGCTCAATGCCCAGGGTGAGGCGCCTGCCGAAGTGCTCGACCAGATCGATTTTCCTTACCCGATGATTCTGAAGCCTTCTGACGGCATCATGTGGTGGCAGCACGAGTTCGAGGGCCAGAAGAAGGCCTATGAGATTGCCGACCGCGCCGAGCTGGAACAGGTCATTCGCGATTCGTATGCCAGCGGCTACACCGACGATCTGATCTTGCAGGACCGCGTGCCCGGCAACGATGAGTACATGCGCGTGCTCACCAGCTATTCCGACCGCAACGGCAAGGTGCGCATGATGTGCCTGGGCCATGTGCTGCTCGAGGAGCATCAGCCCCACGGTGTCGGCAACCATGCCTGTATCATTACCGAGCCCAACGACGAGCTCATGGGCGGCGTGCGCAAGTTGCTCGAGGACCTTCACTTTGTGGGCTATTCCAACTTTGACGTAAAGTACGACGAGCGCGACGGCTCGTTTAAGTTCTTCGATTTCAACACGCGCCAGGGCCGCAGCAACTACTACGTTACCAACAGCGGCTTTAACGTTGCCAAGTATGTGGTGGACGAGTATGTGTTCAACCGTCCGTTTGAGCCGGAGTTTGTGACGGCTCAGGACGAGGCCCTGTGGATGGTCGTCCCCATGGGCGTCGTCGACAAGTACGTCAAGGATCCCGAGCTGCGCGCTAAGGTGCATCGCCTGGACAAGGAAGGCAAGGGCGCCGACCCTTCGTTTATGAAGGGCGACTTTGTCTTTAACCGCTGGCTGCGCATGTGGCACACCAAGCTGCGCCACTTTAAGCTGTTCAAGACGTATTACAAGTAGATGAGCGCGGCGCCCGTCCGGTTTGCATCGGGCGGGCGCGGGTATGATACGCGCAATTGCGCAAGCGTCACCAAGGAGGCGGCGATGGAAAAGCTGGGAGTTATCGGCGGCATGGGCGCCGAGGCCACGTCGTATTACTACGACCAGGTGGTGCGTCATACGGCTGCTGCCTGCGATCAGGAACATATCGACATGGTGGTACTCTCCAAGTCGACCATGCCCGACCGCACGCTGGCCATTAAGACCGGCGAGCATGCCAAACTGCTGGCGACCATGAAAGAGTGCGCCCAGGCACTCGAGTCGCTGGGCTGTGCACACATTGCCATTCCCTGCAACACGTCACACTACTTCTATGACCAGATCCAGTCGTTTACGAAGGTGCCGATTATCCACATGCCGCGTGAGTCGGTGCGCTATGCTCTGGCCGGTGCGGTGATGGGGGAGTGCGAGTTCGACCCCAACCTGAGTATGCCGGCCGAGCCGGTGCATAAGATCGGCATCATGGGCACCGATGGCACCGTGGGCGCGGGCGTCTACGGCCGCGAATGCGAGGCCGCGGGTGTCGAGGTTGTCTATCCCAGCGAGAAACGTCAGAACGATGTGATGTCGCTTATCTACGATGATGTGAAGGCCGGACGTGAGCCCGATATGGATAAGTTCGACCGCGTGATGTGGGAGTTCGCCCGTAGCGGCTGCGACCGCGTCATTCTGGCCTGCACCGAGCTATCGGTGCTGCAAAAGTACCGAGAGATGCCCGAGATCACCCTCGACGCCATGGACGTCCTGGTGCGTGAATCCATCATCCGCAGCGACGCTCCCTACCGCCTCTAGCTTCCGACCCGCCAAAAAGGGACAGGTTAATTTTGGTAGGTTTTATCTGGTGAAACAGTAAAGGCCTCGGCTCGTTTGGTGCGAGCCGAGGCCTTTTGCGTTGGGCGGTTGCTGTCGGTGGTGAACTAGAACAGGAAGCCGATGGCGATGAGGGCGATGCTGACGATGAGCACGGCGATGTCTAGGCCCTTGATGGGGTAGCGCTTGTACGAGCTGGCGCGCGTACGCAGATAGAAGCCGCGCTGTTCTGCCGCCAAGGCTGTGGCATCGGTCTTGCCCACGCTCGAGATGAGCAGCGGCACGCACAGTGGCAGCATGAGCTTAAGCTTCTTGATGGGGTTCTTGGTGTCGTACTCGACGCCGCGTGCAGTCTGCGCCTCCATGATGGCGTTCATCTCTTGACCAAACACCGGCACGAAGCGCAGCGCCGTGGTAAAGGTGAAGGCATAGCGATACGGCACGTGCAGCACCTCGACGCAGGCGTTGGCAAGGTCGTTGAGCTTGGTCACCATGAGCATGAGGATGAGTGGTAACGCCACACCCAGCAGGCGCAGGCAGGCCTTCGATCCTGTGATGAGGCCCGTGTCGGTGATGAAACCCCACACCACGTTGCCATCGCGCATAAAGGCCAGCTGGAGCACCAGCATGATAAGCGCGAGCGGAATCAGCAACTTGAGCAGCGAGAGCAGACGGTCGACGACGCCGGCATAGGCGCCCAGTGCAAGGGTGAGTGCCAAAAAGCCCAGCAGCGCCACGTAGGTGTCGGACAAAAAGATGCCGATGATGATGGCGGCGGCGAGGCCCAGTTTGACGACGGGGTTCAGGCGATGCAGCAGCGTATCGCCCGGCATGTAGTCGATGACGTTAACCACGGTGGACCATCTCCTTGGTAATTCGAACGACATCGGTGACCTCGCTCACCTGCGCAAAAGCGGGCGAGACGGAAGATGCCAGACGGCGCGAGAGTTCGATGACCTGGGGCGGCTCAACGTAGGCATGCTGCATGAGTTCGATGTTCGAGAACAGCTCGTGCGTGCGGCCGCGGTCGAGGATGCGACCGTCGGCCATTACCACAATGCGCTCGGCAAAATCCGAGACGACTTCCATATCGTGGCAGACCATGATGACGGCGCAACCGCGCTCGGCCATGGTGCGTACCGTTTCCATCACGGTCATGCACTCACGGTAGTCCAAGCCGCTCGTGGGCTCGTCGAGCACGACGATCTTGGGCTCAACCACTACGACGGAGGCAAGTGCCACCATTTGTCGCTGGCCACGCGAAAGCGAGAACGGTGCCTCGTCGGCGGGCAGACCAAAGCGGTCGATGACCAGCTGGGCGCGACGCAGAGCCTCGGCACGGTCCATGCCGCCCAGCTCCAAGCCAAAGGCGACCTCGTCGAGCACGGTATCCTTGCAGATCTGGCGGTCGGGGTTTTGGAAGAGCGTTGCGACCTCGCGGGCGATACGGCTCGTGGGGACCGCGGCAGTATCCAGGCCCGTAACGCGCACGCTGCCCGAGGCGGGCTTAAGCAGGCCCGTGAGCAGCTTGGTGAGCGTGGTCTTGCCGGCACCGTTCTGGCCGACGATGCCCACGAGCTCGCCAGGATAGAGCGTCAGGCTAAGGTCGTGTACGGCGGCGCCGCCATTGGGATAGGCAAACTCAACATGGTCGAAGGTGAGTACGGGTTCGGCGTCCTTGGCATGAGGACGCAACGACGGTGCATGCGGGGAACCGGTGGGCGCCTGGGCTTCGATGGCCGCGTGTGCGGGGTCGACGATGCCCGAAATCAGGAGCTCAGCCTCATCGACATCCAAGCAGGGGGTACCGCTTACCATGCCATCGGCCTCGAGGCTATTGAAGATACGCGTGACGCGAGGGCAGTCGACGCCGATGGCACGGAGCTCGTCGGCATGCGCGAAGACCTCGTGTGGCTCGCCCTGCAGCGCAATTTCGCCATGGTTGAGCACGAGCACGCGGTTGCAGTACTCCGAGAGCAGAGCGACCTTTTGCTCAACGACGACGATGGTGATTCCAAGTACGCGGTTTGCCTCACGCAGCGTCTCGAAGACCAATGTGGAGCTGGCGGGGTCGAGTGCCGCGGTGGGCTCGTCGAGAACCAAGACGCGCGGACGCATGGCGAGGATGGCGGCGATGGCTACCTTTTGCTTCTGTCCGCCCGAGAGGGTTGCGATCTCGCGGTCGCGCAGGTCGCTGATGCCGACGGTCTCGAGCGTTTCGCTCACGCGCTGCTCGATCTGGTCGTGGGGAACGCCAAAGTTCTCGAGGCCAAAGAGCATCTCGTCCTCGACGATCGAAGCGACCATCTGCGTGTCGATATCCTGTAGCACACTGCCGACGATTTGCGACACGTCGGTGAGCGAGACTTCGCAGGTGTCGTGGCCGTCGACCATGACGGACCCAAAGAACGTGCCGGTGTAGTGGTGGGGCACGGCGCCCGACAGGCAGGCGGCAAGCGTGGACTTGCCGGCGCCCGAGGGCCCGATGATGCCGATGAAATCTCCCTTGTTCACGCTGAGCGAGATGTGGCTGAGCGCCTGCTCGGTCTGCGTGCCATAGGAGAACGAGACATCGTCGACGTTGATGATCGTTTCCATGGATACCTTTCGTAGTCATTGGGGACGTTCTTAAATGACCAGTCGTTTAAGAACGTCCCCAAAAGCTAGTCGTTTGGGACAGTCTTTGGTGGTGAAGCACGGAGACGGCTTTACGAGGGACCCCAGGTTGGCGCGAAAGAGGAGTGAAGCGTACTTGGGTACGCGAGCGACGAATGAACGCCAAGATGGGGTGGCTCGTAAAGTCGAACGGGTTAGTTGAGCTTCAGGGCCTTCTGGATGGGCAAGTAGAGGGCGCCGACCAGAATGGCGTTAAAGACGGCGGTCATGGCGACGACGGGCAGCATGGCGGCGGCGAGCTCGCCTACCACGCCGAGCATGGCCATCTTGATGACCATGAAGATGACGCCGGAGACAAAGGTGGTCAGGAAGGTTGCGACAATAGCGATGGCGGGCTTGACCTGACCGTTCTTGCCGGCGGCGTTGACGATGCCGGCCATGAGCATGGCGGCGATGCCCTCGGCGGCAAAATCGACGAACGGCGAAGTGGTGGTGATCTGGATCACGGCAGCCGAGATGAGGCCAATGACGAGCGCCTGGCCGATGTTGGGACGAACGACCAGGATGGTGAGGCAGAAGGCCGAGATGATGAACTCGGGGCTGATCATGCCGCCCGAGATGCCTGAGATGGCCTTGCCGACGGTGAAGTTGAGGATGAAGCCGGCGGCGAGCAGGATGGCAAGCAGGACGAGGGCGCGGACATCGAGTTTGCCACGGTCGGCGGTCTGGACGGTGCGGGGCTGGGTGGCGGTGGTGTTCTGAGACATGGTGAAAATCCTTTCGGAAGGGGAGTGCAAGAGAAAAGCGGAGGCGCGTGATGCGAATGCGATCGGGCTCGAGATAGAAAAAAGGCCCCCGGTCGAAACCGGAGGCCTTTCAATCACCTAGAGCGCAAAAACAGGCGTGAGGGACTCACTGTCGACCGATCGTATTCGCATCACGCCACCACCAGTTGTTGAGAGAGTTCATCGCGTTCTTCATGTCGGTGGCTCCTTTCGTGATGCCGTGGCGCGGTCGCACCTAGTTGCTGTTGCGCTGCACTATAGCACAGCGAAGTGTGTGCGGGGAAATCTTTTTTGAAAAGATTTCAGGCGGGTTTCCCGCCGGTCAAAAGAGCGGGCTGAGCGGGCGAGGCTGCCATTGCTGCCTTGTCCGCTCAGCTGAGACGTTACTCCTTATTGCGACGGTAGAGGAAGTAACCGCCCGCGGAGATGACGGCAACGCCAGCGATGGCGAATGCGGCCACCATGCGGCCATCAAAACGATCGCCAGTGGTGGGCAGGCCGCCCTTGGTGTTCGTCTTGTTAGTGGTTACCGTGGTCGTGGTGTCGGACTTGCTAGGCTTCTCGGGCTTGGTGGTGGGCTGTTCGGGCTTAGCGGGCTGCTCGGGGGTACCGGGCTGCTCAGGAGTACCAGGCTGCTCGGGGGTGCCGGGCTGATCCGGGGTGACCGGATCGGTGGCAAGAGCATCCTTGGCGTAGGTGATGGACACCTTGAGGCCGTTGGTCTCGGTGTTCAGGTCGCTTGGGGTGAAGGGCTGGTCGAAGTTTTCGGCCTTCTGATAGGCGCGCATCTCCTGGAGCAGTGCCTTGCACTTCTTGTAGGTGTTCTCGGTAGCAGCCTTGCCGGCCTTGTTGGCCAGGGCAGTGCGGCCCTCGGTGGTCGTCTTGGCCAGCATGGCGGTGTCGACTTCCTTGTTCTGCTCGATGAGCTCGTTCTGGAGCGCATCGAGGTAGGTGCGGACGCTGGTGGCGAATTGTGCGCGGTTCGCGAAGCAAAGCGAGTTGATGTCCATCAGGACGTAGTTAATGGAGTTCTCGGGCTCCTCGTTGTTCACGATGTCCGTCTCGCTGCAGTGACCATAATCAACGGTCTGGTCGCTGAAGTAGGGGCTGACTTCGGTCATCAGAGCGGAGTATAGCGGGATAGCGACGGAGAACTCGGCGCAGGAGAGCATCTCCCACTGGATGGTTGCAACCTCGGGGTCATAGCCCTTTCGAATCTGGAAGAGGTTGGCCTCGGCGTTGCGGTCGGAACCGATGCTGCTGACACCGTCAGTATTGGCATTAAGGCCGGGGACTTTTTCACCGCGGTTGCCGAAGGCACGAATCAGCTCAAACGTGTTCCAGTCGGACTTGCTGGGCTGGAAGAACAGCGGCTGCATCTCATGAACCATAGCACCGAGCGTGACGTCATTCTTGTCCTTGTCCTTGACGATCTCGTAGTCGGTGCCCTCGGTCAGCGGAGCCATAAAGTAGTCGCGGCCCTGGATATAACGCGCCCAAGAGCCCATGCCCGTATTGTTGATAGATGCACCGTAGGTCTGGGCAACATCGAACTGTCCGTCTTCAAAGTACTTGGCGAAGCCCTTCTCTTCGGGCATAGTCTTGATCCCCTCAGAGTGGAGGCAGTTCTCAGGATCGTCAAGATTGACCTGGAAATTGAGGTTACTAATGTTGGGGTTGACCGAAGCGACGTCGTCGGTCAGCTTCATAGCGATCCACTGGTGGCCGGAAAGCGCGGCGAACAGCCAAGTCTCGGTGTTGTCGGCGATGACAATCTGGTCGTTGGAGCAGACGCCCTGCTCGTCAATCAGACTGCCGATAAGCTCGACGCCCTCGCGGGCCGTTGCGCTCTCGCCCAAGATGACGCCCGCGTAGCTGTACTCGCCGATGCCGGTATTTTTGACCTCGGGATTTGCTTTGTGGGCATGCTTGGTCGTGGGATCCGCTGCCTTGGCATCGTCGTTGTAGGAGGTGCTCAGTGTTGCGGAGCAGGAGACGCCCTTCTCATTGATGCCGGCCTCGGAGTAGGCATCCCAGCGTCCGTCCCACTCAGCAGGATGGTCACGCACGTAGCTGTAACGATACGTAGTCTTGGTCGAGGTGTAGGAGAATCCGGACTCGTCCGAGCTGTAGGTATGACCAGGGCCATAAGAGGGCTCGATGCCATAGTGTTTGAGGTAACGAGTGCCAATGTCCTCGGTGCGGCCATAGTACGTGTTACCGTCGGCCGTAAGGTTCTTGCCCATGTACATCTGCGTGCAGGCGAGCGCAGACGTCGGCATGGACATGATGGTTGCAGCTCCAAAGGCGAGGCCTATGCCTAGCTTCTTGAGCGCGTTGACGGGGTGAGTTTTCCTCTTTTTCCCTCCCAGCGTGCGAAAGCCCTCTGTCGCCAGAGGGCTTCAGCCAATAAAGACACCCCATTAGCGTAACGAACTGGAAACAATATTCATCTATGAAAGAAACTTACTCGATAAGCGTAATGAAATATGCGACGAGCGGTTAATTGTACTCAGTTTGTAGCTTTACTTTAATAAAGACGCCCTGTAATTACTGTAGCCGAATAAAGTAGCTGGGAATGCCCGAAATGAAAATCCCCTGCTGTTTGGCAAATGCATAAACAGCAGGGGAGACGATAATTGGATGAATATCATACCAATGTGGAATTACTTCTTCCGGCGGTGAATCATGTTGATCGCATAGCCGACGAGCATGGCCAAAACGATGATGATAAAGCCGAGCAGGGGATTGTCGTTCATGAGGTCCTCCTATTTTCCGAGCGGTGAGAATTCGTCGACGATGAGGTCGAGGCATTGCGGAAGTGCGCGGGCACCAAAGACGCCCGAGTTGCTGGAGATGATCTCGCCATCGAACTGCATGCCCAGCGACGGGGTGCAGGTGATCTTGGCTTCCTTGGTCTGGATGATCTTGAACTGCGGGCGCCCGAGTACCTTGCCGGCAGGGTCAAGCGCAGCGGTGATCACGGTAGGCAGCAGCTGCACGGTGCGCACGGGTTCGATGACCGCAATGTCGACCATGCCATCGTTCATGCGGCAGTCGGGGAACAGGTTGATGTCGTTTTGGATGACCGAGGTGTTGCCGGCCATGCAGCAGATGCCGTCGAGCTCCTCGACAATGCCGTCATGCTCAATCGTAAAGTGCGCTACCGTAGGGTTGGGCGTGGCGAGCGCAGAGAGGAAGTAGGCGATCTCGCCGATGTCGTTTTTGGTGGGGGCGGCCTTCATCATGATCTCGGCGTCGAAGCCCGAGCCGGCGATGATGATGAAGCCGTGGCGCTTCTCGTTGCCGTTCTCGTCGAGCCAAAAGAGCTCGCCCATGTCGACTTTGACCGTGCGACCGGCACGGCAGGCCTTGGCGAGCGCCGCCGCCTCGGGGGCATTGCCGATGTTGTTGAAGAACAGGCAGGCCGTACCGGAGGGGAAGACGAGCGTGGGGACACCGCATCCGCGCATCTGGTCGAGCACGTTGGAGACAGTGCCGTCGCCGCCCGAAACGACCACGCGGTCAAACTCGCGCACGTCTGCCACGGCGTCCTCGGGTTCCATGCCATCGCCGATAAAGCGCATCACGACCTCGTCGCCGCCCTGTGCAAGGGCGTGCGTGAATGCGAAGATTTCATCTGAGCTGGGGCCCGATGCCGGGTTGTGGATGATAAGGCAGCGCATACTTACGTTCCCGTTCTGTGACTAACCGAGTATAGTTGTAAGGCAATGCCGATATCCTACCCGTGTTTTTCGGGCCTAACCTTATTCGATGGGTTGATATGTACATTTCCACACATCAGGCTCTACTCGACTTTTGCCAGCGCGCCCGTGAGTTCGACGCGATTGCCGTCGATACCGAGTTTTTGCGCGAGCGCACGTTCCATCCGCGTCTATGTTTGGTTCAGATTGCCACCCCTGCTGAGAGCGTCGCGGTCGATCCCCTGGTAATCGACGACCTATCGCCGCTGGCCGAGCTTATGGCCGACGAGAGCGTGACCAAGGTCTTCCACGCGTGCTCGCAGGATATGGAGGTCATGCTCCATACCGTGGGCGTGCTGCCACGACCGATTTTTGACACGCAGGTGGCCGCCGCCTTTTTGGGCGAGCGCCAGCAGATTTCGTATGGCGCGCTTGTTCAGACGTTCTGCGGTGTATCGCTGCCCAAGACCGAGTCGCTGACTGACTGGTCGCGCCGCCCGCTGACCGATAAGCAGATTGAGTATGCGATCGACGACGTCAAGTACCTGATCGTCGCCTATACCGAGATGATGAGCCGCCTGCGCGAGCTGGGCCGTGTGGACTGGGTGCTCGACGAGTTGCGCCCGCTGGCTGACGAGTCGCACTATCGCGCCGATCGCCACGAGGCGTTCCGCAAGGTCAAACGCATCAATTCGTGTAGCCGTCACCAGTTGGGCATCGCGCGCGAGCTCGCCGCTTGGCGCGAGGATCGCGCCGAGCGCCGTAACATCCCGCGCAAGTGGGTCATGTCCGACGACACGCTGCTTGCGCTCGTTAAGCGCAATCCCGTGCGCGTTGAGGAGTTCCGTAGCATTCGCGGTACCGATCAGTTGGGGGAGCGCGACGTGGACGGTGCGCTCATGGCCATCAAGCGCGGCGCGAGCTGCCCGCACGATCGCCTGCCGCTCATGGTGCGCGGGCACCGTCAGATTTCGCCGGAGTTGGAGAGCGTGACGGACCTGATGTATGCGCTCATTCGCCTAGTTGCCGAGCGCTCGGGCGTGGCGACCTCGGTCATTGCCTCGCGCGATGACCTGGCCGACTACATTGAGCATCCCGAGCAGAGCCCCCTGCGCGAAGGCTGGCGCTTTGAGCTCGTGGGTTCGCGTCTAGACGATCTGCTTTCCGGCAATATGGGGTTGACGGTGAAGGACGGCAAAATCGAGCTCCTGTAGGGAAGCCTAGCCGGTTGAGTGGGTAAAATGCCTCCAACGTGTAACTCGACTCGGAGGAATTCGCATGCCTTATTACTATGGATACGGCTTTGGCATCGACCCGCTGTACCTGCTGGTTGTTCTTGTCTGCACGGTGCTTGGCCTTGCCGCACAGAACTATATCAACTCGACGTACAAAACCTGGTCCAAGGTTCGCTCGGACGGCGATACGGGTGCCACAGTCGCTCGCCGCATGCTCGATGCCAACGGTTGTAGCGCCGTGGGTATCAAGGGTGTCGCTGGCGAGCTCACCGACCATTACAACCCGCAGGACAACAACCTGTATCTGTCGGATGCCAACCGTTCGGGCGGTTCGGTCGCAAGCGTTGCCGTCGCCTGCCACGAGGCGGGCCATGCCGCCCAGCGTCAAAGCGGCTATGCCATGATGAAAGTGCGTACCGCCCTCGTGCCGGTCGTCAACTATACCCAGAACACCTGGACCATCGTGTTACTCTTGGGCCTGTTTATGAACATTGCCGGGCTCACGACCCTCGCGTTGATCTTCTTCTCGTTTAGTGTGCTGTTCCAACTCGTTACGTTGCCTGTCGAGATTGACGCCAGCCGACGTGCTGTGGCGTACATCGAGCAGTCGGGCATGAGCTCCAAGCAGGTCAACGGCGCCAAGAAGGTACTGACGGCAGCCGCGCTTACCTATGTGGCCGCAGCGCTCACTTCGATTATTCAGCTGCTCTACCTTATGGCTCGCTACAACAGAAACTCCAACCGATAACAAATTGGGTCACTGGGCGCCGCGGGGATTCGTGTCCCCGCGGCGCTGTACTATGTGTTGGACTTAATTTCGCACGGGGCCGGAGCCTCTGTGCTCGATAACGAAAGGAGGCTGCGTGGCAGGCTGGAACCTAACCGGCAATGCTGTTTCCGCCGAGTTTGACGGCTCGGACGATCAGGAACGCAAGGAGCTCAGCGTGAGCCAGGCGGTGGAGATCGCCGCCGGTGCGCTCGATGCCATTCCGCAGCTGAGCGTTCTGGGCGAGGTCACAGGTTTTCGTGGTCCTAACGCCCGAAGCGGTCACTGCTATTTCCAGATCAAGGACGATTCGGCCGCCGTTGACTGCATCATTTGGAAGGGCGCCTATCTCAAGCGCACGTTCGATCTGCGCGACGGCATGCAGGTGAGCTTTAAGGGCAGCTTCAATCTCTATAAGGCCACGGGCCGCATGAGCTTTGTCGCTCGCTCGTTTTCGCTGGCGGGGGAGGGTTTGCTGCGTCAACAAGTGGCGCAACTGGCCGAAAAGCTACGCCGCGAGGGCCTGATGGACGAAGCGCGCAAGCGCCGCATCCCGGTGTTCTGCTCCCGCGTGGCGGTCGTCACCTCGCTTTCGGGCGCCGTAATCGACGACGTCAAGCGCACGTTGCGTCGTCGCAACCCTCTCGTCGAGCTCGTCTGCGTGGGCGCCAAGGTCCAGGGCGAGGGCGCACCGGCAGAGCTAATCGAGGGGCTGCACCGTGCCGCCGCCATTACGCCGGCGCCGGATTGCATTTTGCTGGTGCGCGGCGGCGGCTCCTTTGAGGACCTCATGACCTTCAACGACGAGGAGCTTGCCCGCGCGGTGGCGGCTTGTCCTGTGCCCGTGGTGACCGGCATTGGCCATGAGCCCGATACCTCGATTTGCGATATGGTGAGCGACCGCCGCGCCTCCACGCCAACGGCAGCGGCAGAATCGGTGGCGCCGGCTATGACGGAGTTGGCCGACGTGCTCGAGGCGCGCCATCAGCGTCTGGGCGCCGCGATGGCTTCGATGATCGGGTCGAATCAGGTCGATCTGGAAATGCTCGATCAGCGCGGGCGCCGTGCCTGGGATACCTATACGGCTCGCTTGGGCGATGCGCTCGATGCGGCCGCGTGCCGCCCGTGCCTCAACGACCCCACATTTATGGTCGAGCGTCGCGAATCGGAGCTTGCGCTGACTGCCGATCGCCTGTCGGGCGCCATAGTACGCTCGGTCGGGACATTTCGCTCCAACTTTGAGCGTTTGCCCGAGCGTCTGGTTACAAGCACCTCGGGGCTCGATGGTAAGCGCCATGCGCTCACGCTCGCAAGCTCCCGCCTGGAGCATCAGGGGCGCACGATGCTTAGCAAGCCAGCGTCCGACCTGGGCCGTGCAGCGGCTTCGCTCGATGCCCTGTCGCCGCTCAAGGTGCTCGCCCGCGGCTATTCCATCGCGTACAGCGTTGATGGTGTGGCCACGAGCGCCAAGACCTTTAAGCCCGGCGACGCCATCCGTGTGCGCATGGCAGACGGTAACGTTGCGGCAACGGTCAATACGGTCGAATAGACCGCGTTTTACAGTGATAAACCTTTGGGAAAGGAAATAGATATGGCAGAGAAGACCCCGGTCGAGCAGCTTACGTACAAGCAGGCCTCGCAGGAGCTGGAGCTCATCATCCGCAGCCTGGAGTCGGGCGACATGGAGCTCGAGGAGTCGCTCGAGAGCTACACCCGCGGCGTCGAGCTCCTCAAGAGCCTGCGCACACGCTTGGCCGATGCCGAGCAGAAGGTCTCGGTGCTCCTGAAGGACGTCGACGGCAACGACGTGCTTGCCGACGGCGAAGCCGCCAACACGGACGACAACCTCTCGTTCTAACCATCCCGACCAAATATAATTACCTTGGTCTGTGAGAAAGGAACCAACCATGTGCGATTGCATCTTCTGCAAAATTGCCAACCACGAGATCCCCTCGACCGTTGTCTATGAGGACGACCAGGTCATCGCCTTCGACGACCTCAACCCCCAGGCGCCGGTCCACACGCTCGTGATCCCCAAGAAGCACTACAGCGATATCGCCGATAACGTGCCGGCCGAGACCATGGGCGCCATGGCTCACGCCATCCAGGAGGTCGCTAAGGCCAAGGGCTTGGAGGACGGTTTCCGCGTCATCTCCAACAAGGGCGTCAACGCCGGCCAGACCGTCATGCACTTCCACATGCACGTTCTCGGCGGCAAGAACCTGGGCGAGAACCTCATCTGAGGACGCACGGCCCGTCGACTTGGCTGCCTTTGGAGTAATCTATGCAGCTTTCTCAACTCGAATACCTTCAAGCTGTAGCGAACTATGGCGGCGTGCGCAAAGCGGCTCGCGCCGTTCACGTGAGTCCGCAGGCCGTTTCGTCGGCAATAAAAAAGTTGGAATCTGAGTATCAGATTGTTTTGCTCGACCGATCGGCGGGGGAGGCTGTTTTGTTTCCGGCGGGCAGAGAATTTGCGCATCGTGCACGCGTGATCCTGGCGCAAGTCGACGATCTCAAAAAGTACGCTCAATCGGGGAACGGCGGCGTTTCGCCCGACGGCCATTTCCGTCTTTACGCCCCCTGTCTTCACGGGCGGGGGCGTCTTTTTTCCGAAAACTGGTACGACTCGTTTGAAAGCTCGCACCCTCAGATTCACCTTGATGTTTGGCATCAGCCAACGGCCACATGCTTTGAATCACTTGTGCTTGGCATTTCGGATGCGGCCATCTCATTTGAGGAACCAAGGGATAGTGTCCTTTCTTCGAAATACTTGGGTGAAAAGGAGCTCAAGGTTCTTTCATGCCCAGCTGGTCATCAATCTGTTGACGCTATGACCATTCGTGAGTTACTGGGCGGCAGGCTCGCTGTTCCCATTAATTTGTCACCCTGTCTCAATGCAATCAATCAATGCCCCGAAGCCCAGCTGGTTAATTTCCGCTTTCGCGATGTCGAATACGGAAACAGGGCGCAGACTGAGTTTCTTCAAGCCGGGGGATTGATATTGAGCTTTTCTGGCTCTTCTCTCGCATCAGATGGACTGGAAGTGAGCGAGTGTTCCATTGAAGGCTCGCATGACGTAGCCTTGCCCATCTACTTTTGCTATCGACAAAATGCCTGGACCGATCGACACCAGACGGTATTTCTTCACCTATTGCGTCACCTTGCTTCGTGAGGCCATTTGGCCTCGTGGCGTCAAGTGAATGTTGACGCCTTGTAACACATGACTGACGGCTCTGCCCTCATGCTTTTCCAAGATTCCGATTTTAGATTGCTGACTCTTGGAGGGCGGAGTATGAAAAACCGTACGGTTTTGCTTTATATGACGTTCGTTTTTCTGTCGAACTTCAGCACCATCTTGTATTTTCTGACGGTTTACCTTGAATTCGTCGGATTCTCGATGGTGGCGATTTCTAGCATGATGATTGCATATCAAGTGAGCAAGTTCATCCTTGAAGTTCCCACTGGCTATATTGCTGATAGGTTTGGACGAAAGACAAGCGGCCTCGTTGGCGTCGTGGGAATGCTTGGATACTACGCCGCCCTGCTTCTCGTCCGTTCTCCTCTGCTTTTAATCGGTGCGTTTGCTCTTAAAGGTTTTGCCGTTGCATGTGTGAGCGGATCCATCGAAGCGATTTACATTGACAGCGTCTCTCAGGACCAGCTCGTAAGACTTAATGTCGTTGAGCGATTTGTTTTCTATGCCTCTTATGCCATCTCCGCTTGCGTGGGCGGTTTCATTTCGTCTGTCGGTGCATATCTTATTGGTCTTTCGGCAGATACCATCGCAATGGTGTTGACGTTGGTTGTCGTTGTCTGCATTCCTGAGATGCAAAGAGGGAGCGCTGCGGGGACACCTGAGCGTGGAATTAGCCCGAAGATGATCGGTGCTGCTATTGCGTGTAATGGCATTCTTCGTTCAGCGTTCATCATGGACTGTTCTCAGGCATTTGCTTTTGTCGCCCTGGAAGACTTTTTCTCACTGTTGCTTGCGGGTCGCGGAATGAATGCCGTCGCTTCGGGTGTGATCATTGCGGTCCAGCTCCTTGCCTCGGCCTCCATGGGGCTTATTGTGCCCAGTGTGATTGCTCATGTCGACAAGGGCCGTTTTGCGCGTATTTGCGGCATCGTGCGCCTTTCCCTGACTGCTCTATTTTTGATTCCCTTTACTCCGGTCTATTTGCTGCCCGTGTTCTATGTGTTGCAGACGGTCGCCTACTCGTTATTTGCTCCAATTTAATAATCAATTTTTCAAAATGCTGCCGATTCTTCGATGCGCTGTTCACTGATTTCGGTTCAAAGCCAGATGGTGGCGGTGGGTGCCATCCTTTTCTATCTGTTCAATGCTGCGTTGAGCAGCATCGCGGACATTCGAGTCATATTGCTTGTCGCGCTCGGGATTTCTTCTTTGGTGTATATCCCCGCGCTATTTCGTCTTACAAGTCAAAGGCCATGCGTATTTAGGCACCGATAACTTATATATCAACGCAATAAACCCGAGCGCGAGGGCGTTTGGGTTTATTATTGAAGCGTATGTAACCTGGCGGCGCCACACCGCCTGTTAGTAGGGAGACACATGAACGTTCTGGTCGTCAACGCAGGATCTTCGACCCTTAAGTATCAGGTCATCGATACCAAGTCCCACAAGGTGTCCGCAAAGGGCTCCTGCGAGCGCGTCTGCTTTACCGGCGGTACCTTCACCCACGCTGCCAACGGTTCCAAGAAGGTGACCGAGAACATCGAGTTCCCCGACCACAAGGTCGCCATCGAGGTCGTTCTGAAGGACCTCGAGGCCAACGGCGTCAAGATCGAGGGCATTGGTCACCGTATCGTTCAGGGTGGCTGGTACTTCGGCGATTCCTCCCTCGTCGACGAGGACGTCCTCGCCAAGATCCGCGAGGTCGCTCCGCTGGCGCCGCTGCACAACAACCCCGAGGCCAACGTTATCGAGTACTGCCTGGAGCAGTATCCCGACCTGCCCAACGTCACGGTCTACGACACCGCTTTCCACTTCAACATGCCCGAGGTCGCCAAGACTTACGCCCTGCCCAAGGACGTCTGCGACAAACTGCACATCCGTAAGTACGGCGCCCACGGCACCAGCTACCGTTACATCTCCAAGAAGGTCGCCGAGATGACCAACGGCGAGGCCCGCAAGGTCGTCGTGTGCCATATCGGCTCCGGCGCTTCCCTGTGTGCCATCGAGGACGGCAAGTGCATGGATACTACCATGGGCTTGACGCCGCTCGACGGCGTCATGATGGGCACCCGCTGTGGCTCCATCGACCCGGCTACCGTGTGCTACCTGCAGCGTGAGGGTGGCTACACCTTCGACGAGGTCGATGAGATGATGAACAAGAAGTCCGGCCTTTTGGCTGTGACCGGCGGCAAGACCAACGACTGCCGTAACGTCGAGGAGCTCGCCGCCGCTGGTGACCCCGAGGCTCAGCTCGCCTTCGATATGTTCGTCTACAAGATTGCCGCCAAGGCTGCCGAGATGGCTACTTCTATGTGCGGTATGGACACCCTGGTCTTTACTGCCGGCATCGGCGAGCACGCTCCGGCTGTCCGCGCTGGCGTGGCCGACCGTCTGGCCTTTATGGGCGTCAAGATGGATCATGCCCGCAACGCCCTGCGTGGTGACGGCGCTTGGTGCCTGTCTGCCAAGGATTCCAAGGTCAAGATCTTCGTCATCCCCACGGACGAGGAGTTCATGATCGCTTCTGACGTCGAGCGCATCGTCAACGGCAAGTAATTGCAAGAGGGGAGGGGCTGGACGACCGAGCGCCGTTCGGCCCCTCTTTTGCGCTCGTTGGGCGATATGACTGATAGCTATTTATCAAGTTGTGATAACTTCTTATTAAAATGCGGCCGCCTTAAGGGGTCTGCGTCGACCGTATTGCACTGCAAAGGAGTCTCATGAACGTACTTGTTGTCAACGCCGGCAGCTCAAGCCTTAAATATCAGCTTTTGGATACCGATACCCGAGAGGTTTTCGCCAAGGGCAACTGCGAACGCATCGGTTCGGACATGGGCATCTTTGGCCACTCCGAGAACGGTGGCGCCAAGCAGACCGAGGAGGTCCCTTTCCCCGACCATCGCTCTGCTATCGCTCGCGTGCTCGAGGAGCTCGAGAAGACCGACTTTACGATTGATGGCATTGGCCATCGTATCGTTCAGGGCGGCTGGCACTTCGATGATTCCGCGGTCGTCGACGATGAGGTCATGGCTAAGATCCTTGAGGTGGCCCCGCTCGCTCCGCTGCACAATTACGGCGAGGCCGCGGCAATCGAATATTGCCGCGAGAAGTATCCGGAGCTGCCCAACGTGGCCGTCTTCGACACCTCGTTCCACATGACCATGCCCGAGGTCGCCTACACCTACGCGCTGCCCAAGGACGTGTGCGACAAGTACCACGTGCGCAAGTACGGCGCACACGGTACGAGCCACCGCTACGAGTGGATGATGGCCAAGGAGATCCTGGGCTCGTGCTGCCATCGCCTGCTTTCGTGCCATCTGGGCAACGGTGCTTCGCTTGCCGCCATTGAGGACGGCGTGTGCCGCGACACCACGATGGGCCTCACGCCGCTTGACGGTCTGATGATGGGTACCCGCTGCGGTTCCATTGACCCGGCTACCGTGTGCTACCTGCAGCGCGAGGGCGGCTACAGCTACCAGGAAGTCGACGACATGATGAACAAGCAGTCTGGTCTGCTTGCCATCTCGGGCATCTCCAACGACGCCCGCGACATCCGCACGCGCGCCTCCGAGGGCGACGAACGCTGCCTGCTCGCCTTCGATATGTTTGCCTACAAGGCCATGCAGCAGGCCGGCTCAATGATCGCTTCCATGGCGGGCGTGGACACCATCACCTTTACCGCCGGCATCGGCGAGAACGACTGGTCGATCCGCAAGGCCTTCTGCGACTGCTTTGAGTGGCTGGGCGTGCGTATCGACAACAACAAGAACCGCGAGGCCGTGGGCAACGGCCCGCAGGTCATCAGCGCCGCCGGTTCAGCCGTCACGGTCATGGTCATCCCCACCGACGAGGAATACATGATCGCCCACGACGTCGAGCGTCTGACCAAGAACAACTAACGCGCGCATTTGCAAGTAAACGAAAGGCCTCCAGAGCAACAGCTCCGGAGGCCTTTTTACTAGTAGGCGGAAATTCCAGTCCCAAAGTGATCACCGCCAGCAACGCTTGCGCTCCCAGCAACGGCACCCATCCATTCAGATTTTCAGCCCCAGCTCGTAGCCAAGCCGCCGTCCACTCCAGATGCCCTGAATGCCATGTGACGGCAGGGACCTTACAGGGTAAAGCTCTGAAAACTTTCCGCACTGATATTTTCTGTATTGAAGACGTCGATGATGCACCCGTATACCATTGACGTCGACACCATCAGATGCGGACCGCGCGGTGACCCCACATTCCGCTGGCGCCCACAGGGCTGCCCTCGTTTCCTGACATGTCC